>NZ_SOAO01000016.1:0-118050 GCF_004364755.1 Rahnella sp. BIGb0236
GCCACACCCTGAGCTGGGGCGACGGCCACAGCACCCGCCACGGCCATTACCTGTATGACCCCCTGGGCAGGCGCGTCGGCAAGCGCACCCTGCGCATCAGCCCGCACGGCCAGGAACTGGAGCCGGAATGCCTGACGTGGTACGGCTGGGAGGGCGACAACCTGGTGGTGTCAGAGCGCGACGGCCAGCGCATCCACACGCTGTATCAGCCGGGCAGCTTCGTGCCGCTGCTGCGCATGGCGGGCGGCATCCGCCAGCCGGTGCCGACGCTGGTGGCGCGGCTTGAGCAGGACGCGGACATCGTCTTCCCGCCGGAGGTCGCCGTGCGGATACACCGTCTGGAGCAGGACCTGCGCGCGGGCGAGCTGTGCGAACAAAGCCGGCAGTTGCTGGCGGCCTCGCAGCTGACGCCGGCGCGCCTGCTGCCGTTGCTGCAACCGGTGCCTGAAACCGCGCCGCCGGTGGTGCATCTGTACTGCTGCGACCACCTGGGCACGCCGCTGGCCCTGATAAACCCGCAGGGCCACGTCGACTGGCGGGCAGAGTTCGACCCGTGGGGCAATCAGGTGGACGGCAGCAACCCGCTGCGCATGTACCAGCCCATCCGCATGCAGGGTCAGCATTATGATGAGGAGTCGGGGCTGCACTACAACCGCCACCGGTATTACGATCCGACGCTGGGCAGGTATATCACGCAGGACCCGATTGGGTTATTGGGGGGATGGAATTTGTATCGTTACACCTCAAATCCGGCACAAGAAGTAGATCCATTAGGATTAGCGGGATTAGGACTTGGCAGCGTGGGTGGTGATAAGTATTGCCAAGGTATTGGCTCCGCAGAGAATTACCTATCACCTGAAGATGCTAAAAAAGTGATAAAAAACAATGAAAAAATGCATAACGTATATAACCCATTGGGGCAATATGTCCATGGAATTGCAGTCGGTTCAGCAGTTATTGGTATGGCCGGTATCAGTGCTGCGACCACCTTTAAAGCGGTAGCTGCAAAAGGTGCTGCGTGTATTGAGGATGTCGCTAAAGATATGATTGTTGAAGATGAAAGGGATACTAAGAAGTTAGCTCTCACTTGTAGTAAAAGTTTTATAAATCATGGTTCCTCGGACTTACAAGGCCAATGGTCTGATTATCTGATAGACAGTTTGGTTTCTTATAGTCAACGAGAATGATATTTATAAATTAATAGGATTAAATAATGAGTAATAAAATTATTCGTGGTGTCGTTGCTGTGGTTTTAGCGTCAGGATTATTGCTTTCGGCCTGTTTGTTGGAGTGGATCCCAAACAAAACTATGAAAGAATTTTTTATCACGCACATAAAAGAGAGAAATGCTAGCGATAATAATATAAATGAATTGATTCTTAAAGCTAAGCAAGGTGATATGAAATCGCAGTCTGAACTTGGTTTTCTTTACGAAAATGGCAAAGGTGTGGAAAAAAATTACTCACAAGCAGTTTATTGGTATAAGAAAGCTTCAGACCAAGGATATGCAATAGCTCAATATAATCTTGGAGCTTCATATGAAAATGGTAGAGGAGTTGACAAAAATGATCAACAAGCCAGGGAATGGTATAGGCAAGCTGCGGAGAATGGGGTGATTGAAGCACAGGTTAATCTAGGAATGATGTATTTGAATGGTGCAGGAGGAGTTCAAGATTATACCAAGTCGCTTTATTGGTTGATGAAAGCAGCAAAAAAAAATAACACAATTGCAATGAACAACTTAGGTTATATTTACAGCTCTGGCATAGGTACACAACCAAACCACGATGAAGCGATAAAATGGTATGCAAAATCAGCACAAATTGGATCGATGAAAGCACGGAACATGCTGGCATTATATTATTTACAGGAAATAGGGAATTTACCCCTTGATAAAAACAAAGCCATTAAGCTGTTAAATGAATCAGCTTGTCAGGGGTATCCTGTGGCACAAAATAACTTAGGTATTCTGTATTCAAATGCCAACTCCGGCCTGCCATTAAATTACTTATATGCTTACGCATGGTTTTCAGTAGCATTTTATAATGGGAGCAAAGATGCAAATAATTCGAAAAAGGAAATAGAAAAGAACCTAACATCTAAAGAACTTGAACAGGGCGAGTTGTTAGCCAGGGAATATATTAAGAAGTATCCAACGCCTGCTGATGAAAATGACACTTCAAAAGGGGGGACGGAGTGTACGAATATGATGCCTGAGTGGAAATAGGACATCATGTTAGCCAATCATTTTATATGTATCAGGGGATTAGGTCGAGTTAGTAAACCAGCGTAACGCCGGTAGGAATGTTCAGTACCAGGGTTTCTCCTTTGCTCAAGTTATCGAGATATTTCACCGGTGCCGACGCTGGTGGCGCGGCTTGAGCAGGACGCGGACATCGTCTTCCCGCCGGAGGTCGCCGTGCGGATACACCGTCTGGAGCAGGACCTGCGCGCGGGCGAGCTGTGCGAACAAAGCCGGCAGCTGCTGGCGGCCTCGCAGCTGACGCCGGCGCGCCTGCTGCCGTTGCTGCAACCGGTGCCTGAAACCGCGCCGCCGGTGGTGCATCTGTACTGCTGCGACCACCTGGGCACACCGCTGGCCCTGATAAATCAGCAGGGCCAGCATTATGATGAGGAGTCAGGGCTGTACTACAACCGCCACCGGTATTACGATCCGACGCTGGGAAGCGTATGTTCCTGATAAAAACAATTAAGAAATCTCTCAGCTTGTATAAGCATTCTATGATTTTGTGTTCTGCATTACTGAACGCCCATCCAGCGCATCAGCGCCGTGACAGCCGCCGCCGCGATAATAATCGTAATCAGCGGGGCTTTGCGCCACGCTAAAAACAACGCCACACCGACGCCAGTTATCCGCGCATAACCGGCGAAATGCTGGCCTTCAAACAGCGCCGACGTGGCCGCGACCGCCAGCAATAAGGTGGTTGCCGAATCCGACAGCATCGTCTGCATGGCGGGTGAAAAGTTGAGCCGCGAACCGAGCCGGTAACCAGCCACGCGCATCAGAAACGTTCCCGCTGCGAGAACGGCGATACCGGCAATAATCAGGCTGTGTGAGGTCATTTTCGGTTCCTCCAGGCCAGCAATCCGAGCAGTGAAAACAGCACCGGCATTCCGGCGGGCACAAAGGGCACCGTGGCGACAGAAATCAGCGCGCCGCAGGAGGCCGGGATCCGCGTCCGGCGGTTTCGCAGCGCCGGGAAAATCAACCCGAGCAGGATCGCCGGAAATACCGCGTCGAGGCCAATTGCTTTGATATCGGGAATGAACTGCCCGATGTATGCCCCGATAATCACGCTGACCGGCCAGAATAATGCGATACCCGCGCCGCACAGCCAGTAGGCGGTTTTGCGTTTTTCATACGTCGGTTGTGAAATCCCGAACACCACACTTTCGTCATTCATGATGTGACAACCGAGCCAGCTCATGGCCTTGCTGCCCACCAGATCCTTGACAGCAATCCCGAAGGGTAAATGGCGCGCATTGACGAGTAATCCCGCCGCTGCCGCAGCAAAGGGACTGCCGCCCCCGCCGACAATGGCAATAAATAAAAACTCCGACGCGCCGGCCAGCACCAGCAACGATAACGCCAGCGGCACCCAAAGTGGAAAGCCGCCTGCCACCGCCAGCGAGCCATACGAAATCCCGACCAGACCGTCGGCCAGACACACCAGAAAAATGGCTTTCACCACATCATTTCCCAGCGGTGAAAAGAAACGCGCACGCATAATTTCATCCCATATCGAACAAGTCTCCATTATAATGAACGCTTCCGAATCGTTCTTCAAGTCGAACGATCGTTCGTTATATTGATCAGGGCACGATTATGTCTCAACCTATCAGCGTGATTTCAAAGGGTCTGGTGCGCGAACGCCAGCGGGCTGGCCTGTCACTGGCGGAAGTGGCGCGCCGAGCGGGCATTGCGAAATCCACGCTTTCCCAGCTGGAAGCAGGTAATGGCAATCCGAGTCTGGAAACCTTATGGGCGCTGTGTGTGGCGCTGAATATTCCTTTCGCGCGACTGATGGAGCCGGAAGTGAACAAAATGCAGGTGATCCGCCGGGGCGAAGGCCCGACAGTCGTGGCGGAACTGGCAGATTATAAAGCGGTGCTGCTCGCCACCTGTCCGCCTGCCGCCCGCCGGGATATTTACCTGCTGACCACCCAGCCGGGTGCCGACCGCATCTCCAGCCCGCATCCGCAGGGGTCAGTGGAACACATCATCATCACGCAGGGGCGCGCCCTCGTCGGGCTGGTGGATTCACCGGTGGAACTGAATGCCGGTGATTACATCTCCTATCCCGCCGACGTGGAACACATCTTCCGGGCGCTGGAACCGGACACCATGGCGGTGCTGGTATCGGAGCAGAGTTAAAACGTAATCAGCTTCTTCGTTATTTTATTCTTCAGCAGCAACATGGAAGACAGCACTGAAAGCAGGAAGGTCAGCAGGATGACGAACAGTTTGGCGGTCAGGGAATTGATCGGGATCCACTGGATCAATAAATTGAACACGGTGTAGTGCAGGATATACACACCGGTCATGGTTTTACCCAGTGAGCTGACCATCTCGCCGACCGGCAAACGCGTGGCATCCTGTTTGACGCCGTTGGCCGCGATAATGATCAATACCACCAGAATATAAACCTGCGAGCCGGTCAGGATAAAGCTGTTGCGCTCGACGTTGAAGATGGAAAAGAAGAAATACTTTTCATAATACCAGGTGAAAACATACACAAAGGGGATGGCGATGGCGGCGATTTTTGCCACCCGCGGGCGGCCATACAGCGCGGAAACCACCGGGTCATACAGCAACTGACCGGTCAGGTAAAACAGGATCCATGTCCAGATACGGAACTGCGCGGGGGTCGAAAAGCTTTTATTCTCCGTGTAATAGATCGCCAGCAGATCGTAGGCATACGAGAAAATCAGCAGCCCGGCGATCAGCACCGCCAGAACAATGCGCCTTTTGGCCAGCCAGTCGACCACCGGATGAAAGGTGTAAATGATCACCAGTGAAAACATAAACCACGGCTGGATCAGATAGCCTTTCTGATAGGGACTCCATAAGTAATAAATGGAGAACCAGAAAATGAAGATGGTCAGGATGCCGCGTATTTTCTTCAGTTGCCATTCTGATGTGTGCTGCGAACCGGCATCCATATAGCCGGTCACCACGAAAAACAGCGGCGTGGCGATGGTGGAAATAAAGGTCAGAAACGCCAGAATACTGTCGTGATTGTAATTGTAATTATCGTAGGTGTTATAAACGGTAAAAAAGGTCACGGCGGTCAGGCAGCCGAGCGTTTTAATAATGTTCAGTCCCGTGGTGTTCATTGTGTGCGTCGTTGTCCTTCACGATGGAAACAGTTGTAAATCACAGGCAGAACCAGAAGCGTCAGCACTGTGGCAAATCCCAGCCCGAACATAATAACCACGGCCATGCTCTGGAAAAAGACATCCAGCAACAATGGCGCAAGTCCCAGCACCGTGGTGAAGGCGGTCAGCAGGATCGGCCGCAGGCGCGAGGTGGCGGCGTAGATAATGGCTTCGGTCTGGTTTTTCTCTTTTTTCTGCTGGCCGATCTCCTCGACCAGCACGATGCCGTTGCGGATTAACATCCCGCTCAGACTGAGCAGACCAATCAGCGCCATAAATCCAAACGGGATCCCGGTCAGCAGGAAACCAAAAGTGACGCCGATCAGTGCCAGCGGCACGGTCAGCCAGATGGCGATGGCATTTTTCACCGAACTGAACATCAGGACGGTGATGATAAACATCATCAGGAAGCCGATCGGCAGCGTGGTGAACAAGCCCTGCTGCGCCTCGGCGGAATTCTCCGCGTCGCCGCCCCATTCAATGCTGTAGCCGTGCGGCAGGGTCAGCGCCTCAATCTGCGGCCGGATACGCGCCAGCATATCGCCGGACGTCTCGCCGCTGGCCGGATCCGGATCGGTCTGCACGGTGAGCATCCGCATGCGGTCACGGCGCATGATCAGCGGATCTTCCCATTCGACTTTAAAATCACTGACCACGTTACTCAGCGGGATAAACTGCTGGCGCGTCTGGCTCCACACCATGATGTTCGCCATGTGATCGACATCCAGCCGTTCCGCCGCCGGAGGACGCAGGACCACCGGCATCAGCGTCGAGCCGTCACGGAAAATCCCGACGGTGCTGCCGCTGAAATTCATCTGTAAGGCGCTGTCGACATCACCCCGGTCAACGCCCAGTTCGCGTCCGAGGTAAGGCGAGAACACCGGACGCACCATTTTGCTGCGATCCTGCCAGTCGTTGCGCACGCCGTCTGCCGACTCGTCATCAAGAATAATTTTATCCACCTGACTGGCGATCCGGCGCAGAGTATCCGGATCCGATCCTTTGATGCGCACTTCAATCGCGCTGTCGCCGGACGGGCCAAACATGATGCGTTTAAGCCGCGCATTCACTTCGGGATAATGCTGCGCAATATCCTGTTCGGTGCGTTCAATCAGGCCGGCGATTTTCCGCTGATCGTCCATACGCACCATGATCTGCGCGTAGTTGGAATACTGGCGCTGGCCGTTATAAGTGAGGATAAAGCGCATTCCGCCCTGACCGACGGTGGTGACGGTGTTTTCCACGCCGTCCTGATGGTTGATCTTTTTCTCGATTTCCCCGGCAATGCGCGCGGTGTAATTGATGTCGGTGCCGTAGGGCATCCACAAATCGACGAAGAAAATCGGTGTATTGGACGAAGGGAAAAAGTTCTGACGCACGAAGCCGAATCCCCAGACGGAGGCCACCAGCAACGCCGCCAGCACGGTCAGTGTCACAGTCTGTCGCACCAGCAACGCGGACAGAACACGCCGGTAGACGCGAAATATCCAGCCGCCGTAAGGGTCGGCCTGTTCGTCGGGTTTTTTCTCCGCCACTTTCATATTGGCGAACGCCCATTTTACCAGCACCGGCGTCAGCGTCAGTGCGGTCACCCAGCTGAGCATCAGCGAAATCAGCAGCACCTGGAACAGCGATTTACAGTATTCGCCGGTGGAATCCTGCGAAAGACCAATCGGCGCAAACGCCAGAATGGCGATCACCGTCGCGCCCAGTAACGGCAGGGCGGAACGTTTAATGATGTGCGAGATGGCGTTCATCAGCGGGTTACCCTGCTGGCGGGAAATCAGCACGCCTTCCACCACCACGATCGCGTTATCCACCAGCATACTGAGCGCAATGATCAGCGCACCGAGGGAGATCCGCTGAAGTTCGATACCGAACAAAGACATGATCAGCAAGGTGCCGAGCACGTTCAGCGCCAGCGACACGGCAATGATAATGCCGCTGCGCAGCCCCATGAAGATCAGCAATACGCCGACCACAATCGCCAGCGCCATCAGGAAGTTAATGATAAAGCCGTCGACGGATTTCTTCACTTCAGCGGCCTGATCATAGAAGACTTTCAGCTGGATCCCCGCCGGTTTATCGGCTGAAAGTTGCTGCATCCGCGCTTCGATCGCGTGGCCGATATTCATGACATTGACGCCGGGAATATACGAGACGCCGAGGGTCAGCGCGTCGCGGCCATTGGCGTGGTAAATATTGCCCGGATGATCGCTCACGCCCTGCGATACGGTGGCGATATCGCGCAGATAAATGCTGTGGGTGGATCCGGCGGGACTGATCAGCACATTATTCAGCTCATCAATGTTTTGAAATCCGCCGCTCGGATGCAGACGGATCGACTCGCTGCCGACCGTCATGCTGCCCGCGTCGGACACCAGATTCTGCCGGTTCAGGACGTCGGCAAGGCGCGGCAGGGTGACGCCGTAGGCCGCCATTTTGGCGCGGGAAATCTCGATATTCACCTGTTCAGGAATGATGCCGCCGATGGCGACTTTCCCCACGCCGGGCACCAGCACCAGTTCCCTGCGCAACTGTTCGGCGTATTTACGCAGTTCCGGGTTGGTAAAATTGTCGCCGTAGATCGAGAAAAAATAACCGTACACATCCCCGAAATCGTCATTCACAAACGGCGGGCTGACACCGGGCGGAAACTGCAAGGTGGCGTCGTTGACGCGGCGGCGCAGTTCATCCCAGATTTGTGGCAGTTCAGACGAGTGATAGCGGGAATCAATATTGACGGTGATTTGCGATAAGCCGACAGCGGAAATAGACGAAATATTATCGACGTAGGGCAGGCGTTGCAGGGCATTTTCCAGCGGCAGCGTGACTTCTTCCTCGACCTGCTGGGAAGAGGCACCGGGATATTGCACCGACACTACGGCAGTTTTGATGGTAAATGCCGGATCTTCCAGCCTGCCGATATTGAATAACGCAATCAGCCCGCCCACCCCGAGCAGCAGGATCACCAGCCAGACGCGCGTCGGGTTATTGATAAAACTGTCATTAATGCTCATTACAGTCCCCGTTCCCTGACCCAGATGCGAACCGGCTGCTGAGCGTGCAGTTCGCCCACGCCTGCGGCAACCACTCTGTCGCCTTTTTGCAGTCCGGCGGTGATTTCAATGCCTTGCGAGGTCAGCTCGCCGACGGTGACTTTGCGGTCTTCGACGTGCAGGGTGTCGCCCTCACCGGCGACCAGCCAGACGTGCGCGTTGTTGCGCTGACTGCTGTCCGGGTTAAACACCGCTTCAACCGGGATCACCAGCGTCTCTGCCGGTGTTGCCGTGGCGAGATTGGCCGGATTGACCGTCACGGTGCCGCTTAACCCGGCCACGGCCGGGAAGTTTTCCGGACGCGGCATGGTCAGCGTCACCTGCCAGGTCAGCGAATTGGCTTCACTGCTGGCGGTGTGTTCTTTATAGGTGGCGGTGAATTCGCGGTCGGGCAGGTTATTGATGCGCACCCGTGGCTGATAACCGGCATTACGCATATCAAGGCTGGTAAACAGGTTTTCCGGCACGCTGAATATTACATCCAGCACATCGGCACGGCTGATAGTCGCCACCGGCTGACCGGCGGCCACCACCTGATGATTGCGCACGGAAAGCCGGGCAATCACTCCGCTGAACGGCGCGGTCAGGTTCAGGTCATTGAGTTCTTCCTGCGCGATTTTCAGCGCGGCGGCGGCGGAATCCCGGCTGGCTTTGTGCACTTCCAGTTCCGCCTGCGACACCACGTTGCGCCGTGCCAGCGTCTGATAACGTTCGAACTGGCGCTGCGCCAGCGTGGCGGCGCTCTGGCGATCGTTAAGTCGCTGACGGGCATCATTATTGGTCAGGCGGGCGAGGATTTGCCCTTGTTTTACCGCTTCGCCTTCACGCACATCCAGCGTCTGTAACTGGCCTGCGCGCTTGAAAGCGATGTCGGTATTATCCCCCGCCAGAATACGGGCCGGAAAAACGCGGGTGCTGAGCGGACTGGCCGCTTCGGCGGTGGCGATTTTAACCTGACGTGGCGGAACAGGGGCGTCTGCGGTTTTCTGATCGCAGGCACTTAACAGGAACAGAAGGAACAAAAGTAACAGAGCGGGAGAAAAACGGATGTTCAACATACTTCCCTCATGCAAACCACGCGCGAAATAATAAATACCGGCAGAATACTCAGGGGCTTTAGTGTCAGGCACCGCTATATTCTGCTTTGACGTATTTTCAGTGAGACTATTAAGCGACTTCTTGTTTTTGTTTATCTAATTGTTTTTTTAAAGCAGGGAATTAACACTATTTAACACGGTATATTATAGTTTATACAGCTTTAAGCATCTTGCCAGAAAACATCATGACAATTCATTCATTACCCGCTTCATTTATGAACCATTTCAGGGGTCAAGGAGTCAGGCATCATGAATAACCCAGCGCCACATTCTGTGAATAAATTAACAACAGAAAAACTGTGGTATCAGCAAAGTGTAGAAGAAAGTCTGGCAGGGTTGCAGTCCGGGCCAGACGGGCTATCTCCCGAAGACGCACAAAACAAATTAAAACATTACGGTCCGAATGTCCTGCCGCAAAAAGAAGGTAAATCTCTATTTATTAAGTTTATTTCCCACTTTAAAGATATCCTGATTTATATATTGCTTGCCGCTGCCGTGATCACCGCGATTATGGGGCACTGGGTTGATACGCTGGTGATATTAGGCGTGGCGGTAATCAATGCCCTGATTGGCTTCATTCAGGAGAATAATGCTGAAAAATCATTGAAGAGCATCCAGAATATGCTTTCCAGTGAGGCGCTGGTATTACGCGGCGGCCAGCAGGTTACCGTGGCTACCGACGAGATCGTACCGGGGGATATTGTGCTGTTGCGCCCCGGCGATAAAATCCCTGCCGATTTACGGCTGATCGATGTGCATAACCTGCGGGTCGAAGAGGCCATTCTCACCGGTGAATCCACCGTCGTATCGAAAAAAACCGACTCGCTGGAAGGCGAAAAATCCATCGGTGATCGCAAAAATCTGGCGTTTTCAGGTACCACCGTCAGTTCCGGTACGGCCAGCGGCGTGGTGTTTGCGACCGGCGGTCAGACGGAACTCGGTCACATCAATGAAATGCTTTCTTCTATAGAAGACAACAAAACGCCGCTGCTGGTGCAGATCGACAAACTCGGCAAATCCATTTTCATCATTATTCTGTTCATGATGGTGGCGTTGCTGATTTTCGGCTATCTGCTGCGCGATATTCCGTTTGGCGAACTGTTGCTGTCGGTTATCAGTCTGGCGGTGGCGGCGGTGCCGGAAGGGTTACCGGCGATCATTTCTATTATTCTCTCCCTCGGCGTGCAGGCCATGGCGCGCTCGAAAGCCATTATCCGCAAACTGCCGACTGTGGAAACGCTGGGCGCGATGTCAGTGATTTGTTCGGATAAGACCGGTACGCTGACCATGAATGAGATGACCGTGAAAGCGGTCATTCTGGCGGATAATGTCTGGACGGTGGAAGGCAACAGCTACGAACCGATGGGCAGCTTTACCCCCGCCGGTGCGGCGACACCGCAGCCTGCGGATTCGTCACCGCTGCTGACTCAGTTTCTGCGTACCGTGGATATCTGTAACGACAGTACGCTGAAGCAGGATGCGCAGGGGCACTGGGGCATTACCGGCGGTCCGACCGAAGGGGCGCTGAAAGTGCTGGCCGCCAAGGCGCATCTGCCGGAACTGGCATTCAGCCTCAGCAGTAAAATCCCGTTCGATTCGCTCTACAAATATATGGCGGTGGCCGGCGAGAAAAACGGCGAGTCGCAGATCATGCTGACCGGCGCGCCGGATGTGCTGCTCAAACTCTGTCAGTTCCAGCAGACACCGGAAGGCGCGGTGCCACTGGATCATGCCTACTGGGAATCGGCGATCACACAATATGCCAGCGAAGGGCTGCGCATGGTGGCGGCGGCCTGGAAGCCGGTCGGTCAGCCAGTTACCGCGCTGGACCATCCGGAACTCAGTCACGGCATGGTGCTGATTGGTATTGCGGGCATGATGGATCCGCCGCGTCCCGAAGCGATTGTGGCGATTGGCGAATGCCAGCAGGCCGGGATCCGCGTCAAGATGATCACCGGTGACCATCAGGAAACCGCGATGGCCATCGGTAAAATGCTTGGCATCGGCAACAGCGGGAACTCCATCACCGGCTATGAGCTGGAACATATGGATGACGCGCAACTGAGAACGGCGGCTACACAGTTCGATATTTTCGCCCGTACCAGTCCGGAACATAAATTGCGTCTGGTGAAAGCGTTGCAGGATACCGGAGAGATTGTCGGGATGACCGGCGACGGGGTGAACGATGCACCGGCGCTGAAACAGGCTAACGTCGGCATTGCGATGGGTATCAAAGGGACGGAAGTGACCAAAGAATCCGCCGACATGATCCTGGTAGACGACAACTTTGCCACCATAGCCAATGCGGTCAGGGAAGGACGACGGGTTTACGATAACCTGAAAAAAACCATCCTCTTTATTATGCCGACCAACCTGGCGCAGGGGCTGCTGATTATTATCGCCATTCTGATGGGTAATTTTCTGCCGCTTACGCCGGTGCAAATCCTCTGGATGAACATGGCGACGTCCGCAACGCTCTCCTTCGGTCTGGCATTTGAAAAGGCCGAAAGCCGTGTGATGCGTCGTCCGCCGCGTAACGTCAGCGCGCACGTGATGGATAGATACGCTATCTGGCGCGTGGCGTTTGTCGGGTTGCTGATTTCCATCAGCGCCTTCATGCTCGAAGCCTGGCTACAGCCACGCGGCTATGAGCCGGAATTCATCCGCACCGTGCTGCTGCAGACACTGGTTACCGCGCAATGGGTATACATGATCAACTGCCGTGACTCGGATAACTTCTCACTCAGTCGCGGTCTGCTGCAAAACAAAGGTATCTGGATTGTCACCGTGGTGCTGTTTGCGCTGCAGGCGATCATTATCTACGTTCCGCTGATGAACACGCTGTTCGGCACGCGTCCGCTGCCGTTCATCTACTGGATTATCGGTTTGCTGATCGGTGTTGCGCTGTTTGTGATTGTCGAGATAGAGAAAGTACTGACCCGCAGCTGGCGTAAAGCGAGCTAAGGCTAACCCCTGAGCAAGTAGCATGCTGCCTGCTCAGGGGGATGTAAGGCTACAACGTAAACACGGTCACCGTCTGTCGTAACTGGTTCGCCTGCTGATCCAGTGAAGCCGCGGCAGCGGCGGCCTGTTCCACCAACGCGGCGTTTTGCTGCGTCACGCCATCCATCTGTGTGACCGCCAGGTTTACCTGCCCGATACCGATACTTTGCTCTGACGAGGCGGAGGCGATCTCATCCATAATGTCATTCACCTGACGGATTGACTGCACAATTTCATTCATGCGCTCACCGACCAGCGTCACCTGACTGGAACCGTCAGTGATCCGCGTGACTGATTCACCAATCAGATTCTTGATGTCTTTCGCCGCCGTCGCACTGCGCTGAGCGAGCGTCCGTACCTCACTGGCGACCACCGCGAAACCGCGCCCGGCTTCTCCTGCCCGTGCCGCTTCCACCGCCGCGTTCAGCGCCAGAATGTTGGTCTGGAACGCGATGCCTTCAATCACACTGACGATCTGCACGATGTCCTGAGACTCTGAAGAAATCCGCTGCATGGTCTGCGTTAGCTGGCTCATGGCTTCTCCGCCGTGCTGCGTGGCGGAAGAGGCTTTCACCGCCAACTGGCTGGCCTGCCGGGCGTTATCGGCATTCAGGGTGACGGTGGCGGTGATCTCTTCCATGCTGGCTGCGGTTTCCTGCAGCGATGACGCCTGTTCTTCCGTGCGCTGTGACAAATCCGTATTCCCCATGGAAATCTCGCTCGCACCGGTGGCGATAGCATCGCTCGACAACTGGATTTCCTGCACCAGTTCGCGCAGCTTTTGCTTCATTTCATTGAGTGTGTACATCAGACTTGAGCGGTCATTTGGCGCCAGCTTCACGGTAACGCCTAAATTGCCGGAAGCAATCTGCGCGGCGATATTGGCAGCAATATCCGGTTCGCCGCCCAATGTCCGGCGGATACTGCGAGTCATGACACCTGCAATCACGCTCACTATCACGAAAATCCCCAGTGAGATGGCCAACAATTCCCATGCCATTTTCCAGAAGCTGGCATTAATGTCGTCATAGAAGAACCCGGTGCCGAGCATCCAGTTCCATTCAGGAATTAGCACCACGCCCTGCAACTTCGGCTGCAACGGCTCGTCTTTGCTGCGTTTAACCAGTACATCAACCAGCCCGAAGTGATCCTGCTTCACCGCTTGCTTATAGGCTTCATTATCGACGATGCCTGATGGAGTATGGTTGCCACCGGAGCGTTTGCCGATCAGATCAGGATTGGGGTGCACGACCGTCAAATCTTTGTCATCGTTAGCCCAGTAATAACTTTTGGATCCGCTGTTCAGTTCGGAAAGCATTTTCTTTGCGCCTTCCTGTGCGGCGGCCTGGCTCAATTTTCCGGCTGTCTGCTGTTGCACGTAATACCGCGAGATATGCTCGGCTTTGGTCAGCAAATTAACGATTTCAGCCTTTCTGCCTTCAATCAGAGAGTCATTCAATGAATACAATGCGGAACCCACGACACAGGCCACGCCGAGCAGGGCAGAACCAACAAGGACGAATAATCTTGTGGAGATTTTCATAGCTTACCTTTTATTTTATGAGCCATAACATAAGGAAAGCATCGGCCATGATTTGTTATTACTTTAATAATGATTTGTAAACTGAAGGTTGTGTTGTGGGGTTGAGTGGAACGAGCACTCACATTTGCAGCGGGTAAAGGGAGTGCCCCCTCAAATCAGTTATGCCATATAGAGCCGGAAAGACGACTTCGCTTAGCCAGATGTCAGCCAATGTTCATGACGTCCCTCCACGAGCCTGACTTACCGGTAAACACAAGAAATGCGACCGGGATAATTCTAAGCGGCATGGTGGGATAAGAGTAAACAGGCTCTGCTGCAATCACCTGTCAGCCGTTAAAACATGCAATCAGCCGCCAGGCTGGTCTTTTACTGGCCAGTTAACGCGTTTATTTTCTGCAACTTTCCTAAATTGTAAAACTTGCTTTTTTTTATATTTCCACGAGTTATCTGATAGCTAAAGACTCATCAAAGGGAATGTCTCACTTTTTATACAGAGATTTAACGAGAAATGGGAATTAATTTAAGAATACTCTTGATATTTGCTGTGAGTAAAAATCAGATAATTACCCATATTTGTCTGAAATAGCAGCCATTAGGCGGCTTTTCTTACTTATTAGGAATCCTCTTGGTGAGCTTATGGTTAAATAACAAGGTTAATGGCTATGCATAACTATGTATATAAAAGCAATAGATTAGATTTTTTAAGCAGTTTTTCGGAAAAGCACTCAGGAATGAAATATAAATGTTTAATTTTCGTAAAAAGCTAAAACTAAAATAATACTTAAAAAAGAGAGATATCCTGTTTTAATGTAAAAATTAAGATGAATGTATGCATTGATGGAATTGTCTAAATGAGAGTTATTCCACCTGAGAAAATTCTTAGATCTAAGGTGTTAAAAACATCAAAAGCGTCGAATACGTCACATTTTGGTTAGTTATTAGGAATAAGTGTAAGAATCGGCCTAGAAAGAAGTCATTCGTTTAACGATAGGAAAGTGTAAATCGATCGGTGAAACCTATTGTTGGGTGTAATTATGAGCGAGAAAAACGATTTGAAGAGTTTCGGCTGCGTATTACTCTACATACAGTTACTTGAAAGTTTTAAATATGATGGAGAGCGAATTTAACATTCGTTTTTCTTATATCATGCTGAGAGTGCTTTATTCTTCCCCGGATTGACGAGGCAGAATTTGAGCGTTTTTAAAACCACACAATTTAGGCGGCCCAATGCCCCGGGTAATAATCTGGAGTGAGTGCCAATTCACCAGGTTGGCGTTGAATGAAATAATCTCCAAGAAGCTGCCTTACGTTAACAATGTCATCCCGTTTGACCAGAATGTTGGGATGGATTTGTATGCGAAAGATTACTTGATTATTGACCCATCAGGCGGTGGCTTCCACAGGTGTTATGAGTTTTTGAGAGAAAATCTGAATATATTGGATCCGGAGAGAATTCTGGTTGTTTCTTCAGCGGTTGATATGTTAATGCTCGAGCTTTTGCTGAAAAAGGAGTTTAAGTTTCTTAAGAAGAGGAACGCACTGCCAGATGTCGAGAGGTTGGTCGAACAATTCATCCTGCTTCAGGGAAGTGCGATTAACAAAGAAGCCTTCAATTATAATATCACCAAGATGGAGGAGAAAGTGTTGGTAATGATGATGTCTGGACTGTCCGTCACCAGCATTTCAAATATTCTTAAGCTCAGTGTTAAAACGATAAGTGTTCATAAATGCAACTCATTAAGAAAAATAGGCGTTGATGCCAGCAGCAGTTCAGCTTTGTTTTTTTTGCACAAACATGCCGTGGGAAACAGAGTTGCCAAATAAGTAGAAAATTTATAGCCGGCCTTGCTCATGCAGGTAAGTGCGTCAGGCGTTGCTATTTTTTCAGGGGTATGAAATGCGATCAGTTAAAAGAAGTCATCCTGGCTTCATCTATGAACCTATCGTGTCCGTCTCCGGAGTGATACTTGGTTTTGAGCTGGTTAAGAAAACAGACCAAAGAGAAAGCAGCGAAAATTCATTGGATTACACTTCACCGTTTTCTGCTGAAGAAAAGGTGAGGGGATTCTTTGAGCAGGTGACGACAGCCTGTATGAATGAAAATATATTTATCGCCAATGGTTTTTTACTGTCGATCAATATTGACTATGAGATTGCTGCGCATATTGCTAACAATCTGGCGATACAAAAAGTTCTACAACAACACAAATATATAAGACTAGAAGTGAAAGAGGATTTTAGCGAGTTCAATGCCGGGCAGGAATGCCCGGTGCTTCAGTCTTTAGCAGCGTGCTGCCCTTTATGGCTGGATAACTTTGGGGCAGGACACACCAGCCTTACACTGGTGATGAGTGAAAAATTTGAATATATAAAAATCAGTAAGGTCTTTTTTTGGCAACACCAGGGAACTCAGTCTTTAAGAAAAGTGATCGACCATCTCCGGCCCTATTGTCGTGGCGTTATTGTCAATGGTGTCGAGAATTCGCAACATATTGAGTATTTAAGCGGCAGTGATATCCGGGCGATGCAAGGAACATTATGGCAGCCTTATAGTCAGGATGAGTTAGTACAGTCATTTTTTTGAAAGATGTAAATTTTATAATAGCCTGGTAATTAGCACGCAGAGCTAATTATCGTGGTTTTTATATGCGTCTGAGTCGTTATCGCCTGCAATATTTTGGCGAGGGAAAACTGCGCAAATTATTACCGGATTTATATTTTGGCAAATTGGTAGCCGTAAACCAGGGGCGGTAGCATAGCTAAAATATACCAGAGGTAAATTTTGAAGAATTATTATTTTCTGTTGATATACTCAAAGAGCCCATTGGTTATTGGGTGAACAATATGACTGTCAATTGAAGAGGAGTAATTATGAGAAAATTTATACTTTCTATTATTGCCCTGATGATGCTGCCGCTATATTCGCAGTCAACATCTGCTGCTGCACTGAGCACAGGGGCAACCGTTGCGGTAGTGGTTGGTACCGCAGGTACGATATTGGCAGTGGGTCTGATTGCTGTCGGTGACGATGATGGTGATGGTAATAGCAACACCAATACTTCAACGACCACCACAACCTCACGCTAATAGTGTTAATTAATTATAACCACACATCCGTGTGGTTATTTTCCCGAATTAAAATAAAGATACAGGGAATCACTTGTGCGCTATTCCTTATTGTTTCTTTGCCTCTTATTACAAGCCTGCTCCCCCTCGCAAAACAGTCTGGTTGATACTTTTAAGGTTGCCGTTAAAGGTCCGCAGGACGTTGTGGTATCACCACAGAGAATTGCCGATATTCCTTACGGCAGCATTTATTTAACGCTGCCTACGTCTGCACAAATTTTTGTGGTCGGTTATCGCCAGGACGGTTTTGAAAAATGGAGTACCGGCGATCAGGTGGTATTTATTACCCAAAATGGCCGCCTGATACGATCCGCTGGTTATTCGGCGGGTGATTTGCTGGAAGTCACCAATCTGCAACAAGACCCGTTACTGCACGCAGCCAGTTTGCATGAAGGAGCGAGCTGGACACGGCTGATGCGCTGGACGGAGAACAAGCAGCCGTTGTCTTCCGTTGTTGAATCCCGCTTCAGCCGTCAGCAGGATGAAACCCTGACATTGGCCGGAAGTGTTGTCGTCTGTCAGGTGTGGCATGAGGATGTGACGCTGCAGACTACCGGCGACCACTGGCAAAACACTTTCTGGGTTGACCCGCAAAGCGGACGGGTGGTTAAAAGCGAACAGAGATTGGGAGCAGATATGCCGGTGAGTATTACGTTGCTCAAGCCTGCCAACGCGGAGATCCCACCAGCATGAAAATAAAAACGCTTGTCTTCATGCTTTGCACTTTGCCGGGGATGGCATTTTCTGATGCCAGCGTGACCGTTTATACCGGCGTGGCTGATCCTTCTCAGGGACAGCCCGCGCAGGTTCTCAGCCATATTAAAGATATGCGTCAGATGATGGCGGAGTCTGCCCTGATTCGCCATTCCTGGGCGCCTGGCACCCTGATTACCGTACCTGCAGCCACGCCTCAGGCGCAGCAACAGTATGTGCACCTGCAGAACCAGCTTAAAGCCTGGGCAGCCACGGAAAGCGGAGATACCGGGCAAACCATTAACAACGTCATCCGTCAGTTACAGGGGGTGCGGGTTATCGGCCGTCAGTTTACGTCGATGGATGCGGACCTGATCCTCAATAACAATGCCGCTAATCGCAGGTTACAGGGGGAGTACAGCGTTTTCGTCACAACGCGCCCCGACAAGGTGTTGCTGCTGGGCGCGATAAGCGGTGCAGGAAAACAGCCGTGGGTCGCGGGACGGTCGGTTAGCGAATATCTCGCGGATCATCAGTTTCTTTCTGGTGCCAACCGGAATAACGCCGTGGTGATTGATGCCGATGGAACTGTCCGGATTGCGCCGGTCGCTTACTGGAATCAGCACCACGTGGAGGCCCAGCCAGGCAGTGTCATTTGGGTCGGTTTTTCTCACTGGACGCTGCCGCGCCAGTATAAAAACCTTAATCAAGACATTATCTCTGTTTTGACGCACCGGGTGCCTGAATGATGAAACCAAAATATATTCTCAGCCTGCTCGCTGTGTCCGTGGTTTGTGCGCATTCTGCCGGGGCGCAGACCTATAATGAACCTCTTGGTCCTTCACAGTCTGATTTCGGCGGCGCAGGGCTTTTACAGACACCGACCGCGCGTATTCCCAAAGAAGGGGAGTTCAGCGCCAACTACCGTGATAACGATGCTTACCGTTTTTACTCGCTCTCGATGGCGTTGTTTCCCTGGCTGGAAACTACCCTGCGTTACACCGATGTGCGCGACCGGCTTTACAGCAATGATCCGAACTTCAGCGGCAGTCAGACCTATAAAGACAAGTCTTTCGATGTGAAATTAAGACTGTGGGAAGAGGGGTATTATCTGCCGCAAGTTGCCTTCGGTAAGCGTGATATCGGTGGGACTGGCCTGTTTGACAGTGAGTATTTTGCCGCCAGTAAAGCCGCCGGACCCTTCGATTTCACGCTGGGTATCGGCTGGGGTTATATCGGCAACAGCGGCAATATCACCAATCCATTCTGTAAAGCCAGCGACAAATATTGTACCCGTGCTCAGAGTCACTCCACCGGCGATATCTCACTTGATGATATGTTCCGTGGGCCGGCGGGAATATTCGGCGGTGTCGAATACCAGACTCCCTGGCAGCCACTGCGCCTGAAAGTGGAATATGACGGCAATAATTATCAGGATGATTTTGCCGGTGCGCTGAAACAGAACAGTAAAATTAACGTCGGCGCGGTGTATCGCCTGACCAGCTGGATGGATGTCAACGCCAGCTATGAGCGCGGCAACACCTTTATGTTCGGTTTCACCCTGCGCAATAACCTGAACGACTGGGTGCCTCATCAGATTGATGAACCGGTACCGGCGTATGCGCCGCAGCAACAAAGTGCCGGTATCGTCAATTACAGTGTGGCGGCCGGTCAGCTGGCAGACCTGAAAGGCAATGCCGGGTTCAGCGAACCGCGTATCGACATGCGCGATAACACCCTGAACGTGACGGGGCAGCAGGATAAATACCGCGACACCACCCGGGGCGTAGACCGCGCGAATGTCATTATGCTCAATAACCTGCCTGCCAATGTCGATACGCTGGAAGTCACCCAGAACCGCTTTGGTATGCCGATGGTGACGACCAAAACGCCGGTGGCGGCTTTGCGTCAGCAGCAACAGGGTTATCCGCTGGGGCATGAGCAACCACTGGCGCAGCAACGGGTTGAACCTGTCACCGACGTCGGGCAGGGATTCTTCATCGGCAGGGAGCGTTTCAATTACAGCCTGTCACCGGTGCTGAGACAGTCCGTCGGCGGCCCGGAAAGCTTCTATATGTACCAGGTCGGTGCGCTGGCGGATGCCAACTACTGGCTGACGGATCATCTGCTGATCGACGGCGGTGTGTTCGCGAATATCGCCAATAACTACGATAAGTTCAGGTATAACGGCGTCAGCAACGATTCTTCGCTGCCGCGCGTGCGGACTCATATCCGCGAATACGTTGAGAACGATGTGTATGTGAATAACCTGCAGGCGAACTACTTCCGGTATTTGGGTAACGGTTTCTACGGACAACTCTACGGCGGCTATCTGGAAATGATGTACGGCGGCGCAGGGGGAGAAGTGCTTTACCGGCCACTGGATTCTGACTGGGCATTCGGTATTGATGCCAATTATGTCAAACAGCGCGACTGGGATGACATGATGCGTTTCACGAATTATAAAGCGGCGACCGGCAACCTGACCGCCTACTGGCGACCGGAGTTTATGGATAACGTGCTGGTCAAAATGAGCGTGGGTCAGTATCTGGCAAAAGATAAAGGCGGCACGCTGGATCTTTCCAAACGCTTTGACAGCGGCGTGACGGTGGGCGCGTATGCCACGCTGACCAACGTTTCTAAAGACGAGTATGGCGAAGGTTCCTTTACCAAGGGCTTCTATATCTCGGTTCCGCTGGATTTGTTAACCGTCAGACCAACACGCAGCACGCCAACTATCAGCTGGACACCACTGACGCGTGACGGTGGACAGATGCTGGGCAGGCAGTACGGCTTATACGGAATTACATCAGACAGAGATACACCGCAGTTGCCTTAATCCCCTTTGAGCCCGTCACCGGTTGACGGGCTTACGGAAATTCTTATTTCACTTTTTGCTTCTGACCGTCACGACGGTCAGAGGGTGCTTTCTGTAGTCCATTATTATAAACCTGTTGTCCTGATGTCTTTTCAGGTAATAACTATTTTCGATACTTGTTGTGAGGGAAATATGACATTTCTCACCAGAAATTTTTACTCAAGCCTGTTCCTTGCTCTTTCGGACTTTATCAGTTTTACCCTTTCCATTTATCTCGCCAAACTCTTTCTTAGTTTGACGTCCAGAGGGTTTGAAGAATATATCCCTGCTGAACATATTACTGCGCTTATTTTGTTGCACTGGACATTGGCATTTTGCTGTGTGGCCTGGTTCTCCATGCGTTTGCGGCATTATTATTATCGCAAAACATTCTGGTTTGAACTGAAAGAAATATTACGCACGCTGGTGATATTTGCCGTGATCGAGATCGCGGTGATGGCATTCGCCGAATGGAATTTTTCCCGTTATATGTGGATCCTTACCTGGGTGCTGGTACTTATTCTTGTACCTTGTGCGCGAATGATGACCAAGAGAATATTAACGCTGCTCGGAATATGGCAACGCGACGCCATTATTATCGGCACCGGTAAAAATGCCCATGAAGCCTTTAAAGCCATTAAAAGTGAGAAGAACCTCGGTCTGAATGTCACCGGATTTGTCTCCAGCGAACCGACGGATAAACCGGGCGATCATATTGACGGTATTCCGGTGATCTTCTGTGAAGATCTGTGGCTGTTAAGCCCGTGCGACAGGAAAACGCAGTTTATCGTCGCCGTGGAATCACACCAGAGTGATATCCGTAACTACTGGCTGCGGGTCTTTATGATCAATGGCTACCGTTACGTTTCGGTGATCCCGACGCTGCGGGGTATGCCGCTCGACAGCACGGACATGTCGTTTATTTTCAGCCACGAAGTGATGATCTTGCGCGTTCATCAGAACCTGGCGAAATGGTCCTCCCGCGTGCTTAAACGGGTCTTTGATGTGGTCGCCTCGGTGGCGATTATTACGCTGCTGTCGCCACTGTTGCTGTATATCAGCTACAAGGTGAAAAAAGACGGCGGTCCGGCGATTTATGGTCATGAACGTATTGGTAAAGGGGGGCGTCCTTTTAAATGCCTGAAGTTTCGTTCGATGGTGATCAATTCGAAAGAAGTGCTGGAGGCATTGCTGTTGAATAATCCCGAAGCACGTGCCGAATGGGATGAGACATTTAAACTGAAAAATGATCCGCGTATTACCCGCATCGGACATTTACTGCGTAAAACCAGTATGGATGAGTTACCGCAATTATTTAACGTATTAAAAGGAGAAATGAGTCTGGTCGGGCCGAGACCCATTATTAACGCTGAACTCGAGCGCTACAGTGATGAGGTGGATTATTACTTGCTGAGCAAACCCGGAATGACGGGATTATGGCAGGTGAGTGGTCGCAGCGATGTGGATTACGAGACCCGCGTTTATCTTGACGCCTGGTATGTGAAAAACTGGTCAATGTGGAATGACATTGCCATTTTATTCAAAACAATAAGCGTAGTGCTTAGAAAAGACGGTGCTTATTAACAGACATTTCAATAATGCATCACTCTCATGTATTGGCTGCTAACCGTTAGCGTCATGGCCAACATCAATTTCTGTTGAACCACATGATATGGATTTTATGAAAAATAATACGTTTAAGATTTCTGCATTATTCGGGGCTTTGTTACTAAGCGGGTGTACGATTATTCCAGGACAATCGTTAAGTACAATGAGTAAAGACGTTGTTCAACCTACGGATAGCAATTATGACATTGATAAATTAGTCAACGTTTACCCGATGACGCCGAGTTTAATCGACCAGTTGCGCCCGCTCACTGTTCAGGCACGGCCAAACCCTCAGTTGGATATGCAACTGCAAAATTACCAATACCGCATTGGTGTTGGTGATGTCCTGATGGTCACCGTGTGGGACCACCCTGAACTGACCACGCCAGCCGGGCAATACCGCAGTGCCAGTGATACGGGGAACTGGGTAAATGCCGATGGGACAATTTTCTATCCTTATATCGGGAAACTGAAGGTCTCCGGAAAAACTGTGACGGAAGTACGTCAGGAGATCAGCAGTCGTCTTGCGACGTATATTGAAAGTCCGCAGGTTGACGTCAGTATTGCGGCGTTCCGTTCGCAGAAAATTTATACCACCGGTGAAGTCATCAAGTCCGGACAACAGCCTATTACCAATATTCCGCTTACCGTGATTGATGCCATTAATGCCGCAGGGGGCTTAGCGCCTGACGCAGACTGGCGTAACGTCGTGCTCAACCATAACGGTCAGGATACCCAAATTTCTCTTCAGGCTCTTATGCAGAAAGGGGACCTCACACAGAACCGCTTGCTTTACCCCGGCGATATTCTGTTTGTGCCACGAAATGATGACCTGAAAGTGTTTGTGATGGGCGAAGTCACTAAGCAGAGCACGTTGAAAATGGACCGTAGCGGGATGACGCTCGCCGAGGCATTAGGCAATTCAGAAGGGATTAGCCAAAGTATGGCGGATGCTTCCGGGATATTTGTTATCCGGCCACTGAAGGGAAGCCAGAAAGGCAAGATAGCTAATATCTATCAGCTGAATGCCAAAGATGCTTCTTCCATGGTGATGAGTACGGAATTCCAGCTTCAGCCTTATGATATTGTTTATGTCACCACTGCGCCGATTGTTCGCTGGAATCGTGTCATTTCGCAGATTGTCCCGACCATTACGGGAGTGCATGACATGATCGAGGCCGGACGGTTTGTACGGCAATGGAATCCATAATGTTTGACTCAATATTAATTGTCTGCACGGGAAATATATGTCGCTCTCCGATTGCGGAAAGATTATTAAGACAATTATTACCCGACAAGAAAATAGACTCGGCTGGAACAGTTGCATTGGTCGACAAACCAGCAGACCCCTCTGCGGTTGAGGTGGCTCAAAAGCATCAATTACAGCTTGATGGTCACCATGCAACTCAGTTCACATCTGCGTTAGGCAGGCAATACGACCTCATTTTAGTCATGGAGAAATCCCATCAGGAACAGATAAGCCGCGTTGCACCAGAAGCGCGTGGCAAAATCATGCTGCTTGGACACTGGAATGGTGGTAGGGAAATTTCAGATCCTTATCGTAAGAGTCAGGAAGCCTTTGAATCTGTTTATCGACTAATTGACCAAGCCTGCCAGGCTTGGCTAAAAAAGTTGAATGGATAATTGATCAGGTAAATAAAATATGCCTCAAGATATTTTGAACAAAAAGAATCTAACTGAATCAGATGAAATTACAATGCGCCGTATCTTAGGTGAAGTAATTGATCATCGAAAATTAATCATTGTAATCACCGCTTTTATTACTCTTCTTACTGTGATCTATGCATTATTTGCGACTCCTGTATTTCAGGCTGACTCGCTCGTACAAGTAGAACAAAAAGCTGGTAATGCCATACTTGAAAGTTTGAATCAAGTATTACCAGATGCAGTTCCGCAGTCTGCACCTGAAATAACGCTATTACAGTCAAGAATGATATTGGGTAAAACAATAAGTGATTTAAACTTACAGATAGTTATTAAGCAGGAATATTTCCCCATTTTTGGCAGAGGATGGGCAAGATTAACAGGACAGAAGTCAGGACGTCTTGAGGTAAGTCGACTTTATTTGCCGCGAGATGGAGACAAAGATCCTAAAGTAACATTGACAGTAGTCGATGCAAATAATTATGTTATAACAGGAGATGATTTTGAATTAAAAGGCGAAGTAGGTAAACTCTTAGATGGTCACGGAATATCGATTAAAGTTGATAGCATTGATGCGAAGGTAGATGATAAGTTCGAGATAAAATCTATCACGAAGCTTGAGGCCATCAATAGTTTACAAGATAACTATAGCGTTTCTGAGCAAGGAAAAGATAGTGGGATGCTTGCACTAACTGTCATGGGTACAGATCCTATTTTGATCAAAAAAATATTAAATAGCATTACCCAAAATTATCTGACCCAAAATATTGACAGGCAGGCAGCACAAGATGAAAAGAGTTTAGACTTCCTGAAATTACAATTGCCAAAAGTTAGAAGTGAATTGGATGTGGCTGAGGATAGACTCAATAATTATAGGCAAAAGAAGAACACAATCGATTTGCCAATGGAAGCAAAGGCTGTACTAGATCAAATTGTCAATGTGGATAATCAGTTAAATGAGCTAACATTCCGGGAAGCTGAAATATCCCAGCTATATACTAAAGACCACCCTATCTATAAATCTTTACTTGAAAAGAGAGAAACACTTAAACAAGAGAAAAATCGTCTAAGTGATGAAGTTTCGAGTATGCCAACAACACAGCAAGAAGTTCTTCGCCTCAGTCGTGATGTTGAGTCAGGAAGAGCAGTCTATATGCAACTACTGAACAGGCAGCAAGAATTAAATATTGCGAAATCAAGTGCAATTGGTAATGTGAGGATAATTGATGATGCAGTTACAGAACCTAAACCAGTAAAACCAAGAAAAGTCTTAGTGATTTTAATGGGTCTGGTTTTAGGTGGTTTATTATCATTTGGCGTCGTTTTCACAATATTTATGCTGCGTAGAGGTTTATATTCTCCAGAACAGCTTGAAGAGCTAGGCATTACCGTATATGCAAGCGTGCCAGTTTCGGAATGGTCGCTTAAGAGAAATAATATAAAAGATAAAAATAGAGCTATTAATAATCCGAAATTGTTAGCGTGTGAGAATCCAGCTGACCTAGCAATTGAGGCTATCAGAAGTCTCCGAACTAGTCTCCATTTCGCTATGCTGGATGCCAAAAATAACCTTCTTATGATATCTGGGGCCAGTCCTGAGGCTGGGAAAACATTTATCAGTAGTAACTTAGCTGAGGTAATATCAAAAGTTGGTAAGAAGGTAATTCTTATCGATGCCGATATGAGACGGGGAGACTCACATAGGGATTTGGGTGTTGATAATGATATTGGACTATCGGATATATTGTCTGGTTCATCATCAATTGATCAGGTGGTCAAGAAAATATCTGGAATAAGTTTTGATTATATTTCCAGAGGAAAAGTCCCACCAAACCCAGCGGAATTACTAACAAATTCAAGATTTGAAAACCTTTTGAACTGGGCTTCTGATAATTACGACTTGGTTATCATTGATACACCTCCGATTTTAGCTGTTACAGAGGCAGCCATCATTGGGCGCTATGCAGGAACTACATTATTAGTGGTCGGCTTTGAGATTAATACAGCTAAAGAGGTAGAAGTTAGTATAAGTCGATTAGCGCAAAGTGGAATAATAGTAAAAGGTTGTATCCTGAACCGTGTTGTAAAGAAAGCCGCGAACTACCATGAATATGGGTATAACAATTATGGCTATACATATTCATCGGACAATAGTAAATAATATTAAATAAATGAATAAACAAGGCATCATTTAATTCGTTATGAATATGAATTAAGTGATGTCCCTTGCTTGAGCTTAAATTTAAGTGGCTAATTAACATCTCGATGTGTAAATTAATATGGCCTATATTAAATAGGGAAATGAGATAGATGATTGTCATGATCGGTGAGAGAACTAATAATGCCTGAAATATCATATTTCATTTTAATTTCACTGAATTTAACGCTGTTTATATTATTGCTTTTAAGGAATAAAGTAGGTCTCTTTATCTCTCAGTGGGTTATTTTTTTAGTTTGGTTTTTTGTCTTTCCTTCTTACTTACAATATGTGAATAATGTTTTTCCGTGGAATAATTATCCGTTACATAAAGAAATATCTTTTGTTAATTACATCACTTGCTTGTTTAGCATTTTCTTGTTTTTAGGTTATTCTATAGCCTACAAAAAAAATAGCCTGAGTGATTATAATGAAAATAGCCAATCTGATCTAAGAATTGACGTAAAAACTAATATTATTGCTTTTTTATTAATGATCCCATCTATGTTATTCATAAGTATCGTCGGCATTTCTTCATTTTTCATGGGAAGGTCTGTCATTAGCGATCTGGTTTACTCAGATGGTTTTTTACCCATGCTATATGCTCTTTCTAAGTTTTGCGCATTTGGAATACTGGTAGTGTATTTATGTTTTTGGGTGAATAGGATAAAAAATGTAGATAAGAGTTTTGGTAAGTTTACATATTGTATTTTTTTCTTGTGTATTGTTATCAATCTCATAATAAATAGTCCGCTTTCGAGTCCACGCTTTCACTTTTTAAGTATGGCTATAGCAGTAGCTGTAATATTTAACAAAATGAAAAGCAGATTATCGTTAGCAATTCTATTTGTGGCATCGCCTATATTTTTATTCATACTATTCCCTCTGGTTAAGCATTTAGGCGAAAGTTCCAATAATTACAATACCTATGATCTATCTGATTATGTTGTAAAAGGATTAGATTTCGATTCATTTCAACAATTAGTGAATATCGTCAGATTTGTTAGCGATACTGGATATTCATGGGGTATTAATTTTATTGCTGGTATTAGTTTTTTTATACCACGAAGTCTATGGGAATCTAAACCAACGAATTTAGGTATGCTTGCGGCGGAGCATCAAGGGTATTTTTATACTAATTTAAGTGCTCCTCTTGTTGGTGAACTATATTATGCTGGAGATATGATATTTGTTATATTAGGCGCTTTGATTTTAGGCATTATTACAGGCCGTGCGGATTCTTTCCTCAGGAAGGCTAAAGTTTCATATTATTACTTCATCGGTTTATGGTTGTCATCATTTTCATTTATAATTTTCAGAGGATCATTTGGCGCTATTGCTCCTCCTATTATGCTTGGTTTATGTTCATCACTATTATTGCTATTTATAAACAAGCTCAGTAGAAAATCCTAATCCCGATAGGGTGTTTGTCAATTTATCATAATTGAGATGTAAATATGAATAATGTTGTAATGTTCACAAGATCATTGCCTATGCACGGACTTGGTGGTATGGAGGTTGTGGCCTGGGATATTGCTAAAGGTTTACATCATCTAGGAAGTAACGTAAGAATTATTACCACTAAAACGAAAGAGCATATTGGACTACATCACATCGATGGAATTGAAGTATTATTCATTGATAATGTTAAAAGCGGAAAATACTCCTACGGATGGTGGAAGTCTTCTAGAGAAGTTTTCGAGGAAAAATACCTTAAAGACTGTGATACAGTTTTTAGTGTCAGTACGGGTGCCTATGGTGTGATTGAACTTAAGCGCAAGAATCCACATATAAAATTTTTGATTCAGGTGCATGGCACAGCCTGGGGAGAGTTTATCTCAAAATTGAAAACAAGAACATTGAAAGGTTTTTTGACATCACCCAAAAATATTTTTTGGTTGTGTCGGGATTTCACTAATTACAATAAATTTGATTACATTGTTGGTATCGGTGAGCAAGTATATGGAGACTTTAATCGATGGCCTTACGAAAGTTTTATTGATAAGAGTAAAATATCTTTAATTAGCAATGGTATTGATTCCGAGTTATTCAGAAGTGATTATCACCATGAAAAAGAAATAAAGGATTTATACAATATTCCTCATGGAAAAAAAATAATATTAACAGCTTGCAGATTACATTCGCAAAAAGGTGTATATAATTGCATTAAAACAATTGAATTACTAAGTAACAAAAGTGAGTTTATTTACATCATTGTGGGGAGTGGACCGGAAGAAGATAAGCTGAAGAGCTTAGTTAATACTCTTGGAATAAATAACTATGTTAAGTTTCTCGGGTCTTTAAAAAGAGAAGAGTTGGCAAAAGTTGAATCAATAAGTGATGTTTTCCTTTTTTTAACTAATCGAATAGAAGGACTTCCTTTAAATATTTTAGAAGCCTCGGCAACAGGTGTGCCAATAGTATTATCAAGCCAAGTTAAACTATTTAAATCAGAAAATATCCATCTAGTCGATCCTCTGAATTATCGAACTGCAGCGAACAAGATAGAACTTTTGCTCGCTAATGACTTGCAAAATAAAAAATGTTATTTACCCGATGAATACACTTTAAAATATGCGGCCGCTAAATACAAAAATCTCATTGAAAAAGATTTTTAGACGAAGGACTAACTCGTGAGGAAGGCAATAGTTTCATTAATTAGCGGTAATTTACTTTCCAAAGCTTTAGGGCTTATCAGAGAAGTTATTGTTGCCGCACTATTTGGCACTGGGTATATTAACGGAGCTTACCGGGTAGCACAAACTGGAACACTGGTACCGGTAAATTTCTTGGTGAGTGATAGCCTGACGGCTTTTATTCCGCTCTATAAAAAATTTTATTCGGAAAGCGTAAATAAAGGACAGCTTTTCTTTTGGTCTATGCAGGCAATATTCCTTATATTTTCTGTAGTTTTAACTTCTTGTGCAATTTTATTTGTAGACTTTTGGCTTACTATCATTGCTCCTGGGCTAGACGAAAGGACAAGAGAGTTATCCAGATCGATGCTAATCATAATGAGTTTGGGAATTACACTTTATCTTAGTTCAGCATTAATAAATTATGTAGAAATGGCTCATGATGACTTCCTTCCTATGTCCATGCGGCCTTCAATACAAAATTTTGGTATGCTATTAGGGGCTCTATTCGCTTATATAATTGGTAACCCAGTCTACCTTGCATGGGGATTTACATTCAGCTATTTAGTTTTCTTTATTTGGGTTTTAATTAGAGGGCTAAGTAAAGGTATTTTGAATTTTCCACAAAAAGTTGATAAAAATATTCTAAAAGATGTGATTTTTAATTTTTGGACGACACTAAAACCTCTTATTTTGTTGCCTTTTTTATACCAAGGGAATATTGCTGTTGAACGCGCAGTGGCAACTTTAATTAGTATTACGGCAGTATCCGCGTTGGATTATGCAAAATTTATCACTGAAACCCTTCTGTTAGTTGTGTCTACACCAGTTGCTTTGGCAGGACTGGCTAGTTGGGGGGGGTTGCAACCTGAAAATATAAAATCAAAGCTCATTGACACCTTTAGTTTATTAATAATTTTTGCCGTACCTGTCTCATTATTTTTGGGGATCCATGCAAATCTAGTTGTAACGATATTATTTGCGAGGGGGAAATTCGACTCGACTTCAATAGTGGTGACTACACATATTTTGCAAGGGATGTCACTCGGGCTATGGGCAAATGTCATAAGTTACGTTTTAATAAAGGCTTTGAATGCTCAATTCAAGAATAAAATAGTAATGTTAATAATGACGTTAGGTCTAATTGTAAACGCTTCTTTTAATATGCTTTTTTATCAACATTTTAATGAAATGACCCTTGGGTTAGGATATTCCTTATATGGATTAATTACACTTATTGGATGCGTTTATTCACTTGGGATATGGAAAGAGATTAGTAAGAAATTTTACATTATCCTCATGAGTTCAGTTACTTATATCTTTATTTGTTTTTATGAAATTCCCGTTTCGAATATATATTTAAATATTTTAATTAATGGATTGGTTTTTTCCATTTTCTGGTCTGGTGTAGTTATTATGACACCTTCTTTGCGGCGAAATTTCGCTGAAATAATAAGGCATAAAAGGGGGTGATTGTGCTCAGGAAAATTAGATTTAGATTCCTTATATCTTTCATTAAATGTCTCTTGGTAAAAATCAAGTACGGAAATAGTTTGATGATAAATCCAATGAGACTATATATTTCATCAGGCGCAAAAATAAAAATAACAAATGGCGGACGTATTCATATAAAAGGTGACAGCGACAGAGTATTTTTATCAAAAAATACAGTTTTACATTGTTCTGGGGGAGAGTTAACTATCGGTAACGGTGTTTTTTTTAATGAAAATAATCACGTCATTTGTCATAAGAAGCTGACTATTGGTGATGATTGCCTTTTTGGACAAAACGTTTGTTTTTATGATTCGGATCATCAGTTCAGAGATGGTAATAAAAAAATTCGAGATCAAGGATATACAAAAGAAGATATTATCATTTCTGAAGATGTATGGATTGGCGCTGGCACTATAGTGACGAAGGGGACGTTTATTGGTACTCATACAGTTATAGGGGCTAATTCTGTTGTTAGAGGTAATTTAGACTCATATAGTATTTATGCAGGTAATCCAGTAAAATATTTAAGGAAAATTGATGAAAAATGATAATAAAGAAATAGTATTGCTTTCAACTGCAGACTGGGATAATCCATTTTGGACTAATAAACAGCATGTTGCCGTTGAGTTTTCTCGTAGAGGATACAAAGTCCTTTATATAGACTCTCTGGGTCTACGAAAGCCTAGTTTAAATAAAAAAGATTTTAGTCGGATTTTAAGGAAATTGTTTAAAGCAGTAAAACCACCGAAGAAAGTACAAGAAAATATATGGGTATGGTCTCCAATAACTTTACCATGGAATGAATACCGTGCTGTCAGGAGTTTCAATAAATTCTACCTAAGTTTTTTTGTAAAAATGTGGAGTAAATTACTTGGCTTCAAAAAACCTTGGTTATGGACATATAATCCATTAACCACTGAGTTTTTAAATCCTAGTGATTTTTCAAAAACAATTTATCATTGCGTTGATGAGATTAAAGCTCAACCTGGAATGCCTATTGATGTTTTAGAGCGTGAGGAGAAAACATTAATACAACAAGCAAATATAATATTTGTAACAGCGTTGCAGTTAAAAGAAAATAGAGTAAAATGGAATGATAATATACATTATTTTTCAAATGTTGCAGACTATGTACATTTCAATACTGCTGTAACAAAGGATTATGTTATTCCGGAGGATTTAAAAAAAATCAATACTCCTATCCTAGGTTTTATTGGTGCGGTAAGTTCATATAAAATAAATTTGGATCTTATAAGTTACCTTGCAACCCAAAGGCCACAATACAGTATTGTAATTATAGGTGAGGTTGGGGAAGGTGATCCATCAACAAAAATCGATATTCTTAAAGCACACAAAAATATCCACCTTCTTGGACCTAAGCCTTATAATGTTCTTCCTCAATATCTCAAGTATTTTGACGTTGCATTATTGCCGAATAATCTAAACGAGTATACAGACAATATGTTCCCTATGAAATTCTTTGAGTATTTAGCAGCTGGAAAACCTATCGTAAGTGTGGCTCTTTCTTCAATTCAGGAATTTCATAATGTTGTTAAGATTGGTAAAGATGAATTGGAGTTTGTTATGGCCGTTGATGCTGTCATTTCTGGTGATATTGTCCCTTTGGATGAACGTCTCGCTTTGGCAAAAGAATATACTTACGAAACAAGAACCGATAAGATGCTTAAAATGCTAGTTTAGACGTTCTTTTTGATATGTTAACTAGTTGCTTTCCTTGCATTGCCTTATTAAGTAGTGGGGAGGTAGAATGGCTGTTACTAAAAGGAATCTTATAAAATATGGAGTATCCGTTTTTTTTTATTATTACCTAACAAAAGGTATTACTTCAACTGCGATAGCCTCCGAACCTCCTGAAAATTTTAGTGAAAAAATAAGATCTAACAAAGAAATCTTGAAGCTAAAATTGAAAAATATTCTCACTGAGCAGGAGCTAAAAAATAAATCACCATCTTCAAATTTCGATTATTTTTTTGTTTCATCAGCTAACTCTCATCAGGATAAGGTGGTTGTTTTTATATATGAGGGGCTACGCTCCGTTGGACAAGGTCTGATAACTTCATTGGATGGCAGCGTTTGGAAACCTTACGATATAGAGCTTGAATTAACCGATTTTGGAGCTGTTGGTGATGGTAAAACTGATAGTTCAGATTCCATTGAATTAGCATTAAATTCTGGTATCCCAATCAAAGAGAGTCGACCTAATAATTATCTTTTAACAAGAACTTTGACCCTTAGGGATGGTTTTCTAAGCTTTTCAGGTTTTGGTAAGGGGAAGACAGTTTTTCTTTTAAATCATTTTTTAAATGGAATTGTCTACAGTAAACCATTGTTTCAATCAACCAAGTCTAAAGTCTTACTTTCCGGTTATACCTTGAAAAGACTTAATTCTTCTCTGTATACGGGCAGGGCTGGACCCAAGGGACTGTATGTAAGTAACGCTGATCCATTACTGATCGATGATGTTGAAGAATGCTATGGTCTCGGATATGGGATACATGTTGACTTTTCGAATAATGTAATAGTCAAAAATTGCTATGTACATGATCATAAGGGGCTAATAGCAGGCCTTTCTGGAACAGATGGAATACATTTTTATCGTTCTAAAAATGTAACTGCAGAACGTAATTTCGTTCATGATGTTGGTGATGACGCTTTGTCCGCGGGCTCGTTTGACAAGGGAAATAAAGCGCAAAATATAACTTTCAATGATAATCGTATAGTCTCTTGTAAAGGCGGAATAAAAGTTTACTCTTATGCTAATGATATTTTCATAAATAGAAATGTCATAGTAGGTTCTAGAGAAGGTGGAGTTTACCTTACTGACGATAAAAATTCCCCTGAAGATTCATATATAGCGAATGTGGTTATTAAAAATAATAAATTTTCCTTCATCGGCGTATTAGGTGAATCAAATGAATCGGGTGCTTTAAGAATTCGCTTTTGGCCAAAACCGAACAAATCTTCAAGAATAGATAATGTTGTCTTTGAAAATAACACTATAGTCAATTGTCTTCTTGGGGTCTCAACACTGGCTTATGATAGTTCTAAACGATTATCCAATTTATTTATTGTTGGGAATAATTTCTCCGTAGACAAAAACCATGTTGGTAAGATTAAAGGATATTATATTAGAGTTATTCAGTGTGATGAAAAATTAATTATTGAACGTAATAATTTCCAATCTTCAAAAGAAATACTTCCTGTAGCCAAAGATTATCAATCGGATAATCTTAAATGGTCATCAACTGCCGAAATGAAATTTAAAGATAATAGTATAAATAATCACTAATAACTTTTATTTTTCATAAAGTGGTTTTTTATTTCCACTGCAGCTTGCCATCTCATTATTCTGTAGTTGAATTAATATAGAGGGTAATCATGATCCTTCCAGTAATCATGGCTGGCGGCACCGGTAGCCGTTTGTGGCCAATGTCTCGTGAGCTTTATCCAAAACAATTTCTTCGTCTTTATGGCGATAATTCTATGCTGCAGGAAACGGTCATCCGTTTAAAAGGACTGGATGTTTCCGAACCGCTGGTGATTTGTAATGAGCAGCATCGTTTTCTGGTGGCTGAACAGTTACGTCATATCGGACAATTATCACAAAATATTATTCTGGAACCTGTGGGGCGTAATACCGCACCGGCAATTACTCTGGCGGCCCTGAGCGCCATTGCGCAGGGCGGCGACCCGCTGCTGCTGATACTGGCGGCAGACCACGTGATTGGCGATTGCGCGGCGTTTCACCGTGCGGTGCAACATGCGATTCCTTTCGCCGATCAGGGCAAGCTGGTGACCTTTGGGATTGTCGCTGCTGAGCCTGAAACCGGATATGGCTATATTCAGCGTGGCGGTGAGATGGGCGATCCACAGGCGCCTGCGTATCGCGTGCAGCGCTTTGTTGAGAAGCCGGATTTAGCCACGGCTATGCAGTATCTGGAAAGCGGTGAATATTACTGGAACAGCGGCATGTTCCTGTTTCGGGCGCGTCGTTTTCTGGAAGAACTGGGTCAGTTTCGCCCCGATATTCTGGAAGCCTGCCAGAAGTCTGTCGCCACCTCACAGACGGATCCGCAGCAGGATTTTATTCGCGTGGATAAGCAGGCCTTTGTCGCCTGTCCGGACGAATCTGTTGATTATGCCGTCATGGAAAAAACCACTGATGCGGTTGTTGTACCACTGGATGCGGGCTGGAATGACGTCGGTTCGTGGTCGGCATTGTGGGATGTCAACGGCAAAGACGCGCAGGGCAATGTCATGTCCGGTGATGTGTTTACGCACCATGCCAGTAACTGCTACATCAACACGGATGAAAAACTGGTCGCGGCCGTCGGCGTTGAGAATCTGGTGATCGTCAATACCAAAGATGCCGTACTGGTTATTGATAAGTCGCAGGTGCAGGACGTCAAAAAAGTGGTCGAGTTTCTGAAGAAAAGCGAACGCGGCGAGCATCGCGTACATCGTGAATCTTATCGCCCGTGGGGGAAAAACGACAAAGTGGTCAGCAGGCCACGCTACCACGTCAACCGTCTCACCGTTAAGCCCGGCGGTCAGTTCTCCTTACAAATGCATCACCACCGCGCGGAGCACTGGGTTGTGCTCTCCGGTACGGCAAAAGTGACGGTCGACGATAACGTCTATTTACTCACCGAAAACCAATCCACGTTTATTCCCATTGGTGCCCAACATATGTTGGAAAACCCCGGGAAGATTGCGCTCGAACTGTTAGAAATCCAGTCAGGCTCCTATCTGGAAGATGACGATATTATCCGTATAAAAGATCACTATGGTCGCTGTTAATTTGGGGATGAAATATGTCACGTACATTAACGTGTTTTAAAGCTTACGATATTCGCGGTGAATTAGACGTCGAATTAAATGAAGAAATTGCTTACCGGATCGGCCGCGCGTATGGCGAATATCTGAAGCCGAAAAAAATGGTATTAGGCGGCGATGTTCGTCTGACCAGTGAGGCATTAAAACTCGCACTGGCAAGGGGATTGCAGGATGCCGGCACCGATGTTGTTGATATTGGTGTGACAGGCACAGAAGAAATCTATTTTGCCACCTCGTATTTGTGCCTGGATGGCGGTATTGAAGTCACGGCCAGTCATAATCCGATGAATTATAACGGCATGAAGCTGGTACGTGAGGATTCTAAACCGATCAGCGGTGACACAGGGTTGAGGGATATACAGGCACTGGCGGAAGCCAATACCTTCGCACCGGTTGACCAGGCGCAGCGCGGAAGTTATGAGAAAGCCACGGTGCTGGATGCTTACGTTGATAAGCTTTTGAGTTACGTCGATTTAAACAATTTTACCCGTCCGCTCAAACTGGTGGTTAATTCAGGCAACGGTGCCGCAGGCCATGTCATCGATGCAATAGAGCAACGCTTTAAACAAGCCGGTGCGCCGGTTGAATTTATCAAAGTGCATCATCAGCCTGATGGCACTTTCCCGAACGGTATTCCTAATCCGTTGCTGCCTGAATGCCGCCAGGATACAACGGACGCGATCATTAAACATAACGCGGATATGGGAATCGCCTTTGACGGTGATTTTGACCGGTGTTTTCTCTTTGATGATGCCGGTAACTTTATCGAAGGTTATTACATCGTTGGCCTGCTGGCGGATGCTTTCCTGGAAAAATATCCCAGCTCACGCATTATCCACGACCCACGTCTGAGCTGGAATACCATTGATATTGTCACCGGTGCGGGCGGTGTGCCAGTCATGTCGAAAACCGGGCATGCTTTTATCAAAGAGCGTATGCGTCAGGAAGATGCGGTCTATGGCGGTGAGATGAGCGCCCATCACTACTTCCGTGATTTCTATTACTGCGACAGCGGGATGATCCCCTGGTTGCTGGTCGCCGAGTTATTGCATGTTAAAGGCAAATCCCTGCGCCAACTGATTAACGATCGTATCACCGCTTATCCTGCTTCCGGCGAAATAAACAGTTATCTGCAGCAGCCAAAAGAATCCATTGCCCGTGTATTGGCCATGTATGAAGAAGAGGCGGTTCACGTCGATCATACAGACGGTATCAGCCTTGAATTTGATGAGTGGCGTTTTAATCTTCGTAGTTCGAATACTGAACCGGTAGTCCGGTTAAACGTTGAGTCCCGCGCAAATACAAAATTAATGCAGGAACAAACCAGAAGAATTCTTTCCATCCTTCGTAGTATGTAACCCTTAAAACATCTTATTAAAGTGAGTGATAATAACTCGCTGTGGGTTTGTGTTGCTCACTTTTTATTTTATAAGGTTTAAATTATGTCACATGATGTGAGTGTTGGGATTGTTGCTGACTGGTTGGTGACATTTGCCGGGGCTGAAAAAGTTATTGCGGAGTTTATTAAATTATATCCCCATGCCGATATTTATTCTGTTGTCGATTTTCTTTCTGATGAATCCCGCAAGAAATTCTATGGTAAAGAAGCGACGACCTCTTTTATTCAGCGGTTACCTTTTGCTAAAAAGAAGTATCAGCAGTATCTGCCACTGATGCCGCTGGCCATCGAACAACTCGATGTGACGGGGCATGACATTGTGCTTTCCAGCAGTCACGCGGTTGCCAAAGGTGTGCTTACCGGCCCCGACCAGCTACACATCAGCTATGTACATTCTCCGATCCGCTACGCATGGGATTTTCAGCACCAATATTTGCGTGAAGCAGGGCTGAATAAAGGCTTGAAAGGCAAACTGGCCCGCTGGTTTTTACATAAAATCAGGATCTGGGATTACCGGACAGCCAATGGTGTTGATCACTTTATTGCCAATTCCCAGTTTATTGCCCGCCGGATTAAGAAGGTCTATGGCCGCGATGCTGATGTTATATATCCGCCTGTTGATGTTGATCGCTTTACCTTGCAGGAGAACAAAGAAGATTTCTATTTTACCGCTTCACGCATGGTGCCTTATAAGCGTATCGATCTGATTGTTGAGGCATTCAGCCAGATGCCGGATAAGAAGCTGGTTGTGATCGGTGACGGCTCCGAAATGGCTAAAATAAAAGCCAAAGCGGGCAGTAATATCGAAATACTGGGCTATCAGCCTGATGACGTGATGCAAGATTACATGAGGCGTACGCGGGCATTTGTTTTTGCTGCAGAAGAAGACTTCGGCATTACGCCGGTTGAAGCACAGGCCAGCGGCACGCCTGTGATTGCCTTTGGCAAGGGCGGTGCCCTGGAGACCATCAGACCTTACGGTGAACAGAAGGCTACCGGGGTATTTTTCTCCGAGCAGACGGTGGAATCACTGATCAAGGCCGTACATCACTTCGATATCATTAAAGACTCTATTCTTCCGTTGGACTGTCGAGAAAATGCCTTAAAGTTCTCTGCACAACGATTTCATGATGAACTGGACGAATATATCAAAGCTAAATGGCAAGACTTTAATGAACGAAAACGCATCGTTTATTAAAATTTTATTATTGGTTATTTTCCTGTCGTTGACTTTTTATTCTGCGATTCATCTTACTCAACATAACCTTGCAATTATAATCGTACATCCCGCCGGATGCGTTTTTAAATTGTAATCTAAGGGTTTACTATGTCTAAGGTCGCTCTTATTACCAATATCACCGGACAGGACGGCTCCTATCTGGCTGAGCTTTTACTTAAAAAGGGCTACAGGGTCCACGGTATTATTCTGCACAGCCCGTTGCCTGATGCTGAGTTTTCCTGTGAGAACTTACAGGCAAATTATCCTGATTTTCATATTCATCATTATGGCTGGGGTGAACTTCAGGATCTTGGGAGATTCCTGGCGTTAATCCGGGCTGATGAAATTTATAATCTGGATATCACCAGTGAGACGACGGCTTACTCGCCGTTACCCGGTGCCGCGCTCAGCGCACTGAGAATGCTTGAGGCCATCCGCTCTCAGGGGCTCGAACGTACAACACGTTATTATCATGCCTCATCTTCCGCGCTCTGCGGGCTGGTTAACGACCTGGCCATCAATGAAATGGTGACATTTACGCTTCCACCTTCGGAGACGGTCGCCAGAATCAGTGATTTCTGGACGGCGGTGAATTACCGCGAAACCTTCGGGATGTATGCCTGCAACGGCATTCTGTTTAATCATGAGTCGCCGCGTCGCAGCGAAAACTTTGTGACGCGCAAAATTACCCGTGGCTTAGCCAATATCACGCAGGGGCTGGAGGGATGTCTGTATCTGGGCAATCTCAATGCGCTGCGCGACTGGGGGCATGCGAGGGATTACGTCAAAATGCAGTGGCTGATGTTGCAGCAGGATAAACCTGAGGACTTCGTGATCGCGACGGGCGTGCAGTTTACGGTCCGTCAGTTCGTGACCTTTGCGGCGCTCGAGCTTGGGATCAAGCTGCGGTTTGTCGGTAAGGGAGTGGAGGAAAAAGGGGTGATTGCCGCGATTATCAGCCCGGTCGCAGCGGCGTTAAAAGTCGGAGACGTGATTGTCGCGGTGGATCCCCGTTATATGCGTCCGGCCGAAGTCGGGCAGGTGCCGGTCAATCCGGCCAAGGCGCGTCGCAAGCTTGGCTGGTTGCCAGAAACCTCATTACAGGATCTGGTGATCGAGATGGTTCAGGCCGATCTGGCTTCTGCCAGACAGACTGCCAGATTGAAACTGTACGGATAAATTCAGACCACTGCTCGCTGACGGATGCAAAAAGGCCGAAGAATGTTTAACGTTCTTCGGCCTTTTTTATGCTCGCAGCTTGAGGCAGAAAGCAAAAAAACCAGCCGTTAAGCTGGTTTCTTTAAATCGCGTACCCGGACCCGGACTAACGCAGAAAGCAAAAAACCCGCCATAGGCGGGTTTCTTTAAATATGGTGCCCGGACTCGGAATCGAACCAAGGACACAGGGATTTTCAATCCCTTGCTCTACCGACTGAGCTATCCGGGCAACGGGGCGCATTAAACCGTATTGGGCCTGTGCCGTCAACGGCTTTTTGTGACAACAGCGGGGTTCGTCACCCGACTGATGCTTTTTGCGACGATTTGTTGATTTAACTTACGTAAGCGCCAGCGCAGCGCCGGATTATGTCGCCAAAGGCAGGAAATTCCGGCGCTGGCGGATGTCGCATTATGTAAGAAATTCCCGTCCTGTGCAGGGTTGAACAGGGGGGTAAAAGATGCCATTATTGCGCCGATTTATTACACAACTCTGATCCCGTTTTCACGCGACAGCTCAAGAGGGTTGCGGCATGGCTGGTTTATCACATCGCGCTGTTGTTCAGTGCAAAAACAATCTGATGATGATCTCCGGGTGCTGTAAACACCACGATTTCAGTTTTCCTCCTTTTGCAGTTCCTTTCATGCGGTAAGGCTATCGTTTGCCCGCTGACAGGCATTATTAAAAACAGAGAGGCATAAACAGAGCGGTTCTCTGATTTTACTGTTGTCTGCCAGACGTGGCTGAGCCGCGTCGTTATTGTCGATCGCGCGCTCAGCCAACGTCATTTGCCGGGCTGGACTCTGCGCACTCTGCCTTTCATGACGTAAGAACCAGCTCATTGCCGTGCCTCCTGGCACACCCTCTTACTTAACCGTTTGAGAGTCTGAATGAAACACTTAAAACTAGCAGCTAGCATCTCTGTCGCGCCTTATCTCCAGACCTCGCGTCTGGTCGTTGACCTGCGCCGTGCGGATTACGCCGACGTGGCGGCCATCATTATTTCTGTCGGCGATCTGAATCACGGCAGACTGGCGGAGATCGAAACGCTGGGATTTGGCATTCCTGCGTTTGTCGCGGTGCAGGGAACCGAGCAGGTTTCGCCTGAGTTTTTACCGTCGCTGAAAGGCGTGATCACCTTGTCGGATGCCAATCAGGCATTCTATGCCGCGCAGATTGAGTCTGCCGCGCAGGGTTATGAGGAAGCGTTGTTCCCGCCGTTTTTCGATACGCTGAAAAAGTATGTCGAGATGGAAAACGCCACATTTGCCTGCCCGGGGCATCAGGGCGGTGAGTTTTTCCGCCGCCATCCGGCCGGACGCCAGTTTTATGATTTCTACGGCCCGAACATTTTCCGTTCCGACATGTGTAATGCCGACGTCAAACTGGGCGATTTACTGATCCACGAAGGCTCGGCGAAAGATGCGCAAAAATATGCCGCCAAAGTCTTCAGTGCCGACAAAACCTATTTCGTGCTCAACGGCACCTCTGCGGCCAATAAAGTCGTGACCAATGCGCTGCTGACCCGCGACGATCTGGTGTTGTTCGACCGCAACAATCATAAATCTAACCACCACGGTGCGTTATTGCAGGCGGGCGCCACGCCGGTGTATCTCGAAACGGCACGCAACCCGTTTGGTTTTATCGGCGGCATAGACGCGGCCTGCTTTGATGAAGCGTATCTGCGTCAGCAAATCCGGGAAGTGGCACCACAGCGTGCAGAGGAGAAACGCCCGTTCCGTCTGGCCATTATTCAGCTCGGCACTTATGACGGCACCGTGTACAACGCCCGTCAGGTGGTCGATAAAATCGGTCATTTGTGCGATTACATCCTGTTTGACTCCGCATGGGTCGGCTATGAGCAATTCATCCCAATGATGAAAGAATGCTCACCGTTGCTGCTGGAGCTGAATGAAAACGATCCGGGCATTATTGTCACTCAGTCGGTACACAAGCAGCAGGCCGGGTTCTCCCAGACTTCGCAAATCCACAAAAAAGACAATCATATCAAGGGACAAAAGCGCCATTGCAGCCATAAAAAGCTCAACAACGCCTTTATGATGCACGCCTCTACCAGCCCGTTTTACCCGCTGTTTGCCGCGCTGGACGTCAATGCGCGTATCCATGCCGGCGGCAGCGGAAAACATATGTGGATGGAATGCGTGAAGCTGGGTATCGAGACCCGCAAAATGCTGCTCGATCAATGCTCGATGATTTTGCCGTTCGTGCCGCCGGTGGTGGCCGGTAAACGCTGGCAGGATCATGAGACGAATGAGATGGCCAACGATGTCCGTTTCTTCGACTTTGTGCCGGGTGAACGCTGGCATGCCTTTGAGGGATATGCGGAAAAACAGTATTTCGTCGATCCGTGCAAACTGTTGCTGACCACGCCGGGTATTGATGCTTCCAGCGGTCAATACACGCAGTTCGGCATTCCTGCGACTATTCTGGCGAACTATCTGCGTGAAAACGGCATCGTGCCGGAGAAATGCGATCTCAATTCTATCCTGTTCCTGCTGACCCCGGCCGAAACGCCTGCCAAGATGCAACTCCTGGTGGAAGAACTGGTGCGCTTTGAGCAATACATCGAAGAAGATGCGCCGCTCAGTGAAGTGCTGCCGACGGTGTATCGCAAAAACGAAGATCGTTACCGCAACTACACCATCCGTCAGTTATGTCAGGAAATGCATAATCTGTACGTCAGTTTTGACGTCAAAGAACTGCAAAAAGAGATGTTCCGCGAAAAGAGCTTCCCGCAGGTGGTGATGAATGCCCAGGATGCGCACAACGAATTTATCCGCGATAACATCGAACTGATCGCCATTGCAGATGCGGAGGGCAGGATCGCCGCAGAAGGCGCGCTGCCGTATCCTCCGGGCGTGTTGTGTGTCGTGCCGGGAGAATTATGGGGCGGGGCAGTACAGCGTTACTTTATGGCGCTGGAGGAAGGGATCAACCTGCTGCCGGGCTTCTCGCCTGAATTGCAGGGTGTGTATATTGAGAAAAAACCGGTCGGCTGGAAGCGCGTGATGGGGTATGTCGTGGCGCAGTAGTTTTTTGGCGTAAGTAAATACGAATAATTAAATAAGGCGGGGCTATAAACCCTGCCTTATTTATTTAGAGGAATATATATGAATTTTAAATCTGTTGCAGGAATGAGGTGTTAATAAATTGGGTCTGGAATGATGCTATTAATCTGAATGGTATTTTAAGCTGAATTAATCAATTCGTTTTTTATATGCTTCGCGCGCTATTTGTTATATCCATCACAGTGTTTTATTTTTCCGTGAAACTTAGCGTTCTGTTTTGTTTCCTTATGTTGCTTTTTACTTTCTGTTCCTATAAATTGCCAAACTAACCACTTCGAATAAAACAATGGAAATCCATGCATAAGGATGTCTCAGTTAAGATCGCAATGATCTTATTAACTGCTACCGTAGCGTTGAGCGGTTGCACCCTTTCTCCGGGAATAAGTTTAAAAACATCAAATAAAAATACCATTAAAGAAAAAGGTATTCCTTTTGATATTAACTCTGCTGTTGATATATATCCTATAACACCGAAACTTGTCGAAACGCTGGCTTACCGGCCGGTTGTTGCAACAGTAAATAATGAACTGGATCAACATATCAGAAATTACCAATACCAGATCGGTGTTGGAGATATATTGACCATTACGGTCTGGGACCATCCCGAACTGACTACACCCGCTGGCCAGTATCGAAGCGCCGGAGAATCAGGGAGTTGGGTGAATGCGGATGGTTCAATATTCTATCCCTACATTGGCATGGTAAAAGTGGCAGGCAAGACGACAGCGCAAATTCGTAGCGACATTGCCGGCAGGCTTGCACAGTTCATTCAGTCGCCTCAGGTTGATGTCAATGTTGCTGCGTTCCGCTCGCAGAAGGTCTATGTCACCGGCGAAGTCGTTAAATCCGGCCAATTGCCTGTGACAAATGTCCCGATGACCGTGATGGATGCCGTCAATCTGGCAGGGGGATTAGCCGAAAAAGCAGACTGGAATAATGTTGTCCTGTCCCATGCTGGTGGGAAAGAGCAGATTTCCTTGCAGGCATTAATGAAAAACGGTGACATGCGCCAGAACCGTCTGCTTAATGACGGCGATATTTTGTATATCCCGCGAAATGACGAGCTGAAAATTTTTGTCATGGGCGAAGTGAAGAAACCCACCACGTTGCGTATGGATCGCAGTGGCATGACCCTGACCGAAGCGCTGTCTAACGCCGAAGGTGTCGATCAGCTCACATCGGATGCGACGGGTATCTTTGTCATACGGACATTGAAAAACAGCGATAAAAATAAGATCGCCAATATCTACCAGTTAAATGCCAGCGATGCGACAGCCCTGGTATTGGGCACCGAATTCCAGCTTCGGCCTTACGATATTGTTTATGTGACGACAGCACCCCTCACAAAATGGAACCGCGTGATAGGCCAGTTATTGCCGACTATTACAGGTGTCCATGATATGACGGAAACTGCTCATTATTTTCGTAACTGGTAATAAAGGTGACTATGTTTAATTCCGTATTAATTGTCTGTATCGGAAATGTATGTCGCTCGCCTATTGCCGAGGCCATGCTTCAGCAATTACTTCCTGCCAAAGCAATACACTCCGCAGGTATTTCCGCGCTGGCCGGTGACGGTGCTGATGCGATGGCGAGCCGCATTTCTGAACAACATGGTTTTTCGTTGCAAAACCATAAAGCACGGCAATTAACCCGTGAGATGTGCCATGATTCTGATCTGATTCTTATTATGGAAAAGGCACATATCTCATCGGTCAGTTATTTTTTGCCAGAAGTCAGAGGCAAAACCATGTTATTAGGCTACTGGAACCAGAAAATAGACATTCCCGATCCTTATGGTAAAAGCGCTGTCGCATTTGAATATGCGTTCTCTCTTATAAAAGAATCTGTTATCGGCTGGAAGTCTGTTTTAGAACGTCAGGTGAAACATGATTGGTAAATCCGAAAGTAAATCTGGAAAACAAAACGCGTGCGATGAACTTGATTTACGAAAGATAGTGGGCTTTCTTATCGACAGGATCCGCACCATTGTGATGGTGACAGCTGCGTTTTCTTTCACTGGCCTGCTTTATGCTTTTCTCTCTACCCCCGTATATCATGCGGATGCTTTGGTTCAGGTCGAACCGGCGAACGGCAACAGCGTGATGCGCACGCTTTCTGAGTTGTTGCCCGCTGAAACGCCTGTGTCCGCGAGAGAAATCCAGTTAATCACATCGAGAACGTTGATTGGAAAAACTGTCGCCCAGCTGAATTTAGACACCCAAATTGGATTCAACGGTTTCCCCTTTCTGGGGAATAAGTTACATCGTTTAATGTCAGCCGAAGTGCCGAAATTGCAGGTAGAAAGATTCGAGACAACGGACCGCGTGACCGGGGAAATCTACACGCTTGAAAACTTAGGGCGTAATCAATACCGCCTGACCACCCCTTCGGGCGCCGTTGCGCAAGGCAATGTCGGGGAACGTCTTAAGACACCGGAATTGACTCTGCAAGTGACTCAGTTGCGATCATCGGCAGGGGATACATTCTCATTACAAAAACGGGATGTCAGTGAAGTTATCGGTGAATTGCAGAAACGCATTCAGATCCGGGATCAGGGAAAAGATACCGGCCTGCTGACCATCAATATTACCGGTTCTGACCCCGAGCAAATCAAAAATATTGTTCAAAAAGTTAGCGAAAACTATGCTGAACAGAGCATTCAAAGAAAATCAGAACAAGCAGAGAAAAGTTTAGGTTTTTTAAAAACTCAACTTCCCGTGGTCAGAGAGAAACTTGATAAGGCGGAAACAAAACTCAATTTATACCGAAGCATGAATAATTCTGTTGACCTGACGCTGGAAGCCAAGTCAATGCTTGAGAATATGGTGCAACTTGACGGACAAATTAATCAGCTCATATTAAAAGAAACTGAAGTCTCTAAACTGTATACAAAACAACATCCGGCCTATTCTGCGTTGCGGGAGAAAATACAGGTTCTGGAAAATGATAAAAATGCGCTGGCAAAAAAAGTGGATAAATTACCGCTGACGCAACAGGAAATACTCCGGCTCACCCGCGATGTCCAGTCAGGACAAATTGTCTATATGCAACTTATGGACAAAGAGCAGGAACTTAATATCAGTAAGGCAAGCACCATCGGCACCGTACATATCATTGATCCTGCCACTACCGCCCGTAAGCCGGTCAATCCTGGTAAATTTCTCATTATTCTCGTTTTCACATTTTTGGGTGCTGTTTCATCAGTGATATTTATACTGGCTAAAACTGCGCTGATACGCGGGGTAAATTCAGCAGAAATGCTTGAGGATATCGGATTAAATGTTTTTTCCAGCGTGCCTGTTTCGTTATGGCAACATAAAAAGCATCATACAGGGACAAAATCATCGCCGACAGGAGGATTACTTGCGCTGGAAAATCCGGCGGATTGCGCGATAGAAGCATTAAGGAACCTGCGGACATCGTTACATTTTACGATGCTCGAAGCCGGCTCCAAGGTATTGATGATTTCCGGTGCCAGCCCCGATGTGGGTAAAACATTTATCAGCTCCAATCTGGCGGCAGTGATAACCCAGGTTGGCAAAAAGGTATTATATATTGATGCGGATATGCGAAGAGGTTATTCACATATCTTATTCAATAAAATGAATGAGTTCGGATTGTCCGATATTCTCGCCGGAACCGTGGAGTTTTCCTCCGCAATACACAATACGGCCGTCGAAGGTCTCGATATTATCACGCGTGGGAAAATCCCACGGAATCCTTCTGAGCTTTTACTCCGAGAAGAATGCGCCGGACTTTTAGAATGGGCATCCAAAAAATATGATGTCATTATTCTGGATGTGCCGCCTATCCTTGCGGTGACGGATGCCGCCATTATAGGGAAATATGCCGGTGTCTCACTGCTTGTGGCTAAGTTTGAGATGAGCACGGTCAGGGAAATGGAGTCCAGTATTCAGATATTCGCACGGCATAATATCAGTGTCAGCGGCGTGATTTTAAACTCCGTCATCAACAGGACATCAAATTATTATAATTATGGCAAGTACGCGTATTATAAGTATGAGTCAGCAAGTAACTAACTGATTATGCAATAAAAACGGAGGCCCGAAAGCCTCCGTTTTTTATGCTGCTGACCTCGCCAAAGGCTAGTCCACGCGGCGATAGCTACGCTGCGTGTTATTCACCTTATACAGGTAGCGACGCGATTCTGCGGACGGGTGTTTGGTTGTCAGCGTGGTATACACATCGCCCGGCGCCATGTTGTTGATGATGTTAAACGCCTGCGTTTTATTGCCGGAGAATACGCGCAACACGCTGCCCGCGCCGCCGTTATAGGCGGTAATGACGGCATAACGACGCGATGTCGGGTTGCTGATATTTCCCAGATAGACGTTTTGCAGCATCGCCAGATAGGCGGTACCGGTATTGATATTATTCTGCGGATCAAACAGATAGCTGCGGCTTGGCTTGCCCCATTTCCCTTCAGATTTGAAGACGTCTGCCCCGGCGGAATGCTGCACGACCTGCATCAGTCCCAGGGCATCGGCGTTACTCACCGCATACGGGTTAAAGGCCGATTCCGTTTGCATGATCGCCAGGATCAGCGACTGATCGACGCCATATTTAGCAGACGCTTCACGGATCATCGGCAGGTATTTATGCGCACGCTGATTCAGGTGGTTTGGCACCATCTGAATGGTGACGGAATAAATCACATGCAGACCGGACTGGCGGCGCATCAGCTTATTCTGGATCAGATAATCCGCAAAGCTGGCGGCGCGGCCTTCCCAGCGGATCGGCTGTCCGGTGTTATCAAGAACCTGACCATATAACATCGGCTCGCGGCTGATCTGAATATCATTGGCGTCCGAATAGAGGTCAACGTTGCCCGGATCATCGCCGACCAGCAAGGTACTGATGATCGCCTGACGCAGGCTGGCGGCCGGATCGGTACCGGAAATCGTTTCAAGGGTGATGGTACCCGCATCAAAGTTGATGTGGCTGCGGGTGTAATATTGATCGCTGTATTTCACATAGTCTTTCGGACCGGCGATCAGCACTTCATTCATGCCCCAGATGTTTTCGATGTTATGGGCGAACTGCCCCATCAAAATATCGAACCCATTGGTGTCTTTAACATAAGCTTCGTTGAACTGGTCTTTCTTGCTGCCGGAGCAGGAGATCAACATCGGTGCGATAACCAGCAAAGCTAAAATTTTCTTCATCTTGAAACCATTTCTGGTGAAAGAAGCAGATCCCCGAAAAAATCTGCCTAAGCTATTAATGATAAAGCTTTATTGAGTCAGCGTTATTGGGATGGCGGGGTATAGCCTTCGATATGCACATCCTGGCCTTCAAACAGAAAATTCACCATTTCCTGCTCCAGCAATTTGCGGTCATCCGGGTTCATCATGCTGAGTTTCTTTTCGTTGATCAGCATGGTTTGTTTAGCCATCCACTGTGACCAGGCTTCTTTCGAGATTTCGTTGAAAATGCGTTTACCAATCTCGCCAGGGTAAAGCTGGAAATCCTGCCCTTCGGCGTCGCGCTTAAGAAAAGTGCAAAAAATCGTTCTGCTCATACTGATTCCTTATCGATCATTCTTTTGGGGCGGTTTTATTTGCCCGGTGCCTGTTTTGCTAACTGCATCAGCAGGCGTTCTACCGGCGCGGCCAGCCCGACGGATTGTGGTTGCGCTAAGTTATACCAGAGACCCGCACCTTCATCCATGCAACCCGCCGTTGTTCGCAGATTTAACCACATCGGGACGATATCCAGATGGAAATGGCTGAAAGTGTGACGAAAAGCGGTCTGCTGCTGCAACGCATTTTGCGTAACACCGTATTTTTGCAGCCCGAGGGACAGCTCTTCCTCGGTGGTGTATTGCGGGAAGCAGAACAATCCGCCCCACAAACCCACCGGCGGACGCTGCTCCAGCCAGACTTTATCTTCCTGCTGGATCATCAGCATAAAGGCGGTTTTTTCCGGCAGGGTTTTCTTCGGTTTTTTGCCGGGGTATTTTGCCCAGCTATGCTGTGCGTAAGCTTCACAGCCGGATTTTACCGGGCACAGTTCGCATTTGGGTTTGCTGCGCGTACAGACCATCGCGCCCAGATCCATCATCGCCTGATTAAACTGTGCCACGCCTTCTGCGGGCGTCACCTCTTCGCTGATGGCCCACAGCCTGTTTTCAGTTTTCTTCTCACCCGGCCAGCCATCAACGGCATAACAGCGGGCCAGCACGCGTTTCACATTGCCGTCTAAAATAGGGTAGTGCTGATTGAGTGCCAGCGACAAAACCGCACCCGCCGTCGAACGGCCAATGCCGGGCAGGGCGAGGATCTGATCAAAGGTGGTCGGAAACACGCCGCCGTGCTCGCTGGCAATCACCTGCGCCGCTTTATGCAGATTACGCGCGCGGGCGTAATAGCCGAGGCCGGTCCACAGATGCAGCACTTCATCGAGCGGAGCCGCCGCGAGGTCGGACACCGTCGGGAAGCGTTGCATAAAGCGTTCAAAATAGGGGATGACAGTCGCTACCTGCGTTTGCTGCAACATCACTTCCGAAAGCCAGACTTTATAAGGTGTTTTCGCGATTTGCCACGGCAGTGTTTTACGGCCATAGCGTTGATACCAGTCGAGTACCAGCGGTGAAAAACGTTTTGCTTCCATAAAACCAGGGGCTTCCAACATGGGTAAATGACAGTCCGGCAGGGTTAAGAGACGGGGCTGATCACATCACAGTTGCCGTCTGGCTGTAAACCGGAACTTTCCGCACTGTATTGACCGATTTCCTGCCCGCAAGCCTTGCTAATCGGGAGTAAGTTTGGATAATGCGCCTTTCCTTATATTTAGTGACCAAAGCACAGGCATCCGCGCGCGGGTACCGCGTCTTGCCAATCGGAGTGGAAACACCATGAAAAACGACGTCATTTCACCGGAGTTCGACGAGAACGGTCGCGCGATGCGCCGTATTCGCAGTTTTGTCCGCCGTCAGGGCCGTCTGACGAAAGGTCAGCAATTTGCGCTGGACAACTTCTGGCCGGTGATGGGCGTGGAGTTTCAGGCTGAAACCCTGAACATTGATGCCTTGTTTGGTCGCTCAGCGCCTGTGGTGCTGGAAATCGGTTTCGGGATGGGCACATCGCTGGTCACCATGGCGAAGCAGAACCCGGAGCAAAACTTTATCGGGATTGAAGTCCACTCGCCGGGCGTCGGTGCCTGTCTGGCGACGGCGCACGAAGAGGGCGTCAGCAACCTGCGCGTGATGTGTCACGATGCGGTCGAAGTGCTGGAAAAAATGATCCCGGATGGCTCGCTCGATATGGTGCAGCTATTCTTTCCTGACCCGTGGCACAAAGCGCGTCATAATAAGCGCCGTATCGTGCAGCCTGAATTCGTAGAGAAGCTGCGCAAAAAACTGAAAGTGGGCGGTGTTTTCCACATGGCGACCGACTGGGAGCCGTATGCAGAGCACATGCTGGAAGTGATGACCTGTTTAGAAAGCTGGGCGAATCTGTCGCAGGAAGGCAATTATGTTCCGCGTCCTGAATCCCGCCCGGTGACCAAGTTCGAAATGCGTGGCCAGCGTTTAGGCCACGGCGTATGGGATCTGATGTTTGAGAGGAAGCAATAATGGCTACAAATCGCAGTCGTCGTTTACGTAAGAAGTTACACATTGCCGAGTTCCAGGAACTGGGCTTCTCTGTAAAATGGCGTTTCCCGGAAGGTACCGCGGTCGAAACCATTGACGAATCACTGGATAAATTCATTGACGGTGTGATCGAGCCAAACAAACTGGCCTTCGACGGCAGTGGCTATCTGCAATGGGAAGGTCTGGTTTGCCGTCAGGACATCGGTCACTGCACTGATGAACAGCGCGCGCAGGTCAAAAAATGGTTGGAAGACCAGAAAATGGAAGACGTGGAAGTTTCAGAGTTGTTCGATATCTGGTGGGATTGATTTCACCGGTCAGATAAATTCTGAATCTTTTAAAGGTGCCTTTCCGGCACCTTTGTTACATCTGGAGGCAGGACGTTGGGCACCGAACTTGATAACAGTTTGCTGGAAGATATTCTGGCGCAGGTCAGGCCGCTGATTGGCCGCGGCAAGGTTGCCGATTACATTCCTGCGCTGGCGGAAGTCAGCCCCGATCATTTAGGGATTGCCGTGTGTACCACGAAAGGGGAGATCTTTCGTGCCGGTGATGCCGACATGCGTTTCTCGATCCAGTCGATCTCCAAAGTGCTCAGCCTGACGCTGGCACTGACCCGTTATCAGGAAAGCGAAATCTGGCAGCGCGTCGGCAAAGAGCCGTCCGGCCAGCCGTTCAATTCACTGGTTCAGCTTGAGCTTGAGCAGGGAAAACCGCGTAACCCGTTCATCAATCCGGGCGCGCTGGTGGTCTGCGATATGCTGCAAACCCGGCTCTCGGCACCGAAACAGAGAATGCTGGAAGTGGTGCGTCAGCTGGCCGGATCGGCAGATCTCAACTACGATCGGCACGTTGCCCGTTCAGAGTTCGACCATTCTGACCGCAATGCGGCGATTGCCTATCTGATGAAGTCTTTCGGAAATTTCGACAACGACGTCATCACCGTTTTGCATACTTATTTCCACTACTGTGCACTGCGGATGAGTTGTGAAGAACTGGCGCGGACGTTTGTTTATCTTGCCAACAAAGGCCATCCGCTCGGCAGCGAGACACCGCTCATCGATGCCCGTCAGGCACGACAGATTAATGCGATGATGGTGACCAGCGGCATGTACGACGGCGCCGGTGAATTCGCTTACCGCGTCGGGATGCCGGGTAAATCTGGCGTCGGTGGCGGTATCATTGCCGTGGTACCGGGCGAGATGTGTATCGCGGTATGGTCGCCGGAACTCGATGCGGCAGGGAACTCTTTGGCAGGTATTGCTGCCTTAGAATTGCTGGCGCAACGTATTGGCCGTTCAATTTTTTAAGTTTGCTGTCTTAAGGGAGAGTACATGTTAGTGAAAACTGGAGTGGTAAAAACCGGACTGGCCGCGCTGCTGGCGCTGACCGCATGGAGTGCGCAGGCTGATTACCAGTGCGGCGTAAACCCGAAGGATGACGTGATCATCAAACCGCAGACCGTGCAGGTGGTGGGGAACAGCGGTGATTTACTGATTACGCCCAACGGCAACGTCACCCTCAACGGTAAAGACATGACCCTGAGCGCCAAACAGCGTCAGGAAGCGATCGATTATCAGGCCGGTTTGCGCCGCGACCTGCCGTGGATCGATCAGGGCGCGACGGCGCATCTCGAAAAAGGCCGCGTGGCGGTGGACCGTGTCATTGTCGAAAAACTCGGCAGCGACAGCAACGTGCGTAACCGCCTGGTCACGCTCGACAAGCAACTGAAGCAACAGATGAACCTGATCATTGAGCACCGCGCCGACGGTCTGACCTTCCACCATAAAGCGGTGGATCAGGTTAAACAGAACGGTCAGAAGCTGATGGAACAAACCATGGGCGGCGTGATGCAGGACAGCATCAACGAGATGGGCCTCAAACAAGCTGCCAGCGGCGGTAACCCGTTACAGGCGATGATGGGCAATCTGGGCGGTCTGCAACAGGCGGTTCAGGAAGAGTGGAACAGGCAGGAAAAAGAGTTCAAAGCCTTTGGCGATGACGTCTGCAAGCGCGTGACCGCGCTGGATACCCAACACAAAGCGTTACTGGCGGATTTGAAACAGTAACCGCTAAATGACAGAAACAAAAAAACCGCGATTACGCGGTTTTTTTTTTGCCCCTAAACCTTACTCTGCCAAAAAAAGCTCCAGCAGCGAATTCAGGAACAGTTTACCTTTACCGGTGATCTGCCAGTGCGTCCCGGTTTCCAGCAGATATTCTTTGGCGATGGCTTCGTCAAGCTGCGCACGGATCACGCTTTCATCCAGTCCGGTATACAAACCAAACTCTTCGCGCGGGGCGGCTTCCAGCAGGCGGAAACGGTTCATGAAGAACTCAAACGGCAAATCTTCGGTTTCGACCGGATGCTGTTTATCCATGTAGCGCCCCTGCATATAACCGCGCGGATGTTTGGTTTTGACGGTGCGCAGGATTTGCCCGTCGGGCTGCGTCAGTTTGCCGTGCGCGCCACAACCGATGCCCAGATAATCGCCGAAGCGCCAGTAGTTCAGATTGTGCTGACACTGATAACCCGGTTTGGCATACGCCGAGGTCTCGTATTGCTGATAACCGGCGGCGGTCAGCAACTGATCGCCTTGCTCGAAAATATCCCATAACGCGTCGTCGTCCGGCAGTGTTGGCGGACGTGAGGCGTACAGGGTATTTGGCTCGATGGTCAGCTGATACCACGACAAATGCGGCGGATTCAGCGCAATGGCCTGACGCAAGTCGTCCAGTGCTTCTTCCAGTGTCTGGTCTGGCAAACCATGCATCAGATCCAGATTGAAGCTGCGCAGGTTGAGGCCGGTGGCCAGATGCGCCGCGCGCTTTGCTTCTTCCGGGCCGTGAATGCGTCCCAGACGCTCCAGTTTCTGTGCATCGAAACTTTGCACGCCAATGGAGATACGGTTCACACCGGCACGCTGATAGCCGCTGAAGCGGTCTGCTTCGACGGTACCGGGGTTGGCTTCCATGGTGATTTCAGCGTCAGCATCAAGCGGCAAACGTGCACGGACCCCGTCGAGCAGGGTTTGCATCGCTTCACTGCTCAGCAGGCTGGGGGTTCCGCCGCCGATAAAAATCGTCCCCACGCTGCGTCCGCCCGCCAGATGCAAATCGGCATCCAGATCGGCCAGCAGATGCGCGACATAATCGTCATGCGGCACTTCACCCTTTAACGCGTGCGAGTTGAAATCGCAGTAGGGGCATTTTTGCACGCACCACGGAATATGAATGTAGAGACTCAGCGGCGGCAACTTACGCATTGTTCTGTGCAGCCTCTTTCATCGCGGCCAGCAACAATTTCAGCGCCAGTCCACGGTGAGATACCGCGCTTTTTTCTTCGCGGGTCAGTTCTGCGGCGGTTTTGCCCAGTTGCGGGACGTAGAAAATCGGGTCATAACCGAAGCCGCCTTCACCTGCTTCGGCAAAGGTGATTTCGCCTGCCCAAGTGCCGTGGCACACCAGTGGCGTCGGATCTTCCGCATGGCGCATATACACCAGCACACAATGAAATTGCGCGCCGCGTTGGCCCAGAGGCACGTCTTTCAGTGCGACCAGCAGCTTATCAAGATTTTCCTGATCAGAGGCGTCAGCACCGGCGTAGCGTGCAGAATAAATCCCCGGTGCACCCCCGAGAAAATCGACGGCCAGACCGGAATCATCGGCAATGGCGGGCAAACCAGTCACGGCTGCCGCATGGCGGGCTTTCAGGATGGCGTTCTCAATGAACGTCAGCCCGGTTTCTTCGGCGGATTCTACGCCGAGTTCAGTTTGTGCGACCACATCCAGCCCGAAACCGGCCAGAAGATGTGCGAGCTCACGCACTTTACCGGCATTGCCGGTAGCTAATACGACTTTCTGCATGGGAGAGTCCTGACTTAAACGTTATTCAGCGAGCAGTACCGCGACCTCAGTCGGGATATTTTGCGGATGGGTAATGCGGACTTGTTTATGGCGGCCCAGCTCGCCCTTTTCAATGCTGACCTGACTTTTGGCGACTTTAAACTGTTTTGCGAGAAATTTCACCAGATGCGTGTTCGCCTGACCGTCCACCGGCGGGGCAGTGATGGCGACTTTCAGTTCGTCGCCATGCAAACCCACCAGGCTGTCGCGGCTGGCTTTGGGCTGGATCACCAGCCGCAAAACCAGCGTATCGCCGTGCCAGAACGCCGGGGTTAAAGCTGATACCACAACGCACCCAGCAGATCCATGCCGAGATAATTCAGCATATACAGGATAAGAATGACCACCATCGCCGAGAAATCAATACCGCCCATGGCCGGAAGAATGCGGCGGATTGGCGCCATCAGTGGCTCGGTCAGTTGCATCAGCAGGTAATCCATCGGGCCGCGGCCCTGGCTCACCCAGCTCATCAGGGAACGGATAATCACCAGCCAGAACACCAGATAACCGGCGGCTTTCACCAGCCCGATCAGGCCAATCAGCAGACTGCTCAGGCCGATAAACAGTGCGCCGCTCTGGATAAGCAACAGCAGCGGGAATTTAATCGTGCAGAGGATAAACGCCAGCAACAAACTCGCGCTGTCAATGGGCCCCAGTGGCGGAATAATCCGGCGCAGCGGTCCGATCACCGGCTGCGTGATTTTCACCACAAATTGTGAGAACGGGTTATAAAAATCTGTACGTGCCCACTGCATCCAGATGCGCAGCAGCAGAACCATCACGTAGAGATCAATGAGGGTTTTAACCAGAAAAGTCAGCGTTAACATTTGTTACCTTTAATATTTTTAATTAGAACAGTTTTTCCATTTCCTGCGCGCGGGTAATGGCGGCCTGCATGGCGCCGGAGACCATCTCCGGTAATTTATGGTCGGTGAAAAACTTCAGTGCTTCAAAGGTTGTGCCGCCTTTGGACGTCACATTCTCACGAAGTTGTGACAATGGCGTGTCCGGGCTGGCGGCAACCAGGGCACTGGCCCCGCTGGCGGCTTGTTCAACCAGCATCCGTGCGGTTTCTGCGCTGAAACCCAGACGTTGCGCTTCAGCCTGCATCGCTTCCATAAACAGGAAGAAATACGCCGGTGCGCTGCCTGCGGCGGCGATCACATGGTTAATGCCTTCTTCACTCTCAACCCAGCAGATTTTACCCACCGCGCTCATCAGTTCACCGCTGTAATCGCGATCTGCCTGCGATACCTGAGCAGGCGCAAACAACCCGCTCATGCCTTGTCCGACAAGGGAAGGCGTGTTCGGCATAATGCGGACGATGTTCAGATTCTCGCCCAGCAGTTCGCAGAAGCGGGCGACGCTGACGCCTGCGGCAATCGACAGTACCAGCTTGCGGCCAAAATCCACGTCTTTTTGCAGTGCTTTACATACATCCGCCATCATCTGCGGTTTTACGGATAAAACCACCACATCGGCGTCTTTCGCACAGCCGCTGTTATCGCTGCTGCTGTGTACACCGTATTTTTCAGCCAGCGCATCACGATGCGTGGTGGAAGGGGCACAAACGCTGATCAGATTTGCCGGATAGCCGCTTTCGACCAGACCGGAAACGATAGCGCCCGCCATGTTACCGGCGCCGATAAAACAAATTTTGCGGTGTTGCATGGATGCTCCTTGCTTAAATGGGGGCTGAACTGAGCCACTCAAGAGTAAAGCAGTAAACCGGATAAAAAGGGTTACTGTTTTGCGCTGTAATCACGGGCGCCGAAAATGGCGGTGCCGATACGAACCAGGGTACTGCCTGCGGCAATGGCGGCGGGCATATCGTCGGTCATGCCCATCGACAGCGTATCCGCCTGCGGACAAATACCTTGCAATGCTTTCAGCGCATCACGCATCTGACTGAATACGTCGAGCTGGCGCGGGTAATCTGTCTCCACGGCCGGGATCGCCATCAGACCACGCAGCGTCAGGTTTGGCATCGCCATAATGTGCGTAGCCAGTTCGGCGACCTCGCCCACGGCAATACCGGATTTGCTGGCTTCATCGCTGATATTGACCTGAATCAGCACCTGCAACGGCGCTAAACCGGCCGGGCGCTGCTCATTCAGTCGCTGGGCGATTTTCAGGCGGTCGAGGGTATGGCACCAGTCGAAATTTTCCGCCACCAGACGGCTTTTATTCGATTGCAGCGGCCCGATGAAATGCCAGGTCAGCGCAGGCTGATGCCCGGCAAAGTGAGCAATCTTATCGACGCCTTCCTGAACATAGTTTTCGCCAAACGCCCGTTGCCCGGCAGCGATAGCTTCTTCGATCGCGCTCGCAGGTTTTGTTTTGCTGACTGCAAGCAACGTAATTTCTTCTGAAGGCCTGCCGCAACGCTGTGCAGCGGCTGCGATTTTCTCGCGGACATTCTGTAAGTTCTGTGCAATAGCGTTTTGCTGACTAAGGCTCATAAGGACTCAGGAGGATTTCAACATGGATATTGATGGATTCGTGGGGCGTAGTGTAAAGCAAAATGCCTCTGATCTGCACCTTTGTACCGGCTATCCGCCAATGTTACGCATTGACGGCGAACTTTGCCGCTGCGATGACCTGCCGGTGGTGAAAGCTTCGCAGATGCAAACACTGAGTTGTTTGTGGCTGGATGCTGCCCAGCGGGAGGTATTACAGCAGTCCGGGCAGGTCGATAAAGCCCTGACGTTCGGCGACGGCGTGCGGATGCGGCTGAACGTCTTTCAGCAACTGCACGGGTTGTCGGCGGCGCTCAGGCCGGTCCCCGCCAGCTGTCCGGCGCTGGAGAGTCTGCTGGCACCGGATTGCCTGCAGCAAATCATCATGCAGGACGACGGGCTGATTCTGGTCACCGGCGCGACAGGCAGCGGAAAATCCACCACGCTGGCGGCGCTGATCGATCATCTCAACCGGCATACGGCGCGGCATATTATTACGCTGGAAGATCCGATTGAGCTGATTCATCTCAGCCGCAAGTGCCTGATCCAGCAGCGGGAGCTCGGTCTGCATACCCGTTCGTTTGGCGAGGCAGTACGCGGTGCCTTGCGCGAGGATCCGGATGTCTTATTGCTGGGGGAATTACGCGATACCGAAAGCATCCGGCTGGCGCTGACGGCGGCGGAAACCGGCCATCTGGTGCTGGCGACGCTGCATACCCGCAATGCGACGCAGGCGATTGACCGGCTGGTGGATGTGTTTCCGGCAGAAGAGAAGGCGTTTGTCCGCGCGCAACTGGCGGGCAGCCTGCGCGCGGTGGTGGCGCAAAAACTGGCCGTGACGCAAACAAAGGAGGGCAAAAAAGCGGGCAGGGTGGCGCTGTTTGAAGTGCTGACGTCCACGCCTGCGGTGTGCAATTTGATTCGCGAAGGCAAGACACATCAGCTGGCGGATATCCTGCAAACCGGCACGCAGGCCGGAATGCAGACGTTTGCCCAAAGCCGCCAGCAGCGGCAAAACGCCGGATTACTGGCCGCCGATCAGGACTGACTCCATTGTTTCTCGAACCAGCTTTCCAGAATAATGACGGCGGAGGCGGCATCGACGCTGCCTTTGTCCAGAGCACGGAAACCGCCGCGATCGAACAAATCCGCACGCGCTTCAACAGTGCTCAGGCGCTCGTCGTGCAGTTCAACCTGCACGCCGAACCGGCCATGCAGGCGGTTGGCAAACTTGCGGGCGCGGGCGGTCAGTGGTTGTTCGGTGCCGTCCATGTTCAGCGGCAGGCCGACGACCACCAGATCCGGTTGCCACTCTTTCAGCAATTTTTCGATCTTCTGCCAGTCCGGCGTGCCGTCCTGCGCTTTGAACGAGGTCAGCGGGCGGGCGGTGCCGGTCACTTCCTGACCGATGGCAAGACCGATACTTTTAGTGCCGAAATCAAAAGCGAAAACCGTGCGGTTAGCCATTATGCGTGCCCTGCGTGGGTGGCGAGCTGTCCGACGTCAATGCCGATCATTTTCGCCGCTTCGCGCCAGCGGTCAGCAACCGGGGTGCGGAACAAAATGTCGCTGCTGGCTTCAATGGTCAGCCAGGCATTTTCCAGCAACTCTTTCTCCAGCTGGCCCTGTTCCCATGCGGCGTAACCCAGCGCCACCAGCACATCTTTCGGCTGGTCTGGCGTACCCAGTGTTTCCAGCACGTCTTTGGAAGTGGTGATCATGGTGCAGTCAGAAATACGAATGCTGGAACCAAAACCTTCGCGCGGCGTATGCAGGATAAAACCGCGATCGTCAGCCAGCGGGCCGCCGGAAAATACCGGGCGATCGAGACGAATGTTCAGGTCACGGGGTTCGGGTGTGATATCCAGTTTGTCGAGCACGCTTTCAACCGTGAAATCGTCGACCAGCTTGTTAATCACCAGACCCATTGCGCCGTCTTCATTATGTTCGCAGATGTACACGACTGAACGTTTGAACTGGGGTTCATCCAGTCCGGGCATCGCAATAAGAAAGTGATGTTGTAGATTCATGGTATGTAGGATGTTTAACCTCAGGAAATAAACATGGCGTAATAAAAATATTACGCCATTTCAACACAGTTAGCGGGCAGAAAGACGCTTTTCAATGGCATCCATCAGCATGCCGGTAATGGAAATCGGGAAGGCGGCTTCGATTTCACGGGCACAGGTCGGGCTGGTGACGTTAATTTCCGTCAGGCGATCGCCAATGATGTCCAGACCAACAAAAATCAGGCCTTTCTGTTTGAGGACAGGTGCCACGGTGCGGGCAATCGCCCAGTCACTTTCGCTCAGCGGACGCGCTTCGCCCCGGCCACCGGCGGCCAGATTACCACGGGTTTCGCCCTGTGCCGGAATACGTGCCAGACAGTAAGGCACCGGCTCGCCATCGACCACCAGAACGCGCTTGTCGCCGTCCTTGATGGCCGGCAGGTAGTTTTGCGCCATGCAGAAACGGCTGCCATGTTCGGTCAGGGTTTCAATCACCACGGAGACGTTGGCATCTTCCGGTTTCAGACGGAAGATGGACGCGCCGCCCATGCCATCAAGTGGCTTGAGGATCACGTCAGTATGTTCTTTATGGAACGCTTTCAGCTGCGCGGCATTGCGGGTCACCAGCGTATCCGGCGTCAGTTCCGGGAACCACGCGGTGAACAGCTTTTCGTTACAGTCGCGCAGGCTCTGCGGTTTGTTGACGATCAGCGTGCCTTTTTCTTCGGCGCGTTCGAGGATATAGGTGGCATAAATGAATTCGGTATCGAACGGCGGATCCTTACGCATCAGGATCACATCCAGTTCCTGCAGGGCGATATCCTGCTCAGTGCCGAACTCATACCAGCCGTCGTAATCCTGCTTCACGCTGAGTTTTTTGGTGGTCGCACGGCCTTCGCCGCCACGCAGATACAGGGAATTCATTTCCATGTAATGCAGTTCATAACCGCGACTCTGCGCTTCCAGCAACATAGCGAAACTGGTGTCTTTTTTGATGTTGATGGAAGAGATCGGGTCCATCACGATGCCAAGCTTGATCATTTAGTTTCCTCTTAACCCAGATCGCCGAAACGGACCTGTAAGGCCGTTATCGCGGTGAGTGCTGTGGTTTCTGTACGCAGAACACGGGGGCCCAGCAGGATATCAGTAAATCCGTAGCCGGAGGTCATTGCAATTTCATCAGCGGATAAACCGCCTTCCGGGCCGATCAGCAGGCGAACATGGCTCACCGGCAACGGCAGGGTATTAATACTGTGGCTGGCGCGCGGATGCAGATTCAGCTTCAGGCTGTCATCCTGTTCGGCGCACCAGGCTTCGAGGGGCATCGCCGGGCGAATGTCCGGGATACGGTTACGGCCACATTGTTCACAGGCGGCAATGGCGATTTTCTGCCACTGCTGCAATTTCTTCTCCAGACGTTCGCCGTCCAGCTTCACGCCGCAACGCTCAGAGAACAGCGGTGTAATGGTGTTCACGCCCAGTTCGATGGATTTCTGAATAGTGAATTCCATTTTCTCGCCGCGTGAAATCACCTGGCCGAGATGCAGATTCAGCGGAGATTCGTTGTCTGACAGCACGCCCTCGCTCAGGCTGACGCGCACGCTTTTCTTATCAACCTGGGTGATGCTGGCGTCGAAAACCTGATTGCTGCCGTCAAACAGCTGGATCATCTGACCGGGTTGCATACGCAAAACGCGTCCGACATGGTTCGCGGCATCTTCGCTCAGCGCGATGTCGCTGTGCGCGGTCAGGGGGTCGGGATGATAAATGCGGGGAATGCGCATGTGAGGCTGCTGTCCTTAAACGGTTGAAGTGGGCTATTTTGGCAACTGTTGCCAGCCCTGTCGCTGACTATTGTGCCCTATAGTAGGTTAGCTTTTTCTCTGCGCGCAAGCCTGCTGAACATACGGGTTATGATTCCCCTGCACATTCGCGATGCGGTTATCGCGTTCACACTCCCAGGCCGTCACCGGATACTGACGATCCCATGCGGTGAACAGCTGTGTCTGCTGGCGTGACAGGTTCAGTTTGTACTGGTCGCGCATGTAGAAGTAGGTGCGGGCGATAGCGCCGCGGGCGCGGGCCGGTGGCTCAGCGGCTTTGGCCTTGAAGTCGATTTTCATCTCGCAACGGCCATACTGGCCTTCGCCGCCATTCCACTGGCTGTACATGAAGTTGTTGCGGTCGCCGTTCACTTCACCGATGGCCGGTTCAAGGTTATGCAGATCAGTTTCTATCTGACGGTAGTCGGCGCTTTTTGCGCAGTTTTTGCGTCCGCCATCCTGCCAGCATTGCATCTGATGGCCAAACTGCCACGCAGGGACCACGTGTTCCCACTCAATCCGGCTGGCGCGCTGTTCGCTTTTGCGCACCGCGTAGCCGCAGGATTGCAGATCCGGCGTGCCTTTTTTTCCCTGCCAGCTGATCTGGCAGCCGCAGTAAAATGTCGGCGCGCCCTGATTGATTTTCACGGCAGCGGCTTTGGCCTGACTGAAGTTATTGATGGCGTGACCGGACTGACTGAAGGCGCTCAGCGGTGCCAGCGCACCGATAAACAGAAAAGATAAGAACGTTTTACGAAACATGTTTCCGAATAATCCCTGTGTAAAAGGGCGGAAGGGTAACGGATGGCGCGCGGTGTGACAATCAGACATTGCTGCGATTGAGTGATTGATTTTTCAGCCGTTAGAGGTGCCGTTAGCGTTAAAACGTAACAGTTCGCCGCAATGACGGCAGCGGTATTCCGACTCTTTGCGCATCACTTTATTGTGGCGTCGCACGGTCAGCTGATGATCGCGACAGGCACATAAATAGGGATAGGTTTTGCTTTGCACGGAGGCGACTTCGAACTTGTGCGTTCTGCTGGCGGAAACCCCCAGCACATGTTCCATCATCCAGCGCCACTCTTTGCCGTGCGGTGCAGGTGCGCGACCAAAGCGGCGATAGACCAGTAAATGCGCCAGTTCATGTGGCACGACTTCATCGATAAAAGGCTGTTGATTTTCCAGCAGCAAAACAGGATTCAGGCGGATTTGCCAGTGTTGCAGGTACGCACTGCCCGCGCTGGTGCCGCGTTGCTGGTAGGTGATTTCCGGCTCCGGATAATCGGTGCCAAAAAACTGGTTTGCCATCTGGAGTTTTTCCCGCAGGCAGCGCATAACGGCTTGTTGCAGGGCAATGGGGAGGCGTGAGGTTTTCATCTGGCGAAGGATAAATCTGGCGGGAGAGAGATGCAATACGGAATTCCTCCCCTTTGCAGGGGAGGAACGGCAGACTTATTTATTGCTAACTTATTTACCGATGTCGCGCAGGGCTTCGCCTTTCATCAGATTGCGTTCGATGTGTTCCAGAGAGACGTTTTTAGTCTCAGGGATCAGCGCAATGGTGATGAAGATGAAGACCACGTTCAGCGCGGCGTACACCCAGAAGGTGTTGGCGTTGCCGAGGCTGTCGAGCATGGTCAGGAAGGTCGCGCCGACAATCATGTTGGCGATCCAGTTGGTTGCGGTAGACACAGTGATACCAAAATCGCGGCCTTTCAGCGGCTGAATTTCAGAACACAGTACCCAGATCAGCGGACCGGCACTCATGGCAAAACCGACGATAAACATCAGCAGCATAGCGATAGAGAAGTATTTCGCTGCATCGGATTCGACACCGATATGCAGCATGGTACCCAGCACGCCCATACCGACGGCCATCACCAGGAAGCCCAGTTTCAGCGTCGGTTTACGGCCCCAGCGGTCAACCAGACCGATGGCAATGAAGGTCGCCAGAACGTTGACCAGACCGACGATAACCGTGCCCCACATCTGCTGAGAGGTGCTGGCGAAACCGGCGATGCCGAAGATTTTTGGCGCGTAATACATGATCACGTTCATCCCGGTGAACTGCTGCATCACCTGCAACAGAATGCCGAGGTAAACCGCACGACGGAAGTTTTTGTTGTTAACAAACAGTCCCCAGCCGCTTTGTTTAACTTTCAGGCTTTCACGGATTTCATCCAGTTCGCGTTTAGCCTGCTCGCTGGAATCACGCAGTTTTTCCAGGACGCGGCGCGCTTTGCCATCATCGCCACGTGCGGCCAGCCAGCGCGGGCTGTCCGGCAGGAAGAAGACACCAATCAGCAGCAGCAGCGCAGGAATGGTGATGATACCCAGCATCCAGCGCCATGCGCCGGTATAGCTGAACGCGGTATCAGACAGATACGCCGCCAGAATACCGATGGTGATCATCAGCTGATACATGGAAATCATGCTGCCACGGATTTTCTCCGGTGCGATTTCTGACAGGTAAATCGGTGCGGTGTAAGACGCGATACCGACTGCCAGACCCAGCAGAACGCGGGCAACAATCAGGATTTCTGCATTGGGTGCAAAGGCGGAACACAGTGAACCGATAACGAACAGAACCGCGCCAATCATCAGGCTGTATTTACGTCCCAGGCGGAAGTTCAGCCAGCCGCTGCCGACAGCACCGACGGCGGCACCAAACATCATGGAACTGACAACCCATTCCTGTTGATGGTTTGTGATCTGGAAGTCATGGCTGATAAAGGGCAGGGCACCAGCGATGACGCCGATATCTAAGCCGAACAGCAGTCCGGCAAGTGCAGCGAGAAAACAGACAAAGAAAGTGACGCTTTTGTTCGAGCGTTTTCCTTTGGTGGAAGTTGAGTTGTTCATCCGGTCTCCAAAATAGTGCAATCGTTTTGAGTTGTAATAATGCTTAGGCTGTTATGTTATTAACCCTGTACACAGCTTAACGTGAACCCGGTCACAGTGTTGTAATCGTTTACACTAATAGGTGTGATTGGGCGTCTTGTTTTTGAAGGGTTTCAAACGGATAGCGTAACAGGAAGGGGATGTGCCTGAGAGTAATAGCCTGAAAATTGATTTATATCAATCAATACTGTGTATCAAACTTTTACATATACAAATAACTAATTAATTTATAACAAGTTATGTTCTGTAACCGTTTTCATTCAGGCCGTTATCTGACAGGGAAATTTTCCACTTCCTGCTTTTGAGTGTAATCGTTGAAATACTCGATTCGGACATTTTCAGAGGAAACTGAAGCCGGTAGGGCGGATGAAAGTGTGAAAGGTTTGCCTGGATAGACGTTTTTCTTCAGCTCCTGCCACTGACAGCGGGCCTCTTTTTTATCGCTGTCACACTGGCCGATACGCTGCACCACCAGATGAATATTGCCGGTATTGGTGATTTGTTGACGTGATGCATCCCAGCCCAGTCTGGCGATGGGTTTTGCAGGCGGCACCATGACTACTACGCCCCAGACAATGGTCAGGCTCAAATCGCTGCTGAAATTTTGGTCGCTGGCAGTGCTTTTGAATTCTTCCGGAGTCATTGACTGAAAATGCACGCGGTAGATTTTTTCTTCGTTGCTTTCACCAAGGCCGACGATCCTGACCGGCTGGCTGTTACCGGCAGGCAAGCCAAATTTCAGCGGTGATACCACCAGGCTGTTTTGCGCGCCTTGCGGTGCGGGTGTCTCGTTTTCTTCTGCGGTGCCCGGATTGTGAACTTCGGTGATTTTTCCCTGAATATATTGCGTCGTTTCACTTTTTGAACTGATGACCAGTGCCGCAGCATGCTGCTCATTAAGCATCACTTTCATCGGAGAAACGGTGATATTGGCAAAACACAGGGCAGGCATTGCCAGCATCAGCAACGGGAGTATTTTCATAGCTGAGACGGGTAAATTCCTTTGTGTCATATGTGTCGCCTTCGGGTGAAGTTAGTAAAGGGAGGTGGTGAAATTAAGCTTAAGTGTGCCCCGGTAATACCCGGCATTTTTACTGCTCACTGCTAAATATCCGGTACTGAGCTCGAGGGGCGCAGGGACACAGATAACGGGTTCCGGGATTCCGGGTAAATGTACCTGACGGATACGGGCCTGCTGTATTTTTGTCAGATTCATCTGGCGGGCACGGCTCACGGTTTGCAGGGTATTCGTATCAGGATTAAGCATATTGATCGTGTAATCCATGCGATCTCTTTCGTTGTTCGCATCACCACCCTGACGGACAATGGAAAAATTGATCCCCGAACGGTTACTCTGCCCGGTGAAGTCGTCGTCCAGGGTTAACATAAACGTGCTGCTGTTAGCGTTGTAACCATCATATAAACATACATCAATATTTGCGGTGCCGGTCACAGACACTTTGTTATTCCCTGTTCCGGGAAGCGGACGCATATTGAGGCTTACCAGCGGCGCGGCATTGCCAAATTCCGGTAAATAAATTTGCTGGTTATTATTGTCGGTGACATTGAGGGTAATATGGGCGTTCCAGTCTGCCAGTTTGAGGCGCGGATCCCATTGTGTAAGAGACATTTTTAACTCAGCTTTCCAGATGCCGCCAACAGGAAGTTTTTGTAATTCTGAAGAGGAAATGAAAGCACTTTCTTTTGTCTCGGAGATGCCGCTCCAAAATGCAGCCGCTGTAGATAAAAGATCGTCATAATCCCCTGATTTATGATATGCAGTGATATTGATAACCTGGGTTAAGCCGCTTTTTTGTTCTTTAAATTCTGTTGCCACCTGTGTATGCCCGTATCCATACCACTGCGGAGATGTTGCGCACTGGCCATTTGTTGGAGAACTGTTGGATACACATACCCAGGAGTTACGCCCCCATAAAGCCTGATTGCTTGTGTCGTAGCCGCCACTTTCATTCTTCCAGATGTCAATTTGCGAAGGTAAGCTGGATTTATCAAATGTTGCCGTAACCGGCGTATCACGTCCCGTGGGCTCTACCCGTTCAGCTCTTGTTGATTGCGCGGTTAACCCACTTACCATTATTAACAGGGCCACGATAAAATACGTTTTTGTCAGGTTCATGGTATTCGCCTGCCTAAAGCTGTGGAGTAAACGTCACGATCAGGTGCCCGGTATAATGCCCGGCTTGTTTGCTATTGATATCCAATGTTTTGGTGCTTAATTGCAACGGCGCCGGGACGCACAATACCGCCTGCGGGATCCCCGGAAGATGCACCGGCCGGACATGGGCGGTCTGAATATCCGGGATTACCAGATCTTCACCACGTTTCACGCTGACGTATTTGCCGTCGGGTGCCTGCATTTTCACGTAATAGTCGATACGGCCGGAATCCAGATTGACGTCGCCGTGGTCGGAATAAATAGAGAAATAGCCGCTGTTACGCTGAATCGTTCCCTGCTGTTGATCGTCAAATTTTAGCGTAAAGCTGGTACTGTTCGAGCCATAACCGTCGTATAAACACATATCCAGAGTAGCAGCGCCATTCATTTGCGTCTGATTACCACCGGTGCCTGGCAGCGGGCGCATATTAAGGTCAACCCGTGGTGCGGCTTCACCAAATTCAGGTAAGTAGATTTGCTGGTTATTATTATCCGTCGCGTTAAGTGTGATATGCGCTGTCCATCTTGCCAGGTTTTTCCCGGGCGACCATTGCCACAAGTCCAGAGCCAGCGTGCCTTCCCAGATCCCGCCGACGGGCAGTTTTTTTAACTCAGCAGAGGTAATGTAAACACTTAAAAACTGTTCGCTCCCGCTCCCCGCTGAATCAGCAGAAGTGACCTGAAATTTGCCGTTCTCACCAGCATGATAACCTTCGAGATTAATGACTGCCTGTAAACCTGTCCTTTTTTCTATGAACAGGGTCGGGATGGATGTCGTCCCTCCCGCACCCCAGTCACCCTGAGAATTTTTTGCTTCACCACTTTTACATTGTCCGGTAGAAGGCGATGTATTAGATAAGCAACGCCAGTTATTCCTCCCCCATAATGACGGGTTATCCGGGTTAAATCCCCCAGATTCATGATTCCAAATATTAAAATTTGATGGTGATGATGAAAGATCATAATTAACGCTAACACTTGTATCGCGGCCAGTGGGTTCAACCACAGCCGCGTACGCATAAGATGTTATTAAAAGCTGAGCACTTACTAAGAGCAGTGTCGAAATTATAGATGCAGAGAGTTTCATTTTATTTCCCGGCGAGTTTCAGGCAGTTCAGAAGACTGAACTGTTTTGCAGAGCGTTTTCCCGACATAGCGCACCACATCACGGTTTGATTGCACGGTAACCGCACACTGATAGTTCTGATTGCCATTACGAACATACAGGTTCTTCGCTAAAGACGTCATTTCTGCGGTAAAGCCGCCATCTTCTGAGCTGCTGTAGGCATTCGCATTGAGCATGTTGCCGCCACTGAGCGGTTCGCCCGTGCTGGTAACCAGTTGTCCGACATAGGTGTAATGAGATTCCATCGTGACTTCGCGTACTTTCATTTTCCCCGGCAGCAGGAATAAGTTCTGGCTACCTGCACCCTGGGTAATGCTGGCCTGGCTGCCGGTGCTGACATCACGACTTTCGTTCACAGAGACTTTACCTTCTTCAAAACCGGTCACCGGGAACAGGGCTTTGCTGTTCTGTTTCATTTTGGTGGCACCGCCGCCCTGAACCGAAACGTCGATCAGTGCATCGTCTGCCGCATCGGGTTCTTCTTCGCTGCCTTTCACTTTCACTGCGACTGCTGCGCCCGGAGAACCCGTACCGCCCGGCCCCCAGAAGAAGCCAGATTTAGACACTGCGACGGAAGAACTGTAGCTGCCGGTGACAGCACCCTGATGGGTCTGTTGCTGGTTGTCATAGCTGTCAGAAACCGTCATTTCGCCGTCGCCATACTGACCATTAAGACGCCCGTGAACCGCGGCGTTGGCGTTATCGGTATCCGTGCCGCCGACATCAATCCCCAGCTCGCGCTCGTTATTGCTGCCCCAGTCCCAGTTCTGACTGGCGTTGTAGGTCATCTGCGCATCGCCATTCTGGCTGCCCTGATAATCCGTACTGAAGGAGGTATTGCTGCTGCGAAGCTGCGTATCTTTTGGCGTATTGCGTGACAGGGAGAAACCCATGTAGACGCCTTTATCGTTATCACTGGCACTGCTGCTTTCACGGCGGTATCCGCCAAAGCGCGTGGTGATGGTCATCTGCTTCCAGTTGAAGCTTTTGTTCAGGCTCAGTTGCACCGTGTTGGACGTGCTCTGCGATTCGGTGTTGTTGATCATATTGTCTTCAAAGGGCTTTGAAGGATCATATGACGACGTGTCCGGCGAAAGGCTGGTGTTTTTATTGTAAGTGTAGCCCAGTGAGGCGGACCAGCCTTTGACCGGCACGGAAAGTGTGGCGTTCACCGATTCGTAACAGCCAATATCGGCGTAATCATTCTCATCGACATTGGCGCTGGTGCAACTTTTGCCGTAAGCCGCGTTGCGATATACGCTCATGGAGAAACCGTCGTTATAACTGATTTGCTCCACGTTACCTTTCGAACCGTCGGTGCCGCTGAACACATTGGCCTGCATATCCAGCACGCCGTCGATCAGTTTGCCGTTAAAACCGTGTGTCCATTGCACGCCCGCTTCACCGTAATTTTCATTATCGGTATTGGCGATACCTGCTGTCGCTGTCAGTTCGGCAAAAACCGGCAGACGCGCCCCGGCCTGCATCACCGGCTGGCGAGATGTGCTGCTTTGGTCATCGTCACTGGTGGAACTGACGACTTTGTTATCTGCCGTTTCACCTGCCTGTATAAACCACTGCAGATGTCCGTCACCGATCCCGCCCGTTTTGGTAAAAGGCTGAGTGTCGGTGCGCACGAGCTGGTTATTTTCATAAATTCGCAAGGTGACCGCATAACTGCCGCTCGGGAAGTTGCCGGTATCGAGAGTATTCGAGCCATTATTCAGATAGAAAGTGCCGAGTAACTGGTTGCCACGGTAAGCATCGACGCGGGATTTGCTGGAAAGCAAGACCACTAATGGCGAGCCTTTGCTGGCTTCTTCAAGATTCAGATAGCTCAGGGAACTGCCCGCGCGAACACCGTCGATGGCGTTCAGTGGCAGCAGCGAGAAGCTGATATTCCCGCCGAGATTGCTGGAAAGGTCGCGTGAATCCATGCGTCCGGCCTGCACGTAGTGGCGCTTGCCCAGACTCTGGCGGAAATAGAGATCATCGACAGACACCGTCTGGCTGTCGCTGTCATCACTTTTGTATGAATCGAGTGACCAGTCAAAACCGACATAACCGTTGGTCAGCACACCTAATGCGCCGGAGCCCTGTAATGACAGGCTCTGGTACTCATCTTGCGCCGCGATGTTAAGCGTTTGCTGATGAATCAGGGCATTTTCAGTTTGTGCGGTAGGGGTGTAATAAAGGGTTTTTTTCCCGGCATCTGGCACCAGCTTTTTGCTGACAAAGACGTCGGCCGCGCTGTTGTTTTCATCATAGATCAGGGCAAGGGAATCGGTTTCCAGATAACCACAGCCTTTGGCATTGGCGTTACTGCCGCAGGCCAGATTGCCGTGACGTGCCAGCGGCGCGGACAATGCTGTCAGCATCTGTTGATACTCAGGCGTACCGGCTTTCAGCGGAAGATTTAAGGCTTTCAGTACGCCTTGCGGATCTTTGAATTGCACCGTTTCCAGCGTGACGCTGGCTTCATATAATCCGGCAGACTGGCCGAGTAAATTAACATTCAGCCAGACGTTCTGACCGGAGACCAGTTCTTCAAAGCCGGGCGGAACGTCAGAGCCCGCCAAAGCAAGATTGCTGAACAAAGCAAAATGAATTGCCAGAAAGCAAAGTGAGACTTTCAGATTGGGTTTCATTATTTTCCTTTATTCAAAAATCTGGAGAGGAGAAAAGAATCGGCCTGATTAACAGGCCGATGAGGAATGACTTAGGAGGAATGAACGCTTATGGCGTTTCAGTTGCCTGAGTCAGGACAACGCTGACCACACCGCTGTAGTTACCGGAAGCAACCGGTGCCTGAGTGGTCTGGCTGACTTTCAGAGGCTGAATGATGGAACCATTTGCGGTATCGCCATTCGGGAACAGGGTAGTTGCGGCCATGGTCTGCTGAGCCTGAGTCAGGGTCAGGTCGCCATATTTCACGGTCAGTGGGATATTTGCGTTGGTCCCTACGGTATCCATTAATTGCGGAGTACCTGCCAGGTTGATGTTTACGTCTTTCTCTGCATCGTTAGAGAAGATTTTAGTCATCTGGGTAACAGGTTGCAGACCCACGCCTGGCATATAACCCATTTCCATCGTTGAAGGTAATACTTCGCCGGTGTCAGTGGTCATATCCAAAGTGGCATCAACGTTTGCAGTCACAGTAATATCTTTCTGTACAGCAGAAGCATTAATGGCGAAGCCCATGATTGCAGTGACCAGCAATGGTTTGATAATTGATTTCATTTTAAATTCCTAATTAAGAAGATGCATATTGCTATGCTGGGTTTATAACGAGAGTTATTCTTTATGCGAAATAATGAATTTTATTTTGCACTGAATTCTTTTACGCCAACGGTTTTATCGGTCCAGTTGGAATATTTCACCTTCACCACGCTATAATTAGCGCCTTTAAATAAGGCAGGATCTAATGTGGCGTGCTGATTTGGGTAAATGCTGTTTTTAACCGGTTTGCTCCATTTGCATCCATCATCAGTGTGTTGCTGAGGACATAAACCGATACTGTTAATTTTCAGATGAATATTGCCGGTGTTGCTGACCACGCGGCTTGACGGGTTCAGCGTGAAGTCCAGCCTCGGCGCGGCAGGCGGTACGGTAACCAGTACGCCCCAGATCATGCTGACGCCGAGTTTGACCGGGCTTTTTGCTTCACTTTTATTATTATTGCTGTTCAGTCCCGGCACCCCTTCGAAATAAACGCGATACGCTTCTTCGGTTTGCGGAGGCTGAATATTAATCAGACGTATAATCCGGGTTGTGCCGGGAGCCAGTCCGAATTTCTCCGGTGTGACCACAATACCGTTTCCTGATGACTGACTGATTGTGGTTTCATTTTCCTGCGGCGTTGCCGGGTTATTAATTTTCTTTACTGTTGTTTTGACATATTCCGTATCGGCGGAGTTTGTGGTCACGCTTATTTGTGCGCCGCCGCTTTTCTGCATCGGGACCGAAATAGGATAGACGCTTATTCCTGCAAATGATGCTGCTGATAAAAGTAATGGGGTGGCCGCTAAAATCATTGTCCATGATTTTAATTTCATTAATTGCATTGTCATTTTCTCAATGTTTAATAAGTCTCTATCCTGAAGAAGATGTCGTTAATTCCCTTTGAGTAAATATTTGTCTGGATGCTTTCGATGGGGTGAATAATAGATTCAATGAATGTTCAGGTCAATGACATAGAAATTAGCTATTTGTGTTATTTGTTTCGGTATAAATGAGATTCAACACAAATATAACATTTGGCAAAATTTTCACTGTCATGATTATGAAAGGATTTTATGCGCTATTTTGTTTTTATTATCGGAATTGTTAAATAAAAGAGGGCGGTTAAATCTAATATTACGTATATCTTCATGCTGCATTAAGTAAAGTGCATATAAAGAGTATTTAAAAATTCATCATTAAAATCATTGAGATAAAAACCCGTGTTGGCTTGTCGTTATTAGGGGTTCAGGTATTGAAATGGCGAAAGGGAAGCGATCAGAAACGAAATGGAAAGGTGAGGGCAATAAAAAACCCCGTTTGCGGCGGGGTTTGAGGTTTTTTACGAGGCGCGGGTTTCTTATAAACCGGCGGCTTCGCGCAGCTGGGCTGCTTTGTCGGTTTTTTCCCATGGGAAGTGCTCACGACCAAAGTGACCGTAGGCAGCGGTTTCTTTATAGATCGGGTGTAACAGATCCATCATCTGGATCAGGCCGTATGGACGCAGATCGAAGAACTCGCGCACCAGCAGGGTCAGCTGTTCGTTAGAGACTTTACCGGTACCGAAGGTTTCCACCATGATGGAAGTCGGTTCAGCCACGCCGATGGCGTAAGACACCTGGATTTCACAACGGTCAGCCAGACCGGCCGCCACGATGTTTTTCGCCACATAACGGGCGGCGTAAGCGGCTGAACGGTCAACTTTAGACGGATCTTTACCGGAGAACGCACCGCCACCGTGACGGGCCATGCCGCCGTAGGTATCCACGATGATTTTACGACCGGTCAGACCGCAGTCACCCATCGGGCCGCCGATAACGAAACGGCCGGTCGGGTTGATGTGGTATTTGGTCCCGGCGTTCAGCCATTCTGCCGGCAGGACAGGTTTGATGATTTCTTCCATTACCGCTTCCTGCAGATCTTTCAGCGCGATGTCTTCAGAGTGCTGAGTAGACAGCACAACCGCATCGATACCGACGATTTTGCCTTCATCGTACTGGAAAGTGACCTGGCTTTTCGCATCAGGACGCAACCACGGCAGGGTGCCTGATTTGCGCACTTCTGCCTGACGCTGCACCAGACGGTGTGCGTAAGTTACCGGGGCTGGCATCAGCACGTCGGTTTCATTGGTCGCGTAACCAAACATCAGACCCTGGTCGCCCGCGCCTTGTTCCAGCGGATCAGTACGGTCAACGCCCTGATTGATGTCCGGCGATTGCTTACCGATAGCGCTCAGGACTGCGCAGGAATTGGCATCGAAACCCATGTCAGAATGGATATAGCCAATTTCACGAACAGTCTGACGCGTGATTTCTTCAACGTCGACCCATGCGCTGGTGGTGATTTCACCGCCAACCAGGACCATGCCGGTTTTGACATAAGTTTCACATGCAACACGTGCTTTTGGGTCTTGCTCTAAAATCGCGTCAAGTACGGCATCAGAAATCTGGTCCGCGATTTTATCTGGATGTCCTTCCGAAACGGATTCGGACGTGAAGAGGTGTTTAGCCATTATGTTCTTTACCTTACATACGACGGGTTAGATATCACTGCATAGCACTGGGGAGACTGGCAGATGAGGAGCGAAGCTCGCCATTGTCGCAATGCGTCCTGCATGTCCCCATTAGGCAAAGCCTGAAGCAGCTTCATAGTCAACCCGATAGACGGATTAACATCTGGACGGCTATTTTAGGATAGCAGGCGTTCTGAATGCCAGTCATTTTTGTGACAGAGTTAGTGTTATTGTGCGGGATCCCAGTGATATTCACGGTCTGAAACTATTTGTACTGCATTTTCATTTTGCAATTACAGCGGGTTGCCGGTATAAACGGCGCGCGCTATGCACATTTCTGTAGGCCCTATAGAAGCAGCGTATTCCAGTAATTACTGTTTTCTCAGCTCGAATGCCCGCGGGTGATGCGTGGCACGTGTGGAGGTGGTTAGTTTAATGACCCACTTTTTACCGTTTGTAACATTTCAACAGCATCCCCTGCAGCCTTTATTGCGTTCTGCAGCATTCCCTTCAGCATTTCTTTCAGTAAAACGTCTGAACTCTCTGCGATGTTTAAGACAGCCTGCCTGTAGACAGGTCAGTTGCCGACATCGGTACGCTACTCAGTAATCTCCGGTCTGCGTGAACATCGCAATCCCGACATAATACTGATGTAGCCTGCAACCTCTTGGGGCATCTGCCCCTGATTTCTCCCGACTCGTTACACGGAGTCTAAAAACGTGTTTTACAATGATATGAGTGGAAAACAGTCCCGTGGCTGTGGCTCGCAGGGTTTTATCCTGTCTGAAAGCCAGCCTTGCGGGTTGTTCTCACCTGTTGTTACTGCGATAGTGGCTGGCCATGTTGTCAGTATAGAAAGAGGATTTACCTATGTCTGATGACATCCAGTCCCACCGTCCGTCACTCGCGGGCGATACTGTTTCTTTGCGCTCCATGCAGGAGGTTGCCGTGAACGATCGTGATGCCAGCAAGATGCTGCGCACTTACAACGTTGCCTATTGGGGTAACAATTATTATGACGTCAACGAACTGGGCCACATCAGTGTCTGCCCGGATCCTGACGAGCCTTCTGCCCGTGTTGATCTGGCACAACTGGTGAAAGACATGCGTGAGCAGGACGGTCAGCGTCTGCCTGCATTGTTCTGTTTCCCACAAATTTTGCAGCACCGTCTGCGTTCGATTAACGCCGCGTTCAAACGTGCGCGTGAATCGTTCGGTTACGAGGGTGACTACTTCCTGGTGTACCCGATTAAGGTAAACCAGCACCGCCGCGTGATCGAATCGCTGGTGGAATCCGGTGAACCGCTGGGTCTGGAAGCCGGCTCGAAAGCCGAGCTGATGGCCGTTCTGGCACACGCCGGGATGACCCGTTCCGTTATCGTCTGTAACGGCTATAAAGACCGCGAATATATCCGTCTGGCGCTGATCGGCGAAAAACTCGGTCACAAGGTGTATCTGGTTATCGAGAAGATGACTGAGATTAAACTGGTGCTGGAAGAAGCCGAACGTCTGAACGTGATCCCGCGTCTGGGCGTACGTGCGCGTCTGTCTTCGCAGGGTTCCGGCAAATGGCAGTCCAGCGGCGGCGAGAAATCCAAATTTGGTCTGGCGGCGTCTCAGGTGCTGCAACTGGTCGAAATGCTGCGCGAAGCAGGGCGTCTGGAAAGCCTGCAACTGCTGCATTTCCATCTGGGTTCGCAGCTGGCGAATATCCGCGATATCTCTACCGGAGTCCGTGAGTCCGCGCGTTTCTACGTCGAACTGCACAAGCTGGGCGTCAACATTCAGTGCTTCGACGTCGGCGGCGGTTTGGGTGTGGATTACGAAGGCACCCGTTCACAGTCTGACTGCTCCGTGAACTATGGCCTGAACGAATACGCCAACAACGTCATCTGGGGTATCGGCGACGCCTGTAATGAGCATGGCCTGCCGCATCCGACGGTGATCACCGAGTCTGGCCGCGCCGTAACCGCGCACCATACCGTGCTGGTTTCCAACGTGATTGGCGTTGAGCGTAACGAATTCAAAGAGCCGGTGGCGCCTGAAAATGACGCGCCGCGCGCACTGGGCAGCATGTGGGATACCTGGAACGAAATGCACGATCCGGAAAACCGCCGTTCTCTGCGTGAATGGCTGCACGACAGCCAGATGGATTTGCACGACGTCCATTCGCAATATGCGCACGGGATTTTGGATCTGACGCAGCGCGCCTGGGCGGAAGACATCTACCTGAATATCTGTAATAAAATTCAGGATCAGCTGGATCCAAGCAACCGCGCACACCGTCCGATCATCGACGAATTGCAGGAACGTATGGCGGACAAACTGTACGTCAACTTCTCGCTGTTCCAGTCGATGCCGGATGCGTGGGGTATCGATCAGCTGTTCCCGGTTCTGCCGCTGGAAGGTCTGGACAAACCACCGGTTGGCCGTGCGGTGCTGCTGGACATTACCTGCGATTCCGACGGCACCATCGATCATTACATCGACGGTGACGGCGTAGCCACGACCATGCCAATGCCGCCGTACGATCCGGAGGATCCGCCGGTACTGGGCTTCTTTATGGTCGGCGCGTATCAGGAAATCCTCGGCAACATGCATAACCTGTTCGGCGATACCGCGGCGGTGGATGTGTTTGTCTTCCCTGACGGCAGCATTGAAGTGCAGCAGTCCGACGAAGGCGATACCGTGGCGGACATGCTGGAGTATGTGCAACTGGATCCGAATGTGTTGCTGGCCCGTTTCCGCGATCAGGTGAAAGAAACCGATCTGGATGCAGAACTGCAGGCGCAGTTCGTTGAAGAATTTGAATCCGGTTTATACGGTTATACGTATCTGGAAGAAGACGAATAAGGCGGCGAAATAATACGCCGTGTTTCCGTCACAACATATGGCGAAGGGTGATCCCTTCGCCGTTTTTTTAATTATTCATAATTAACAACAAAAGTGCCGGTAGCTGAGAAACGTCCTACCGAAATACTTTTGGAATCGCCGACTAGTTGCGCGTTAAACTGTAATTGTTTAGATGAAGGCATATTTAAATCTGTCACTGAGTAAATGGAATTAGTGTCGTTAGGTTTTAACTGGCTGCCAGAACCTGTGGTGATTTTCACCCCCACACCGGTTGCCGCATTTGACGTCACTGAATTACCCAATAACATATTGTTCCCCGGTGCGACAATGTTCGTCGTTACCCGGGTCTTAAACATATTCACATTCGTACAGCCTGAAGCATTAAGACTGAATTTCATCACGCTGGTAGCGCCTGAATTGACTTTTGCTGCACTGTAATCCCCCAGCGGGATGGTACCGCCGCCCACACTACTCACCAGAGAAGTACAGGTTGGCGTTTTCACCGGGAAGGAGAAACTACTCATATCCAGGCTGATGCGATGATTGTCAGTATCCTCTTTACCTACCCTGAAAGCGCCGATATACCCTGGGGTAGCCGGCTGAATGGAGGTCACGCCACTGGGAATACCGGTAAACTGGGGTGTCTGAAAAAGCACAATATAGTAATCATACCATTGCCCCCAATCCATACTACTTTCCATGTCTTCAGTGTTCATTGCCATCCTCTCACTTGAACCGTAAAAATAAGGCATGAAAGCCTTAATGTTGCCGGCGCCACCAGTGCCTCTGATTTGAACTGAATAAAGGATCCCCGGGATATTGGTAGCATATAACCCCGCAGTGGGGGAAACATCTGAATAATAGCCAGTCTGAGAAACGGCGCCTGCTATGCCATATAAAATCTCACCGGAATCTCCGGCGCGACAATCAGTACGGGCACTCTTCGTTGTGGTTGCTTTTTGATTTAAGTCCGTAATCATTTGCGTACTGGTCACGTGCGGTAGCAGAGAAACCACAGAGCCGGAAAAGCTTAATGTTGCGGTGTAGGGGGCATCCTTGAAATAACATTCTTTTGCCGCATCAGCCGGTTTAACGATTAAACACCCCGTTAGTACTAATAAAGCAATAAAAGTGAATGCGCGGATGAAACGAGACGAACGTATAGATACCGAATTAAAAGATAAATGATTATTCATAGCTTACGCTCACTAATACTTTCGAGGTTACCTGACCGGCTGAGACAGCACCTGTATTCTGATAACGGGTATAAAAGTGATAGTCCGTTTTTTCAGCCACGGGCGTTGCAGCGTTCATCGGGAAATTCACATCGGAAGAACCGTCGGCCTCCAGTACATTGGTATTGTATTCCCGGGAAAAAATCACCAGACCCACGTTTTTTGCGCCATCCGCTGAACCGTCAGTTTCGCTGATAAATACCTGTTTAGAGCCCGATGCGAAATTACCTGACTGCGGGGCGAAACTGAAATGAACATTCTCGATCAGATCATTGCATTCGCTCAGGCTCAGGGTAAAAGGATAACCCCCCAACTGATCGGTCGGCAATATTGGCGAAGGCGGGGAACCCCGGTCGGAAAAATAATTGACACTGACCGTGGGCAAATGAATGGCACCGCCATTCTGTACCGTTAACTGACAGGTTGTCTCAAGAATATTGGCCTGAATATTCAGACTGAGATCATCTTGCGCACCAACGCCAAAAGAACACCCCGCAAGCAATAACGCGGATATCCGAAATAATATTCTATTTTTATTGGCCGGGTGGTTTGTCATAAGAATTCCGTTGATTTTATTCAGGTCATTTATTGATAGATGATCACAAATGTGATTGGGGCAATAAAACTCCCGGTAGTGACATCTGATATCGTGCGGCCTGCCGCAATCACCATTCGGGCATTCATATTCAACGTTGTGCCTGCCGGGGTAAGCGCGATGGTTTGTGGTGTGGCTCTGTTCGCACAACTAAATTGATTCCCGCTGTCGGGTGCATTGCGCCAGAGTTCGACCGCGGCGGCGGAGGCTGAGCCGCCGTTATTGGAAAAAGAATCACCATTTGAGTCCGCCCCCGAACATCCCCCTGACGTTGGGTTGGCCGTAATATCTGCCGATTTAACGCCCGAACAGGCACTAAAAACCAGTTTGAAAGGCTGTATTTTACTTTTCTGTTTCAGTTCCGATTTATAGACATCATTAAAGTTGATGGATGATGTCGGGGCGCCGGCGGCATTTTGAATCTGCGCGACGCAGGTGCCTGCTTCAATAGTGGACGTAAAGGTGGCCGTCAGATTTTCCGTTGGTGTGAGCTCAACGGCCTGTGTTGAAAAAGTGATGATGAATGCCGCTGAAAGCAGCCAAATATTTTTGGATTTCACGTTGTTCCTCTCCGTGCAGATCGTTTGAAATCTGTTTTTTTCTGCGTCATTCATAGTTGAAATTAAACGTGGCTACGCCGCTGAAATTACCGGTTGTTCCTTTGCCTGACTGTGTTTCTACCAGGCGGGAAATCAGTGAAACCTCTTTTGCGCTGATTTCTGCGCTGCTCCAGTTAAGCCGTTCGCTGTCATTAGTGGAATTTATAACAAAAGGTCGATTTGACGCAGAGCTGCGGGCAATAGAAACACCCAAAAAGGTCGAAGCGCCTTCTCCGCTAAGACTGCTGATGAGCGCCGTAGCCAGATAACCTGACTGCGTTCCAATGACGGTAGTTTTAATCGAGGTTATTCCCGCTGGGCATTCCACAATTTTTATCTTGAAGGTCGCGGTAGCAGCATTATCTCCCGAAATGATTTTATCTAAACTGACCTTCCCGCCGGAACCAATAGGGATCGTGTTGTTGATGCCATTGCCTGTGCCGCCTTCCAGTTTCATTTCACACGTTGTTTCAATTATGTTGGCGCTAAAAGTAACATTGACATTTTGTGCGTAAACCGGTGCCATATTCATGCCGAAAAATAAGGCAGCGCATGGCGATAATAATGTTCTGTATTCCTTTATCATCTTTTTTCCTGTTTATTCTGTTTTCTCAGAAATCAATCTGTCATTTTACAAGCGATATTTTTTAACATGACCGTCAGGTTCACTTTTTCGGGGTTTTCTGAAATAGAGTAATTAATTTTACAGGATTGGTCAGACTCACTTCCCCAAACAACATGAAGTGTCCCTTTATCGTCAATACCACGAATGAAAGCTCTTCCGCCTTGTCCAATATTTCCGACGAGGATATTTTTATCATTAAAGACATCAGCGCCTAAAGGAATAAAACCGTTATCGGAACGCTGCAGTTCCATAATAACCGAGCGACCTTCATCAGTCTCGAAATTAACTAATACCACTGAACCACTGCGTGGATAGGTAATGGTGCTGGTGTTAACAATATTAACGTCCGTCTCCAGTGTGCTGATGTCCAGACCGACGTTGTTTTCCCGATAAGGCGAAAGATAAGGGGTGACCGCATACCCGTTACTGTCAATCCGGCCTTCACCCACACTCATTTTTGTGCCTTTTGCCCCTTTGGCTTTAACCAGCGCGAGCGTATCGGTGTCGTTGATATTTCCGGGAGCAAAAGTAATACCACCTGCATGAACCACCATCCCTCCGCTGGAACCAAATGAAGCCTGCCGTCCGCCGTCATCGGTTAAAGAGGCGGAAAGACTCATGGGGCCATACGCGCTGTTATAACTTCCGTATCCACCAATCTGATTTAAGCTTTGGGAATCAGCCAGTGAAGAGGAGGTGTTAACACTGTAGTTATAACGGTTATCCTCGCTGTAACCGCCTGCGCTCATATCCAGTTGCGACGTGCCCTTAAAGTCAGTGCTCAAGCCGGTATTCAGATTGGTAAATCCACCAGGACGTTTACCCAGCGCAAACAGATTTTCTAAAGGAATGCTCAGGCTAATATAAAGGCGGTTATCCTGATCGCCATTCTCGTTATAGTCACGCTGTAATGAAATGCTGTAGTTAATCCAGCGCCAGGCATTATTATATCCGAGAGAAAACTGCGAGGTTTTTTTACTCTGATTCCAGTACGACTCCCAACTGCCTGTCAGATAAAGCGAACCATAATCTTGTTCCGCATATTCCAGAGGCTGATTAATATTAATCTGAATCTGGTTTTTCATTCTGTCGTAGTTTTTAAACGTTTCTTCTTTATTCAAAGAATCATCATTCATCTCATCTTGCAGCGATGCCGCATCTTGCAGGCTCAGATAATCCTGTGTTGAGAACCGGTAAGCGGCCACATTCAGCGAGGTATTGGTTTCGGTTAACAGCTTATTATAGGAAATACGGTAGCTCTGACCTTCCATTGATTTATCGCTATCGATATCCGCGCGTGAGTGCGTAATATCAAAAGCAAATGCCCCGGCAGGGGTGTTCATGGCCAGTCCCGCTAATGCGGACACGTAATCGGATGACATCGCCTCAATACCGGCATAACCCGTGAAGGTATTACTGATACCGTAATAGCCCGTCAGCACCGCCACGTCAGGGGAATTACCGGATGAACTGTCATTGAGTTTGCCGACGCCGATATCCCAGCGGGTATTACCGGGGCGCAGCATCTGCGTCACCGAAGAGTAGGGCAATGAAAACGTCCGTTTGCTGCCATCAGACTCTTCTACAGTCACGTCGATACTGTTGCCATAGCCGGTCGGATTGATGTCATCAATGACAAAAGGACCCGGTGGAACCGTCACTTCATAAATCACCGAACCACTCTGGCGGACCGTCACTTTCGCATTACTGTTTGCTGTACCACGGATCACCGGCGCATAGTTGCTCGCTGAACCCGGCTGCATGCGGCTGTCACTGAATATCCGAAATCCTCTCAGACTGATCGAATCAAAGGTGTCGCCCTGGGTGTAGGTATCGCCCAGCACGAACTGGGCTTTTAACGCGGTAATATCGTGCTGAACATAAGCATCCTGACTGGAATAGGTGACACCGTTTTCCTGGTCCCAGTTGGTTGACCCTCTTGCACGAAAACGCCAGCCGGCAAAGTTCGCACCGTAATTTAAACCGCCGTATGCACTGTCGCGGGAATCCCCGTCAGCGGCAGAACGGTAGGCGTTAAAATCGTACGACAGCATGAACGCGGTGATGCCTTCTTCCCACAGGGCCGGATTCACATAACCGGCGGGATGTTTGGCGAGATAGATTTGCGGAACCGTGATATCCAGTCGCTGTTCGGCGGTATCAAACCGGACCCGTGAACCGCTCAGTTTGTTACTGAGTTCCTCACAGGAAGCGGCGTTTTGCCCGGCGTCTTGCGGACCGGTGTCCGGCGTGTCGGCGTTTTCCAGAAGAATATCGAGCTGTTCAAGGAGTTTTGGCGTCAGGCAGGCGCTGGCCGTGGCGCTGCCATTATCGATAAAAGTGACTTTTGTATTGAGTTTCAGCGTGCCATTCACAAAAATGCCGACGCTATAAATACCCGGAATAATGGGATTCCCTTTGCTGAAACGCCGGGTATCTATTTTGTCACTGTCCAGTGTGTTGTAGAGAAACTGGCTGTCAAATTCTACCGTTTCATCTTCATCCGCAGTGACATCCTTTGCCGCCACGGTTTCCGCCACGGATAACGGCGACCACAAGGCCATCACGCCCTGAGTCAATGGAAGCAGTAATAATCCACTTATAATTTTATTTAATTTCATCATATTACTGGCTTTCTAATGGAATGACGCTTCGGATGTGTTTTGTTTAAAGCGAAAAGTCGTGATTGATATTTCCGCCGTAATCACTGATGGCGGAATAGGTTATTTTCCCTGCGCTGACCGGCTGGCTTAATCCGTTGACTTTCATCAGCTTCGACGAACCTGGCGCAACCATATTTTTTTCAATGTCATACTTACTGCCATTGGCATTGAGGGTCGCTTCATTCACCGTGACAAAATAAGGAGAGGCATTGTTAACCTCGGTAAATACCTGCTGATCCTTTTTGACGATTTTCCATGTCAGGGCCGTCGCCGCTTCTGAAGGCGATCCTTTCAGTCCTTCCGGACGATAAAAGACTTTGATGCGCGTACGGAAAGCCAGCTGAAGTAAATTCTCATCGGTAGTGCTTTTCGCTTTAGGGGGGATTTCAAGCACATTAAACCAAAAGATACTTTCTTTATCTTGTGGCAGGTTTCCGCCAAGACTGGCAATTTTAATAGTCTGGCCCTGTTTGGCATTCATGCGAGAAATAGGTGGCGTCACCAGAAAAGGAATTTTCATCTCCTGCGGATTAATATCTTCACGACCGTCATCCATCCACGCCTGCACCAGCAACGCTTTCTCGCCACGGTTATCCAGTTTTACCGTGACCTCTTTTGCCTGAGCAGGATAGATAACCCGGGTGCCGGAGATAACAATATCTGCACTGGCATCAGATGCAATAAATCCCAGCATTGCCAGACTGCATGCAATAATTTTTTTAGCAGATATAAAATTCATAGTTCCCTCTGGATAATTTTATAATAAAAGCGCGCCACCTCTCTGCCGGTGGCTCGCTTAATCATTCGCTAAACAGCGATAATGTTTATTCGTAAGCCATGGTGAAGGTGACGTTAGTATTCACTTTACCTGCATGAACCGAGTTGCTTTCAGACCAGTCAGCGCTTGGAACGTAAGCCGCTTTATAGGCAAACACACCACGTCCGTCGGCCAGGGTGACGCTTTGTGGCACATCAGTCGGATCACCGACCAGTACCTGGTTCACGTTGGTTGTCGTGTTGTTGTACAACGCAACACTGACGTTTTGCGCCGAGCCAGAGACCGTGGAGTCAGGTTTCAGCGTGCCATTAGACAATTCGGCAAACTGCTGAGAAGAGAAGCTGACGGTCGCTTTGGTCACGGATTCTCCACAGTCGTTCAGCATCAGTTCGAACTCTTTCGCCCCGACACCGCCCGCTGCCAGCGTGGTGGCATCCACCGCGGCTTTGGTGACAACAGGCATAGAAATGGTCACGTTATTGGCGGCAATACCGTTATTGGTGGTGATTTCGCACGTGGTATCAGATACCGCGCCATCAAAGGTAATTAACCCGATATCGGCTGCTTGTGCAGATAGGCTGCCGAACGCCAGACAAAATACGGATAAAGGGAGAAGCGTATTAATCTTTTTCATGAAATGTCCTTTTCATTATTAAAATAACAAAGGTATTAAATAAAGGGATAGTAATTAAATAAGCTTTTAACGGCTTATTGGTGTTGGAGTGTAATTCCCGTTGATATTGAGATCAAATTGAAATTAAGGTGATATAAATGTAACTAAATAATTCTTATTGGTTATTCAGAATAAGTAAACCCAATTTAATGATTAAGTTTTTACTATTGAGTTTTGTTCTTTCGGTCGTTATTAATTATCAGATTAAGAGATCTTGAGGATCAGTTTATTTAATTGAAGTGGAAATCCTGCCAGAAACACCTATCAAAATATATGATGTGTAACGCTTTACGATCTATGAGAATGATAAACAAATTGTGCTATTGGCTGTGAATTAAGACAACGGGTGATGAGTTGTGTGAATAATAAACAAGGCGCAGTAAACGGCCGGGAGGTGGGAACATCGGGGAAAAGAAAGGCACCCGCAGGTGCCTGAATGATTAACGCAGTGATATCACGCGCCGGTGACGGCGTATGCGTGACAAACTCTGGCGTTATTTACCTTGTGCAATGCGTGCCTTGATATGGTCAGCGCGTTCCTGAGAGGGCGGATGCGAGCTGAATAAACTCTTCTCGCTGCTGCCGCTCATTTTTGCCAGCTTCTCAAAACCGGTCACCAGGCCTTGTGTTGGCAGGCCGCGTTTTTTCAGCAAGTCATAGGAATAATCATCCGCATCAGATTCCTGTTTCTGTGAGAATTGTGCGTTGATGAGTTCTTCACCCAGATCTGCCAGTTGGGTACTGGAAAGTTGTCCGGCTATGCCACCGGCTGCGCCCGCTGCATTGTGCGCGGCAGAAGCACTGTAGGCGACCTGCATGGCTTTTTTGCTGTGACCGAGCGCGACGTGCCCCATTTCATGCCCCAGTACGCCTTCGACTTCGTCATCCGTCATCAGATCCATCAGACCGCTGTAAACGCGGATACAGCCGTTGGCCATCGCCCAGGCGTTGACGTCACTGGTGAGATAGACTTTATAGTTAGCCGGTCTGCCGTTGATGTCATTACCGAGATTTTTGGCAATTTTATTCAGACGTTTGGTGTATTTGCTTTTTGATGAGGCGATTTTAGATTCCGCGTCCAGTGCTTTACACGATCCTTCGGTCATATTGATGACGTCCTGATCGGTCAGCGTTGCCGCTTTATAGGCATCTGAACCGGATTTCATTAATGCATCCGTATTGAGTGAGCCGTTCTGACAGCCCGTTAATAATACGGCAACGCTTAACGCGATTGAGGTAATACGAAAATTCATAATCCATCTTCCTTTGACAGTTAAATGATACAGCGCAGGAAGAATAACCAAACAGGACAAGTAAGCGAGGGAAATACAGCGGGACGTAATATTTTCAGATTCTGTGCAGTGGCGCTTTCTGTTTTACGGAACATGCAGAAATAACTTTCTGAATAAAAAAGAGATACACCTGATGATGCATCTCTTCCTTTATCATTATTTCCCGGCAGCAATTCGCTCGCGGATGTGTTTCGCCCGCGCTTCTGAGGAAGGGTGGTCGTCAAACCAGCCGATGCTGCTTCCCTGATCCAGTTTAGCCAGCTTCTCAAAACTGGTTGCCAGACCGGTCGGATCGATACCGCGTTTTTTCAGCAGGTCGAAAGAGTAATCGTCCGCTTCTGATTCCTGTTTCTGCGAGAACTGCGCGTTGACATATTTCTCGCCCAGATCGGCAAGTTGCGACTGTGACAATGTGGCGCTGACGCCGCCGAGAGATGAAATCGCAGATCGCGCCGCCGTCGCGCTGTACGCCACCTGCATGGCTTTGCGGGTATGACCGAGTGCGACGTGGCCCATTTCGTGGCCGAGTACGCCTTCCACTTCATTGTCGTTCATCATGTCCATCAGACCACTGTAAACGCGGATACAGCCGTTCGCCATTGCCCAGGCGTTGACGTCTTTAGTCAGATACACCTTATAGTTGGCCGGCGTGCCGTTGATATTATCGCCCAGCGCTGCCGAGATTTTTTTCAGGCGTTGTGCATATTCACTGCTGTCGGGCGCAATTTGTGCCTTTTTATCCATTTCTTCACACGACTGCACGCTCAGCGTTTTGACGTCGGCATCGCTCAGCGTATACGCCTGATAAGCCTGTGCGCCGGACTGCATTAAGGTATCGGTATTGACCGTGGCACAGCCGCTGACCAGCGTGGCTGCAAACAGACTTAACATAACAGGATGAAATTTCATCAATTGAGGTTCCCGGAGAGAGTGTACAAAACAGAAAATTCGGCCCCAAAAAGGCCCTTACTGTAAGGATAGCGTTAAGGTAGGTTTTTCGCAGCGCCCGATCTATAGTGTAAGTCCGAAAAAACGCACTGATTTAAAAGCGGATTTCGTGAACTTAATCACGAGAGTGATTAGAGATTGCCGTTTTAATGCCGAGTCTGAGAAAATGACTTTCTTGACTGCTTTTTTAATCCGACCTGGAGTAGAACATGTCCTCTCGTAAAGAGCTTGCGAACGCTATTCGCGCACTTAGTATGGATGCCGTGCAGAAAGCGAATTCCGGCCACCCTGGTGCCCCTATGGGCATGGCAGACATTGCCGAAGTGCTGTGGCGCGATTACCTGAACCATAACCCGACAAACCCGCACTGGGCTGACCGCGACCGCTTCGTGCTGTCCAATGGTCATGGTTCTATGCTGATTTACAGCCTGCTGCACCTCACTGGCTATGATCTGCCGATGAGCGAGCTGGCGAACTTCCGTCAGCTGCACTCCAAAACCCCGGGTCACCCTGAATACGGTTACACCCCTGGCGTTGAAACCACCACCGGTCCGCTGGGGCAGGGCATCGCCAACGCCGTCGGTTTTGCTATCGCAGAACGTACGCTGGCTGCACAGTTCAACAAACCAGGTCATGACATCGTCGATCACCATACTTATGCATTCCTGGGCGACGGCTGCATGATGGAAGGCATTTCTCACGAAGTGTGTTCTCTGGCCGGTACCATGAAACTCGGCAAACTGACCGCGTTTTATGATGACAACGGGATCTCCATCGACGGCCACGTAGAAGGCTGGTTCACCGATGACACCGCGGCACGTTTCGAAGCGTACGGCTGGCACGTTGTGCGTCACGTTGATGGTCACAATCCTGACGCCATCAAAGCGGCTATCGAAGAAGCACATAAAGTGACCGATAAGCCCTCCCTGCTGATGTGCAAAACCGTGATCGGTTTCGGTTCACCGAACAAAGCCGGTACTCACGATGTACACGGCGCGGCGCTGGGTGCTGCTGAAGTGGCGGCAACCCGTGAAGCATTGGGCTGGAAATACGCTGCGTTTGAAATCCCGCAAGACATCTATGCGCAGTGGGATGCAAAAGAAGCCGGTCAGGCCAAAGAAGCGGCATGGAACGACAAGTTTGATGCTTACGCTAAAGCCCACCCGGAACTGGCAAAAGAGTTCAAACGTCGTGTGAACGGCGAGCTGCCAGCAAACTGGGAAACCGAAGCACAGAAATTCATCGAACAGCTGCAGGCTAACCCTGCAAACATCGCCAGCCGTAAAGCGTCTCAGAATGCGCTGGAAGCGTTCGGTAAAGTGTTGCCAGAATTCCTCGGCGGCTCGGCTGACCTGGCGCCAAGCAACCTGACCATGTGGTCCGGTTCTAAGTCTATCGGCGACGATCAGGCGGGTAACTACATCCATTATGGTGTGCGCGAATTCGGTATGACCGCCATCACCAACGGTATCGCATTGCATGGCGGTTTCCTGCCGTACTCTGCAACCTTCCTGATGTTCGTGGAATACGCACGTAATGCCGTTCGTATGGCTGCGCTGATGAAAATCCGCAACGTGTTCGTCTACACCCATGACTCCATCGGTCTGGGCGAAGATGGCCCGACGCACCAGCCGGTTGAGCAAATCGCCAGCCTGCGCGTTACGCCAAACATGAGCACCTGGCGTCCTGCGGATCAGGTTGAATCTGCTGTGGCATGGAAATACGCGATTGAGCGTAACGACGGCCCGGTGACCCTGATCTTCTCCCGTCAGAACCTGACCCAGCAACCACGTACCGCTGAGCAATTAGCCAACGTGGCGCGCGGTGGTTATGTGCTGAAAGATTGCGACGGCACACCAGAAGTGATCCTGATCGCGACCGGTTCTGAAGTCGGTATCACGGTAGAAGCGGCGGACAAACTGGCTGCTGCGGGCACCAAAGTCCGTGTGGTTTCCATGCCATCCACCGATGCCTTCGACAAACAGGACGCGGCTTACCGTGAATCTGTCCTGCCGAAAGCGGTTTCTGCCCGTGTGGCAGTGGAAGCCGGTATCGCGGATTACTGGTTCAAATACGTGGGCCTGAATGGCGCTATCGTCGGTATGCACAGCTTCGGCGAATCTGCTCCGGCAGAGCTGCTGTTCAAAGAATTCGGTTTCACTGTTGATAACGTTGTGGCTCAGGCACAGGCGTTACTGAAGTAATTCCGCTTTCTTAAAACTGCTTAAAAGCACCTTCGGGTGCTTTTTTTTCGCCCGGATTTTCATGCGCGGGTTCTCAGTTTCCTGCGAAATGACGCAGGTCAAACCCCGCTAAGGTGGACTCGGCTACACTGCCCGCATTCTGAAAGTGTTTCATTCAGTCAGTTTTTGCGAAAAATCACTGTCTAAAAGGTGATGAAAAAGTAAAATCACTGTGAATACACAGAATTGCCTGGTGTTTTTTTCAGCGATCGGTGCGATTAATGCGTCTGTTTTCTGGGAATTATTCCTTTTAATCATCGTTTGGTTTATTCTCAGCTGAACCGTTTCAGTCGGGCTATTTGAGCTTAACATCGTCACCAGGTTGTTATCGTGCCTGAAACTGAAACTTTTTTGCCGCACGCTTTGTGCGAACAGATGATGATGGTGATTCACCGTAAACGCACGCTGCATTACTATAGGTGTTACTGAAATTGAGTAACAACCGTGTAACAGGGAGATGTATGCCAATACGTATTGCAATTAATGGCTTTGGTCGCATTGGCCGTAGCGTATTGCGCGCGTTATACGAATCCGGGCGTCGGGCGGAAATCTCCGTCATTGCCATCAATGAAATTGCCAGCCCAGAAGGCATGGCCCATCTGCTTAAATACGACTCCAGCCACGGGCGCTTCGCCTGGGATGTCCGCCAGGAAGGTGAAAATCTTTACGTCGGCGACGACTCCATCCGTTTACTTCATCAGCCTGATGCCAGCCAGTTGCCATGGGGCGAACTGAGCATTGACGTGGTGCTCGATTGCACCGGCGTTTATGGCAGCCGTGAAGACGGAGAAGCCCAGCTTGCGGCCGGGGCCAAAAAAATTCTGTTCGCGCATCCGGGCGGTCATGATCTTGACGCCACGGTGGTTTACGGTGTGAACCACGAGTTGCTCGAACGTCAGCACCGCATTGTGTCCAATGCGTCCTGCACCACCAACTGTATTATCCCTGTGATCAAGCTGCTCGACGATGCCTTTGGTATTGAGTCCGGCACGGTAACGACCATCCATTCCTCGATGAATGACCAGCCGGTGATTGATGCGTACCATGCGGATTTACGCCGTACGCGCGCCGCCAGCCAGTCCATTATCCCGGTCGATACCAAACTGGCCGCAGGGATCACGCGCATCATGCCTAAATTCTGCGATCGCTTTGAAGCGATCTCGGTGCGCGTGCCGACAATCAATGTCACAGCCATTGATCTGAGCGTATTTGTCGGGGGTTCTGTGACGGTAGACGAGGTGAACCAGCTGCTGCAAAAGGCCGCAACAGGTGCTTTTCGTGGTATAGTTGACTATACCGAACTACCATTAGTCTCGACAGATTTTAACCACGATCCCCACAGCGCCATCGTAGATGGAACGCAGACGCGGGTAAGTGGACAGCACCTGATTAAGACACTTGTCTGGTGCGATAACGAGTGGGGTTTTGCCAACCGAATGTTGGATACAACATTGGCAATGTCCTCCAGCGGTTTCTAGTACGGCTGTTCCGGCCTTCTGGCCGAAATTGCCTTCAAGCAACTTTAAAGAGAATCAACGAGAGGATTCACCATGTCTGTTATTAAGATGAGCGATCTGGATTTAGCGGGTAAACGCGTACTGATCCGTGCCGATCTGAACGTGCCAGTTAAAGATGGCAAAGTAACGTCAGATGCACGTATCCGCGCTTCTTTACCAACCATCGAAATTGCCCTGAAACAAGGCGCACGCGTGATGGTTACCTCGCATCTGGGTCGTCCGACTGAAGGCGAATATAACGAAGAGTTTTCTCTGCTGCCGGTTGTTAACTACCTGAAAGACAAACTGTCTTCTCCTGTACGTCTGGCTAAAGACTATCTGGATGGCGTTGAAGTTGCCGAAGGCGAGCTGGTTGTTCTGGAAAACGTTCGCTTCAACAAAGGCGAAAAGAAAGACGACGAAGCCCTGTCCAAAAAATATGCTGCCCTGTGTGACATCTATGTGATGGACGCATTCGGTACTGCGCACCGCGCGCAAGCTTCTACTCATGGCGTGGGCAAATTTGCGCCAATCGCCTGTGCGGGTCCGCTGCTGTCAGCAGAACTGGAAGCATTGGGTAAAGCACTGGGTAACCCGGCGCGTCCGATGGTCGCTATCGTGGGTGGTTCTAAAGTTTCTACCAAACTGACCGTTCTGGATTCCCTGTCCAAAATCGCTGACCAGCTGATCGTTGGCGGTGGTATCGCGAACACCTTCGTGGCGGCTCAGGGCAACAACGTGGGTAAATCTCTGTACGAAGCAGACCTGGTCGGTACCGCAAGCAAATTGCTGGAAACCTGCGACATTCCTGTTCCTACCGATGTTCGCGTGGCGACCGAGTTCTCTGAAACGGCCACCGCGACCGTGAAGTCTGTGAAAGACATCAAAGATGACGAACAAATTCTCGACATGGGCGATGAGTCTGCAAACCGTCTGGCTGAGATCATTAAAAACGCTAAAACCATTCTGTGGAATGGTCCTGTAGGCGTGTTCGAGTTCCCTAACTTCCGTAAAGGGACCGAAATTGTGGCGCAGGCCATTGCTGACAGCGAAGCATTCTCTATCGCAGGCGGCGGCGACACTCTGGCAGCTATCGACCTGTTCGGTATCGCTGACAAAATTTCCTATATCTCCACTGGCGGTGGCGCATTCCTGGAATTCGTTGAAGGGAAAGCACTGCCAGCGGTTGTGATGCTGGAAGAGCGTGCTAAGAAGTAATGAACCCTGAACGGGGAGCATAACGCTGTCCGTTCTTCTTTGCCGCGCGGGGGGCTGCACAGTGGAACCCGCGCGACATAGCAAACCGATTCAATCCATCTACGGCCGACGAATACAGGACAAAGAACTATGTCTAAAATTTTTGATTTCGTAAAACCAGGCGTTATCACTGGTGATGATGTACAGAAAGTTTTCGCTATTGCTAAAGAAAACAAATTTGCTCTGCCAGCAGTTAACTGCGTAGGTACTGACTCCATCAACGCCGTTCTCGAAGCTGCTGCGAAAGTCCGTTCACCGGTTATCGTTCAGTTCTCCAACGGTGGCGCTGCGTTCATCGCGGGTAAAGGTCTGAAAACTGACGTGCCACAAGGCGCGGCAATCCTGGGCGCAATCTCTGGCGCGCACCACGTGCATCAGATGGCAGAACATTACGGCGTGCCGGTTATCCTGCACACCGACCACTGCGCGAAAAAACTGCTGCCATGGATCGACGGTCTGCTGGACGCGGGTGAAGCTCACTACGCGAAAACCGGTAAACCACTGTTCTCTTCACACATGATCGACCTGTCTGAAGAATCTCTGGAAGAAAACATCGAAATTTGCAGCAAGTACTTAGCGCGCATGGCAAAAATCGACATGACTCTGGAAATCGAACTGGGTTGTACCGGCGGTGAAGAAGATGGCGTGGACAACAGCCATATGGACGCATCTGCACTGTACACTCAGCCACAAGACGTTGATTACGCATACGAAAAACTGAACGCTATCAGCCCGCGTTTCACTATCGCTGCGTCATTCGGTAACGTACACGGTGTTTACAAACCAGGTAACGTTAAACTGACTCCAACGATCCTGCGTGATTCTCAGGAATACGTGTGCAAGAAACACAACCTGCCACACAACAGCCTGAACTTCGTGTTCCACGGCGGTTCCGGTTCTACTGCAGCAGAAATCAAAGAATCTGTAGGTTACGGTGTTATCAAAATGAACATCGATACCGACACCCAGTGGGCTAACTGGGACGGCATCCTGCAGTTCTACAAGAAAAACGAAGCTTACCTGCAAGGTCAGTTGGGTAACCCGGAAGGCGCGGACAAACCTAACAAGAAATTCTATGACCCGCGCGTATGGCTGCGTTCTGCACAGTCTTCCATGGTGACTCGCCTGGAACTGGCATTCAAAGAACTGAACGCGATCGACGTACTGTAATTCTTACGCTTCCGGTGCTTGACCACCGGAATGTGAGGATAATCGTCAAAGGGGCTTCGGCCCCTTTTTTATTGCCTGCTTTCCGGCCACAATAGCCCGTTATCTGTGTTTCGCCAGAATCCCCGAAGAGAGAGCCATGAAGCCAAAATCTGTCACCCTCGATGATGTCGCGCGCCACGCCGGTGTGTCTTATCAGACCGTTTCGCGCGTCCTGAATCAGGCTGCGCACGTCTCGGTCAGAACGCGCAATAAAGTCGAACAGGCGATGGCGGCGCTGAATTACGTTCCGAACCGTGTCGCCCAGCAACTGGCGGGCAAACAAAGTTACACGCTGGGTCTGGCGACCACCGAACTGGCCCTGCATGCGCCGTCACAAATTGCCTCGGCGATGAAAACCCGCGCGAACCAGTTAGGCTTCAACGTCGTGATTTCGATGATTGATAACCTGAGCCTTGCTGCGTGCCGTACGGCGGTGAATGAACTGATGTCGCAGCGGGTCGATGGCGTGCTGATCAACGTGCCGCTGTCGAATGACGACGCTGACGCGATCGCCCGGCTTTGTGGCAATTTACCGGCGTTGTTTCTGGATGTGGATCCGCAGGCGGATGTGTTCAAGATTCTGTTCGATCCGCATTGCGGGGCAGAGCAGGGCGTGGAACATTTGCTGACACTCGGTCATCAGCAGATCGCGGTGCTGACCGGCCCGCTGGAATCCATCTCTGCGCGACTGCGCTATGAAGGCTGGCTGAAGACGCTGGCGACGCACCATATTACGCCCTGTGCGGTTCAGCACGGCGACTGGAGCGCGGCGTCCGGTTATCAGCAGGCCCTGTTGTTGCTCAGTCAGCCGGTACGTCCTACGGCTATTCTGGTCGCCAATGACCAGATGGCGCTGGGTGTCCTGCGTGCCGTCCATGAGTTTGGTTTGCGGGTGCCGGAACAGATCTCGGTGATTGGCTATGACGACACCGAAGACAGCGCCTTTTTCTTCCCGCCGCTGACCACCATCAAACAGGATTTCCGCCTGCTCGGGCACGAGAGCATTAACCGGCTGGTTGAGCATCTGCATACGCATGGCGATCATCAGCAATCCTCGCTGTTACTGCCCACGTCCCTGGTGGAACGCCACACAACCGCCAGACCCGGCGAAGACAATGTGTCACAGGAAGCCTTGTCGCAGGAACTGATCCGCATCGCCCGCCAGCTCAGCGCGCTGTAACCCCCTTTTCAGAACAGACTGACGCGGAATTTGTGATCCGCGTCCCTTTCCCGCATCCCTCCGCTTTACTTACGCCTCACGGTTACGCATGTTTATATGATTGTGAGCGCATAACAATTTAGCGGGGAAACATTATGACGTCATCATCGGAAGATACATTATCATCACTGGCCACTGTTCTGGCCCGCCGTGACTGGGAAAAACCGGCCTCGACGCAGTGCAACAGATTACCTGCGCATCCGCCATTCAGCAGCTGGCGAAATGCTGAGAAAGCCAGAGAGGGTAAGGCTTCAGAGCAAGTTCGCAGCCTGAATGGCGAGTGGGTATTCAGCTATTTCACCCGTCCCGAAGCCGTGCCTGAGCAATGGCTGCAACAGGATCTGGACGGTGCCGATCTTGTGCAAGTGCCCTCTAACTGGCAACTGGCGGGATACGACGCGCCGATTTATACCAACGTTCAGTATCCGATCCCGGTCAATCCGCCGTTTGTGCCGGAAGAAAACCCTACCGGTTGTTACTCGCTCACAGTTTCTGTGGATAATGACTGGCTGACCTGCGGGCAGACGCGCATTGTGTTCAACGGCGTGAATTCTGCTTTCTACTTATGGTGTAACGGTCAGTGGGTCGGCTATTCGCAGGACAGCCGTTTACCGGCCGAATTCGATCTCAGCGGCGTACTGCATGCGGGTGAAAACCGGCTGGCGGTGATGGTGCTGCGCTGGAGCGACGGCAGCTATCTGGAAGATCAGGATATGTGGCGCATGAGCGGGATTTTCCGCGATGTCACCTTGCTGCATAAACCGGCGGAACAAATTACTGACATGCAGGTGCGCACGCATCTGTTCCACGGTTTCACCCAGGCCGAACTGGAAGTGCAGGTCAGCGCCGCCGTGCCGCAGGAAAACGCCGCGGATTATCAGGTGCGCGTCCAGTTGTGGCAGGGCGATAAACCGGTGGCGGAACATCAGCAACCGCTCGGCAGCGACATCATTGATGAACGCGGGGCGGCCTTTGACCGCACCACGCTGCGTCTGCCGGTCAGTCAGCCCGCCTTGTGGAGTGCAGAACAGCCCGCATTATACCGCGCGGTGGTTTCCCTGATTTCGCCGCAGGGGCAGCTTCTTGAAGCCGAAGCCTGCGACGTCGGTTTCCGTCAGGTGGAAATCAGCAACGGGCTGCTGAAAGTGAACGGTCAGCCGGTACTGATCCGCGGCACCAACCGTCACGAGCATCATCCTGAAAACGGTCAGGTGATGGACGAAGCAACGATGCGCCGCGACATCGTGCTGATGAAACAGCACAACTTTAACGCCGTGCGCTGCTCGCATTATCCGAACCATCCGCTGTGGTACAAGCTGTGTGACCAATACGGCCTGTATGTGGTCGATGAAGCCAATATCGAAACCCACGGCATGCAGCCGATGAACCGTCTGTCGGATGATCCGGTATGGTTCAATGCTTTCAGCGAACGCGTTACCCGTATGGTTCAGCGCGACCGCAACCATCCGTGCATCATCATCTGGTCACTGGGCAACGAATCCGGCCACGGCGCGAATCACGATGCGCTTTACCGCTGGATCAAATCTGTCGATCCGACCCGTCCGGTGCAGTACGAAGGCGGCGGCGCCAACAGCGCGGCAACTGACATTATCTGCCCGATGTATTCCCGTGTTGAGCAGGATCAGCCCTTCCCGGCAGTGCCGAAATGGTCAATCAAAAAGTGGATCAGCATGCCGGACGAAACGCGTCCGCTGATCCTCTGCGAATACGCCCATGCGATGGGCAACAGCTTTGGCGGCTTCGATAAATACTGGAAAGCGTTCCGCCAGTTCCCGCGTCTGCAGGGCGGTTTTGTCTGGGACTGGGTCGATCAGAGTCTGCTGCGCACCGGCGAAGACGGCGGGCGTTATATGGCCTACGGCGGTGATTTTGGCGATACGCCAAACGACCGCCAGTTCTGCATGAACGGTCTGGTGTTTGCTGACCGCACGCCGCACCCGTCGTTGTTTGAAGCGCAGCGCGCCCAGCAATTCTTCCAGTTCTCGCTGATCAGCACCGCGCCGCTGACGCTGGAAATCCACAGCGAATATCTGTTCCGTCACAGCGACAACGAACAACTGGTCTGGCGTATCGAACGTGACGGCGAGGTGATTTCGCAGGGCGAGGCCGCGCTGAATATTGCACCAAACGGCAAGCAAACCCTCAATCTGGGCGATATCCCGCCGGCAGAAGGTGATCTGTGGCTGAACGTCGCCGTGCATCAGCCGCAGGCGACGGCCTGGTCAGACGCCGGTCACCGCAGTGCCTGGGATCAATGGCAGCTGCCGCAGCCGCTGACGTTGCCGGTTCCCGAAAAAATCTCCGCCGCCGCGCCGGTGCTGGATCAGCAGGGCGATCAGATCACGGTATTGCATGGCGCGCAACGCTGGCAGTTCAGCCATCAGAGCGGATTGCTGGAGCAGTGGTTTGATGGCAAAAAGCCGCGTCTGCTTTCTGCGCTGCGTGACCAGTTTGTCCGTGCGCCGGTGGATAACGATATCGGCGTCAGCGAAGTCACCCGTATCGATCCGAATGCCTGGGTTGAACGCTGGAAAGCCGCCGGGATGTATCAGCTGGAATCGCGTTTATTAAACATTTCCGCCGATCAGTTGCAGGACGGCGTGGTGATCATCACCACCCACGCGTACATGGCGGGGGACGAAACGCGTCTGCTGAGCCGCAAGATTTTCCGCATCGATAATCAGGGCGAGCTGCATATCAGCGCCGATGTCCGCGTGGCGTCAAACGTGCCGTCGCCGGGACGTATCGGCCTTACCTGTCAGCTGGCGGAAACGGCAGAGAATGTCAGCTGGCTGGGGCTGGGACCGCATGAAAACTATCCGGATCGTCGTCTGGCCGCACAACACGGGCGCTGGACGTTGCCACTTGGCGAACTCTACACGCCCTATGTTTTCCCGACCGAAAACGGCCTGCGTGGAGAAACCCGCGAGCTGGATTACGCCGGATGGAAGCTGCGCGGCAATTTCCACTTTGGCCTGAGCCGCTACAGCCTGCAACAGCTGATGGAAACCAGCCATCGCCACCTGTTGCGCGAAGAAGAGGGCACCTGGCTGAACATCGACGGCTTCCATATGGGCGTCGGGGGGGATGATTCGTGGAGTCCGAGCGTCAGCCCTGATTTCCTGCTGACCGCCGGCCAGTATCGTTATTCACTCACCTGGAAACGTGCCTGACATCCCGCGCTGTGGCGTTAACGCGCCGCAGCGCAGTATTCAGACGTAAGGAAACTGCTTATGTATTACCTGAAAAATACTAACTTTTGGATGTTCGGGCTGTTCTTCTTCTTCTACTTTTTCATCATGGGAGCCTACTTCCCGTTCTTCCCGATCTGGCTGCATGACATCAATCAGATCAGCAAAAGTGACACCGGCATTATCTTTGCCAGCATTTCGCTGTTCTCGCTGTTGTTCCAGCCGGTGTTTGGTTTACTGGCCGATAAACTGGGGCTGAAAAAACATCTGTTGTGGATCATTACCGGCATGCTGATCCTGTTCGCGCCGTTCTTTATCTACGTGTTTGGCCCGCTGCTAAAAATCAATATCTATCTGGGATCGGTGGTCGGCGGGATTTATCTTGGCCTGATTTACAACGCCGGTGCGCCTGCGATTGAAGCCTATATCGAAAAAGTCAGCCGTCGCAGCAGCTTTGAATTTGGCCGCGCGCGGATGTTCGGGTGTGTCGGCTGGGCGCTGTGTGCGTCGGTGGTTGGCATCATGTTTACCATCGATAATGAATTTGTGTTCTGGCTCGGCTCCGGCTGTGCGGTGATCCTCGCCATCCTGTTGCTGATCGCCAAACCGGAAGTCACCTCCAGTGCCCGCGTGGCTAATGAACTGGGGGCGAACACCAAACCCTTCAATCTCAAACTGGCGGTCGAACTGCTGAAAGATAAAAAACTGTGGTTCCTGGCGCTGTACGTCATCGGCGTTTCCTGTACCTACGACGTGTTCGACCAGCAGTTTGCTAACTTCTTTACCTCGTTCTTCACATCGTCTTCAGAAGGCACGCGCGTCTTTGGCTATGTGACCACCATGGGCGAACTGCTGAACGCCTGCATCATGTTCTTCGCGCCGCTGATCGTGAACCGCATTGGCGGCAAGAATGCGCTGCTGCTGGCCGGGACGATCATGTCAGTACGCATCATCGGCTCCTCTTTCGCGTCATCGCCGCTGGAAGTGGTGGTACTGAAAACCCTGCATATGTTTGAAGTGCCGTTCCTGATTGTCGGTTGTTTCAAATACATCACCTCCGTCTTTGAGGTGCGTTTCTCGGCAACGATTTATCTGGTGACGTTCTGCTTCTTCAAACAGGTGGCGATCATCTTTATGTCGGTGTTTGCGGGCAACATGTATGACCGTATCGGCTTCCACGGCACCTATCTGATCCTCGGCTTGGTCGCGCTGACCTTCACGGTGATTTCTGCCTTTACGCTGACCGGACGCGGACCGCTTCAGGCATTCAAAACCCCTGAGCCGCTGAATAAGAGTGCTGTAAATTCTTAATTTATCTGAAGTCCTGACCGTCAGATTGGCACTTCATCGCATTGTTAGTTAACCTTAAAGCACACTTGCTGCCCGCATCGTCGGGCAGCTTTGGTTTCTTGCAGCCCGTCAGGGTGTAATTTTGAGGTACTTTAAATGGATGATTTGAACGTTGTGGGCAGCATTAACAATGCTGGCAACTGGTTGGTAAGAAACCAGGCGTTACTGCTTCATTACGCTGTGAATATTGTGGCCGCTATTTTCATTCTGATTGTGGGGATGATCATCGCCCGCATCGTTTCCGGCGCGGTCAGCCGGGTGTTAAAAGTTCGCGGTATCGATGTCACGGTTTCCGACTTCCTTTCCGCCATGGTGCGTTATGCGATTATCGCGTTCACGCTGATTGCGGTGCTGGGACGGATAGGCGTGCAAACCACCTCGGTGATCGCGGTGATCGGTGCCGCCGGTCTGGCCGTCGGTCTGGCATTGCAAGGCTCGCTGTCTAACTTTGCAGCAGGCGTTTTGCTGGTGATCTTCCGTCCGTTCCGTGCCGGTGAGTATGTCGATCTCGGCGGTGTGGCGGGGACTGTCACTCAGGTGCAGATTTTCTCCACCACCCTGCGTACGCCGGACAACAAAATCATTGTGGTGCCGAACGGCAAAATCATCGCCGGTAACATCATCAACAACTCCCGCGAACCGACCAGCCGTATCGACCTGACCATCGGCGTGGGTTATGACTCGGATATCGATCTGGTGAAGAAGATCCTGACCGACATCATCACTGCCGATCAGCGCGTATTGAAAGATAAAGACGTGGTGGTTCGCCTGAACGAAATGGCGGCCTCAACCCTGAATTTCATCGTTTACGCCTGGACCAACAACGGTGATGCGCAGAACGTGAAATGGGATCTGCTGGAATCGTTCAAACGCGCGCTGGATAAAAACAACATCAATATTGCTTATCCGCAAATGGATGTTCATCTCTATCAGGTCGCTAATGCAGCGGCCAGTCAGCAGGAAGAACAACGCGCGATAGAGCAGAAAGGGACGGCGGAGTAATTCTTCCCGAATCCCTACGATGACAGGCGCCTGCGGGCGCCTTTTTCATGCCCGAAACCCCCGCCCGCCGATGATAAGCCAGCCTAATGACCGATTAGAAATATCCATTTCCTCTTATGCCAGCAAAGCCCTTACACTGCGCGCAATCTCTGTTATTTATTTTCTGAAGGAGTTCTCCGTGCTGGCTATTTTCCTGCAAGGACTGGCGATGAGCGCCGCAATGATTTTACCGATTGGACCGCAAAATGCGTTTGTGATGAATCAGGGCATCCGCCGTCAGTATCATCTGATGATTGCCGGGTTGTGCGCGCTGAGCGATATCGCACTGATTTGCGGCGGCATCTTTGGCGGCAGCGCGCTGCTGAGCAAATCCCCGACCTTACTGATGCTGGTGAGCTGGGGCGGCGTGGCGTTTTTACTCTGGTATGGCTGGGGCGCGTTTCGTACTGCCTTCAGCAAAAATCCCGAACTGGCGCAGGCCGAAGTGGCGAAGCAAAGCCGCTGGAAAATCGTGGTCAGCATGCTGGCGGTCACCTGGCTGAATCCGCACGTATATCTCGATACTTTCGTGGTACTCGGCAGTCTGGGCGGCAGTCTCAGCCATGATGAGCGTTCATGGTTTGCACTCGGTGCGGTCAGTGCGTCGGTGATGTGGTTCTTCGGGCTGGCGATCCTCGCCGCCATGCTCGCGCCCTGGCTGAATACCGGCAAAGTACAGCGCGTCATCAACTTTATCGTCGGTGCAATTATGTGGGGAATTGCAATACAACTGGCGCGTCAGACCGGGCTATTTTAAGTTTTGTCACTAATCTTAGTTTCTGTTGTAACGGATTATGCTACGGTTTCGCAGATTGTTTGACCTATCTATTGCCAGATCTTTGATGATTAATGGAGGCACTGTGAAACTGAAAGCATTGGCTGTAGCAGCGATGTTGGGATTAGGGACATTACCGCTGGCGTTACAGGCGGCAGAATTACCTGCCGGGCCGCACGTCGTGACGTCAGGCACCGCAAGCGTGGATGCCACGCCGGATATCGCGACGCTGGCGATCGAAGTCAGCGTGTCAGCGAACGATTCAGCCAGCGCCAAAAAGCAGGCTGATGAGCGCGTGGCAGAGTACTTTGCTTTCCTGCAGAAAAACGGCATTGAGAAAAAAGACATCAATGCGGCGAACCTGCGTACTCAGCCGGAATACAATTACCTGAAAGACGGCACGTCACAGCTGAAAGGTTATCGTGCGGTACGTCAGGTGCAGGTGACCTTGCGTCAGCTGGATAAACTGAACGAACTGCTGGATGGCGCACTGAAATCAGGCCTGAATGAAGTGCGTGCGGTGGAACTGGGCGTGGCCAATCCGGATAAATTCCGTGATGAAGCGCGTCAGAAAGCCATCGAAAACGCCACGCAGCAAGCCCGATCGCTGGCCGAAGGTTTCCATACCAAACTGGGACCGGTATACAGCATTCGTTATCACGTGGCTAATTACCAGCCGATGCCGGTGGCGCGCATGTATAAAACCGCCGAAGCCGCAGGGCAGAGCGATGTTGCGCAGACCTACGAACAGCAGAGTATTCACTTCGACGATCAGGTCGATGTGGTATTTGAATTGCAGCCACAGGCACCGGCTCCGGCTCCGGCTCAGTAAGCATGATGCTGTAAAAATGAAAAAACCCGCTCCGGCGGGTTTTTTATTATTCCTTTTAAATAAGTTGTCAGTTCTATTGTTTTTCAATTAATTAGTTTTTCGTATGGTTTGAGTAAAGATAATTGTCGTTAATATATTAACTGTTTTAAAAATAACATTCAGTATGGGAGGGCGATATTAACAGCGAGAATAATGGGGATGCATGAAGACATAACATCTCAATTATTTTTCTGATTCTATGGACTGAATATGAATATTCATAAAACACTTCTGGCAATCGCAATAAGCGCAGGCAGTTTTTCTGCCTGTGCCAGCATCGCTCCGTTAGTTTTCCATCAACAAGATGACGCCATTAACAGCCTGACGGGTTCCCTTAAAGGGCAGGTGAAGTTTGCTCAAACCCATACCATTGATCCTGCTAATAACAGCGCGCAGGAAATGCCGCGTCTGGTCAGCCTGCGTGACACGTTATTTATGTTTATCCCGCATTCGGACAGCACGGGAACAAAGTACACAATACAGCTGACGGATAAAAAGGGCGTCAGCCATGGTCCGTTTACGCTTTCTCCGCCTTCCGCATTGCCAGCCAGTGACAAGGCAGATCCGGCTGACAGCGCACATCCCGACGTGGTGTATTCCGATAATGCCTACAGCGCGAAACTTTCCTGGGATCTGATCGAACCCGGAATGGTGATTTCAATTTCCGATGAAAATGGCCACACGGGCCTGCTGGCGGATATTGATGTGGGCGCTGAAAATGAGGTCATGATCCAGAATATCCGGCTCGGAATGCTGACTGAACCGGCGAAAACCAATGAACTTGAGGGTAATTCCACCTTAGCGGCGGATTATTTCCAGAAAATACCGGTCTCACGGCTGATTGTCGGAAATTACTCCCCGCTGCACCTGACTAAAGTTGTGCTGTCAGATGGCAAGGTTTATGACTATCAAAGCGATACCACCGGGGATGTGTACAGCGGTGATATGCGCGAGGATATCGCCAAGAACCTGATTTCGATGGGCATTGATAATGCCAACTTCGGCATTAATGATTCCGCAGGTTCAACGCAATGGCAACCGGCGTGGTTTAATATTTATGCTGTGCATGAGGCATGTGGCTTTTATCAAAACGGTGTCGTTGAGCATGGCCTGAGCGGTGGAAACGGGATGGCAACGCTGACTCAGACCACCGGCAATGAATTCAGCCATGAACTTGGGCATGCATACGGATTGGGTCATTATCCTGGCGGCGGCATGTGGTCGACACATAATCCGAATTCCGGCTGGGGTTGGGACAGCTTTAATAACCGTTTTATCGCGAACTTTTTCTGGGATGAAAACGGGAATGTGGTTTCTGAAGGGGTTACCACCTTGCCATTTTCGGGTGTCTATCGCTTCAATACGGATGCGATGGCGGGTGGGGTAGCCAGTTCGCCTTATTCTGCCTATACGTTGTACACCGGCTATTCCCAAAAACGTATTCAGGCCGGAATGGAAAATACCGGTGTCATTTCTGAGTCCGCTGCTTCGGGTTATCTGATCTGGGATGAAGATAAGCATGAAATGGTTGAACGTAATGATCCAACCCGACTTAAGCCGGTGAAATTTGGCGTTCCTGTGACGACACTGGTCGGTTTTTACGATCCGGTTAAGGACGTGAAAGGCTACATTTACCCGCCGATGACCAGCAGTTATGGCTACGTCTATGCGCCACAGCCGGTGAAAGGGGGGCAATGCTGGGCGGAAGTGACCTTTGCCGACAATCACAAACAACGTTATCCGCTGGCAGGTGCCCGTCATAACACCGCGCGTATGAATAAATTCCATTTCAATGTTGAAACCGCGAGCAACCCGCAATCCGTCTCCGTGAATTGTCCGCAAGAAGACATGAGTGCGGCTTACGATACCTGGAGAAATGACTACTTCGGCGTGGAAAGAATTAAGAACTGGAGTGCCGACAAAAACGGTGTTGCGGGAGATGTTTACCTCGACACCGATGGCCGCTATTTCAAGCTTAAACATCCGGGTTATTGGTATTACCCTGCGGGTACACAAAGTAATAACGATTGGGAATATCTGACCAATGAGAAGGCGTTGAACGATCTTTTCGCGGCAGAACTCGCCGGGCAAAGCTATGACAGTATGGGCGTTGAATTACTCGATCAGCGTACTATTGAACCCGCCACCGTTGAACCTGCGCCCGCTGTCGTCATCGGGAAATCTGAGGGTTTCACTCAGGTGCTGGAACAGACGATCCGGTTTGAACAAAATGCTCAGCTAAAACCTCACAGCTATGCCACTGTTGAGGCTTTCGAAAAGGATGTTCGCACCTCTTATGGGAAAAGCGACATTAAAACCTGGAGCTCAAAAGGTAAAGACAGCGGTATGCCGGGAGACCTGTACGTCTATGAAAACCCGTACACCAAAACCCGCGACTACTTTATTCTTAAGCAAAAGAACTACTGGTATTTCCCGACCAGCCAGCAGTCTACTCAGGTTTGGGGATATATAGGTTCAGCGACACAATATGTTCATAATGACGTTTCGCCGCTGTTTGCACATATCAACAAATCTCTTTCAACAGAAAGCTTGCTGAAAAAATATTTCTCCAGGGAGGATATTTTTAGCTGGTCTCAGCGAAAGGCCACCACGCAAGACAGAGAGATATTCGTCTATCAGAACCCTCACAATAAAGATAAGGAGTATTTCCTTCAGCGCAACAGGACGTCCGGGCATTATTTCCCAACCAATAAAAAATCGAATGCAGACTGGTATTATATTGGCGACGAAAAAACGCTGGAAGCGATGAAGCAACTCTCTCAGGCTGATATGGAACAGCAGTTATTGTCATGGTATGGCAAAACCGAATTCAAGCCGTGGCAGAGCAATGCGACCAACAATACGATCGGTGACTTATATAAAAATGACAATAAGGGAACCCAGGATTACTTCATGCTGAAAACGCCAACCTATTGGTACTTCCCGACTAACCTCACATCAAACAACGACTGGGAATATTTAGGCAGTTATTAACCTTTCCCACATAATGGAAAAACCCGCTCCGGCGGGTTTTTTATTTGTGAACATTTACATCGCGGTCAGGACTCTTTATCCGCCGAAAACGTCACGCCTTTCTGTGCTTCCAGCGCCCGCAATCTTTCCGTCAGTGCGTGGCTGATTGAGGCATAAGCGGTACTGCCCAGCGCCAGACGCAGCGGTGGATTCACTTCACCGGCAGCGGCGATCATCGCCCTGACGGTGTTCAGCGCGTCACCTTTAATGGCAAAATCACCGGAAGCTATCGCCCGGCGGACCTCTCCGGCAGGTGTTTTTTCATAGCAAGGCAAGGGTGTTGCATGATCCAGCCCGGTGCCGAATTCAGTGCGGGTCGGGCCGGGTTCGATGATCAGGAAATCAATGCCAAACGGTGCCACCTCCTGCGCAACGGATTCAATAAAACCTTCAATTCCCCATTTGGTTGCATGATAAAGGCTGAAATTCGGATAGGCGATCTGTCCGCCTTCTGATGAAACCTGCACAATCCGGCCGCCGCCTTGCGCGCGCAGGTGCGGCAAAACGGCGCGGATCAGTTGAATGGAGCCGACCAGATTGGTTGCGATTTGTCTGTCGATTTGTGCGTCACTGATTTCTTCCCCCGCACCGAACAAACCATATCCCGCATTGCTGACCACGACATCAATTCGCCCCATCTTAGTGAATGCCCCGGCGACGGCCGTTCTGATTGACTGCGTCTCTGTCACGTCAAGCGTGATGATATGCAACTGATCACCATAGAGTGCCTGTAAGGTGTCGAGCGCACCCGGCTTGCGTAAGGTGGCGATCACGCGGTCACCGCGCTCAAGTAGCTGTTCAGTGAGCAGCCGTCCCAGGCCGGTCGATGTGCCTGTAATAAACCATGTCTTTGCCATTCTCAAATGCCTCTGTTGCAGGAGTTGCCAGACATTCAGGGTAGGGCAATACTATTGTTGCGTTAATACCCCATAAACTGCATGAACAGGTGAATAAAATCACACCAATGAGCAAACCGACACTGGCAGAACTCAGGGCCTTTATGGCCGTAGCCGAACACCGCAGTTTCCGCCGCGCCGCCGATCTTCTCGGCATCACGCGATCCTCGCTCAGCCACATTATGCGCGGGCTTGAAGACCGTCTGGGTGCACGACTTTTACACCGCACGACGCGCAGTGTGTCGCTGACCGACACGGGGGAACGCCTGCTTAAACGGATTGACCCGCTGATGAGCGGCCTTGATGCTGCGCTGGAAGATGTGGCGGGCGAGCAGGGACGGCTGACCGGCGAATTGCGGATAAACGGCAGCGAAGGCGCTATCCGCCTGTTGTTACGAGAGATTGTGCCGCAATTCATGGCGCGTTATCCCGGCATTACGCTGGATCTGGTGGCGGAAGGAAAGCTGGTGGATATTGTCGGGGAAGGGTTTGATGCAGGGATCCGGCTGGGGGAAGCGGTTCCCCGGGACATGATCGCGGTACGACTCAGTCCCGATATGCGTTTTCTGGCCGTGGCCTCGCCGGATTATCTTGCGGCGCATCCCGCCCCTGAAACGCCGGATGATCTCGCCCGTCATCAGTGTCTGCGCCAGCGCCTGCCCAGTGGCAAACGCTATCGCTGGGAATTTCAAAAACGCGCAGAGGAAGTGGCGATGGACGTGCCGGGAAGTCTGACACTGGATAATACGCAACTGATGGTGGAGGCTGCGCAGAACGGGCTGGGGATCGCATATGTTCCTGAGGATTATGCGCAGGTTGCGCTGAAAGAAGGGCGTTTAAAGACGGTGCTGGATGACTGGTGCCCGCCGATCCCCGGTTTATTTCTTTACTTCTCGGGCAACCGGCATGTGCCCGCGAGCCTGCGGGCATTGATAGATCTGGTCCGGGAGAAAAGCGGTTAAACGCCACTTTTCACGCCGGATCATTCCGTCAGTCCTGACGCAATACCTGATGGCCGTGGGCGATCAGCGCGTCGGTCACTTTACGCATCATGCGGCTTTCCGGCGCGAAACGGTGCCAGTACAACATCCGGCGCTGGAACAGACCCGGTGTCAGGTCGATCAGTTCGCCGCTTTCCAGTTCTTTCTCGATTTGCAGATGCGGGATCATGCAGCAGGTGGTGCCCTGACGGGCGAGCTGGACGAACGCTTCTGACGAGTTAACGATGTGGCACGGCACGCTGCCCGGCGACAAGTCGAAATTCTGTTGCAGGAAAGCCTGATGCATATCGTCCAGATGGTCGAACGCCACCGCAGGCGCTTTCAGTAAGGCCGAACGGGTGACGCCATTCGGGAAATAGCGGTCAGCAAAAGGCTTGGAGCCGACAAACAGATAGTCCAGCGCACCCAATTGATCCACCAGACAGCTTGGCAACGGTTGTGGCTGAATACTCACCGCCCCGACCACTTCGCCGCGACGCAGACGTTCCTGAGTGCGCGTTTCATCTTCCACCTGTAAATTCAGGCGGATAGGGGAATCAACCAGCACCGATTTCAGTGCCGGTAACAGCCAGGTTGCCAGGCTGTCGGCGTTGACCGCCAGCGAAAGCAACAGCGGCGTATCATTGCTTTCATTGTTGCTGTCACTGCCCAGCCACTCTTCTTCCAGCAATTCCACCTGATGTAACAACGCCAGCAGTTTCTGACCCTGCTCGGTCGGGCGAGGCGGAACGGTACGCACCAGCAGCGGCTGGCCGAATAAATTTTCCAGTTGTTTAATACGCTGAGAGACCGCCGATTGTGTGATGCAAAGTTTCTGCGCAGCGCGCTCAAAACCGCGCTCACGGATCACCGCGTCCAGTGCCTGTAGCGTTCTATAGTCCGGGCGTTTCATCGGAATTCTGTCCCTTGGATTTAATTTTATCCGGACACTATGCCACAGATTGTCAGGTTTTGTGGTGAGGAAAATCGGAGGAATGGCAGCACAATTGCACTTAATAAGTGTGATCTGGTCACGCACCTGGTCGCCCAATTTGCCGGGACATGCTTTATAATCACCGGCAGAATTCGTTTCATCCCACTATTCACAGCACTTTCGTGTTATCAGACAGAGAAGCCATTATGACGCAGGAAGAATTGAAAAAAGCAGTCGGCTGGGCCGCGCTGGATTACGTGACTCCGGGCACCATTGTAGGTGTCGGCACCGGATCTACCGCCGCGCATTTCATTGATGCACTGGGTTCTGTCAAAGGCCAGATCGAAGGCGCAGTGTCCAGCTCCGATGCCTCCACCGCAAAACTGAAAAGCTTAGGCATTCATGTTTTCGACAGCAACGAAGTGGATTCTCTGGATGTGTACGTTGACGGTGCCGATGAAATCAACGGCTCAATGCAGATGATCAAAGGCGGCGGTGCTGCGCTGACCCGTGAAAAAATCATTGCCGCGATCGCCAAAAAATTCATCTGCATTGTGGATGCTTCCAAACAGGTCGATGTGCTGGGCAAATTCCCGCTGCCGGTGGAAGTGATCCCGATGGCACGTTCTTATGTGGCGCGTGAACTGGTGAAACTCGGCGGCCTGCCGGAGTACCGCCAGAATGTGCTGACCGATAACGGTAACGTGATCCTCGATGTGCATAATCTGAATATCGTCGATGCCGTCGCGATGGAAAATAAGATCAACAGTATTGCCGGTGTGGTGACGGTGGGGCTGTTTGCTAACCGTGGCGCGGACGTGGCGCTGGTCGGGACATCTGAAGGCGTTAAAACTGTTAAGCTGAAATAAGACAGCGATAAGCAGAAGATCTGGCTGCTCAGACAAAAGCAGCCAGACACACTCCTGTCATAACGCAATGTTATGAAGATGATAATTTTCTGACTGAATCATCTTTTCTTCAGAAGCCGTAATTTGGTGACTTATGTCACATTCCTGTGTTTCTCCTCCAGAACGTCTGGCTCCGCAAAATCTAACCAGCATGAAATGCTAAAAACCATCACGCGCGGTGAGCCTTCTGCTACCGGGCAGGCAATCGTTTGTATTGATGATGGCGGATTTTTTGTTATGTTGACGGGGAGCAGTCACCTTGCAGTCAGATTTCAGTCAGAAAATATAGGGTCGGGAAATGGCAAAAGTATCACTTGAGAAAGACAAGATTAAATTTTTGTTAGTGGAAGGCGTCCACCAAAGTGCGGTTGATACACTCCGTGCAGCGGGTTACACCAATATTGAATTTCACAAAGGTGCTTTAGACACGCAATCGCTGAAAGAATCGATCCGTGATGCGCACTTTGTTGGACTCCGATCGCGTACTCAGCTGACTGAAGAAGTGTTCCAGGCAGCAGAAAAACTGGTGGCTGTTGGCTGTTTCTGTATCGGTACCAATCAGGTGGATCTGAAAGCCGCCACCCGTCGCGGTGTTCCGGTCTTTAACGCGCCGTTCTCCAATACCCGTTCTGTGGCGGAAATGGTACTGGGCGAAATGCTGCTGATGATGCGCGGCATTCCGGAAGCCAACGCCAAAGCACACCGTGGTGTCTGGAACAAGCTGGCAGTCGGATCCTTCGAAGCGCGCGGCAAACGTCTGGGCATCATTGGTTACGGCCACATCGGTACGCAGTTGGGGATCCTCGCGGAAAGCCTGGGGATGCGCGTCTTCTATTACGACATCGAAAGCAAATTGCCATTGGGTAATGCGCAGCCGATTGCCTCGCTGGAAGAATTGCTCAACACCAGCGACGTCGTGACGTTACATGTGCCGGAAACCCTGAGCACCAAAGACATGATTTCTGAAGTGCAGCTGGCACAGATGAAGCCGGGCGCACTGCTGATCAACGCCTCACGTGGCACCGTGATCGACATTCCTGCGCTGTGCAATGCACTGCGCAGCAAACATTTGTCCGGCGCGGCCATCGACGTCTTCCCGGAAGAACCGGCAACCAACAGCGATCCGTTTAATTCACCGCTGTGTGAATTCGATAACGTGCTGCTGACGCCACACATCGGCGGTTCCACCATGGAAGCGCAGGAAGGTATCGGCCTCGAAGTGGCAGGCAAACTGGCGAAATACTCTGACAACGGTTCCACGCTGTCAGCGGTTAACTTCCCGGAAGCATCGCTGCCCGCTCACACCGAGAAAGCCAGCCGTCTGCTGCATATCCACGAAAACCGTCCGGGCGTGCTGACCAGCATCAACCAGATTTTCGCGGAGCAAGGTATCAACATTGCTGCACAGTATCTGCAAACCAGCCCTGAAATCGGTTATGTGGTTATCGATGCAGAAACAGATACCGCAACACTGAATACCGCGTTGCAGCTGATGAAGGCCATTCCGGGCACCATCCGCGCCCGTCTGCTTTACTGATCTCAGCCTGAAATGACAAAGGCGCCTGAGGGCGCCTTTTTGCTGTCTGCGGTTTAGCGCCTCTTTCTACCACGTCCATACTTTGCCGGGGGTAATCACCTGCGGCAAAGGCACATCCCAGTGTTCCACCGGCAGGGCATCGACATGCTGACAATCGTGCGCCAGACCAATCGGATAAGGTCCGCCATTCTTCCAGCGTTCCAGCGTGCGGTCATAAAAACCGCCGCCCATGCCTAAACGTTGCCCGACGCTGTCGAACGCCACCAGCGGCGTCAGAATAACATCCAGCCGGGACAGCGGAATGACCTGCGTGACATCCAGTTGCGGTTCGAGAATATTGAGACGATTACGCACCAGCGGCGTGTCAGGGGTATAACGCAGGAAAAGCAGATTACCGGGGACGAAAGGGTGCAGCACCGGCAGACACAGTTGTTTGCCTTCACGCCACAGACGGGCGATGACGGGTGCGGTATCGAGTTCACCATCAAAGGACAGAAACAGGGAAACGGTGATGGCAGATTGAATCTCAGGATGCGTGGCGACACGTTCTGCGGCCTGCAGGGCAAAAGCGGTTTGCTGTTCAGTGGTCAGCGCGTTTCTGCGTTGGCGTATTTCATTGCGGATGAGGTGTCGGGCTGAAGCGAACAAAGGTGTGTAAGGCATAGATACAAACACCAGAAAGGGATGTACCGAAAAGAAAGGGGAATCTCCGAGATGCCGTCGCAGGCTGTAACCCTTGAACCCATGGTTCAAGGTGAACGTGCTGTCGCAATCTTTAGGCTTCTCGGACGGACCGAGCATGCGCACCGATTACGGATCATCACATTCTGTTGGTACTAATTATCGGCTCAGGGGACGGGCCCGCTGGCGAACATCTCAGAGAAATTTTTTACCGTTTCTGACGACCTGTGACCAGTCAGTCAGCAACGTGTGTTATTCGAAAGGCGCCCCTTCACGTTCAGAGATCCGGCCTTGTTCGAGCAATGCCTGCTCGATGGTTTGTTGCAGCATCCGGATACGTTGTTCCATATTGGATGCGTAATCGCGCGTTTTCAACCTTTCCTGAGCAAGTTCGTGACATACGTTCAATGCCGCGATGAAGACCAGTTGCTCTGTATTGGTGACTCTAGTGCGAACTTTCAGATCTTGCAACCGCTGATTAAGATCTTCAGCTGCCAGATTCAGTGCTTCCTGTTGTTCTGGCGGACAATTCACCCGTAAAGAGCGACCAAAAATTTGAATATCTACCGGTTGTGCAGACATGCCACCTTCCTGCTGATTTATTCGTCCGCCCCAACGTGACCACTACGACCTGGCGCAGGATGTTGGAAGCGGGCGCCACTATAACTATCTCAATACCAGGTTACAACCCCATGACCGACTGACTGCTGCCCGATTGTTCAGGGCGTGCCATTCATGCCTTAGACCACCCAATCGCGGGCTGCTAATCTGGTACTACGACAGACCTTGGTGGTAGCATAACACGAACTTAACCTGCCAACGATGGCGAATGCGCATGTCTATTGAGAATACTTACCCTACTTACGATTCGTTGGATCAAAACCTGAAACAACAGTCGGTTGCTCTGACCGCAGCAGAAATGCACGGTTTGATCAGTGGCTTGCTGTGCGGCGGTAATCGCGACGGCAGCTGGCTGACTCTGGTTCATGATCTGACTAACGAAGGCATCGCCTTCCCGCACACGCTGGCGGATTTGCTGCAACAACTGCGCAAAGTCACTGCAGATACGCTGGAAGATGACAGCTTCGAATTTAAAATGATGATGCCGGATGACGATAAAAACGTCTTTGAGCGTGCTGATGCACTGGCGGGCTGGGTTAACCATTTCCTGCTGGGGCTGGGCATGATGCAGCCAAAACTCGCTAAAGTGAAAGGCGAAGTCGGTGAGGCGATCGACGATTTGCGTAGCATCGCGCAACTCGGTTACGACGAAGATGAAGATCAGGAACAATTAGCGCAGTCTTTAGAGGAAGTGGTGGAGTACGTCCGCGTGGCGGCCATCCTGTGCTTTGGTGAATTCGGTCACAGCCGCCCGACGGCTGCAGAAAATCACCGTACATTGCATTAATTAAAACGATTTCAGGAGAAGGTGATGACTCAGCAAGAGTACGAGAATCGTCGTCAGGCGCTGTTAGCGAAGATGGCACCGGGAAGCGCGGCAATCATTTTTTCTGCGCCGGAAGCACCGCGCAGTGCCGACAGTGAATACCCGTATCGTCAGAGCAGTGATTTCTGGTATTTCACCGGATTCAATGAACCGGAAGCGGTGTTGATCCTGGTGAAAAGTGATGAAAATCATAACCACAGCGTCCTGTTCAACCGTGTTCGTGATCTCACTGCTGAAATCTGGTTTGGTCGTCGTCTGGGTCAGGACGCGGCACCCGCTAAACTTGGCGTGACCAAAGCGTTGCCGTTTGACGATATCAACGACCAGCTTCACCTTCTGCTTAACGGCCTCGACGTGGTGTACCACGCGCAAGGCGATTACGCCTATGCCGATGACATCGTGAACCGTGCGATGGAAAAACTGCGTAAAGGTTTCCGTCAGAATTTCTCTGCTCCGGCCACGGTCACCGACTGGCGTCCGTGGGTGCATGATATGCGCCTGTTCAAATCAGCGGAAGAAATCGCCATCATGCGCCGCGCCGGACAGATCACCGCGCTGGCCCATACCCGCGCGATGGAAAAATGCCGTCCGGGCATGTTCGAATACCACCTTGAAGGCGAAATTCATCACGAATTTAACCGTCATGGCGCACGTTATCCTTCCTACAACACCATTGTGGGCGGCGGCGTAAACGGCTGCATTCTGCATTACACCGAAAACGAATGCGAACTGCGTGACGGCGATTTAGTGCTGATCGACGCCGGTTGTGAATATCAGGGCTACGCCGGTGATATTACCCGTACGTTCCCGGTGAACGGCAAATTTAGCAAAGCGCAACGTGAAATCTACGACATCGTGCTGGCGTCAGAATACAAAGCGCTGGAAGTTTTCGGACCGGGCAGCAGCATTCAGGCCGCGACCGAGGCCGCAGTGCGCGTGATGATTGAAGGCCTGATCAAACTCGGCGTGATGAAGGGCGACGTCGAAACCCTTTACGCTGAACAGGCGCACAAACAGTTCTTCATGCACGGTTTATCGCACTGGCTGGGGCTGGACGTGCATGACGTCGGCCATTACGGCTCGGCAGATCGCAGCCGTACGCTGGAACCGGGCATGGTGCTGACCGTTGAACCGGGTCTGTATATCGCGCCGGACGCCGACGTACCGGAAGCGTACCGTGGCATCGGTATCCGTATCGAAGACGACATTCTGATCACCGCCACCGGCATTGAAATTCTGACCGGCGATGTGGTGAAAGAAGCCGATGATATTGAAGCCCTGATGGCGGCGGCACAGAAATAATATGAGCATTGTCATTGTTGGCGGCGGGATGACCGGCGCAACGCTGGCGCTGGCGATTTCCTCGCTGACCGAGGGGCGCTTGCCGGTGCATCTGGTGGAAGCCACTGCGCCTGAACATCACGGACATCCGGGTTTTGATGCCCGTTCGATTGCGCTGGCACAAGGCACCTGCCAGCAATTATCGCGGGTGGGTATCTGGCCTGCGCTGGCGAATATCGCCACGCCCATCCGGGATATTCACGTCAGCGATCGCGGTCACGCGGCCTTTGTGAACCTCAATGCCGCGCATTATGGCGTTGAGGCGCTGGGGCAGGTGGTTGAGTTGCATGAAGTCGGTAAGCGCCTGTTTGCGATGCTGAAAAATGCCCCCGGCGTCACGCTGCATTGTCCGGCCAAAGTCACGGATGTCGCGCGTTCGCAAGAGTCTGCCAGCGTGACACTCGACAACGGTGAAACGCTGACCGCACAACTTCTGGTGGCGGCGGACGGCTCACACTCCTCACTGGCCAAAGCCTGCAACATTGGCTGGCAGCGTGAAGATTACGGTCAGATTGCCGTGATCGCGAATATCGCCACCAGCGAGCCACACCACAACCGGGCGTTTGAACGCTTCACGAAGCACGGACCGCTGGCGTTACTGCCGATGTCCGATGGCCGCAGTTCGCTGGTCTGGTGTCATCCGCGCGAAGCCAAAGAAGAAATCGATAACTGGACTGAAGCACAGTTCCTCAGTGAGCTGCAAAAAGCCTTCGGCTGGCGGCTGGGTACCATGAAACAGGCCGGTAAACGGTTCAGTTATCCGCTGCAATTGCAGCGAGCCAACAGCCATATCAGCCACCGTCTGGCGCTGGTGGGGAATGCGGCGCAAACACTGCATCCGATTGCCGGACAGGGTTTTAACCTCGGTCTGCGTGATGTCATGACACTGGCCGAAACGCTGGCTAATGCCGCGGCACAAGGCGCGGATGTTGGCAGTTACCGCGTACTGAGTGACTATCAGCAGCGCCGACAACCCGATCAGCAGGCAACCGTCGGCGTGACCGACGGCCTGATCCACCTCTTTGCCAACCGCTGGCTGCCGTTAATGGTCGGACGTAATCTCGGCTTACTGGCGATGGAAGGCATTACGCCATTACGCGATGCGTTTACCCGAAGAACTTTAGGCTGGGTTGACCGTTAAGCCTTACAGGAAAAATTATGCAATCTTTTGATGTGGTTATCGCCGGTGGCGGAATGGTTGGTCTGGCGCTGGCGTGCGGATTACAGGGCAGCGGTTTGCGCATTGCGGTGCTGGAAAACCAGCAACCGGATCTCGATTCGCCGTTACCGGAACAGCCGGGTTTACGGGTTTCAGCTATTAATGCTGCCAGTGAACGTCTGCTGAAATATATCGGCGTCTGGGACAACATTATTGCTCAGCGTGCCAATGCCTATCAGGGGATGGAAGTCTGGGATCGTGACAGCTTCGGCAAAATCGCCTTCCGTGGCGAAGAATATGGCTTCAGCCATCTGGGTCACATCATTGAGAATCAGGTGATCCACCGTGCGCTGTGGCAGCGTGCGGAAAAATCTTCCGACATCACGTTGCTCGCACCCGCCACGTTGAAGAACGTAGCCTGGGGCGAAAACGAAGCGTTTATCACCCTTAATGATGATCGCCAGCTCAGCGCGCGTTTAGTGGTCGGCGCGGACGGCGCACAGTCATGGCTGCGCCAGCATGCCGACATCCCGCTGACTTTCTGGGATTACCGTCATCATGCACTGGTAGCGACCATCCGCACGGAAGAGCCGCACCAGTCTGTTGCACGTCAGGTCTTTCACGGTGAAGGTATTCTGGCATTTCTGCCGCTGGCCGATACCCATTTGTCTTCTATCGTCTGGTCAGTGTCACCGGATGAAGCACAGCGCCTGAGCGCGCTGGAGCCTGAAAAGTTCAACAAAATCCTCGCCAGCACTTTTGACCTGCGACTTGGCGTGTGTCGCGTAGAAAGTGAGCGCCTGACCTTCCCGCTGACCGGCCGTTATGCCCGCAGCTTTGCCTCACAACGTCTGGCGCTGGTCGGCGATGCGGCACACACCGTGCATCCGCTGGCCGGACAGGGCGTGAACTTAGGCTTTATGGATGCTGCTGAACTGGCGTCTGAAATCAAACGTCTGCAAAAAGAAGGCAAAGATTTCGGCCAGCACATGTACCTGCGCCGTTACGAGCGTCGTCGTAAACACAGCGCGGCGCTGATGCTGGCGGGTATGCAGGGCTTCCGCGAACTGTTTGCCGGGGATAATCCAGCCAAAAAACTGCTGCGCGACATCGGCCTGACGCTGGCGGATTCCCTGCCGGGTGTGAAACCGAAACTGGTCCGTCAGGCGATGGGGCTGAACGATTTACCCGAATGGTTACGGGACGATTCACTTCGATTGAAATAATCTAATTTCAGCTCAATTTTTTCATTACATTTTCTAATCCGGGGCCGGATTTTTCATTCTGCAAATGGTGAGAAATCCGGCCTTGTCGTTATATAACATCGATACTTTTGCTGTTTATTTGTAGATTTTGCGCCGCAAACCCCAGTTTACCAGTCAAAAACTCTGCACAATGCCCTTGTGAAATCACTGACATTCCCGCTGCTCTGCATATTTTAACTTATGGTTAGTGAGCTTATTCAGTGGTAAGTTCGAGCGAGGGTATCGTTTGCGCGGTGTGCTGTTTATGCACTTAATTAAATGAGGAATAAGATGGTTAAGCAGACTCAGCTTTATGAACAACATGTTGCGTGCGGCGCGCGTATGGTCGATTTCCACGGCTGGATGATGCCTTTGCATTATGGCTCTCAGCTGGATGAACACCACATCGTGCGTCAGGATGCCGGTATGTTTGACGTCTCGCACATGACCATTGTCGATCTCCACGGTGCCCGTACCCGTGAATTCCTCCGTTATCTTCTGGCGAACGATGTCGCCAAGCTCACCGTTCCCGGCAAAGCGCTGTACACCGGCATGCTCAATGCGTCCGGCGGCGTGATAGACGACCTGATCGTTTACTTCCTCAACGAAAATTATTTCCGTCTGGTGGTTAACTCCGCTACTCGTGAGAAAGATCTGGCATGGATTTCGCAGCATGCAGAACCGTACGCTGTTGAACTGACGGTGCGTGATGATCTGGCGCTGGTCGCTGTGCAGGGGCCGCAGGCGAAAGAAAAAGCGGAAACTTTGTTTACCGCTGAACAAAAACAAGCGGTCGCGGGCATGAAGCCGTTCTTTGGCGTTCAGGCGGGCGATCTGTTTATCGCCACCACCGGTTATACCGGCGAAGCGGGTTATGAAATCGCGCTGCCGCAAGAGCAGGTGGCTGATTTCTGGCAGAAATTGCTGGCCGCAGGCGTGAAACCCGCCGGTCTGGGCGCACGCGACACGCTGCGTCTGGAAGCTGGCATGAATCTCTACGGTCAGGAAATGGACGAAGGCGTGTCACCACTGGCGGCCAATATGGGCTGGACCATCGCATGGGCACCGGAAGACCGTAACTTTATTGGCCGTGACGCACTGGAAAGACAGCGCGAGCAGGGCACTGAACAGCTGGTAGGCCTGGTGATGACCGAGAAAGGCGTATTGCGTAACGAACTGCCGGTACGATTCACCGACAGCGCGGGCAACACGCTGGAAGGCGTGATCACCAGCGGTTCGTTCTCCCCGACGCTGGGCTACAGTATTGCTCTGGCACGCGTTCCGGCGGGCATTGGCGAACATGCCATTGTGCAAATCCGTAACCGCGAAATGCCGGTAAAAGTCACCAAACCAGGTTTTGTCCGTAACGGCAAACCTCTGGCGCAGTAACGAATTCGAGATAAAAATTATCCAGTTAACGCTGAATTAAGCACTTTTTGGAGAAAATAACATGAGCAATGTTCCAGCAGATTTGAAATACGCCTCTTCCCACGAGTGGGTACGTTCAGAAGGCAACGGCGTTTACACCGTAGGCATCACCGAACACGCGCAGGAATTACTGGGCGACATGGTTTTCGTTGATCTGCCAGAAGTCGGCCGCGAAGTGACTGCCGGTGAAGACTGTGCCGTGGCTGAATCCGTGAAAGCGGCTTCCGACATTTACTCTCCAGTTAGCGGCGAAATCGTTGCAGTGAACGGCGAACTGGAAGGTTCCCCGGAGCTGGTCAACAGCGAGCCATATGGCAGCGGTTTCCTGTTTCAGATTAAAGCGTCAGACGAAAGCGAACTGGCTAAGCTGCTTGATGCAGATGCCTATTCAGCTTCCATCGACGAATAATTACACATTGTTTTACCCGCCCCGCAGCCTGCGGGGCAGTTCCCGACCCGTAGCTTTTGTCAGTATCCCAAGACACCTCCAGCAGATTTCAGGAATGCGTAGCAAATGACTCAGACTCTCAGCCAACTCGAACACAGCGAAGCCTTTATCGGCCGCCATATCGGTCCGTCTTCTCAGCAACAGCAACAGATGCTGGAAACGGTCGGTGCGGATTCCTTAAACGCGCTGATCCAGCAGATCGTTCCGGTCGATATCCAGTTGCCGGGGCCACCGGCCGTCGGCGATGCCGTGACGGAACATCAGGCGCTGGCTGAGCTGAAAGCCATTGCCAGCCAGAACCAACGCTATAAATCCTACATCGGTATGGGTTACAGCGCGGTGCTGACGCCGCCGGTTATCCTGCGCAACATGCTGGAAAATCCGGGCTGGTATACCGCGTACACGCCGTATCAGCCGGAAGTGTCGCAGGGCCGTCTTGAAGCGCTGCTGAACTTCCAGCAACTGACCCTGGATCTGACCGGTCTGGATCTGGCGTCTGCTTCTTTGCTCGATGAAGCGACTGCCGCCGCCGAAGCCATGGCACTGGCAAAACGCGCCAGCAAACTGAAAGATGCCAACCGTTTCTTCGTGGCTGACGACGTGCATCCGCAAACGCTGGACGTGGTCCGTACCCGTGCGGAAACCTTCGGTTTTGACATCATTGTTGATAAAGCCGAAAAAGTGCTCGAGCTGGAAGGCGTGTTCGGCGTGCTGTTGCAGCAGGTTGGCACCACCGGTGAAGTGCACGATTACACCGCGCTGCTGGGCGAACTGAAAAAACGCAAAATTATTACCAGCGTCGCCGCTGACATTATGGCGCTGGTGCTGCTGGCCGCACCGGGCAAGCAGGGCGCTGACGTGGTCTTTGGTTCCGCGCAACGCTTTGGTGTGCCGATGGGCTACGGCGGTCCGCACGCGGCCTTCTTTGCCTGCGTAGACGAATTCAAACGTTCCATGCCGGGCCGTATCATCGGGGTTTCCCGCGATGCTGCCGGCAAAACGGCACTGCGTATGGCGATGCAGACCCGCGAGCAACATATCCGCCGAGAAAAAGCCAACTCCAACATTTGTACCTCGCAGGTTTTACTGGCCAACATTGCCAGCCTGTATGCGGTATTCCACGGCCCTGAAGGCCTGAAACGCATTGCCTCACGCATTCATCGTCTGACCGACATTCTGGCCGCTGGCCTGAAACAGGGTGGCCTGACGCTGCGTCACAACACCTGGTTCGATACGCTGACCGTCGAAGTGAAAGACAAAGCCGCTGTGCTGGAACGTGCGCTGAGTTTCGGTCTGAACCTGCGTACTGACATTCATGGCGCAGTCGGTATCACTCTCGACGAAGCGACGTCCCGCGAAGACGTTCAGATTCTGTTTGCTGCCCTGCTGGGTGACGACAACGGTCTGGATATCGACAAACTGGACAAAGCCGCATCGACCGACAGCAATGCCATTCCAGCGGCGATGCTGCGTGTGGATCCGATCCTGACCCATCCGGTATTCAATCAGTACCACAGCGAAACCGAGATGATGCGTTATATGCACCGTCTGGAGAAAAAGGATCTGGCGCTGAATCAGGCGATGATCCCGCTGGGTTCCTGCACCATGAAACTGAATGCCGCAGCAGAAATGATCCCGATTACCTGGCCGGAATTTGCCGAGCTGCATCCGTTCTGCCCGACAGAACAGGCTGGCGGTTATCAGCAGATGATTGGTCAGTTGTCACAATGGCTGGTTCAGCTCACCGGTTATGACGCGGTGTGCATGCAGCCGAACTCCGGTGCGCAGGGTGAGTACGCGGGTCTGTTGGCCATCCGCCGCTACCACGAAAGCCGTAACGAAAGTGGTCGTCACATCTGCCTGATCCCAAGCTCAGCGCACGGCACCAATCCAGCTTCCGCGCAGATGGCGAGCATGACCGTAGTGGTTGTCGCGTGTGACAAACAGGGCAACATCGATCTGAGTGACCTGCGTGAGAAAGCGGCGAAAGCGGGCGATGAGCTGTCTTGTATCATGGTGACTTACCCTTCAACGCACGGCGTTTACGAAGAGACCATCCGCGAAGTGTGCCAGATTGTGCATCAGTACGGCGGTCAGGTTTACCTCGACGGCGCGAACATGAACGCCCAGGTCGGCATCACCACGCCGGGTTACATCGGCGCGGACGTGTCGCACCTTAACCTGCATAAAACTTTCTGTATCCCGCACGGCGGCGGCGGCCCGGGCATGGGTCCGATCGGTGTGAAAGCGCATCTGGCTCCGTTCGTTCCGGGTCACAGCGTGGTGCAGATTGACGGCGTACTGACGCAAAACGGCGCGGTTTCTGCGGCTCCGTTCGGCAGTGCTTCCATCCTGCCCATCAGCTGGATGTATATCCGCATGATGGGCGCGGAAGGCCTGAAGCAAGCCAGCCAGGTGGCAATTCTGAATGCCAACTACATTGCGACCCGTCTGAAAGACGCCTATCCGGTGCTGTATACCGGCCGTGATGGTCGCGTGGCGCACGAATGTATTCTGGATATTCGTCCGCTGAAAGAAACCACCGGTATCAGTGAAATGGATATCGCCAAACGCCTGATCGATTACGGATTCCACGCCCCGACTATGTCCTTCCCGGTGGCCGGTACGCTGATGGTTGAGCCGACCGAATCCGAAAGCAAAGTGGAACTGGATCGCTTTATCGATGCGCTGCTGGCAATCCGCAGTGAAATTGATCGCGTGGCGAAAGGCGAATGGCCGCTGGAAGATAACCCGCTGGTGAATGCACCGCACGTGCAGAACGAGCTGGTCAGCGACTGGAACCACCCGTACACCCGCGAAGTGGCAGTCTTCCCGGCCGGTTACGACAACAAATACTGGCCGACGGTAAAACGTCTGGATGACGTGTACGGGGACAGGAATTTGTTCTGTTCATGTGTACCGATGTCAGATTACGAGTAAGACTCCGTTCTCCTCCTCGCTGAGAAGGGTGAGGAGTTAAAAATTCGGTCTGCTCCCTCCCCTGCGAAGGGGAGGGTTGGGGTGGGGTATTAAAGTAAAATCAATAAGTTGAAGTATGCTTTTGCCGGGTGTTAGCCCTTAAAACCCCCTCCCAACCTTGTATGTTCATTTCAATGATTGATTTACGTCGTTGATCATTGAAATCTCTTTCAAGCATCTATTATTTTAACGAG
>NZ_SOAO01000017.1:0-116529 GCF_004364755.1 Rahnella sp. BIGb0236
CAAAAATTAACTTTCGTAGTACTCTTATAGTTGAACAAGTCAACTAAATGAATTACTGCTTGGTCACTCTTTAAGACTTGATATTTTTTGCCACCTAGGTGGCTGATATCGTCTTGTGAGTGCCCACACAGATTGTCTGATAAATTGTTAAAGAGCGTACGTTGCGAGACTTAACTCAGCGACGTGGGAGGCAGATAATACTCTTTCCCCCTGAAGAGTCAACCATTTTCTTTTACAAGATGCGGTGCTTTCACCGGGTTGATTCTTCCTAACTGGGCGACTTGGTTCTCGTTAGAGGAGTCGTTGTTCCCGGTCAGTGGAGGCGCATTATAGGGAGTTCTCAGAAGGCCGCAACCCCTAATTTCAAAAAACTTTCTGAATGCTTTCTTTTTGGTCTAAACGACTATTTAGCCCGCATTAGTGCGATTTTTTATACGATATTTGCCCAAAATCTTCAGCGAATTTAGCCACCTGCTGCCAGTCGGTATATTCGACTTCTTTACGGGTATCCGTTTCACCGCCGGTCATACGCATAATAAGTTGGATCATCACCTTGTCGAACCAGCGATAGCGCGGATAACGTAATGCGCCGGCGAAGACACCACACATTGCCGGCTCCCACGGTGACGCCAGCAGGAACTTACGCACATAGGCATTCGTCTGCGGCGTACGTTTCTCGGGTTTACGCGCGGTCAGGTTAACGCCGAAAAATGCCGACGGCATGTGGTTAAGGATACCGGCATGCTTTTTAACGAATTTATCCAGCACCGGATTAAAATGACCGTAACGTATAGAGGCACCGATCATGACCTGGTCATAGCTTTTCAGATCGACGCGCTCTGCATGAGCCAGATCGACCACATCGCAGCTGCACTTCTCTTTCAGCTCATTCGCTATATAAGAAGCGATAGCATGCGTTTGTCCGTCACGACTTGAATAGAGTATCAACGCTTTCATACTGGTTTCCCTTTCCTAAACTCATTCCCGCCAGAACGTCGGCGTGAACAGCACTAATAATGTGAACACTTCCAGACGACCAAATAACATGGTGACGATCAGGATCCATTTCGCCACCGAATTCATCGAAGCAAAGTTATCCGCCACTACCCCCAGGCCCGGCCCGAGGTTATTGAGTGTCGCAGTCACGGCGGCAAAAGCGGAGAAGTTATCCACGCCGGTCGCCACAATCGCCAGCATACTGACAATAAACACCAGCGCATAAGCGGAGAAGAAACCCCACACCGCTTCAATGATACGTTCCGGCAATGCGCGGTTACCCAATTTAATGGTGTAAACCGCATTCGGGTGAACCAGCCTTTTCAGCTCGCGTGAGCCCTGTAAGTAAAGCAACAGGATGCGGATCACTTTCAGGCCGCCACCGGTAGAACCGGCACAGCCACCGATAAAGGCAGAACATAATAGAAGAAGAGGCAGGAACAGCGGCCATTTGGAAATACTGTCCGTGGTATATCCCGCCGTGGTAGCCATGGAGACCACCTGGAAGAATGCCTGATTCAGCGTTTCCAGCCCTGAGCCGTAGGTATTGTGGATCCAGAGAATCACCGTACAGATGATCACCAGCGTGAACTGCACGCCGATAAACATACGGAATTCCGGGTCACGCCAGTACACCTTGAGATTTCGCCCGCTCAGCACCGCAAAGTGCAGACCATAGTTACAACCGGAGATCAGCAGGAAAACTGCCACAATGGTATTGATGGTTCCGCTGTGGAAATACCCGATGCTGGCGTCGTGCGTCGAGAAGCCGCCGATGGCGATAGTTGAGAAACTGTGGCTAATCGCATCAAAGACCGGCATGCCTGCGCCCCATAAGGACAGTGCACAGGCAATGGTCAGTAGCACATAAATAAGCCACAGCGTTTTGGCGGTTTCAGCGATTCGCGGGCGCATCTTGTTATCTTTCAGCGGCCCCGGCATTTCGGCACGATACAACTGCATCCCACCGACACCGAGTATGGGCAGAATCGCCACCGCGAGCACAATGATCCCCATCCCGCCGAACCACTGCAGCATCTGCCGGTAGAACAGGATGGCTTTCGGTAACGAATCCAGCCCGACCAGCGTAGTGGCGCCCGTGGTCGTCAGACCGGAGAAGGATTCAAAGAAAGCATCGGTAAGGGAAAGATTTGGCCGCTCGGAAAACAGAAAAGGTAGTGCCCCGACGCTGCCCAGCACCGTCCAGAACAGCACCACGATCAGGAAACCTTCCCGTGGCTTAAGCTCACTTTTTTGCTTCCGGTTTGGCAGCCAGAGCAGCAGGCCGATCACCAGCGCCACGAAGAAGGTCTGACTGAACGCACGCCCCGCACCATCGCGGTAAATTAAAGCGACCAGGCCGGGAATAATCATCGTTCCCGAGAAAAGGATGACGAGCACCCCCACAATGCGTGTTATGGCACGAAAATGCATGCTGGTGCGTTCCTCAGCGAATTAACCATAGAAAAATTTAAGAAACCGGACGCAGAATGAGCGTGCCACGGCTGATATCGAATAAGTGACTGACCGTTGCCGGCGCATCCGCCGCAGGCAACGCCAGAACGAGATCCACCGCAGCGCCAAACTCACTGCGTAAAATATGTCCGCCCACCTGCGAAAGCAGCGTTTCCACCAGCTGTAGCTGGCTGTAATCACACTGCACCGCGAACTCGGCCAGCGGCACCTTTTGCTGCACGATAAGTTGTTTTAATGCCTGCTGAACACCGCCACCGTAGGCTTTCACCAACCCGCCGGTGCCCAACATAATGCCGCCGTAATAACGCACCACGACGGCTGTGATCTCTCCCACCCCGCTTCCCATCAGCTGACTTAAGATGGGTTTACCGGCTGTGCCCGCCGGTTCGCCATCATCAGAAAAGCCCAGTTGCTGAGAATCATCCGGCGCGCCAGCCACAAACGCCCAGCAGTGATGTCGCGCTGCAGGGTGCTGATGTCTGACATCCTGAATAAAGGCTTTTGCGGCCTCAATCCCTTCCGTTCTCGCCAGCAAGGTGATGAAGCGGCTTTTCTTTATCTCTTCACTGAAACTGACTGGCTCAGCGGGGACGGAGTAAGGCTGCATCAGGCCAGCTTCAGGTCGCGTGTCATATTTTCGATACGGTTATCGTGGATGACAATATTGTCTTCGATACGGATACCGCCAAATGGCTTCATCGCATCGATACGATCCCAGGCAAAGTGCTTGCTGAACTGCCCTTCGCACCACGGTAACAGCAACGAATCGATGAAATACAGACCCGGCTCGATGGTCAGCACCATCCCCGGCTCCAGCATGCGGGTACAACGCAGATAAGGATATTGCGAAGGCGCGGCCAGATGTGTCCCCGTATCGTCCTGCATAAACCCGGCGACATCGTGAACCTGTAACCCCAGCGGATGCCCCAGACCATGCGGCAGGAAAGGCCCGGTCAGGTTCTGTTCCACCATGGCGTCTTCACTGATATCCACCACCAGCTTGTGCGCTTTCAATAATTTGGCGATGCGATGATGCATCTGAACATGATAGTCGGTATAGCGCACACCGGCTTTAATCGTATCGATCAACGCCAGTTCTTCGGTATTGAGATCTTTCACCAGCGCGGCAAAATCACTGTCAGGTTTGGCGGCATAGGTACGCGTCAGATCGGCGGCATAACCGTTGTATTCCGCACCGGCATCCAGCAGGAAACTGCGCATTTCGGCAGGCGGCTGATTATCGAGCGTGGTGTAGTGCAAAATGGACGCGTGTTCATTGAGCGCGACGATGTTGCTGTAAGGCACATCGGTATCACGGTGTCCGGTGGCGGTGAGATACGCCAGATTAATGTCGAACTCGCTCATGCCGGACAGGAAGGCTTCTTTCGCCGCACGATGTCCGCTGACGGCCACTTTCTGCGCTTCACGCATACAGGCCAGTTCATAATCTGTTTTGTAGGCACGATGATAATGCAGGAAATCCAGCACCGCTTTCGGGTTCACGTTCCCGGCAGGGATACCCATGCTGATCGCGCGATCCTGACTATAACCAATATATCCCACACGTTTGAGATCAACCGGCAACTGGCCTTTGATGTCATCGGCATTGGCCAGCGGCGTCAGGGAAATTTCTTTGGTCCAGAAGGACTCCGGCAGCGGCTCGTGGCTGTGCCAGTAATCCACCGGAGAATAGAACCACAGCTTCGGCGCATTCACGCCATCCACCCACAGCCAGCAGTTTGGCACCTGCGTGACCGGCACCCAGGCCTTGAACTGCGGGTTTACTTTGAAAGGATAACTGTGGTCATCAAGGAAGGTCGTCAGCAATTCACCGGAGTGAATCAGTAACGCATCAAGCTGAGAACGTTGCAGAATTTCACGGGCACGCGTCTGCAGCGTGGCGATATGTTCTTTATAAAGCGTAGTAAGCGATTCCATCCAACTGTCCTTTTTTCACCTGAAAGACGATGCAGCATCTTACCACAGCCTTACCGCGACCATAGTCCCCGAAGGTTTGTGATCTTGCCTGCAAATAAAACACATCTCATTTGCAAATTATTAACATAAAAACCACACTCCAAAGCATCTGGTCATACCAGATCATCCCCGATGATTCAGGAGAGACACATGCTCTACCAAGGCGAAACATTACACCTGCACTGGCTCGACGGCGGTATCGCGGAGCTGGTGTTTGATGCTCCAGGCTCGGTCAACAAACTCGACACCCAAACGGTCGCCAGCCTGGGCGAAGCGATTGCCGTACTTGAAAAGCAGTCTGAGCTGAAAGGCTTGCTGCTGAGTTCGGCCAAGCCGGCGTTCATCGTTGGCGCAGATATCACTGAATTCCTTTCTTTATTCAACGCACCCGCAGAAAAACTGCATGAGTGGCTGGACTTCGCCAACAGCATTTTTAACCGTCTGGAAGACCTGCCGGTGCCGACACTGTCTGCCATCAGCGGTTATGCGCTGGGCGGCGGTTGTGAATGTGTGCTGGCGACTGATTTTCGCATCAGCACCGCCGATGCCCGCATTGGCTTGCCGGAAACCAGCTTAGGCATTATGCCGGGCTTCGGCGGCTCGGTACGCCTGCCGCGTCTGATCGGCACCGACAGTGCGCTGGAAATTATCGCCGCCGGTAAAAATATCAGCGGGAAAGAGGCCCTGAAAATCGGGCTGGTGGATGCCGTTGTAGATGCCGACAAACTGCGCGATGCCGGTATTACCATGCTGAAAAACGCCGTCGACGGAAAACTGGACTGGCATAACCGCCGTGATCCGAAACGTCTGCCGCTGAAACTCAGCCAGATTGAAGCGGCGATGAGCTTCAGCGTTGCCAAAAGCATGGTCATGCAAAATGCCGGTAAACATTATCCGGCGCCAATGACTGCCGTGAAAACCATTGAAGCGGCGGCGCGTCTTGGCCGTGATGAAGCCCTGCAACTGGAAACCGCCAGCTTTGTGCCCCTCGCGCAATCCAAAGAAGCCCGCGCGCTGGTCAGCATTTTCCTCAACGATCAGTTTGTGAAAGGCAAAGCCAAAAAACTGGCTCACGGCAGTGATAAACCGACACAGGCTGCGGTACTGGGCGCAGGGATTATGGGCGGCGGGATCGCCTATCAGTCGGCGCTGAAAGGCGTGCCGGTGGTGATGAAAGACATCAACGACCAGTCGCTGACGCTCGGCATGAACGAAGCGGCCAAATTACTGAACAAACAACTCGAGCGCGGCAAACTCGACGGCATGGAGATGGCTAAAGTGCTGTCCACCATTCATCCGACGCTGGATTACACCGGCATTGAACGCGCCAGCGTGGTCGTTGAAGCCGTGGTAGAGAATCCAAAAGTCAAAGCTGCCGTTCTGGCGGAAGCGGAATCGCTGCTCGATGCCGATACCGTGCTGGCGTCGAATACCTCGACCATTCCCATCGATCAGCTGGCCTCCTCGCTGAAGCGTCCGGAAAACTTCTGCGGCATGCACTTCTTCAACCCGGTTCACCGGATGCCGCTGGTGGAGATCGTCCGTGGCGAAAAAACTTCAGACAAAACGATTTCACGCATCGTCTCCTACGCGCTGACCATGGGGAAAACGCCGGTCGTCGTCAATGACTGCCCGGGCTTCTTCGTTAACCGCGTGCTGTTCCCGTATTTCTCCGGTTTCAGCCTGTTACTGCGTGACGGTGCCGATTTCCGCCAGATCGACAAAGTGATGGAAAAACAGTTCGGCTGGCCGATGGGCCCGGCGTATCTGCTGGATGTGGTTGGTATCGACACCGCGCACCACGCACAAGCGGTGATGGCCGCCGGTTTCCCTGACCGTATGGCGCGGGATTACCGTGATGCCGTCGATGTGCTGTTTGATAACCGTCGTTTCGGCCAGAAGAATCAGCTCGGTTTTTACCGCTACAGTGAAGACAGCAAAGGCAAGCCGCGTAAGGACGTCGATGAACAGGCGATCAGCCTGCTGGCCGACAACCTGAAACCGGCACACGCGGATTTCTCACCGCAGGACATCATCGCCCGCATGATGATCCCGATGATTAACGAAGTGGTGCGCTGTTTTGAGGAAGGCATTATTGCCAGCCCGGCGGAAGCCGACATGGCGCTGGTGTACGGCATCGGTTTCCCTCCGTTCCACGGCGGTCCGTTCCGTTATCTCGATACCCTCGGCACCGCCGAATATCTGAAAATGACCGAACAGTACGCCCATCTGGGGCCGATGTATCAGGCACCGGCCGGGTTACGCGCCAAAGCGCAAACCAATGAAAGTTATTATCCGGTTGCGGCTCCGCTGGAAAACTTCAGCACCGGTAATCAGGCATAAGGACCGAAATCATGGAAAACGTAGTCATTGTTGACGCAGTCCGCACGCCAATGGGCCGTTCGAAAGGCGGTGCATTCCGCCACGTCAGGGCTGAAGATCTCTCCGCACATCTGATGCGCGCCGTGCTGGCCCGCAATCCGGCGCTGAACGCCAAAGAGATTGATGATATTTACTGGGGCTGTGTGCAGCAGACGCTGGAACAAGGCTTCAACATAGCCCGCAACGCCGCATTGCTGGCGGAAATCCCGCACAGTGTCCCGGCGACCACCGTTAACCGCCTGTGTGGTTCTTCCATGCAGGCACTGCACGACGCAGCGCGCGCCATTATGGTCGGCGATGCGCAGGTCAGCCTGATCGGCGGCGTGGAACATATGGGCCATGTGCCGATGAATCACGGCGTCGATTTTCATCCCGGCCTGAGCAAAACTGTGGCCAAAGCAGCGGGGATGATGGGACTGACCGCTGAAATGCTGGCGAAAATGCACCAGATCAGCCGTGAAATGCAGGATGAATTCGCCGCACGTTCACACCAGCGTGCCCATGCGGCCACCATCGCGGGGCATTTCGCCAATGAAATCGTGGCAACCGAAGGCCATAACGCCGACGGCGTGCTGACCCGTTATGATTTCGACGAAGTGATCCGCCCGGAAACTACAGTCGCCACGCTGGCGGCCTTGCGTCCGGCCTTCGATCCGGTGAACGGCACGGTCACGGCGGGGACGTCCTCGGCGCTGTCCGACGGCGCATCAGCGATGTTGCTGATGAGCGAATCCCGCGCGGCGTCGTTAGGTCTGAAAGCCCGCGCCCGCATCCGTGCGATGGCGGTGGTCGGCTGCGACCCGTCGATCATGGGTTATGGTCCGGTTCCTGCAACGCGTCTGGCACTGAAACGCGCCGGACTGAGCGTGCAGGACATCGGCCTGTTCGAACTGAACGAAGCCTTTGCCGCACAGGCGTTGCCTTGTGTGAAAGACCTGGGACTGCTGGAAAGCATGGAAGATCGCGTCAACCTGAACGGGGGCGCCATCGCGCTCGGTCACCCGCTCGGCTGTTCCGGCTCGCGCATTTCCACCACCTTGCTGAACCTGATGGAACGCCGCGATGTCCAGTTTGGCGTTGCGACCATGTGTATCGGTTTAGGTCAGGGCATCGCGACCGTTTTCGAACGCGTCTGACCCTCCCTTTCTGCAAAAACAAAAAAGCGGGCATTCAGCCCGCTTTGATCAATCTGTCTTACCCGTTTTAGTTGCCGTTTTCCCGCCTGTCAGGGGCGGGCTTTTTCGTTGTTCAATCAGATGAACGAGAAGGCATCACCAAACAAACGATCTTCCAGCGCACCGCGTTCCGCGACAAAACGTTCACGGGCGATTTTAGCCATCTCAAAACGACCGGCGATATAAATATCGTGTTCAGCCAGTGAGGAGAAATCCTGTAAAACCGCGCTCAGCACGGTGCCGCTCCTGCCCTGCCAGCCGTCTTCCGGCTGTTCAACCACCGGAATCACTTTCAGGTTCGGGTGATTGATGCTTATCGCTTCCAGCTCAGACAGATCATACAAATGCTTCAGCTCACGGCCGCCCCAGTAAATGGAGATGTCGCGGTGAGGTTGCTGTTCGAGCGCGGTGATCAGAATGGAACGTACGTAAGAGAACCCGGTTCCCCCCGCAATCAGCACCAGCGGACGTTCGCCGTCTTCCCGCAGCCAGGCATCGCCGTGAGGAATATCCACGGTGATCGCCTGTTCTTTCAGGATGCGATCCATTACCGCCATCGCGTACAGATTCAGTTCAGACGCGCCAATGTGCAGCTCAATCACATTATGTTGAGCAGGCGTGGAGGCCAGTGAGAACGGACGCTTGTCGCGCTCATCCATCACTACCATCAGATACTGACCCGCGCGGAACGAGAAAGGCGCTTCCGGAACCAGCCGGACCCGATACACCGTATCGGTTATCGCCTCAACCGAGGTCACTTTACAGCTCAATGTTGTCATGCGTTCCCTCTGTGGGTCGTCAAATCAAAGCGTAGGACAAAGGTTCGATTATTTTTTCACATCGTCTTTATCATTAAGAATAGCGAGTTCATCCCAAATAGCGTCGATACGCGCGGTGACTTCCGGATCTTTCACAATCGGACGCCCCCATTCACGCTGCGTTTCACCCGGCCATTTGTTGGTCGCATCCATCCCCATTTTTGAGCCGAGGCCCGACACCGGGGAGGCGAAATCGAGATAATCAATCGGCGTATTTTCTACCAGAACCGTATCCCGCGCGGGATCCATCCGGGTAGTAATCGCCCAAATCACGTCGTTCCAGTCGCGGGCATTCACGTCGTCGTCGCACACAATCACAAACTTGGTGTACATGAACTGACGCAGGAATGACCAGACGCCCATCATCACGCGCTTCGCGTGACCGGCATACTGCTTCTTCATGGTAACGACAGCCAGACGGTAGGAGCAACCCTCCGGCGGCAGATAGAAATCAACAATTTCCGGAAACTGCTTTTTCAGAATCGGCACAAACACTTCATTCAGCGCCACCCCCAGTACCGCAGGTTCATCCGGCGGACGTCCGGTGTAGGTGGAATGATAGATAGCGTCTTTCCGCTGCGTCATGTGTGTAATGGTGAACACCGGGAAACTGTCCACTTCATTATAGTAGCCGGTATGGTCGCCATAAGGGCCTTCCGGCGCCATTTCGCCCGGTTCGATATACCCTTCCAGCACAATTTCGGCGCTGGCAGGCACTTCCAGATCGTTTGAAATACACTTCGCCACTTCCGTTTTATTGCCGCGCAACAATCCGGCGAAAGCATATTCAGAAAGCGTATCAGGCACCGGCGTCACTGCACCCAAAATGGTGGCCGGATCGGCGCCCAGAGCCACGGAAACCGGAAAACGTTGCCCCGGATTCTGCTGGCACCACTCCTGGAAATCCAGCGCGCCGCCGCGATGGGACAACCAGCGCATGATGACTTTATTTTTGCCCAGCACCTGCTGGCGATAAATGCCCAGATTCTGACGCGGCTTGTTCGGGCCACGGGTGACGGTCAGCCCCCAGGTGATCAGCGGCGCGGCATCTTCCGGCCAGCACTGCATCACCGGAATTTTAGTGATATCGACCGCATCACCTTCCCAGATCTGCTGCTGACAAGGCGCGGAGTGCAGCACCTTGGTCGGCATATTCAGCACCTGTTTAAACTTCGGCGCTTTGTCGTATAAATCGCGAAAACCGCGCGGCGGCTCAGGCTCTTTCAGAAACGCCAGCAATTCACCGACTTCACGCAACGCACTGACGTCCTCTTTTCCCATGCCCATCGCCACACGCTGAGGTGTGCCGAACAGATTGCACAGAACCGGCATGTCGTAGCCTTTTGGATTTTCGAACAAAAGCGCCGGGCCGCCTGCACGCAGGGTACGATCGGCAATTTCGGTCATTTCCAGATAAGGATCGACTTCCTGGCTAATGCGTTTCAGTTGGCCTCTCTGTTCGAGTAACGAGAGGAAGTCACGTAAATCACGGTATTTCATGCTGATTCTGAGTCGCCGGGTTGAAGGAGGGCATTATAGAGCCTCTCCGGGGTTGTTGCTGCCTTTTTGTTATCAGCAGGTTTGTTATTAGTAAACAATCTCTCATAACGAAAAAGCAGTATAACCGTCAGCCCCGGTATTTCTGGACTGACGGTGCGGAAGTGATATTGAGCCACTCATCACAGGCAGTTAAAAGGCACCAGAGACTGAATCGCCTGAGTATCCTGATATTCCTGCGTTTCCTGTCCGTGACGGAAAACTTTAAAGCCCTGATCTTTAGCACTGAAGTAACTCAGATCATTGCCGGACACCTGCAACAAGCTGCCTTCACGCAGGGCAATCACCGATTCGGACGGATTGACCGCACAGAATTCCGCAATACGCTCGTCACGGGTTTCTCCCATATGACCGCTTAAATGCGCGTCAATGTAGTGCGGATTGATTTGCACCGGGAACAGCCCGATCGACGGCAGAACCACTGAGTTGCGAACCGGCATATCATTAGTGGTGCGGATACTTGGCGTCGCCACGTTACAGCCCGCGCTCCAGCCAATATACGGCACATTACGCTCACGCACGGCGCGCTGGATGGGCACGATCAGGCTGTTTTCATGCAGCATCTGATTGAGCATCCAGGTATTACCACCACTGATCAGAATACATTGCGCGCTGGCAATGGCGTCTGCCGGGTTTTCTGCGTGATGAATGCTGCTGACGTCAATGCCCAGCACATCTGAAAGCTCTTTCGCACGGGCATCATAATCACTGCGGATCAGGGCGTAAGGGATCAGAACCGCAGAGGTGATCTTGCGTGCCTGCAACAGGGTCTGGATACGGGCTTTCGCGTAGCCCAGTAATTCTGATTCACCTGAGAGCTTACCGTTACTCAGTAAGAACAACTCCATGAGACTTCTCCTGATAAAATAAGACTAATAGAGGGGATAAGAACGCGCTTTTCTCCGATAATAAAAGATAACGGGCCGACAGTCTGCACAGACTTGCACTGTCTGTATCTCATGAGCGGCTTTTGGTATGCTGCCCCGCTCGACGCTTTTATGTGGGAAACTATGGAATCCTGGTATTTACTCTATTGCAAACGTGGTCAGCTTCTTCGCGCAAAGGAACATCTTGAGCGCCAGCACGTTAACTGTCTGACGCCGATGATCACATTGGAGAAGTTAGTGCGCGGACGCCGTACAGCCGTCAGCGAGCCATTGTTCCCGAATTACATGTTCATCGAGTTTGACCCCGAGCGGATCCACACCACGACGATCAACGCGACGCGTGGCGTCAGCCACTTCATCCGCTTTGGCGCGAAACTGGCGACGGTACAGCCGGACGTGATTAAACAACTGATGGAACCGCCATCGGTCGAAGTACGTGATCCTGAGACGCCGTATGAAGGCGATGCTGTGGTGATCACTGACGGGATATTTGCCGGTATCGAAGCGATTTATACCGAACCGGACGGCGAGGCACGGTCGCTGCTGATGCTGAACCTCATCAATCAGCCGGTTCGCCAGAGCATCGAAAATACGCACTTTCAGAAACTCTGACCGGCCTTTCCGGTCAGTGAAAAAGACAAAGGCACCTTCAGCGGTGCCTTTTTTACGGGTTTCAGTTGCGGACGGGCAACGCAAAAAGTCTGCGCGCATTGTCATCCGTGGTATCCGCCAGCCAATGTGGATCCTCACCGCGCCACAGCGCCACCTGCTTCACGATATGCGGAAGGAAAGCCGGTTCATTGCGGCGGTTTTTCGGTTTATTTTCCATATCACGTGGCAGTAAGTACGGGGCATCGGTTTCCAGCATCAGCCTGTCCGCCGGGATCAGCGGCAACATTTCACGCAGTTCCAGTCCGCGACGCTCATCGCACACCCAGCCGGTAATACCGATCGACAACCCGAGCGACAGGTAGAGCTCCAGCTCCTGTCGGGTACCGGTGAAACAGTGCACCACGCCGCCCGGTAAATCAGACAGCCAGGGTTTCAGCAAGGCCGCGAAACGCTCACCGGCATCGCGACAGTGCAGAAATACCGGCAACTGCAATGCTTTCGCCAATGCAAGCTGCGCCGTGAAAGCGGCTTCCTGAAGATCTGCCGGAGAAAAGTTACGATTGAAATCCAGCCCGCACTCACCGATGGCGACCACATGGGGCAATCCGGCCAGCTGCCGGATACTCTCTTCCACCTGCGCATTCCAGTCGCTCGCCTGATGCGGATGCACACCCGCCGTAGACCAGCAAAAATCAGGATGTTCAGACGCCATTTTCTGCGCATCCACACTTTCCTGCGCTGACGTGCCGGTGATCAACATCCCGCTCAGACCGGCAGCTCTGGCTCTTTCCACCACTTGCGGACGGTCTTTATCAAACTGATTGCTGGTGAGATTAATACCAATTTCAAACATGGGAAGTCCTGAAACAGAAACCGCCCAAACAAGGGCGGTTTTTAAAAACGAAAGATTTTTTACGCAGGCTGATCCGGATCGGTCTCGTTATCGACATCCGACCGGCGGCGACCTCCGACATAGAAACGGGCAAAGAACACGCCGATTTCAAACAAGAGATACATCGGAATGGCCAGCAACGTCTGCGAGAAAACATCCGGCGGCGTTAACAACATCCCGACCACAAAAGCCCCGACCAGTACATAAGGACGTTTCTTTTTCAGGTCTTCCGGCGTTGTCACCCCACTCCAGCACAGCAACACAATGGCGATAGGCACTTCGAAAGACACACCAAATGCCATAAACAGCGCCATCACGAAATCGAGATAGTTGTTAATGTCTGTGGCGATCTGTACGCCAGCCGGTGCCGTTTTCGCAAAGAAAGCAAATGCCAGCGGGAACACCACGAAGTAAGCAAACGCCACACCGAGATAGAACAATGCCGAGCTTGAGAACAGCAGCGGCATCATCAGACGGCGTTCATGCTTGTACAGCGCCGGTGCCACAAATGCCCAGACCTGATACAAAATGAAGGGCGCAGACACAAACACCGACACAATCATGGTCAGCTTGATAGGCGTAAAGAACGGCGACGCGACGTCAGTCGCAATCATGCTCGCGCCCAGCGGCATTTGCTTAATCAGCGGTGAAGCCACCAGCTGGTAGATATCATTCGCAAAATAAACCAGCGCTAAAAACACCACAATGATGCAGATAATGGCATTCAGCAGACGCTTACGCAGCTCAATCAAATGGCTGATAAGAGGTTGAGTATCTTCAACGGCCATGTTTAGCGCTCACCTGTCGTTTGAGTTGATGAAGCCGGTTTAACCGGTACTGCGGGTTCAGCAACAGGTGCTTCAACAGCTGCGGTTTTCACCGCCGGTGTAACCTCAACAGCAGCATCAGCAGCGGATTCGGACGTTTTTTCCAGCGTCACGGCCGCAGCATGTGCCGTTTTATTCGATGCCAGCGCGGCATCCTCCGCACTTTGCGGCGCCGTTGCCAGTGCAGAAACCACGTTATCCGCTTTGGCCGGCGACACTCCCGCATCGTGATGCGCTTCCGCCTCATCCAGAACCGGATTGTGAATGGTATTACCTTCCGCTTTGGCTTCTTCCACCGCTTTCTCAGCAGGATTCAATCCTGAATTGATCGACTGTTTCATGGATTCTGCCGCTTCCTTCAACTCGTCCATAGACGCTTTGATTTCTGGCGTAAGGTTCTTCAGACCGGATTCTTCCGCTTTCTTCAGGCTATCCTGCAGTTCCTGAAGTTTAAGTTCCTGCGACAATTCGCTCTGAACCGACGCGGCCATGGCACGAAGCGTACGGATCCAGCCTGCTACTGTTCTGACTGCTACAGGTAAACGCTCCGGCCCGAGGACAACCAGGCCAATCACCAATACCAGCAGCAGTTCACTAAATCCAATATCGAACACGGCTTATACCTGCTCTTTGTTTTGGCTCTTGGTGTCTTCTGCTTTCGCTTCTGGCTTGCTCTCAACAGACTTCGCTACAAAATCAGCATCGGTTGGAGAAATGTCAGCGTCTTTGTTTTTTGGCTGGCTGTCGTCGTCACTCATGGCCTTTTTGAAGCCCTTGATGGACGCACCCAGATCAGAACCCAGACCACGCAGTTTCTTCGTACCGAACAGCAGCACCACAAGAACAACGAGAATCAGGATTTTTGTAATACTAATACCACCCATTATTTTCACCTCAATAGGAAGGAACGACATTCATTGCCGTTCGCAAACGGCATTCAATATACAGCAAATGTTTAGCTGGCGCGTTTCCAGCCAATTAACCAGGAAACGACACCTGCGGCCATCAGGCACGCCGGATACACTTCGACGCCGCCTAACAGTAAGAGAGTTCCGCTCAACAGGAGCGTCGCACCAATACCCAGAAGATAACGGGACTGCCCCTGACGGGATCCCTGGTTATGGATCTGGGAGGAAAGCTTCTCAATGTTGTATTGCATCAGCTTGTGCTGATGCAGGCTCTGATAAACCAGATCGGGCAATTCAGGCATTTTCTCAAGCCAGAACGGCGCACGTTCTTTCAGCGCACGGATCATCGCCGGTAAACCGACCTGATCGCGAACCCAGCTTTCGAGGAAAGGTTTCGCCGTCGTCCACAAATCCAGTTGAGGATAAAGCTGACGTCCCAGGCCTTCAACATACAACAGTGTTTTTTGCAGCAACACCAGCTGAGGCTGGACTTCCATATTAAAACGGCGAGCCGTATTAAACAGGTTTAACAAAACGTTACCGAAGGAAATTTCCGCCAGCGGCTTCTCAAAAATCGGCTCACACACCGTACGGATCGCAAATTCGAATTCTTCAACGTTGGTATCGCGAGGAACCCAACCGGAATCAACATGCAGTTCAGCCACTTTGCGGTAATCGCGATTAAAGAATGCGATGAAATTCTCCGCCAGATAGCGCTTGTCTTCCTTATTGAGCGAACCCACTATGCCGCAATCGATCCCAATGTAGCAAGGGTCTTCAGGCGTTTCGTAGCTCACGAAAATGTTGCCCGGATGCATATCTGCATGGAAGAAACTGTCGCGGAAAACCTGAGTGAAGAAAACCTGCACCCCGCGTTCCGCCAGCAATTTCATATTGGTGCCCTGTTTTTTCAGCGCCTCAATATCAGAAACCGGGATGCCGTAAATGCGTTCCATCACCATCAGACGCTCACTGCAGTAGTCCGGATACACTTCCGGCACATACAGCATCGGGCTGCCTTCAAAGTTACGGCGAAGCTGAATTGCATTGGCGGCTTCGCGCAGCAGATTCAGCTCATCCAGCAGCGTTTTCTCGTATTCACGCACCACTTCACGCGGACGTAAACGGCGACCATCCGGCAACAGGATCGGTAACCAGCCCGCCAGTCGCGACATCAGGCGAATATCCGCCACGATGGTCGGTAAAATATCCGGACGGATCACTTTCAGCACCACCGGTTTACCGTTCTCTTTCAGGATTGCCGTGTGAACCTGAGCAATCGACGCAGAAGCCAGCGGCGTCTGATCGAATTCATCAAACCAGTTTTCCAGCGGGCCGCCGAGCGCGGAGTCAATTTGCTGACGGGCTTTCGCGCCATCAAATGGCGGAACATGGTCCTGAAGCAGAGCAAGCTGATCGGCAATTTGCGGAGGGAAGAGATCACGTCGTGTGGACATCATCTGACCGAACTTGATCCAGACAGGCCCAAGCTCTTCCAGCGCCATACGCATGCGCTCACCCAGCGGCTTTTCTTTATGACGATTAGGTAACCAGAAAAAAAGATAACGACCAATGCGCAGCGGCAGCGTTAAGCGGATTTTAGGGATCAGTTCGTCAAGGCCGTAGATCAGAAACATGCGGATAATCAGGTATAAACGTCGCATTTCCCTAGGCGTCACGGGTTGTCCTCCAGTTTTTCGATACGTTTATCCAGCGCATCCAGCTCCCGCACAAGGGCAGAAACCTCATCGCTAAACCAGACAACTTCCAGCGGACCGGGTGCCATTTTCCACTCTTCGGTCAGTGTTTGCGCCACATAGCTCTGCTGATGCTTCAGCCCTTTTTGCAGAAAGCGGAAACCGCCCTGCACGGCCTGACTCAACCCCTGAGCCGCGATATCACCGATATAAGGCGCGAGGAATTCTGCTGGCTCAAACTCTGCCATCTCCAGCAATGACGTAAACTGCTGAACAACGGAGATATCGCCGTCAACCACCAGCTCGCCACTGCGCATCAGTGGCGACAATTGCTGACGATCACGCAATTTATACAGCACGGAAAGCGTGGAAGTGACGGTGCAGTCAGTTGCCCCGTCCCATTGCCCGAGCACATCAATTTTCTGCTCACTGAACACAAAGGTCAGCGGGGCACTCAGTTCCTGCAATTCGACACGCAAAACTTTACCGGCCAGACGTGTCCGTGCCGCCTTCATGCTGCGATCTCTGAAAAGCAGATAATTAAGCGGCGTCTCGATTGCAGCAGTCAGTAACGGCGTTAACAACATCGGCATACTCATATCAGAATTTGAAACCCCGATGCAAAGCCACAATGCCGCCGGTCAGATTGTGATACGTCACATTTTCAAAACCCGCATCCGCCATCATGCCTTTCAGCGTTTCCTGATCCGGATGCATACGGATTGATTCGGCCAGATAACGGTAACTTTCTGCGTCCTGCGCAACCAGTTCACCAATACGCGGCAGAATGTGGAAGGAATAGGTGTCGTAGGCTTTGCTCAGCGGTTTCAGAACAGGTTTGGAGAATTCCAGTACCAGCAGACGACCGCCTGGCTTGAGCACACGGAACATCGAACGCAGCGCCTTCTCTTTTTCAGTCACGTTACGCAGACCGAAAGAAATGGTGATGCAGTCAAAATAGTTATCAGGGAAAGGAAGGGCTTCGGCATTTGCCTGAACGTAGCTGACATTACCCACGATGCCGAGATTACGCAGCTTCTCGCGGCCCATCTTCAGCATGGAATCGTTGATATCGGCCAGAACGACTTCGCCTTTCTCACCCACCAGACGGGAGAATTTTGCGGTCAGATCGCCTGTACCACCGGCCAGATCGAGCACACGTTGTCCCTGACGGACGCCGCTGCAATCAATCGTGAAGCGTTTCCAGATGCGATGAATACCGAAAGACATCAGGTCATTCATCAAATCGTATTTTGCGGCCACGGAATGGAAGACTTCTGCCACCATTTCCTGTTTTTCATCTTTGGCTACTGTACGAAAACCAAAATGGGTGGTTTCCGGCGTCTGCTTTTCCATTTTATATGCCTGCTTTTTCAGTCGAACTCTTGGGGAGAAGTGTATCAGAACCCGCTCGAAAGCCCCATCACCGATGGTGATTCAACATATTGCAAAGATTCATATGTTGAATCACAAATACAGTGCGGGTCTTCCCCGACCGGCTATGCCTGGCCAGCAGAATTAAACTCACCCGGGTTCAGCGTCTGTTCTTCTTCCGCATCAGAGGTATCGGGCAGAGATGCGGTGTCTTCAGGTTCGTTTTCCGCTTTCGCAATCTCAGCCAGTGACGGGCTGATCGGTCGTTTAACTTCAACACCCAGTGCGCGGAAACTTTCCACCTGCCCGATAAGATTACCACGGCCTTGCGAGAGTTTATTCATCGCGGATCGATAACTTCCCTGCGCTTTGTCGAGACTTTGCCCCATCGACTCCATGTCATCGACAAACAACCGCAGTTTGTCATACAAACGGGCAGCGCGATCGGCAATACGTTTGGCATTCTGGCTCTGATGTTCGTAGCGCCACAGGTTGCTGATAGTGCGTAACGCCACCAGTAAGGTCGTCGGGCTGACCAGCATAATATTGTGGCGGAGTGCTTCGCTGATCAATTCGGGCTCCCGGTCGATTGCCAGCAGAAAAGCAGGCTCAACAGGGATAAACATCAGCACATAATCGAGGCTGCGCAGGCCGGGAAGTTGCTGATAGTCTTTACGCCCCAGCAGACGGATATGACCGCGCACCGACGCAATGTGTTCATTGAGCGCCGCTTCGCGCTCGCTGTCGTCTTCACTGTTGAAATAGCGTTCGTAGGCGACCAGCGTCATTTTGGCGTCGATCACCACGTCTTTATTCTGCGGTAATCTCACCACCACATCGGGTTGCATCCGGCTGTTGCTGTCTACCTGCACGCTGACCTGCGTCTGATATTCATACCCTTCCCGCAAACCGGACGCTTCCAGGACGCGGCTGAGCACCACCTCGCCCCAGTTACCCTGCGTTTTATTGTCGCCTTTCAGGGCCTTGGTCAGGTTGACGGCTTCACGCGCCATCTCCACATTCAGCTGTTGCAGATTACGGATTTCGTGCGCCAGCGTATGCCGCTCACGGGCCTCCTGTCCGAAGCTGTCCTGCACCTGACGGCGGAACCCGTCGAGTTGCTCGCGCAGCGGTAGCAGTAATTTATCGAGGCTTTGTTTGTTCTGTTCGTCGGCACGGCGGCCATTTTGCTCGAAAATCCGGTTAGCCAGATTTTCAAACTGGCTGCTCAGGCGCTGTTCGCTGTTGATCAGCAAACGTTGTTTATCTTCAGCGGCCATGCGGGTTTCATCCAGACGGGTGGAAACCTCACGTAATTCTGCTTCCTGCGCGCTGTTGATTTCCCGCTGCGCACGGAGTTCCTGATTCAGTTGCTCACACTCGTTTTGCCAGTGCGCCAGCAGCTGTAATTTTTCCTGACTGGCGGCCTGCAGGCTGTGCAACTTTCTGAGCTCCAGCTCTGCCTCGCGCATTTGCTGCTGAGCCAGTTGCCGCTCATTTTTATGCGTGTCATTTTCCGCTTTGGCTTGTTCCAGCGATTGCTCCAGCAAACGATGCTGCGTTTCATACTCCGTCTGCTGTTGCTGTAGTCGCAAACTTGCGATCAGCCAGCCCACCAGTAAGCTCGTTAACCCCGCCCCCAGGGCTGTCAGAATGCTGATATCCACGCGATTTCCCTCTTAAAGTCTCTTGCGGCCAAGGTAATGTCATGCTGTATGGATGTCCAGTCTATTTTCTGTTGCATTGAGCCTTTGCGAGACGTCTTCCAAAAGGGAATTTCTTTGCCGTTACCCTCTTGCCGCGGTCAGCCACAGGGAGCAGGATTCAAAACCAGCGGCTCAGCCACTGAATGCCGAAAGCACCGGGTGCCAGAATGCCAAACGCCCAGATCAGCGCAGAGGTGACATTGGCAATCTGGAAATATTTCTGTGGCATACCACAGATACCGGCCACCAGCGGCACAACGGCGCGCAGCGGGCCGAAGAAACGGCCGATAAACGCACCCGGCATGCCCCATTTTTCAAAGAACGCATGTCCGCGAACCAACATCTGCGGATGGCGGGAGAAAGGCCAGAAGTGACCAACGCGATCCTGATAATGTGCGCCCACCCAGTAGGAAAGCCAGTCGCCGAAGAAAGCCCCCGCAGCGGCGGCGGCACAGACGGGCCAGAAAGGAATGCCGGTTTCGCCAATCAGCGCACCCAGCCCTAATAAGATAAACGTCGCAGGAAGCAACAGGGAAAGAAATGCCAGAGACTCACCAAAAGCCAGAAAGAAAACGATGGGTGCAGCCCACACCTGATGCGCACGGATAAAGGTCGTGGTGTACTCAAGAAGGTCATGAACAGTCAAAAATACAGTTCCTTTTGTCAGGGATACGAAGCCGGAATGCATCAATTATTCCAGATGTATTACTAACATGACCTTAACAGATCTGCTTAACAGGACAAAAAAATGGGCCGCCAGCGGCAGCCCATCACTATGATGTAGTTTCTTTATAATCCGATCCTTTCCCTAAATCATTCGAGTTGCAGGAAGACGGCAACCGAACGAATCCCGATGAGCTGACATTAGTCAGTGATTCGGGTTCGCGAGAGCAGCCAACGCACCTGCGGCTCGAAGGATGACGGGAAATCAGATAAGTCGGCGAGCCGCTTCTACAACAATCTTCACCGCATGGCTTTCGGTCTTCTTCATGGTTTCCGCATTAGGGATTTCCTGCTGCGTACGGTTCACGATGACACCGGCCACCATCCCGGCGCGCAGGCCCTGGCTTGCACACATGGTCAGCAAGGTTGCAGATTCCATTTCGTAGTTCATGACGCCCATTTCCTGCCACTCTTTCATCGATTCTTTGAAGCGACGGACAACGCGGCCGGAGAAGGTGTCATAACGTTCCTGACCCGGATAGAAGGTGTCAGAAGAGGCGGTAACGCCAATATGAGTGGCGGCGCCCACGGCTTCAGCCGCAGCAACCAGCGCGGTGGTACAGGCAAAATCGGCCACGGCCGGGAATTCCATCGGCGCAAAGTGCAGGCTCGCGCCATCAAGGCGAACGGCAGCAGTTGTCACCAGAACGTCGCCCACATTGATGTGTGGCTGGATCGCCCCTGTGGTACCGACACGCAGGAAGGTACGAATCCCCAGCTGAGCCAGTTCTTCCACCGCGATAGAGGTTGAAGGGCCACCAATACCGGTTGAGCAAACAATCACAGATTTGCCATCAAGCTCAGCACGCCATGAGGTAAATTCGCGGTGGGAAGCCAGACGAACCGGATTTTCCATCAGTTTGGCAATTTTTTCCACGCGCTCAGGATCGCCGGGCACAATCGCCAGCGTCGCGCCGTTTAAATCTTTTTTGGCCAGGCCAAGGTGGAAAACTTCAGGCTGAGACATAACAAACTCCTCTGTGTGTAAGGTCATTTATTGGCAGGAGGAACACCCGGCAACTGTACTGAACATTGTGACGTTATTTCGTGACGACCGTCACTATGATGTAACAACAAGAATTGCGCATACATTTAATTTGTGACAAGCATCACAAATTAACAGGCGATTGCGGAAAGAATAAACAGGCAACCTCCTTTGCGAAGGTTGCCTGTTTTTCAGTTAACGCGGAACACAATCAGGCAGGGACGGCTTCTGCCGCCGCGCTGCGCGACCAGATCCGGTGTTTATGCATGTCTTCGAGGAAGGTTTTCAGTAATGCGCCTTCGGCTTTTTCGCCTTCGACAACGCCTTCTTCCGGCACATCATCCGTCAGCCCAAGAAGTGATTTGAAGCGGCGCGCATCACCACTTAACCCGATGACTTTCAGATGCTTATAGGCTTCAAGCAGATAATGCCGCGCATCACCGTTCATCAGTAACGCATCGATATGCCCGTGCGGAACAATGACGGCATCGACGGAAATGGAAGGCGCACCGGCAAAGGTGGCATCAACCGGCAAGGATGATCCGTCATCGGCCGTCACATTCCCCATATGACTGCCAAGCAGTTTCGGATGCACACCGGCAGCCTGAAGCGCCTGCAAGGTTTCCAGAACATCTGCTGCATTCACGCCTTCACCCAGCAATATCGCCACCTGACGCCCTTTGATCGTGCCTTTACCGCTGGCATACAGGCTCAGCGACGGATCGTTTTTCAGGCCATTCACGGGCTTCGGTGGTTTGATTTTCAGGGTATCGGCCGACAACGTAATACCCAGATTTTTCGCCACTTTCTGCGCCAGTTCCTGATCAACATGCGCCAGCAGATCCACAACCCGCTCGCGGATATAAGGTCGCACGACTTTTGACAGTTCAAAGGAGAAGGCGCCGACAATATGATCCTGCTCCGTCGTGGTCTGACTCAGCCAGAACAGACGCGGGTGGGCGTAATACTCGGCAAAGGACGGGCTGCGCTGGCGGATTTTCTCTGCATCCACCCGTTCCGGATAGCTTTCAAAGCCGCCGCCGGACGCTGCGGGAGGCGTTTCCCTCGGCCAGTTATTGTTGATGGAGTTCGGCTCATAGTTCGCCGGATTAGTATCCACATCCTGCCGGTGCATGCCGTCACGCTGGAAGTTGTGGTAAGGGCAGGTCGGACGGTTAATCGGAATTTCATGGAAATTCGGCCCGCCCAGACGGCTGATTTGCGTATCCGTGTAAGAGAACAGACGCCCCTGTAACAGCGGATCATTGGTGAAATCAATGCCGGGCACGATATGCCCCGGATGGAATGCGGCCTGCTCAGTTTCGGCAAAGAAATTATCGGGATTACGGTTAAGCACCATTTTGCCAATCAACTCCACCGGCACCAGTTTTTCCGGGATCAGCTTGGTCGGGTCGAGCAGGTCGAAATCAAATTTGAACTCGTCTTCTTCGGAGATCAGCTGAACCCCCAGTTCGTATTCCGGGTAATCCCCCGCTTCGATGGCTTCCCACAAATCACGGCGGTGGAAATCGGCATCCTTCCCGGCCAGTTTCTGTGCCTCATCCCATAACAGCGAGGCTTTTCCGGCCACCGGTTTCCAGTGGAAGCGGACAAACGTGGCTTTTCCTTCAGCATTCACGAAGCGGAACGTATGGATACCAAACCCTTCCATTGTGCGGTAACTGCGCGGAATGCCGCGGTCAGACATCGCCCAGAAAATGTTATGCAAGGTTTCCGGTTGCAGGGAAACGTAATCCCATAAGGAATCATGCGCACTCGCGCCCTGCGGAATTTCGTTGTGCGGCTCGGGTTTGACCGCATGCACAAAGTCCGGGAATTTATGCGCATCCTGAATAAAGAACACCGGCGTATTGTTGCCCACCAGATCATAAATCCCTTCATCCGTGTAAAATTTGGTCGCCCAGCCGCGGATATCACGGACGGTATCTGCCGAACCACGGGAGCCTTGTACGGTAGAAAAGCGCACAAAGACCGGCGTTTTCTTTTCGGGATCGGAAAGGAAACTGGCTTTGGTGACGTCTTTCATATTGCGGTATGGCTGGAAGTAGCCATGTGCCGCTGCGCCGCGCGCATGAACGATACGCTCAGGAATGCGTTCGTGGTCAAAGTGGGTGATTTTCTCGCGCAGAATGAAATCTTCGAGCAGTGTCGGGCCACGGCTTCCGGTTTTCAGCGAATTTTGATCATCAGAAATTTTGGTGCCCTGATTGGTGGTCAGCGGCTGTTTTTCACCGTGTTTACGATGACGTTCCAGAGCATCAAGTTTGGCATTGGTATTTTTCGGACTTTTGGCACTGCCGGAAGCCGTGGGCTCTTTTCCCGGCGGCGTCGGCTGAGGCGAAGGCTGATAAGCGCGATCATCGGGCGCCAGATCGCCAAGCCCTGGTTGTGAAGACTCAATGCCCGTGGCGGGGGCGCGGCTTACCGGTTTTGGCTCACTTTTCTTGTTCACTTTTGATGGTGATTTTGACATTGGACATAACTCCTCAGACAAAGGTTTGGGTGTTCTTTCACTCTTCCATGACAGTTTTCCTGATTAACGTTTAACTATAGAACATCTCTTGTGCCTTGCTGTTCATGCTTTCCGGCTATAGTTTTAATCCATAGCAACAAATTTTCGTATGGACACTTGCCTGGAGACCCCCGATGAAAAAAGAAGAATTGCTTACCCTGAAACAGGCTCCGACCAGCTTTGCCCCTGCCGTCACTCCCGTCGCCAGCACCACGATCCACACGGATACCGACGGGTTGCACGCAGGCCAGACCACCATTCCCTCACAGGGCGAAGATATGCCCGCTTATCTCGCCCGTCCGGAACAGTTCACCGGTAAATTGCCGATCATTCTGGTGGTGCAGGAAATTTTTGGCGTACACGAACATATTCAGGACATTTGCCGTCGTCTGGCAAAACAGGGCTATATGGCCATCGCACCCGAGCTGTATTTCCGTCAGGGCGACCCGCGTGATTACACCGAAATCAGCGAACTGTTTGCCAAACTGGTCAGCAAGGTGCCGGATCAGCAGGTACTTTCCGATCTCGACCACACCGCGCATTGGGCCTCCCAGCACGGCGGGGATATTTCCAAATTAGGCATCACCGGTTTCTGCTGGGGCGGGCGAATTACCTGGCTTTATGCGGCGCATAATCCGCAGCTGAAAGCGGGCGTGGCGTGGTACGGCAAACTGGTCGGCGACAAAACGCTGACCAGCCCGTCGAATCCGGTAGACCGCGCGGCGGCGCTGGATGCCCCGGTGCTGGGTTTGTATGGCGCGGAAGATTCCAGCATTCCGCCGGATACCATTGAAACGATGCGGCAAGCCATCCGGGCCGCCAATGCCACGGCAGAAATCGTGGTCTATCCCGAAGCGGGCCACGCCTTTAATGCTGATTACCGCGCAAGCTATCATGCCGAAGCGGCCACCGATGGCTGGCAGCGGATGCTGGCATTCTTTGCTCAGTACGGTGTGAAATAAAAAGTCCGCGTGAAATCATTTAAAGCGTGAAAAACGACAAAGCCCGACAGGTTTTCCTGCCGGGCTTTTTATCGCAATGACATCCGTTACAACGACAGTTGCCCGAAAGCCCCCTGCCAGTCCTGCTCAAATTGATCGACTGCCGCCTGCACGGCGGGCGCGCTGATAAATTGCTCCGCCACATCCACCGGAAGAGTCACGGACTGACACCCCGCCAGCAGACAAGCCAGCACCTGACGCGGCGTTTTAAAGCTGGCCGCCAGCACTTTGGCATGCGGCGCATGAAGCGTCAGTAATTGCTGAAGCTCCGTCACCATTGCAATGCCGTCACCGCCCTGGGCATCCACCCGGTTGACATAAGGCGCAACATATTCAGCCCCCGCCAGCGCCGACAGCAATCCCTGCCCCGCGCCATACACTGCCGTGCCCAGCGTCGGGATTTTGCGGGTACGCAGAATCTTAATCGCCGCCAGCCCCGCTGGCGTCACCGGCACTTTCACCACCAGCCCCGGCACGCGGGAATGCAGCAATTCGGCTTCTTCCACGATCTGCTCCGTCTGGTTGGCCAGCACCTGAGCAAATAGTTTGCCTTCACCGCCCAGCGCATCACGCAGGGCTGGCAACACTTCCCACAATGAGGTGCCCGCTTTGGCAACAATGCTCGGGTTGGTGGTCACGCCCTGCAACGGCAAAATACGTGATAAATGTTTCACTGCGCTGATATCCGCAGTATCCAGATAAAGTTCCATACCCTCTCCTGTCAGAGTTCCAGTTCTTGTTTCAGCAGCGTTTCTATTTGTGCTGCGGTGGTCGAATGCATCAGTGCATCGCGGAAACTGTCATGCATGATCCGCCGCGCCAGCTTTGAGAAAATCCGCATATGCTGGTCGCCCGCGGCGTGTTTATTCAGGGTCAGCATGATGACAAATTGCGCCTCTTCATCGCCCCATTGCACCGGTTGCGGTAATTTCGCCACGCTGATGGTCGATTGCTCAATGTGTTCCGATTTGGTGTGCGGAATGGCAAAACCAAATCCCAGCCCGGTGGAAAATACCGCTTCACGCGCCCAGACATCGGCGGCGAGCTTGCGCGGATAGCGGCATCGCCCGGCCAGCATCAGGTTATCAACCATGCCTTTAATCACTTCTTCCTTGCTGCGCCAGTCGGCATTCAGCGCCACGCATTCGGCGGTGATCAGCGGCGCGTCGTTAACGGTCATCCGGAACTGCGCCAGCAGGTGTTCCACTTCCAGCGAGGTACGGCATTGCATCGCGCGGTTGAGCAGCAGACGGCACTCGCGGCTGTCGAGCTTTGCCAGACGCGCCTTGGTGACCGGCACGGACGGCGCACTCATGCTGATTTCATCCAGCCCCAGCCCGACCAGCAGCGGTAACACCGAGCCTTTCGCCCCCAGCTCGCCACATAAGCCAATCCATTTCCCGTGACGATGCACTTCACGCACGACGTGATCCAGCCCGCGCAGAAATGCCGGATTCAGGCTGTTGTAATGGCGGGTCACTTTGGCGTTATCCCGGTCAACCGCCAGCAGATACTGCGTCAGGTCATTACTGCCGATGCTAAAGAAATCAATCTCTTCGCAGCACTGATCAATGATGAACATCACCGACGGCACTTCCAGCATGATCCCCAGCTGAATTTTTTCATCAAACGGGATCTGCTCACCGCGCAGCGACTGTTTGGCTTCCGCCAGCTGATCTTTCACCCATAAAATCTCTTCCATGGAGGAGATCATCGGGATCATGATTTTCAGCGGTCCGTGTGCCGACGCACGCAGAATTGAACGCAACTGGGTGCGGAATAACGGCAGGAATTCCTGATAGATACGCACGGCGCGATAGCCGAGGAACGGGTTATTTTCGGCAGGGATATTCAGATAATGAACCGGTTTATCGCCGCCGATATCCATGGTGCGGATAATAATGGTTTTACCCCTGGCGGCTTCCGTTGCCTGACAGTAAATGTTGTACAGTTCATCTTCGGAAGGCGCACTGACGCGATCCATATAAAGCATTTCAGTACGGAACAGCCCGACGGCTTCCGCGCCGTTGGCAAAGGCCGCGCTGGCCTCCACCGAATGCGCGATATTGGCCGCCACTTCCAGCCGCACGCCATCGGCGGTGTAGCCGGGTTTCTCAAGGTATTCGCTCTGCTGCTCACGCAAAGCCTGATGTACCGCCTGTTCCTGACGGTAATAACGGCGCACCGGTTCACTGAGCGCGCAGGCAATCAGCCCCAGATCGCCGTCGATCTGCACTTCCTGCTGCAAATACGGCTGCAATGGCCGGGGATCGACCCCCACCAGCGCGGGAATATTAAACGATCGGGCGAGGATCACCGTATGCGAGGTACTCCCCCCGCTGCCGAGCAACAACCCTTTCAGGTGTTTTTTATCCAGTTCGAGAAACTGGCTCGGCGTCAGTTCATCGGCCAGACAAATGCTGGCTTCGCTCAGTGCCTGCTGCGAAGGGAAGCGCGCTTCGCCATAGATATGCTGCAACAGCTGGAAGCTGACATCACGAATATCCAGTTCACGTTCACGCAAGTAGGCACTGGAGGATTGTGCGAGTTGCGCACTGAAATACGCGGCGGTCTCCACAATGCTTTGCGCACAGCTTTGGCCTTGCGCCACGCGGTTCAGCAGAGCCTCACGCAGGCTGTTATCACGCAGCAGGGAACGGTGCGCTTCCAGCACGGCGGTGATCGTGCCGCTGCCCGCCATCAGTTGTAAATCAAGGGATTTTCCCAGCGCGGCCAGCCCGCCGGCCAGTAAACCCTGCTCTTTATCGTTGCCCTGAGATTCAGGCAAACGGGTGAGTGCGGCGAGATCCACACTGGACAGGCTGACCAGTTTCCCCACGGCACAGCCTTCGCTGACGGAGCGGGCACGGAAAAGGAGAGGAGAAAGATGCGCCAGAGATTCAGGAAGCGGCTCAAGTCCGGCGGTTTCATCCAGTTCAGGCAGGGCTTCATCGCAATGAGGAAGCTGATGTTCAATAAAATGCGCCAGTGCCGCATGTGCGGCCTCTTCATCATGTCCTTCAATCGTCACATGACATTCATCGTCCAGCAGAATATCGGCACCAATCAGCGACAGCACACTTTTGCCATCGGCAATGCGGTCTGACCGCGCATTGTGCCACTGAAAGGTTGACCCGAAGCCGTTACACAACGTCTCGATATGACTGGCCGGTCGGGCATGAACCCCATTAACCAGCATGCAGGTGAAGCTCAACTTCTTGGTCATTTCTGAATCCTCATCCCAAATTCCGGTGTAATGCACCGGCTACTTGCAGAATAAGAGTCAGACGGATCCGCTGGCTACCAGACAAAAATGACAAACACTGGATAAATGTAATGTCTGTTGTTTTTTGCGAGCCAGCTCACACGCCACCAGGGGCAGAAACCTCGCACTGTTTCAGGTTATTTGAACCTGCTCGCATTTTTGTTCGGACATTACAAAAGTCCAGTAAAACACAATTTTGTCCACTATTAGCGTCCCCGGCAGCAGCCTATTGTTGAGGTCGATAGCCTTTCTGTATCCGGGGCTTTTTCGAAAGATATTCCGTTCTTTTCGCCCGACACCGGAGCTCATCATGAAAGACCTGCTCAATATTCTAAAAAATACCCGCCAGCATCTGATGACCGGCGTGTCCCATATGATCCCTTTCGTGGTCGCGGGCGGCATTCTGCTGGCGGTGTCCGTGATGCTGTATGGCAAAGGTGCCGTGCCGGATGCCGCCACCGATCCGAACCTGAAAAAGCTGTTTGATATCGGCGTCGCCGGTTTAACCCTGATGGTGCCTTTTCTGGCGGCGTACATCGGTTATTCCATCTCTGACCGGTCCGCGCTGGCGCCTTCGGCGATCGGTGCCTGGGTCGGCGCTTCCTTTGGCGCAGGCTTCTTCGGCGCCATCATCGCCGGTCTGCTGGGTGGGATTATCGTGTTCTACCTTAAAAAGATCCGCGTGCCGAAGATCCTGCGTTCCGTGATGCCGATCTTCGTGATCCCGATCATCGGCACCCTGCTGACGGCGGGGATCATGATGTGGGGGCTGGGTGAGCCTGTCGGGTTGCTGACGGCTTCCCTGACTCACTGGCTGCAAGGCATGCAACAAGGCAGCATCATTGTGCTCGCCATTATCATGGGGCTGATGCTGGCTTTCGACATGGGCGGACCGGTCAATAAAGTCGCCTACGCCTTCATGCTGATCTGCGTGGCGCAGGGCGTGTATACGGTGGTCGCGATTGCTGCGGTGGCGATTGCCACCCCGCCGCTCGGGCTGGGTTTCGCGACGCTGATTGGCCGCAAATATTATTCCACTGAAGAACGTGAAGCAGGCAAAGCCGCGATGTTAATGGGCTGCGTCGGCGTCACCGAAGGGGCCATTCCTTTCGCTGCCGCCGACCCGCTGCGGGTCATTCCTTCCATCATGATGGGCTCTGCCTGTGCAGCGGTCACCGCCGCGCTGGTGGGGGCGCAATGCTACGCCGGTTGGGGCGGTCTGATTGTGCTGCCGGTTGTGCAGGGAAAACTGGGGTATATCGGCGCGCTGCTGGTTGGCATGGTTGTCACCGCACTGTGCGTCAACACACTTAAATATCTGGCCGCCAAAAAGCAGTCGGCGAAAACACGTCAGGAATCTGACCTTGATCTGGACTTCGAAATTAACTGATTTCTCTGCCAAAAATAGAAGGAAAACATCATGACTCACATTATTGCTGTGACTGCCTGCCCGTCCGGTGTTGCCCACACGTATATGGCCGCTGAAGCCATTGAACGCGCCGCAAAAGCCAAAGGCTGGGAATGCAAAGTGGAAACGCAGGGTTCAATCGGTCTGGAAAACGAACTGACGCCGGAAGATGTGGCGGCCGCAGATATCGTGATCCTGACCAAAGATATCGGCATCAAACAGGAAGAACGCTTTAAAGGCAAAGTGACGGTGCGCGTCGCCATCAGCGATGCCGTAAAACGTGCGGATGCCATCATGGAAAAAATTGAGGCGCACCTCGCCAAAGCCGCTGTCACGGATTGATCACAAGGAGAACAAGATGACTTCCCGTACCGAACGTCTGAAAGCCGCACTTTTCGCCAGCCCGCGTGAAATCTCGCTGGAACGTGCCCTGCTGTATACCGAAAGCCACCGCCGCACCGAAGGCGAACCCACGCTTTTACGGCGCGCGAAAGCCACGGCCTACATTCTGGATAACGTGGAAATTGCCCTGCGGGATGACGAACTGATTGCCGGTAACCGCACGGTCAAACCGCGTGCGGGAATAGTCTCTCCTGAAATGGATCCTTACTGGCTGTTGAAAGAACTGGATGGGTTTGCCACCCGTCCGCAGGATCGCTTCTCGATTTCGGCGCAGGATAAACAGATTTACCGCCAGCAACTTTTCCCTTACTGGGAATCGCGTTCGATGAAGGATTTCATCAACAGCCAGATGCCGGAAGAGGTGAAAACCGCCACCCAAACGCAGATATTCAGCATCAACCAGACTGACAAAGGTCAGGGGCATATCATTATTGATTATCCACGGCTGCTGAATACCGGTCTGGATAATCTGGTGGCGGAGCTTGTGCAACACGTTGAACAGGCAGCGGACAATGCGTTTTATCAGTCAGCCCTGATTTTGCTGCAGGCGGCGCAGCGGCATATTTTACGCTACGCCACGCTGGCAGAATCGCTGGCGGAAACTTGTCAGGACAACACCAGAAAACAGGAACTGGCGCGTATTGCCGGGGTTTCACGCCAGATTTCCGCTCACAAACCGCAGGATTTCTATCAGGCCTGTCAGCTGTTCTGGTACATGAACATCATTTTGCAATACGAATCCAACGCCAGTTCTTTGTCGCTCGGCCGTTTCGATCAGTACATGCTGCCCTTCTATCAGCATTCCCTTTCACATGGCGAATCACCGGCATTTCTGAAAGAGTTACTGGAAAGCCTGTGGGTGAAATGCAACGACATCGTGCTGCTGCGCTCGACCGCCAGCGCGCGTTACTTCGCCGGATTCCCGACCGGCTACACCATTTTACTCGGTGGCCTGACTGATACCGGCCGCAGCGCCGTTAATGTGCTGTCATTTTTATGTCTGGACGCTTATCAGAATATTTGCCTGCCACAGCCCAATCTGGGCGTGCGGGTCAATGAACTGATCGACCGTCCGTTCCTGCTGAAAACCGCCGAAACCATCCGGCTCGGCACCGGCATTCCGCAGATATTTAATGATGAAGTGGTGGTTCCTGCGTTTCTCAATCGCGGCGTGCGTCTTGAGGATGCGCGGGATTATGCCGTGGTCGGTTGCGTCGAGCTGTCGATCCCCGGAAAAACCTACGGGCTGCACGATATTGCCATGTTTAACCTGCTGAAAGTCATGGAACTGACGCTGCATGAAAACGAAGGCCACGCGGCGATCACCTATCCGGAACTGGTGGAACATATCCGCCAGAAAATCAGCCATTACGTCAGGCTGATGGCGCAGGGCAGCAATATCTGCGATATCGGCCACCGCGACTGGGCGCCGGTTCCGCTGCTGTCTTCTTTCATCGACGGCTGTCTGGACAGCGGGCGCGACATCACCGCAGGCGGCGCGCGTTACAACTTTTCCGGCGTGCAGGGGATTGGCATCGCCAACCTCAGTGATTCCCTGCATGCGCTGAAAGGTATGGTGTTTGATCAGCAACGCCTGACCTTTGATGAGCTGCTGGCTTCACTGAAAGAAAATTTCGCCAGCGAGGAAGGTCGCGCCATCCGCGCCCGTCTGATTAACCGCTTTGAAAAATACGGCAATGACATTGATGAGGTTGATCTGATCAGTGCCGATTTGCTGCGGTTTTATTGCAAGGAAGTCGAGCAGTACCGCAACCCGCGCGGTGGTCAGTTCACACCGGGGTCTTATACGGTTTCCGCACACGTGCCGCTGGGTGCGGTGGTCGGCGCAACGCCGGACGGTCGTTATGCCGGTGAGCAACTGGCGGACGGCGGCCTTTCGCCGATGCTGGGACAGGATCATCAGGGGCCGACAGCGGTGCTTAAATCCGTCAGCAAACTCGACAATATGCTGCTCTCCAACGGCACGCTGCTGAATGTAAAATTCACACCCTCCACGCTCGAAGGCCAGCAGGGGCTGAATAAACTGGCCGATTTTCTCGGCGCGTTCACCCGCCTGAAGTTGCAACATGTGCAGTTCAATGTGGTGAATGCCGAACAGCTTCGCGAAGCGCAAAAACGACCGCAGGATTTCGCGGGGCTGGTCGTCAGGGTGGCAGGATACAGCGCGTTCTTTGTTGAGCTGTCAAAGGAGATTCAGGATGACATCATTGGCCGCACCGCGCATCAGCTCTGAGTTGCGCATTCCGGTAATCAATGCGCCGGAAAGACAGGGACGTATTTTCAACATCCAGCGTTTTTCCCTCAACGATGGCCAGGGTATCCGTACCCTGGTTTTCTTCAAAGGCTGTCCGCACCGCTGTCCGTGGTGCGCCAACCCTGAATCCATGTCGCCACGCATTCAGATCATCAAACGTCAGGCAAAATGTCTGAACTGCCGCACCTGTCTGCAGGATCCCAGCGAATGCCCGAGTGGTGCGATGGAATACGTCGGCGAAGACATCCCGCTGTCCGCTTTAATGACGCGACTGCTGAAAGATGACGTGTTTTTCCGCTCATCGGGCGGCGGAGTGACGCTTTCCGGCGGCGAAGTGCTGATGCAACACGCGTTTGCCGGTGAGTTGCTGAAAGCGTTGCAGAATTTAGGGATTCATACAGCAATCGAAACGGCGGGCGATGCACCGCAGGATCATCTGCTGTCGCTCACCGATCACTGCGATCAGGTGCTGTATGACTTCAAAATCATGGATCCCGCTCAGGCGAGATCCGTGCTCAATATGAATCAGCCACGGGTGCTGGAAAATTTCACGGCACTGGCTCAACGCGGCGTTAAACTGCTGCCCCGCCTACCGCTGATCCCCGGTTTCACCCTGACGCTGGAAAATATGCGACACATTCTCGATTTCCTTAAGCCCTTCAACTTACATGAAATCCATCTGCTACCCTTCCATAAATACGGTGAAGCGAAATACCCGTTACTGGATAAAACGTATTCAATGCACAAAATCCCTGTGCCGGATGCCGCAACTATTGCACCGTTTCAGGCGATGGCCGAAAAATACGGCTATAAGGTGACACTCGGTGGATAAATTTTTTAATCAGGGGAAATGATATGTCGCTCAAACTGGTTGCCGTGACTGCCTGTATCAGCGGTGTGGCGCATACGTATATGGCGGCAGAAAAGCTGGAAAAACTGTGCCAGCACGAAAAATGGCAGGTGAAAGTCGAAACGCAGGGTGCGCTGGGCGTGGAAAATGCGCTGTCGGAAAGTGATATTGCTCAGGCGGATCTTGTGCTGCTGATCACCGAAATCCAGCTGGAAAACAGCGGGCGGTTTACGCATAGCCGCTGTGTTCAAACCGGCATTCAGCCATTTTTGCGCACACCGGAAAAAGTGATGGCGGCCGTTAGAAAAATCGCCACCTCGCCGCAGGGCACAAAAATCGTGTTGTCTTAACGGCTACGGCTCAATATTTTCAAGCTGACTGCGGTACTGCCGACGGTACTCCGAAGGAGAACGCTCGGTACTTTTCCTGAACTGGCGGCAAAAATAGTTGCTGTCGACAAATCCGCAGGCATGCGCCACTTCCCTGACCTTCATGTCATAGCCTTTCAGCAAATTCTTCGCCTGCTCAAGTCGCACATAATTCAGGTATTCGTTCAGCCCGATACCGCCGCTTTTCTGGAACAAATGCGACAGATAATTCGGTGAAATATAGAAGGCTTGAGCAACAGAATCCCGGGTCAGCGGCTCGCGATAATGTTCCTCAATATACTGGCGGATAGCCTCAAACAGCGCCTGACTGCGTGACGCGGTTTGTACGGAAGAACTGAACAAATCCAGCGCGTGGCTGAGTAAGCCTTTCACCAGAAACTGCGCCGTCGCCTGATCGCTGTGGTGCCAGGCCAGTTCATTTAGCGCCTGCAACATAAACGCGCCGACCCGGGGGCCGCGTCTGGCGACATTGCCTTTTTCGCTGGCGGTGAACTGCGCACCATCCCAGTTAAGCAGGCTGAAACCCAGCTGTTGCTTGCCAAATAACAGGCTCAGCGTCCGCACCGGTTTTTCCCACTGCGGACTGTTCCAGCCTTTCGCGGGAACGAACAACACATCGCCCGCCCGCAGCCGGGTGGGCTGATTATTCCCCTGCTCATCTTCCCAGTTCATCCGCTGCTCCCCGTCGAGGATCAGTTCCAGTCGCGGGAAATCCACCTGATAAGCCAGTTCCGGCACAGGATGCTGAGCACCGGCAAAATACACCTGTCGGATACCGGCCGGATGTTCAAGTACCGGAGACAAAAGGGGAAAAAGAGAAGCAGTCATCGTCGCGCCACCTGTCAGCAGAATATTTCTATGATAACCAACCTGCGCCGGAGACTGAAAAGGAAGTCGCAAATTTGCGGGAGGGAATGGGAAATCCGGCGCGCCGGAGAAGTGACGCGCCGGTAAACACCCCGTTTCAGGGGATTACGCCTGCGGAGGCTGGCCGTTAGAGGAAGAAAGACCGCCATCCACCGGCAGGTTTACCCCGGTAACAAAACGGGCGTCATGACTGGCGAGAAAGGCAATTACATCGGCAATTTCTTCCGGCTCTGCGCCACGCCCCAGCGGGATGCGTTCGGCAAATTTTGCCAGCAGCGGCTTATTGTCTTTAATGTCTGCCGCCATATCGGTGAACGTCAGCGACGGGCACACCGCGTTAACGCGCACGCCGTCCTTACCGTGATCCATGGCGATGGCGCGGGTAAAGTTGGTCACGCCGCCCTTGGCCGCATTGTAAAAACTCATGCCCCAGTCGCCGCCCATGCCGGACACCGAGGAGATATTGACGATATTGCCTTTGCTTTTAATCAGCGCGGGCATGAAAAAGCGCGTGCAGTAGAAAACACCGCTGAGATCGATACCCATGATTTTCTGCCAGTCATCGAGGCTGGCCTCCGTCACTTTGCCCTGCACCACGACGCCCGCGCCGTTCACCAGCACATCAACGCGGCCGAATTTATCCTCAATCACTTCTGCCATACGCTCCACATCTTGCGGGTTCGAAACATCCGCCAGATGAATGTAATACTGCGTACTGCTTAAGGTTTTGGCGACTTTCTCCAGTTTTTCCTTTGTCCGGCCGACCAGCACCACAATGGCTCCTTCCGACGAAAAACGCCGTGCCGAGGCAGCGCCCATGCCCGAACCTGCACCGGTCACGACCACCACTTTATCTTTAAATCGGTTCATATTTTCTCTCCCTGTCTGATGAGGCTTAAGATTGCGAAACCTGTCTTAAGCCTAGCGGAGAACCGCGCCGCGCGTGGAAGCCGGCCGGAGATAAGAACAGCAATCGCGCCACAGCCACCGCCGGACGCGGGCTGAAAGAGACGTAACAAAGTGCGAATGAGAACAAGAAAAAAGGGGCACCGGAGTGCCCCAAACGTGTCAGCAACAACACAACGTCATTTTACTCAGTGCAAAATCAGGCTTTCTCAGCGCGCAGGCGCCTGGCGGCTTTCACCATGTTTTCCAGCGACTCGCGGGTTTCCGGCCAGCCACGGGTTTTCAGGCCGCAGTCCGGGTTCACCCACAGGCGTTCTGCCGGAATACGATCCGCCGCTTTACGCAGCAGGTCTTCAATCCATTCCACGCTGGGTACATTCGGTGAGTGAATGTCATACACGCCCGGTCCGATTTCGTTCGGGTATTCGAAGTCTTTGAACGACTCCAGCAGGTCCATATCGGAGCGTGAGGTTTCGATGGTGATCACATCCGCGTCCAGCGCGGCAATCGAGTCCATGATGTCGTTGAATTCGCAGTAACACATGTGGGTGTGGATCTGCGTGTCATCGCGGGCAATCGCGGCATTGAGTTTGAACGCATCCACGGCCCAGCGCAGGTACGCCTTCCACTCAGACCGGCGCAATGGCAGGCCCTCGCGCAGTGCCGGTTCATCAATCTGGATAATACCGATACCGGCTTTTTCCAGATCTTCCACTTCGTCGCGCAGCGCCAGCGCAATTTGTCTGGCGATGGTTTCACGGCTGACATCTTCACGCGGGAAGGACCAGCAGAGAATGGTCAGCGGACCGGTCAGCATGCCTTTCACCGGTTTTTCGGTCAGCGACTGCGCGTACTTCGCCCACTCAACGGTGATGGCCTGCGGACGGCTGACGTCGCCGATAATCACCGGCGGTTTTACGCAACGTGAACCGTAGCTTTGTACCCAGCCGTTTTGCGTGAACACAAAGCCGTCCAGATGTTCGCCGAAGTATTCCACCATGTCGTTACGTTCAGCTTCGCCGTGAACCAGCACGTCGATACCCAGACGTTCCTGTTCTTTAATGGCTTGCTTAATATGTTCGCTGATGCCGGTGCGGTATTTAGTGTTGTCCAGACGACCCTGTTTGAAGTCCAGACGCAGGCCACGGATTTCGGTGGTTTGCGGGAATGAACCGATGGTGGTGGTCGGCCAGGCTGGCAGGTTGAAACGGGCGCGCTGCGCTTTGGCGCGTTCGGTGTAAACATTCGGGCGCTCAATATCTGCGGCAGTGATCGCCGCCACGCGTTTACCGACCGCCGGATTGTTCACACGGGCGGATTCACGGCGGGCGCGGATTGGCGCGCTGTACTCCGCCAGTTTTTGCTGCGCTTCAGCGGTCGGATTGTTCAGTGCCGAGGTCAGCAATGCCAGTTCTGCGCATTTTTGCAGGGCGAAGGCGAACCAGCTTTTCACTTCCTCATCCAGACGGCTTTCGACGCTTAAGTCGATCGGGCTGTGCAGCAGCGAACAGGAGCTGCCGATCCAGATATTGCGCCCCGCCACCAGCGGTTTCAGGCGGTCAAACCAGGTGCTCAGATCGGCGCGCCAGACATTACGGCCATTGATGACACCCAGCGAAATCAGCCAGTCTTCAGGCAGTTTACTCATGACGCTTTGCAGGTCATCGCGACCGGCGACGGCGTCAATGTGCAGCCCCTGTACCGGCAACTGACGGATAGTGTCGAGGTTATGCCCGATGCTGTCGAAATAAGTGGTCAGCAGCAGTTTGGTTTTGCTCTGTTCCAGCGCGGTATAAGCCGGTTTATACGCATCCAGCCATTCCTGCGGCAGTTCCAGCACCAGAGCCGGTTCATCAATCTGCACCCATTCGATGTCACGTTTTGCCAGTTCAGCCAGCACCTGCTGGTAGACCGGCAGAATGTCGTTGAGCAGGGAAAGACGGTCAAACTGTTCGCCTTTCACTTTGCCGAGCCACAGATAGGTCAGCGGCCCCAGCAGAACCGGTTTTACTTTGTGGCCAAGCGCCAGCGCTTCGTCCACTTCTTCCAGCAGTTGTGTCCAGCTCAGTTTGAATTTCTGCCCTTTGACAAACTCCGGCACCATATAGTGATAGTTGGTGTTAAACCATTTTGTCATTTCCGCAGCGGCAGCCGATTTACCGGTCGGTGCGCGGCCACGGCCAAGACGGAATAAGGTATCGAGATCAACAGAGCCGTCGGCATTCTGGTGACGTGCGGGCACGTTTCCCAGTAACAGGCTGGTGGTGAGTACGTGATCGTACCAGGCGAAATCGCCCACCGGCACCAAATCCACGCCTGCTTCAGCCTGTTGCTTCCAGTGACGGGCGCGCAGTTCACGTCCGGTCGCCAGCAGTTCTTCATGAGTGGAATTGCCTGCCCAGTAGCTTTCTTGTGCTTTTTTAAGTTCACGACGCAGACCAACGCGTGGAAAACCCAGAGTGTGATTCAGTATCGTCATCTTTTTAATTCCTGTTTAGCCATCCAGATGTTTACACATCCATAATCCGCAGGTACTGTATATTCCACAAGCGCAAATTATTCATGACACAGTGAAGGACTCTCATGATCGAACTGAAACACCTGCGAACGTTGCAAGCACTGCGCAACACCGGGTCACTGGCCGCAGCCGCCTCGCAGCTTCATCAGACACAATCGGCCCTGTCGCACCAGTTCAGTGACCTTGAGCAACGCCTCGGTTTCAGGTTGTTCGTGCGAAAAAGTCAGCCTTTGCGTTTTACCCCGCAGGGCGAAATCATGCTGAATCTGGCTGAACAGGTGCTGCCGCAAATCCAGCAGGCGTTACAGGCCTGCAACGAGCCGCACCAGACTTCACTGCGCATCGCGATTGAATGTCACAGCTGTATTCAGTGGCTGACGCCCGCGCTGGATAACTTCCATCAGAACTGGCCGCAGGTGATGATGGATTTCAAATCCGGCGTGACCTTCGACCCGCAGCCCGCGCTGCAACAGGGCGAGCTGGACATCGTATTAACCTCCGACATCCTGCCGCGCAGCGGTTTGCATTACTCGCCGATGTTCGATTTTGAAGTGCGTCTGGTGCTGGCTCCGGATCATCCGCTGGCGGCCAAAACGGTGATCACGCCGGAAGACCTCAGCACAGAAACGCTGATGATTTATCCGGTACAGCGTCAGCGTCTGGATATCTGGCGTCATTTTCTGCAACCGGCAGGGGTCAGCCCGTCACTGAAAAGTGTCGATAACACGTTGTTATTGATTCAGATGGTGTCGGCGAGAATGGGTATTGCGGCGTTACCGCACTGGGTCGTAGAGAGTTTTGAGCGCCAGGGTCTGGTGGTGACCAAAACCCTGGGCGATGGCTTATGGAGCCGCCTGTACGCTGCCGTGCGTGACGGCGAACAGCGTCAGCCGGTGACCGAAGCCTTTATTCGTTCGGCGCGGCAGCACGCGTGCGATCATCTGCCGTTTGTTCGCGACGCGGCACGACCCAACGCCGGTGTACCCACAGTGAGGACATAATCACGGCCGCACCGATGATAAAGCTCGGCCAGTGCGGCTGCTGTTGCCAGATCGCCAGATTCACCAGCAGCCCGGCCGGGACGTGAAAGTTATTCATAATCCCCAGCGTTCCCGCATCAACCTGCGTCGCCCCGTAGTTCCACATGAAATATCCCAGCCCGGAAGCGCCGATCCCCAGCCACACCAGAATGCCCCACTGTAAATTCGTGGTCGGCAGTTTCTGCGGATTGCCCCACAGGAACCACGCCACAACGGCACACAGCAGCGCGCCAAGATAGAACCAGGAAAACGCCGTGTGCTGCGGCATCGGCCGGGTTTCCATCAGTCGTTTGTAGCCCACCTGCCCGATGGCAAAACAGATATTCGCCGCCTGCACCAGCAGCAAGCCAATGATGAAGTGTTCGCTGATATGGTCGTAACGGATAATCGCTGCCCCGGCCACCGCCAGCAGTGCGCTGAGCGCATAGCCAATGCGGATTTTGCGGCCACTGATCAGGTCATAAATCAGCGTGACATACAGCGGCGTCATCACCGTGAACAGCAGGAATTCCGGTACCGACAGATAGAGATACGCCTCGAAGCTGATGAGATACATGATCCCCAGCTGCATCGCCCCGACCGCCATATACAGCAAAATGGTGGTGAGCTGATGGCCTTTCCAGCGCAGGAAAGGCAGAAAGACCAGCGCCGCCAGCCCTAAACGGACCAGTACGGAAAACACGCTGTCGACCTGTCCGGCCAGATAGACGCCGATCAGGCTGAAGGAGAAGGCCCACAAAATGGTGGTGATAATAAGTAAAGGCACGGCAGTTCGCCCTGTTTGTCAGTGAAAAGTGTGAAAGATGCACGATTGTAACGGAATGAGGGAAACCGCGACGGGTGAAGGTGGTTGACGTCTGTTCAATTATAGAGCAAACGAGAGCCACGCCACGCTTTGAGGGAATCGTGCGCTCAAATGACACGCCCGCCGCCGGGATGGCATACACTTAAACGATGACTGTAAATGGAGGATGACCTGATGAAATGTTTATATGGAATGCTCGCCGCGCTGCCATTGCTGTTTGCCGTGCAAACCGCCAGCGCCGCCGAAAAGGTACCGAATCCTAACGATCCGCTGCTGACCAACCCGTCGCAACAGCGTATGCAGCAGCAACAGCAAAACAATCAGCAGATGCAGAAACGTCAGCAGGAGCAGGATCTGCGTAACAGTCAGCAACAGCAACAACTCAAGCTGAAGTCGCAAATCCAGAGCAATCAGCAGCGTTTGCAGATCCAGCAAAATAACCAGACGCTGAATCAGAAATTGAATCAGTAGCTAACCCAATAAATATAATTAATTCATTCACGATATAAATATCCCCCACAGAAGAAGGACATTATTTTTCTTCGGGGGGACTTTTGCTGCGTTTATATGATCACCCTCTCGTTTTTTTTGGATGAACCCCTGAGAATAGAATATTCCGCGTAACATTTTATGGAACGATTAACTATGTCGGAGAGACGAGAGCGGCGATATTTTTTACAAAACAGTTTTGATCAACTGGACCCTCCTTCATCTTTCCTGCCGCTGGAAATAAACCGGCCAGAAAGTGATTTTCGGGAACTATTAATAAAAAATGTTAGTGAGAACGTTCACTATATTATGTTTCTGACTCAGGACGAGGCATATGCTATTCTGAAAGAACTGACCCCGGTAGGAGGTTATGATATTTCAGAGCGTAATCTGGATAGTCTGGGCTATACAGCCACCTATGCCGGGAATACCAGAGACGGAATATCGATTACAAAAATAATATGGGAACTCAAAGGCTTTGGCGTACAGGCCCACATCTACAAAGCCAGAAACGGCCAGCAAATGGTTAAAATTACCGGCTACGCTGGGGTCAGGCGAATATTGATGGGCACAAACTATAAACTCACCAATATGCAGATCGTCAATATCGGCATCGGACAAAAAGGGATCAACAATAATATCATCTCCGGTATGAAATTTTGTATTTATGTCGGTCTGGCTTATCGGACATTGGAGTATATTTTCCGTGACGTGTCATCTACAGAGGAATTTTTAGGAAAAGTGGCCAGCGATGTGGCAAAAGTGATCGTAGCCGCTGCAGCGATGAAAGTTGCGGCCACAGTATTAATGGGCATAGCAGGTTTTACATTAGGCGGCGCTCTTTGTGTCGTTGTTATTGCAAGTATAGCCTTAACCTATTCGCTTGAATATATTGATGAGAAACTGGGGATCACTGAGGCGATCATTATTAAAATAGCTGAAATGCAAAAGAACACACCTCAGATTTCAGAAACATTGGGCAGAGACAGTCAGTTATTGTTTAAACGCTTATGAAAAACAAAAAAATAGAATTTGTTGTTTTTACAAAAGAACAGAGATGGAGTGCTATCGCTGTCTCTCCGATATTTATCTGGATTTGTTATCTGCTCCCCTCAATTTTTAAAGAGCAAATTATTGATAACTTATCCTACCCTGACATCGTATCCGTTGATACTTTAGCATTTATGGTCATGGGTGGGGCTCCTGTATGTTTCATATGTGCCCTTGGTGTTCCCTATGCAGGTCTGAGGGGGGTTATTTCCATTAAAAAAGGAAGAAAAATACTTATACCTGCATGTTATTTATCTCTCGCTTGCATGTTTCTGGCAATCATCTACCCGATTGGCTTTATTAGCACGCTGGAGCAAAAAGGTTACGGACACTGCTGGAAAGACACCATGCGGGGTCCGACACTTTATGTCAAAGATGCCAATGAATGCGTAAAAAGGAATTTGCCGATTATGGTCAGACCCAGAGATCAGCCTGAGGAAAATACACCTGCAACGGTTTATGAAGATCCGTTCCGTAAATGGCGAGAAAAAGCACAGAAATAAAATTGACGGGCGAGATGACCGCGCCCGTTTTTAATTACACGAAATCCGGCCCGATCACATCAATCTTATCGGTACAAATACAGTCCACGCCCCAGCCCAGCAATTCGCGGGCGCGCGCCGGATTGTTCACCGTGTACACCAGAATATGCAGCCCGGCGTCTTTAATTGCCCGGACGCGTTCCGCGTTGAGCAATTTATGATTGAGATGCAGCGAAACGCATTCCAGTTCGTCGGTCAGCGCTTTCCAGTCTTCGCGCCATTCGTCGATCAGCAGACCGCGTGGCAATTCCGGGGCGGCTTTTTTGGCGGCCATCAGCGCGTCGAATTCAAACGAGGAAAGCAGCGGCGGAATCGCCTGGTCTTTCCATAATTCACGGGCGGCCAGCGCGACGTCGGTGCCGGTTTTCTCATCCAGGCCGGTGGTCGGTTTGATCTCGATATTCACCATCATGTGATGACGGGCGCAACGCTCTGCCACCTGCGCCAGCAGCGGCAGTTTCTCGCCTTTAAATGCAGTACCGAACCAGTCACCGGCGTCGAGTTGCTGAAGTTTTTCCCACGTCAAATCCCCGGCGACACCCCAGCCGTTGCTGGTGCGTTGCAGCGTGTCGTCATGCAGCAGGAAGATTTCCCCGCCCTGTGCCAGTTTGGCGTCAAATTCGATCATGGTGTGACCGTATTTTGCGCCCGTGTCGATGGCTGCGAGCGTATTCTCCGGCGCCAGTGCGCCGCCGCCACGGTGTGCCACAATGCGTGGATAGGGCCAGGCTTTCATGTTCATTCCATCCGTAATCCGCTGTGAGTATCGAAAAAGTGTAACGCTTTCGCCGGGAAATCCAAGCGCAACAGCGATCCGGCTGTCGGGAACACTTCATGCGATAAACGCACCACCACGCCGCTGCCCGCCAGCCTGCCGTGCGCCAGATTATCCGCCCCCAGCAGTTCCAGCGTATTCAGCACCATCGGGATGCCATTTTGTGTGTCATCAGTCAGATGAATATGTTCCGGGCGGATACCGACCGTCAGCTCACGACCGCCCCATTCCGGACGGGGAACCGGCAACGTCAGCTCAAATCCGTCTTCCATCACCAGCGACGTACCGTCAGTGGTCAGCTGACCGGGCAACAGATTCATGGCCGGAGAACCGATAAAACTGGCGACAAACAGGCTGGCCGGACGGCGGTAGACCTCCGACGGCGTCCCGATCTGCTCGGCGATGCCTTTGTTCATCACGATCACCCGCTCGGCCAGCGTCATGGCCTCGACCTGATCGTGCGTGACGTACAAACTGGTGGTGCGCAGACGACGGTGCAGTTGTTGCAGCTCGAGGCGCATCTGCACGCGCAGTTTGGCGTCGAGGTTGGAAAGCGGTTCATCGAACAGGAATACCGCCGGTTCACGCACGATGGCGCGCCCCATCGCCACGCGCTGACGCTGACCGCCGGAAAGCTCGCGGGGCTTGCGTTTGAGCAGCGGGCCGAGTTCCAGAATACGCGCCGCTTCTTCGACGCGGGCGAGGATCTGCGCCTTACCGAAGCCACGAATTTTCAGGCCATATGCCATGTTGTCGAACACGGTCATGTGCGGATACAGCGCGTAGTTCTGAAACACCATCGCGATGCCACGGTCTTTCGGTTCCAGCTCGGTGACGCGCTGGTCGTTGATATAGATATCGCCGGACGTGGTACGTTCCAGCCCCGCCACCATCCGCAACAGGGTCGATTTACCGCAGCCGGAAGGCCCGACCATCACGATGAATTCGCCGTCGGCGACGTCCAGATCGATACTTTGAATGATCTGATTTTTGCCGTCGTAGGATTTGGTCACTGCCTGTAATTTCAAATTTGCCATTTCAGTTACTTCTCACTGTCTACCAGACCGCGCACAAACCAGCGCTGCATCAGGAGCACCACCGCCAGCGGTGGCAATAAGGTCAGGATCATGGCCGCCATCACCTGATTCCATTGGGTCGAACCGTCACCGGAGGAAATCATGCTTTTAATCCCCGCCACCGCCGTGCCCATTGAGGCATCGCTGGTGATCAGGATCGGCCACAAATATTGGTTCCAGCCATAAATGAAGGTGATGACGAACAGCGCCGCGAGGTTGGTTTTCGACAGCGGCAGGACGATGTCCCAAAAGAAGCGCATCGCGCCCGCGCCGTCGATACGCGCCGCTTCCAGCAGTTCATCCGGCAGAGTCATAAAGAACTGGCGGAACAGGAAGGTGGCGGTGGCCGAGGCCATCAGCGGCAGCGTCAGGCCGGTGTAGCTGTCGAGCATATGCAGATTGGCAATCACCTGTACGGTTGGGAAAATACGCACTTCCACCGGCAGCATCAGCGTCATAAAAATCAGCCAGAAGAACAGGTTACGCAGCGGAAAACGGAAATAGACAATCGCGAAGGCCGAGAGCATCGACACAGAAATCTTACCGACGGTGATCACCATCGCCATGATGAAACTGTTGATCAGCAGGCGTCCGAACGCCGGGCTGTTGTTGCCTGCGCCCTGCGTCCAGATGGTGCTGATGTTTTCCCACAAATGCGTGCCGGGGATCAGCGTCATCGGCACATCAAAAATCTGTGTGTTATCCAGCGAAGCCGCCACAAACGCGACGTACAGCGGGAATAAAATCACCAGCACGCCGAGCAGCAGCATGATGTGGCTGAAGATATCCAGCCCTCTGCGGTTTTCAATCATTGGTAACGCACCTTACGTTCGACGAAACGGAACTGAATGAACGTCAGGCCGATCACCAGCATCATCAGGATCACGGACTGCGCGGCGGAACTGGACAGGTCCAGACCGGCAAAACCTTCGCGATACACTTTGTAGATAAGCGTGGTGGTCGCCTGCACCGGGCCACCGGCTGTCGCGGCATCAATCACCGGGAAGGTATCAAAGAAGGCGTACACCAGATTGACCACCAGCAGGAAGAAGCTCACCGGTGAAATCAGCGGCAGCACCAGATGGAAGAAACGGCGTACCGGGCCTGCCCCGTCGATAGCCGCCGCTTCCACCAGCGATTTGGGGATCGACTGTAACGCCGCCAAAAAGAACAGGAAGTTGTAGCTGATTTGCTTCCAGACCGACGCCAGCACCACCAGGAACATCGCCTGACCGCTGTTTTGCGCGTGGTTCCAGTTGTAGCCCATCGAGCCTAAGAAATGGGTGATCAGGCCCAGACCTGGGCTGAACAGGAACATCCACAAGACGGCGGCCACCGCAGGCGCAACGGCGTAAGGCAAGATCATCAGCGTCTGATAAATCCGGCTGCCGCGTACCACATGATCGACCAGCGCCGCGAAGAACAGCGAAACCGCCAGCCCGATAAAGGCCACCATAAAGCTGAATTTCAGCGTGGTGTAGAAAGAGTCGAGATAGTACGGATCCTGAAACAGCTGCGTGAAGTTCGTCAGACCGGCAAACTCGCTGGATAAGCCGAACGGATCCAGCGTCTGCACCGAATACCACAGCGCCTGACCGGCAGGCCACAGGAAAAATATCGCGGTGATTAACAGCTGCGGCAACACCAGCGCGTAGGGCAACCAGCTGCAACCAAAACCGGGACGGTGTGAACTCATGATGGTTTACTCGTTAATGCGATGACAAAAGGCAGGCTACTCCGGATGAGGCGTAGCGAGCGAAGCCAGACTGGGTGCGGACAGCGCACAGCTCCCGGAGTGGACACAAAGTCCATGAGGAGAGCGAGCACTGCCCAATCCCAGACTGGCAAAGCGCAGTAGCCGACTTACTTAGTAGAAGCTTCGAAGCGACGGAGTAACAAATTCCCGCGCTGTACTGCAGTGTCTAACGCTTCTTTAGCCGTTTTCTTGCCGCTCCACACGCTTTCCAGTTCTTCATCCACGATGGTACGGATCTGCGGCATGTTGCCCAGACGCAGACCTTTGGTGAACGGTAACGGTGGCTTGTTCAGCATCTGGCGGGTAGCAACGTCAGAACCCGGGTTTTTCTCGTAGAAGCCGTCTTTTTTGGTCAGCTCATACGCCGCCGTGGTGACCGGCAGATAACCGGTTTTCTGATGCCATTCGGCGGCGATTTCCGGCGTGGTCAGGAATTGCAGGAATTCGGCAACGCCTTTGTAGGTGTCTTTGTCTTTGCCGTTCATCACCCACAGGCTTGCACCGCCGATGATGGCGTTTTGTGGCGCGCCTTTGATGTCCGCGTCGTAAGGCATCATGCCCACGCCGTAGTTGAATTTGGAATACTGACGGATATCCGCCAGCGAACCGGAAGACGCGGTGGTCATCGCACAATCGCCGTTGTAAAACTTGGCAGTGGATTCATCTTTACGACCAAAATAGGTGAAATCACCTTTTTTGTTCATGTCTTCCAGCATCTGAATGTGCTTGATTTGCTCGGGTTTGTTGAATTCCAGTACCGCATCGGTGCCATCGAAACCGTTGTTTTTGGTGGCGATTGGCAGACCGTGCCAGGCGCTGAAATTCTCAATCTGGATCCAACCCTGCCAGCCACTGGCGTAACCACATTTCATGCCCGCTTCACGCAGTTTCTCGGTATACGCGGCCATGTCCTGCCAGGTTTTTGGCGGCTGATCCGGGTTAAGACCGGCTTTCTTAAAGGCATCTTTGTTGTAATACAGCACCGGCGTGGAGCTGTTGAAAGGCTGCGACAGCAGACGGCCTTTGGAATCGGAGTAATAACCGGAAACGGTCGGCACAAACTGAGAAACGTCTTCTTTAATGCCTGCATCGCTGAACACTTCGTAAACCGGTTTGATGGCTTTGCTGGCCATCATGGTCGCGGTGCCCACTTCGTAAACCTGCAAAATCGCCGGAGCATTACCGGTACGGTATGCCGCGATACCGGCCGCCAGACTTTCGTCGTATTTGCCTTTATAGACAGGCACGATTTTGACATCAGGGTGCGTCTGGTTAAAACGGTCGGCCAGCGAGTTCACTTCTTTGCCTAATTCGCCGTCCATTGAGTGCCAGAAAGGAATTTCTGTCACAGCGAATGCATTGGCGCTGAAAGCCAGCGTCAGCGCGGTGCCGATGACCGTTTTTTTGAGGTTGATGAACATGCCTGTCTCCTGAATTCTGCTGGTGTGCTGCAAGTGCAGAGAAATAATGGATGTTAAGAAACGTTTTTAATCGCTGGTAAAATGACACGGCTAAATGACAGAAAAATAACCGTTAAATGACAATGAAGTGACAGCAGCATGAAGTGCAGGTGACGAACAGATGGCAAAAAATAAGGCGCATCGGGTTAACGATGCGCCTCAGGGAAGACGAAAAAGAGGAATTACAGTGCGCGTTTCAGACGGGCGACCGCCTCGTGCATTTGTTCTTCCGTCGCGGTGGCGAAGGAGAGACGGAAGGTCGAGTGGTCAGGGTTATCGGCGTAGAAAAATTCGCCCGGCACAAACACCACGCCCTGCTCCAGCGTCTTTTTCATCCACTCCGCGCAGTTACGCGGTTCGCGGAAGCGCGCCCACAGGAACATACCGCCTTTCGGGTATTCAAAGGTCAGCACATCGCCCAGTTCGCTTTCCAGCAGTCCGGCCATGATCTGACATTTCTTTTTGTACGCCGCACGGATGGTTTCGATCTGCTTCGGCAGACGACCCAGACCGAGATAGTATTCCGCGATAGTCTGCGACAGCGCGCTGGCGTGCAGATCCGCAGCCTGTTTGATGATGGCGACTTTATGCAGCAACCAGTCAGGCATAATTACCCAGCCCAGACGCAGGCCCGGTGCCAGAATTTTGGAGAACGTCGAGGTGTAGATGATGTTCTCCGCGTGACCGAACAGCGCCTTCGACAGCTCGAACAGCGTCGGCTGGCGTTCATCGGTGAATCGCAGTTCGCCGTACGGGTCATCTTCGACGATCAGGAATTCATGCTCTGCCGCCAGTTTCACCAGTTGCTCACGACGGGCGCGGCTCAGGGTCACACCGCTCGGGTTGCCGAACGTGGGCACCAGATACACACCTTTGATTTTCTGCGTTTTCAGCAGTTCCGCCAGTTCGTCGACAATCATGCCGTCGCCGTCAGAACCGACGGACAGCAGTTTGGCTTCAGCCAGTTCCAGCGTCTGTAACGCCGCCAGATAGGTCGGGCGTTCCACCACGAAAATGTCATCCGGGTTCACCACGGCGCGCATCACCAGATCCAGCGCCTGCTGGGAGCCTGCGGTGACCACGATATCGTCCGGGCTTGCGACCACGCCACGTTGCTGACAAAGCTCAGCAATACGCTCACGCAGCGTATAACTGCCTTCGGTCAGACCATACTGGAATGCGTGTTCCGGTTGTTCGGTAATCGCCAGTTGGGTGGCTTCACGCAGACCGTCGAAATCAAAAAGCGCCGAAGAAGGAATACCACCCGCCAGCGAAATAACGCCTTCCATCTTGCTGTGTTTCAGCAATTCCCGGATGGCTGAACTTTTGAGCCTGACCATACGGGCGGCGAGTAAACCTTCTGTGTTCATGACATGTTCCTGATGATGTGCAAAGTTATACGAATGTAAGAGATGTTAATTTATAGACAAAATAAAAACCGCAAAGCGCTTGCCGTGCGGTTTACCAGATTTATCACAGATTTTTAAAATGTGAAGCCACTTTATGCGCCGAGATAGGCCGCACGCACCGCTTCGTTCGCCAGCAAGGCCGCGCCGGTATCTTCCAGTACCACATGACCGTTCTCCAGCACATAACCGCGATCGGCGAGTTTCAGCGCCTGATTGGCGTTTTGCTCGACCAGGAAGATGGTCATCCCTTCTTCACGCAACTGCTGGATGGTGTCGAAAATCTGCTGGATGATGATCGGTGCCAGCCCCAGCGACGGCTCATCGAGCAGCAGCAGACGCGGCTGGCTCATCAGCGCACGGCCGATTGCCAGCATCTGTTGCTCACCGCCGGACATGGTGCCGGAACGCTGAACGCGACGCTCTTTCAGGCGCGGGAACAGCGTAAACACGCGCTCCAGCCGGGCATGAAACTGATCGCGGGTGGCAAAGAATCCGCCCATCGCCAGATTCTCTTCCACCGTCATGCGGGAAAACACCCGACGGCCTTCCGGCACAATCGCGATATCGCCGCGCATGATTTTGGCGGTCTGCCACTGCGTGATGTCCTGCCCTTCGAAAATGATCGCGCCGTGGGAGGCACGCGGTTCGCCACATAAACTGCCGAGCAGCGTGGTTTTACCCGCGCCGTTCGCGCCGATCAGCGTGACGATTTCGCCTTTGTTAATACTCAGACTGACTTCATGCAGCGCCTGAATTTTGCCGTAATGGGCGGATACCTGATTGAATGACAACATCTTGTTCTGTCCCTTAACCTTCGCCTAAATAGGCGCGGATCACGTCAGGATTATTACGAATTTCAGCCGGTGTGCCTTGTGCCAGCGGCGTGCCCTGATTCACCACGTAGATGCGGTCAGAAATGCCCATCACCAGTTTCATGTCGTGCTCAATCAGCAGCACCGACACGTTGTGCTGGTTACGCAATTCCGCAATCAGCTGGTTCAGCTCTTCGGTTTCACGCGGGTTAAGACCGGCAGCCGGTTCATCGAGCATCAGGATTTCCGGCCGCGTGACCATGCAGCGGACGATTTCCAGACGGCGTTGCTGGCCGTAGGCCAGATTGCCCGCCTGACGGTTGGCCAGTTCAAGTAATCCGACACGTTCCAGCCAGTCGGCAGCGCGATCCAGCGCATCGGTTTCGGCGCGACGGAAACCCGGCGTTTTGAACAGCCCCGCCAGTACGCCGCTTTTCAGGTGCTGATGCTGGGCAACCAGCAGGTTTTCAATCACCGTCATTTCACGAAACAGTCGCACGTGCTGGAAAGTACGCACCACGCCCATGCGGGCAATTTTCTGCCCCGGCAACCCTTCCAGATGCTGATCACGCAGCTTAATGGTGCCGCCGCTCGGTTTGTAGAAACCGGTCAGGCAGTTAAATACCGTGGTTTTACCGGCACCGTTCGGGCCGATCAGCGAAACAATTTCGCCCTGGTTGAGGTTCAGCGCCACGTTGTTGACCGCCAGCAGGCCGCCAAAACGCATCATCAGACCTTCAACCGCTAACAGAGGTTGCGTGCTCATGCCTGTTCCCCCTGATCCGCGATTTGTTTCTTCGAAAGCTTCAGTTTGAGATGAACACGTTTCATCGGCAGCAAGCCCTGCGGACGCCAGATCATCATCAGCACCATTAACGCACCGAGCAGTAACATGCTGTATTCGTTGAGATCACGCATCAGCTCGCGGGAAACCACCAGCAGAATCGCCGCCAGAATGACCGCAAACTGCGAGCCCATTCCGCCGAGTACCACGATAGCCAGCACGAAGGCAGATTCCGCAAAGGTGAAGGATTCCGGGCTGACAAAGCCCTGACGCGCGGCGAACAGCGTACCGGCGAAACCGGCAAATGCGGCGCTGATGGTGAACGCAGTCAGTTTGATGCGGGTCGGGTTCAGCCCCAGCGAACGGCAGGCAATTTCATCCTCACGCAACGCTTCCCACGCGCGGCCCAGCGGCATCCGCAACAGACGGTTGATGATGAACAAGGTGGCGATCACCAGCAGCAGCGCCACCATGTACAGGAAGATAATGCGGTCACTCGGGTCATAGGCAACATGGAAGAAGTTGCTGAAGGTATCCCAGCCGCCGTCGCGTGGCGTCCGGCTGAACTCCAGCCCGAACAGCGTCGGTTTCGGGATCTGGCTGATGCCGTTCGGCCCGCCGGTCAGTTCGGTATTATTGAGCAGCAGGATACGGACGATTTCGCCGAATCCGAGCGTCACAATCGCCAGATAATCTCCGCGCAACCGCAGCACCGGGAATCCGAGCAGGAAACCAAAGGCTGCTGACACCAGTCCGGCCAGCGGCAAGGCTTCCCAGAATCCGATGCCGTAATAGTGATTGAGCAGCGCGTAAGTGTAAGCGCCGATGGCGTAAAAGCCGCCGTAACCCAGTACCAGCAGGCCGGACAGCCCGACCACCACGTTCAGACCGAGGCCGAGCATGATGTAGATCAGGGTCAGCGTGGCGATATCCACCGTGCCGCGCGAGACGATAAACGGCCAGGCAATGGCAGCGATAATCAGCACCAGCGCCAGCAGTTTTTGTTTCGGCGTCGAGCCATCAAAGCTTGGCAACACCCAGCCCGGCCCCGAGACTTTTTTCAGGCCGCTGCTGACCATCGGACGGAATAACTGGAACACGAAGACGATGGCGCAGCCGATGGCAATCCACGTCCAGCGAACCTGACCCGCGCCGTTGACCACCAGTTTTGTGCCATCAAGGCCCAGTTGCAGGCCCATGATGAACGCCGCCAGCACCAGCAGGACGAAAGCGGAAACCAGCGCATTTAACAGATTCAGGCGCTTCATACTTTCTCAACCTCCGGACGGCCAAGAATACCGGTCGGCAGCACCAGCAGCACCACGATCAGTAATGCGAAGGACACCACGTCTTTATATTCAGTGCTCAGATACGCCGAGGTCAGCGCTTCGGCCACGCCCAAAATCAGGCCGCCGATCATCGCGCCCGGAATACTGCCAATGCCGCCGAGAACCGCAGCGGTGAAAGCTTTCATGCCGGCCATAAAGCCGATGTACGGGTTGATCACGCCATAGAACTGACCGAGCAGAACGCCCGCGACGGCCGCCATTAACGCGCCAATCACGAAGGTCAGGGAAATTACGCGGTCAGTGCTGATCCCCAGCAGGCTGGCCATTTTCAGATCTTCCGCACAGGCGCGGCAGGCACGACCCATACGCGAATAACGGATGAACAGGGTCAGCGCCAGCATCGCGACAAACGTGACGATCCAGATGATTAACTGCATGGTGCTGATGGTCGCCGCAAAGCCGTTGGCTTCGCCCAGTTTCCACTGGCCGGTGACGAGGCTTGGTAAAGCGAGATCGCGTGAGCCTTGCGTGAGGCTGACGTAGTTTTGCAGAAAAATTGACATCCCGATGGCGGAAATCAGTGCAATCAGTCGTTTGGAGTTACGCACCGGCTTATACGCCACGCGTTCAATGCTCCAGCCGTAGGCACTGGAAATCACAATCGCGGCGATAAAACCGGCACCGATCAGCAACCAGCTGGCGTCGATACCCATCATCATCAGAGCGGCGATTACGATAAAAGAGACATAACTGCCGATCATATACACCTCACCGTGGGCGAAGTTGATCATGCCGATAATGCCGTAAACCATGGTGTAACCAATGGCGATCAGCGCATAAGTGCTGCCCAACGTGACACCGTTGAACATCTGCTGAATGAAATAGAGGAACTGCTCTGACATACCCTATCCTTATTAATCAAGGGTTTGATAACTTGTGCTACTCCTCCCCCTGCGAAGGGGGAGGTTGGGAGGGGGTTTTGCAAACAACGCCGTTGCCATTAATACCCCACCCCAGCCCTCCCCTTCGCAGGGGAGGGAGCGGAGAACCACTTTGGTGCGGTTTTATTTGATCGGGGTAGACGTGCCGTCTTTATGCCACTCGAAAATACCGAATTCGAATCCTTTCAGGTCACCTTTCTCATCCCAGCTCAGCGGGCCCATGACGGTATCCACTGACGCTGATTTCAGGTTTTTGGCGATATCTGCCGGTTCCATGCTGCCGCTGCGTTCCATACCGGTGGTCAGCGCCTGCAATGCAGCGTAAGTCGTCCAGACGAACGGACCGGTTGGATCCAGTTTCTTGGCTTTCAGGGCATCGACGATTGGCTGGTTAGCCGGAACCTGATCGTAACGTTTTGGCAGGGTTACCAGCATGCCTTCGGAAGCATCGCCGGCGATGTTAGACAGTGAGGAGTTGCCTACGCCTTCCGGACCCATGAATTTCGCTGCCAGACCCGCTTGTTTTGACTGACGCAGGATCTGCCCCATTTCCGGGTAGTAACCGCCGAAATAGACGAAATCGACGTTTTCTTTCTTCAGACGCGCCACCAGTGTGGAGAAGTCTTTGTCGCCTGCGGTCACGCCTTCAAACAGCACCACGTTGCCGCCGCCTTTTTTCAGCGCGTCCTGTACGGAACGGGCCAGGCCTTCGCCGTATTGCTGTTTGTCATGCACAACAGCGATACGTTTTGGTTTGATGGTGTCGAGGATGTATTTCGCGGCAGTCGGACCCTGATCGGAATCCAGACCGGTGGTACGCATCACCATTTTATAACCACGGGTGGTCAGGTCAGCGTTGGTCGCCGCCGGGGTGATCATCAGCACGCCTTCGTCTTCATAGATATCAGAAGCAGGCTGAGTGGAAGAAGAGCACAAGTGGCCGATCACGTAACGGATACCGTCGTTGATCACTTTGTTGGCGACCGCCACGGCTTGTTTCGGGTCACAGGCATCGTCATATTCCACGCCAACCAGTTTGTCACCCTTCACGCCGCCTTTGGCGTTGATGTCAGCGATAGCTTGTTTTGCACCTGTAAATTCCATGTCACCGTACTGGGCAACCGGACCTGACATAGCACCCACAATGGCGACTTTAATATCTTTGGCGAATGCCGCCTGACTCATTGCTAATGCAATACAACCTGCCAGCCAGATCTTACCCTTTGTTACTTTCATCCGATTACCCCGTTCATGTGTGTGTTGTGGTTTGCTCTTTTGTTGCCTGTTCAAAACATCATCACTTAGGAAATTTAGTATAAGTAATAACGAGTTACCGGCTTATTTCGTCTTGTTTTCGAATAAGACTTTATAATTCATATCATTAAACAGGAATTTTCTTCTGCAAATCAAATGGCACAATCAGAAATATGAGGTGTAAACAGAATTTTATTTGGGTGAAAAAGCGGTTCGGATTTAAACAATCAGTCGTTAACACTGGCATTATTGATTAAAGCCAACATTTATCGCTTATGCAGAGATCTCTAAAAAAGTTTTCGACCTGTTACTGTACAAAAAAAGTTACGCCCGTTTTTCAGAACGATCCGCTACACTGGCGTTCCCATTTTCTGACCCGTCCGCCTCATGAAATTAACCATCCAAAAACGCACTTCACTCAGCGCCCAGGACCTGATCGATCTGGCAAAAATCTGGCCGGAGCAAACCGAACATGACTGGCAGGCCTCTTTGCAAAACAACCGTGCGCTGTTTGCGGCGGTATTTAATGAACGCATTCTTGGTGCAGTGAAAATCACCCTCGACGGCGATCAGGGGCAACTCAGCGATCTGCGGGTACGGGAAGTGACGCGCCGTCGCGGTGTCGGGCTGTATCTGATGGAAGAGTTGCAGGCGCAACTGCCGCAGGTGAAAAGCTGGACGATGCACGCAGAGCCGGAACCCGTGCTGGATGCCTTTATGCAGGCCTGTGGTTTTGTGCGTGAAGGGAATGTCTGGAAAAAATCCTGAAGGCTGAATTTCAGGCATAAAAAAAGCGACCATAAAGGTCGCTTTTTAACAGGGTGAATCTGCGTTTATCAGGCTTCGATCGCCATACGCAGTTTCTTCATCGCGTTCTTTTCCAGCTGACGAACACGTTCTGCGGAAACACCGTACTTGTCGGCGAGTTCCTGCAGGGTCGATTTGTTATCGTCGTCTAACCAGCGGGCACGGATGATATCCTGGCTGCGTTCGTCCAGACCTTCCATTGCACTGGAAAGTTTGTCGGTCGCGTCCTGATCCCAGTTATCTTCTTCGATGGTTTCTGCAAAGTCAGAACTTTTGTCTTGCAGATACAGCATCGGTGCCATCGCTGCGCCGTCGCGTGGTTCATCATCCGGGGTCGGATCAAACGTCATGTCCTGTGCGGCCATGCGTGATTCCATTTCCAGCACATCTTTGCTGGTGACACCCAGTTCGCGGGCAACATGCTCCACTTCGTCATGGCTGAACCAGCCCAGACGCTGTTTGTTTTTGCGCAGGTTGAAGAACAGCTTACGCTGCGCTTTGGTGGTGGCGACTTTCACGATGCGCCAGTTACGCAGCACATATTCGTGAATTTCTGCTTTGATCCAATGCACGGCAAAGGACACCAGACGCACACCGACTTCCGGATTAAAACGGCGAACCGCTTTCATCAGGCCGATATTCCCTTCCTGGATAAGGTCTGCCTGTGGCAAACCGTAACCTGAATAGTTGCGGGCAATGTGAGCAACAAAGCGCAGGTGAGACAGGATCAGCTCTTTCGCTGCTTCCAGGTCACCGTCGTAATGCAGCCGTTCAGCCAGCGCCCGTTCTTCCTCTGCGGTGAGCATAGGATAGGCATTGGCGGCCCGAACATAGGCTTCCAGGCTACCTTGGGGTACTAATGCTAAAGTGCGCATTTCTTTGGTCATTCAAGCCTCTCATGTATGACGTAATGCAGGTTTTATACCACGTTGCTGCGGGATGATACCGCTACGTTGCTGGCCTTCAGGGGCGACAACAAAGCAACGCCGAGCCCTTCATATTCGCTGCTCTACGACCACGAATTTTACATAAAGTTCACGGACAGATTCAACAGTCTGATGACTGTATGTGACAGACTGACTATTGGATAGTGAATTTGTGCCATTGCAGGGGAAGCAGGAAAATGATGGGACGATATAGCAAGAATCGGCTGTTCCCCTGAACACAAAGACTGAGCAGCAGGGGAACATTATAGCAAATTCTCACTACTGTGGTGTAAATCGCCGTAAATGTTGAACCGTCGCCAGCCAGGCGGCAATCCAGCCAATCATTGCGGACACGATCAGCAGCAACAGGCTTTCATCCCAGCCCAGACCGTGCAGGTCAAACGTCGTGCCGAACACTTGTGCGACCTGGGTCACCACGCTCTCAAGGCGCAGCACCAGGACTTCCGAGAGGATCAGCGACAGCAACGCGCCGGTGAAACCGAGCATCGCCCCCCCGTTGAGGAACGGCCGCAAAATGAATCCGTCGGTCGCGCCAATCAGCTTCATCACGTTGATGGTATCGCGACGGCTGAAGATACTCAGTCGCACACTGTTACCAATCACCAGGAAGACGGCGATCACCATCAGGATGCCAATCATCGCCGCAATCTGCCCCACCAGACCGGTCAGCGCCGCAAGACGGGCAAACCAGCTGTCATCCATACGCACTTCATCCACGCCATGCACCGCCGCCACGCGGTCGCGCAAGGTGTTGAGTGTGGCGGAGTCCTGGAAATTCATTTTCGGCGTGATAATGGCGACGGCAGGCAGCGGATTTTGCTCCAGCATGTCCATCGCGCCGCCAAAGCCTGACCAGTTGCGGAATTCACCCATTGCTTCTTCACGGGAGAGATAATTGACTTTATCCACGCCCGCTTCGGTTTTCAGGGTTTTCACCACATTTTCTGCGGCGTCATCATCCAGTGCTTTGTCGAGATACACGGTCAGTTGCGGCGTCGGATACCACTGTTCAGCCGCGGTACTGACGTTTTTCCACACCAGATAACAGACACTTGGCAACGTCAGGGAGATGGCAATGACCATCACCGTAAGCAGCGTCGCCAGCGGCTGACGCAGCATGTCAGCCAGCGCGTTCATCCACGCATAGCGCCACTGTTCGCGCCAGCCACCCTGCAACGCTTTGCTTTTCGCGGCGCGGGCACTTTTGGCGGTTTTCGCCGGGTTCGGACTGTTCGCCATTAGTACATCCCTCCCGACATACGCCCCTGACTCAGCGTCAGCGTGCGGTAATTACGACGGGCAATCAGACCCACGTCATGCGTCGCCATCAGAACGGTGACGCCGACACGGTTAAATTCTTCGAATAAACGCAAAATGCCTTCCGACAATTCGCCGTCGAGGTTACCGGTCGGTTCATCCGCCAGCAGCACCGCCGGTTTGTTCACCACCGCACGGGCGATGCCCACACGTTGCTGTTCCCCGCCGGAAAGCTGGATTGGCAGATTCTTCGCTTTATCCAGTAATCCCACTTTATCCAGCGCAGCCGACACGCGACGGCGGATATCTTCGCTGCTGGCCCCGGAAATGATCAGTGGCATTGCCACGTTGTCATAGACGGTACGATCCATCAGCAGATGGTGATCCTGAAAGATCATGCCGATCTGGCGACGCAGGAACGGCACTTCGCTGGATTTCAGACGGCTGATGTCATGACCGCCAAACAAAATGTGACCGGCGCTCGGGCGTTCAATGCCGCAAATCAGCTTGAGCAGGGTACTTTTCCCTGCGCCTGAGTGTCCGGTCAGAAATGCCATTTCCGCTTGCTGGATGTGAAAGTTGACGCCCTGAAGCGCCTGTCGTCCGCCCAGATAAGCTTTACTGACCTGTTCAAAGCGAATCATCCGTATTAATCCTCTCGGGCAAAAAGTGCCTCAATAAAATCGTCTGCCTTAAACGGCCTTAAATCTTCGATACCTTCACCGACACCAATGTAGCGGATCGGAATGCTGAACTGATCGGCGATGGCAAAGATCACGCCGCCTTTCGCGGTGCCATCCAGTTTCGTCAGCGTTATCCCGGTCAGCCCGACGGCTTCGTTGAACAATTTCGCCTGACTGACTGCATTCTGGCCGGTGCTGGCGTCGAGCGTCAGCATCACTTCATGCGGTGCATCTTCGTCGAGCTTCTTCATCACGCGGACGATTTTCTTCAGCTCTTCCATCAGGTGCGCTTTGTTTTGCAAACGCCCGGCGGTATCGGCAATGAGTACGTCGATATTACGGGCTTTCGCCGCCTGAATGGCATCGAAGATAACGGACGCGGAGTCCGCACCGGTATGCTGTGCAATCACCGGGATCTTGTTGCGCTGACCCCAGACCTGCAACTGTTCTACGGCTGCGGCACGGAAGGTATCACCCGCCGCCAGCATCACCGATTTACCCTGTGCTTCAAACTGGCGCGCCATCTTACCGATGGTGGTGGTTTTACCGACGCCGTTCACGCCAACCATCAGAATGACATACGGGGTTTTTCCGCTGACATCCAGTGGCTCGTCAACTTTCGCCAGTATTTCGGACATTTCTTCCTTCAGCTTGCCGTACAGCGCATCTGCGTCTTTCAGTTGCTTACGCGACGCATGCTCGGTGAGTGAAGTGATGATTTTACGCGTGGTTTCGACACCCACGTCGGCGATCAGCAGCTGTTCTTCCAGCTCTTCGAACAGATCGTCGTCGATTTTCTTACCACGGAACAGCCCCACAAAGCCGGAGCCGAGATTCTGTTTGGTTTTGACCAGGCTGCGTTTCAGACGGGCAAAGAAGCCTTCTTTGGTCGGGCGTTCCTGCTCGGTTTCACCGGCGGGCAGCACAACGATCGGATCCAGCGCCACCGGCAGCGGTTCTTCTTCGGCGACCACATCGTCAACCGAATCAATGGCATCCTGACGCTGGTCTTCGGCAATTTCTTCTGCCGATTCAACAAACTCGTCTTCCGCGATCTGTGCTTCAACCCTGTCTTCTTCAACAGCATCAGGCCGGGCAGCCACCTGTTCGGTGATGTGAACGATTTCTTCTGCCAGTTCAGCCGCCGCCTGCTCACGCACCGGCTCAGGTTTTTCTTCCGGCTCAGGCTCTGTCAGCGGTTCCGGTTCAATCTCCGGTTCCGGCTCGACGAGTGGCTCAGGCTGGATTTCGGGTTCAGGTTCGACATCCGGTGCAGGTTCAGCTTTTGGCTCTGCGTCAACTTCAGGTTCTGCAACAGGCTCGCGAACGAGCGGGACACCCGGTGCTTCCGTCAGTTGCTCTTCGACAACCGGCTGTTCTTCGCGTGTTTCTTCCTTCTGCTGATCTTCTTCCTGACGGCCACGACCGAACCAGGAGAAGAAACCGCGTTTTTTGTCTTTTGCCATTTTACAACTTCACTCCTCGCCGTTAATGACTGGCGAACGGATTATTAATAGGGTTATGGTCAGGCAGTCTATCACTTTCCCCTTCAGGCAACACGCCCGCGTGTTGAATTCCGCTGGCTTTTCAATCGACAATGTTAAACATTTGCCCATTGCCCGCACACCGGTAGAATAGCCCTCCAAACGATATGCAACGAAGCCCGACGGCTTTGAATGACACAAGCGAACTATGGCAAAGAAACCCAACACTCCCGCCGCAGGCCAGATCCGAATTATTGGCGGACAATGGCGCGGACGCAAACTTCCGGTTCCACACAGCCCGGGGCTGCGCCCGACCACCGATCGCGTGCGCGAAACGCTGTTCAACTGGCTGGCACCGGTTTTACAAGGCGCGCATTGCCTGGACTGTTTTGCAGGCAGCGGCGCACTCGGTCTGGAAGCCTTGTCCCGTTATGCGGCCAGCGCGACACTGCTGGAGTTTGAACGCCCGGTTGCGCAACAGTTAGAGAAAAACCTGGCGCTGCTAAACGCCGGTGATGCGAAAGTATTTAACGTCAATGCCCTGAACTGGCTGGCAAAAGCCGGAAGTGCCTTTGATGTGGTTTTCCTCGATCCGCCTTTCCGCAAAGGCATTCTGCAAGACACGCTGAACCTGCTGGAGCAAAACCAGTGGCTGGCTGACGAAGCCTGGATTTATGTCGAAACAGAAGCCGAACACGACACTCTGGATGTGCCCGCCAGCTGGCGTTTACACCGTGAAAAAGTCGCCGGACAAGTTGCTTATCGCCTCTACCATCGCGATGTGACGCCTGAAACCGGCTCACCAGAACAGGAGCAGTAAGATGTTGATCAATATTGGTCGGTTGTTGATGTTATGTATTTGGGCGTTTCTGGCGTTTAACCTGATCCACCCGTTCCCGAAACCGATCAAATACTTTTTAGACGTGGCGATTGTGTTCATGTTCTTTATGCACGGCCTGCAGGTCATGCTGCTGAAAGCCACGCAGGGCAAGGAAAAGGACACCATCGGCCCGTGGCTGCAAACCCGCATTTTCCTGTTCGGCGTGTTCGAACTGATGGCCTGGCAGAAAAAACAGCCGCCGTTGCCGACCAAAAAGTAACTCCCGCTTTTACGGCGCGTCCTGCGCCGTAAACTGTCCCGCTATTCTAAACCAACGTGAATCAGACCGGCCGTTACGGGGATTTCTGATTGTCGCCGGTATGCCCTCTCTCCTACACTGAAAACAAGTACAGGAAAACAGGATGTGTTTTCCTGAAGGCAGACCCTTGCATCGGTTTTATGTTCTGTTCTGAAATATAAAAGGATAAACAATGAGTTGGCCATTCCTCGCTGTATTTTTCTCCGGCTGGTTGTTCGTTGATGCCAGCTATCGCGGCCCGCGCTGGCAACGCTGGGTATTCAAGCCCGTCACGTTATTGCTGCTGCTTCTGCTGGCCTGGCAGGCACCGACACTGAATGTTTACAGTTATCTGATCCTGCTGGGTCTGGCGGCGACGCTGGTGGCGGACAGCCTGTTGCTGCTGCCTGAAGAGCGCTTTATGTACGCCATTGGCGCGTTCTTCCTCTCGCATCTGCTGTATACGCTGAGTTTCGCCAGCCAGATGACCATTACGTTTTTCTGGCCGCTGCCGCTGACCTTGCTGATCATCGGCGCGATACTGCTTGCGGTGATCTGGACACGACTTGCCGAGCTGAGATGGCCAGTGACCACTTACATCGCCATGACCCTGCTGATGGTCTGGCTGGCGGGTGAGCAATATTTTGCCCGCAGCACCGACATGGCGTTTTCGCTGTTCTGCGGCGCGGCGCTGTTACTGCTGGGCAATATTTTCTGGCTGCTCAGCCGCTACCGCTTCACCTTCCGCGCTGCCGACGCGCTGGTCGCCGCCTGTTATTTTGGCGGGCACTTCCTGATCGTCCGGTCTTTGTACCTGTAACCTCCCTCAGCGGAACCGTTCTGGTTCCGCTGATAAAATAAGGGTTGACCTTAGAGCTAACTCCAACGTTTACACTGGGGGTAATTCCACTCGGTGTTGAACCGGAGGCTTTATGATCCCAATGCAAAAAAACAACGGCTGTCGCTGCGGATGTCAGGGCAAACATGCGCCCGCATTACGTATCAACAAAATTGGCGCGATGGCCCGGCCCAGCACACATCCGGCGGGCTGCTGTAGCGAAAAGGCCACACTGGCGGTTTCCGCCTGCACCAGCACAGACAGTTGCTGCGCGCCAGAAACAGGTGAGCACTCACAAACCTCTGACGATGGCAGCGCAGAAGGCTCGCCGGGCGAAGACGCCCCCGGCGCACCGCTTTCCGGCAGCCAGCAATACAGCTGGAAAGTGGAAGGGATGGATTGCCCGGCCTGTGCGCGTAAAATCGAAAAAGCCGTGTCTGGCATTGACGGCATCAGCCGCGCCAGAGTGCTGTTTGCCACGGAAAAACTGGTGATTGATGCCGGTCTGGATATCTCCCAACCCGTGCAGCATGCCGTGATCGCCGCAGGTTTCACCCTGCAATCCCTCGATAAAAAACAAAATATCCCGCAACCGGAAGCGTCACGCCTGAAAGAGGCGCTGCCGCTGATCGCCCTCTCGGCGATGATGCTGCTGAGCTGGGTTCTTGATCACGTCAGTCCGCAGGCCGGTCAGATCGCGTTTATCGCCACCACGCTGGTCGGGCTGTGGCCGGTACTGCGTCAGGCGATCCGCCAGACCCGCGCCGGTTCGCCGTTCGCCATCGAAACGCTGATGAGCATCGCCGCGCTCGGTGCCCTGTTTATCGGTGCCACTGCCGAAGCCGCCATGGTGCTGCTGCTATTTATGGTCGGCGAACGCCTGGAAGCTTTTGCCTCCAGCCGGGCGCGCAGCGGGGTGAAATCGCTGATGGCGCTGATCCCGGATACCGCCGTTCGCGTGGTAAATGGCCAGGCGGAAACCGTGCCGGTCAGCAGTTTACGCCCCGGCGACATCATTGAAATTGCGGCAGGCGCACGTCTGCCTGCCGACGCCATTTTACAAAGCGCGGCCAGTTTCGATGAAAGCGCACTGACCGGTGAATCGGTGCCGGTGGATCATCTGCCCGGCGAAAAAGTCCCGGCGGGCAGCCTGTGCGTTGACCGGCTGGCACGCCTTGAAGTGGCTTCCGCACCGGGCAACAGCGCCATTGACCGCATCCTGCAACTTATCGAAGAAGCCGATGAGCGTCGTGCGCCCATTGAGCGTTTCCTCGATACTTTCAGCCGTTATTACACGCCGGTCATTATGCTGATGTCGCTGCTGGTAATCATCGTTCCGCCGCTGGCGATGGGACTGTCGTGGGAAACCTGGATTTATCGCGGCCTCACGTTGCTGCTGATCGGTTGTCCGTGTGCGCTGGTGATCTCCACACCTGCGGCGATCACCTCCGGGCTGGCGGCCGCCACGCGTCAGGGCGCGTTAATCAAAGGCGGCGCGGCACTGGAACAACTGGCGCTGATTGAAACCGTCGCGCTGGACAAAACCGGCACGCTGACCGAAGGCAAACCGGAAGTCACCGACGTGTTACCGCTGAACGGTGCCAGTGAAGGCGAAGTGTTATGTCTGGCCTCGGCGGTGGAAGAAGGTTCGCATCACCCGCTGGCGCAGGCGATTTTAGCCCGCGCAAAAACCGGCAATCCGTTACCGCTCACCGCACAAGATCGGCGCGCGCTGGCCGGTTCCGGCGTGGAAGGCGTGGTGTCAGGCCGTAAAATTCAGGTGCTGGCACCGAAAAGTGTGGCAGGAAACAGCCTGACGGCAGAAACCCTTGCGCAAATTACGGCGTGGGAATCCAGCGGGAAAACCGTGGTGGTGGTATGGCAGGAAGACAGCGCAATCGGGCTGATTGCCATGCAGGATCGCCTGCGCGATGACGCCCATGAGGCATTGCAGAAACTCAAGGCGCTCGGCGTATCGGCGGTCATGCTGACCGGCGACAATCCGCGTGCGGCAAAAACCATCGCTGACCGGCTGGGCATTGATTTCCGCGCGGGCTTGCTGCCTGCGGATAAAGTCTCGGCGGTCACCGCGCTCAATGCGCAGAAACCGGTGGCAATGGTCGGGGACGGCATTAATGATGCCCCGGCGATGAAAGCCGCGACGATCGGTATTGCGATGGGAAGCGGGACGGATGTCGCGCTGGAAACCGCAGATGCGGCGCTGACCCACAACCGTCTGAGCGGGCTGGCGCAGATGATCAGCCTGTCACGCGCCACGCGGGCGAATATCCGTCAGAACATCACGATTGCGCTGGGGCTGAAAGCGATTTTTCTGGTCACCACGCTGATGGGGCTGACCGGATTGTGGCTGGCGGTGCTGGCGGATTCCGGTGCAACAGCACTGGTGACCGCCAATGCGCTGAGGCTGTTGCGCAATAAGTCGAAATAACCCGTCAGGGCTGAGCCATCAGCCCTGTTTTTCTGCCAACCCTTTGCACAGCAAATAGCGGTACGGCACGCTTTCGGTATCCGACGCCAGCAGCGTATGTTCCATAAAACGGCAGAAACCGGGGATATCGCGGGTGGTGGCCGGATCATCAGCGATGATCAGCAACGTTTCGCCGTCTTGCATGGTGCGTACCGCTTTACGAACCATCATCACTGGCTCGGGGCAACGCAGACCCAACGCATCAAGCTGATGGTCAGGATTGATAAAGGGGTCGGTCATTTCGTGTCTCAACATCTACATACGTGAATGGGCGGTTGTTTGGCAAAGGCGGATAGTTTAACCCGCTGGTTTTCTGGCGCAACAAACACGGCTCATTGCGCTAAAATTAACCATGGGATCTGTTGCGCAAACGGTGCGCAAACAGGTACTATGCGCGCCGCATTGATTATCTGCCATTGCTAAGACCCCAGTAATTGGAGTTGCAGCAAGGCAGCAAGCGAGTAAATCCCGATGAGCTGACTGAAGTCAGTGATTCGGGTTTGCGAACACCGCTAACGCCGCTGCGGCTTCAAGGACGCAGGGTATTTGGGTTCCCTCACCCCAATTTTTCACAAAAAAAGGCCACATCTATGTACTCCTTTACTGCTCAGCAGCGGTTTTCCGCGCTGATATGGCTTTCGCTATTCCACATCGCCATCATCACCTCCAGTAACTATCTGGTTCAGTTGCCCGTTTCCATTTTTGGTTTCCATACCACCTGGGGCGCGTTCACTTTCCCGTTTATCTTTCTGGCTACCGACCTGACCGTGCGTATCTTTGGCGCACCGCTGGCGCGACGGATTATTCTGTCTGTGATGGTGCCGGCTCTGGCCATTTCCTACATCATCTCGGCGCTGTTCTTTGAAGCGCAGTGGCAGGGCGTAGACGCGCTCAACAGCCTGAATATCATGGTTGCCCGCATCGCCACCGCCAGCTTTATGGCGTATGTGCTGGGGCAAATCCTCGACGTTCATGTGTTTAACCGCCTGCGCCAGAACCGCCGCTGGTGGATCGCACCGGTCGCCTCGATGTTCCTCGGCAATATCAGCGATACCCTGTCCTTCTTCTTTATCGCCTTCTACAAAAGTACCGATGCCTTTATGGCGCAGCACTGGGTGGAAATCGCGATGGTGGATTACACCTTCAAGGTCCTGATCTGTCTGGTGTTCTTCCTGCCGATGTACGGCATGCTGCTGAATATGCTGCTCAAACGTTTGTCCGCTCACGGCAATAACCCGCATTCTGCTGTCAGCGCGCACTAAAGCGGACCGCCGGAAAGACACAAATCGCGCCATAATCTGACTTGCATTTGTGGTCTGAATAGGTTGCCATAAAGACTGTTAAGTCAACATGTAAGCCTGGTGAACAGGCCACTTAAGGAAGCCCGATGCGTAATATCGCGAAAATGATGGGAATGGCAGTACTGATCGCCGGTCTGGCTGCGTGTGACGGTAAAACCACCGACGCACCTGCAGCGGATAAAGGCGCGCCAGCGGCCGCAGCAACGGCAGCCACCACGCCGGTCAGCCTGCTGGAAGGCAAAGTCACCTTCTCCCTGCCGCAGGGAATGAGCGACCAGAGCGGTAAGCTGGGCACGCAGGCCAACAATATGCACGTTTACGCTGACAGCACCGGTCAGAAAGCCGTGATTGTGATCCTGGGTGATAACACCACGGAATCGCTCGAGGTTCTGGCGGGTCGTTTACAGGATCAGCAAAAAGCCCGTGATACCAATCTCCAAGTAGTGACCAATAAATCCATTCAGGTGAATGGTCAGGATCTGCAACAGCTGGATACGGTGATCACCTCTGCCGGTCAGAAAGCCTATTCTTCTATCGTGCTGGGTAAAGTCGACAGCCACTTACTGACTTTGCAAATCACCCTGCCAGCCGATAATCAGCAACAGGCGCAAACTGACGCTGAAACCATTATCAGTACGCTGAAAATTCAATAAATTCAGTGCGTACGTAAATAGCAGGCGGAGCTTTGGCTCCGCTTTTTTTTGTTTCTTATTGACACCCTCGCTCACAAAATCGCCTCCCTTTGTAATAAAAATGTAACATTTCCGTCATAAATCACAGTTCGTTTGTGCGCGAATGGCTAAAGTGATGTTCGTTTTAGAACACACTGGATCCACCATTTCGTCCGTGGCTCATGATGAGTCCGACCTGATTTATGCCATCGGAGGCATTTATGCTCAGTATCTTTAAACCCGCGCCTCACAAAGCTCCTGTTGATGAGGCTCACGTCGATCCGCTTTACCGCCGTCTCCGCTGGCAAATCTTCATGGGGATTTTCTTCGGTTATGCGGCCTATTATCTGGTGCGTAAAAACTTCGCACTGGCTATGCCATACCTGATTGATCAGGGTTTCTCGCGAGGCGATCTGGGTTTTGCGCTCTCCGGGATTTCCATTGCTTACGGCATCTCAAAGTTCATCATGGGTTCGGTGTCTGACCGTTCGAATCCGCGCGTCTTTCTGCCCGCCGGTTTGATTCTGGCGGCCGCGGTGATGCTGTTTATGGGCTTCGTTCCATGGGCGACCTCCAGCATCGCCATCATGTTTGTGCTGCTGTTCCTGTGCGGATGGTTCCAGGGAATGGGCTGGCCGCCGTGCGGACGTACCATGGTGCACTGGTGGTCGCAGAAAGAACGCGGCGGCGTGGTGTCAGTGTGGAACTGCGCGCATAACGTCGGCGGCGGTATTCCTCCGCTGCTGTTCCTGCTCGGCATGGCATGGTTTAACGACTGGCATGCGGCGCTGTATATGCCCGCTTTCGGCGCGATTTTGCTGGCGGTGTTTGCCTTCATGACAATGCGCGATACGCCGCAGTCCTGCGGTCTGCCGCCGATTGAAGAATACAAAAACGATTACCCGCCGGACTATGTCAAAGAGTCTGCCGAGCAGGAACTGACAGCAAAACAGATTTTCATGCAGTACATTTTGCCGAACAAATTGCTGTGGTATATCGCGCTGGCTAACGTCTTTGTTTATCTGCTGCGCTACGGGATTCTCGACTGGTCACCGACTTACCTGAAAGAAGTGAAGCATTTTGCGCTGGATAAATCCTCGTGGGCGTATTTCCTTTATGAATACGCAGGCATTCCCGGCACGCTGCTGTGCGGCTGGATGTCGGACAAAGTCTTCAAAGGCAATCGCGGCGCAACTGGCGTGTTCTTTATGGTGCTGGTGACCATCGCGACGGTGGTGTACTGGCTCAATCCGGTCGGCAATCCGGGCATAGATATGGCCTGTATGATCACCATCGGCTTCCTGATTTACGGGCCGGTGATGCTGATTGGTTTACATGCGCTGGAACTGGCACCGAAAAAAGCGGCGGGTACCGCCGCAGGCTTTACCGGGCTGTTTGGTTATCTGGGCGGGTCGGTGGCTGCGAGCGCCATCGTCGGGTATACGGTGGATTACTTTGGCTGGGACGGCGGATTTATCGTGATGATCGCCGGTTGTGTGCTGGCCGTTCTGCTGCTGTTACTGACCATGCTGAGTGAGAACAAACATAAAGCGCAGCTGGCGAAAAACGCTTAATTAACGTTGATGTTCGTCGAAAAGGCACCGAAAGGTGCCTTTTCATTTTTTAACGCGACACTGCGGGGATCCGCCGCTGTTCCTCATCGAACAGCAACATACCGGACGTATTAAACCCGGCTGTTAGCGTCTCGGATTGGGCAAAAGAAAGCTGTCTGGAAGATTTGATTTTTACGCCATGCTCACCGAATCGCGCATACACCAGCGTTGAGTCGCCCTGCAATTCAGTGAAATCCACCGTCACGTCAAAATGATGATCCGTGGCTTCGTTCAGGCGCAACAACTCAGGTCGGATCGCCAGCGAAACGGACTGGCCCTCCCGCGCCGCCGGAAATTTATCCCCCAGCGGAAACCGTGCTTTTCCGTCAATCACCAGATGGCGGTCAATCACCTGCGCCGGGATCACATTGATTTTCGGCGTGCCAATAAAACCGGCGACAAACAGACTGGCCGGACTGTTGTAGAGTTCCACCGGCGTACCAATCTGCTCGATGTGCCCTTTGTTCAGCACCACAATCCGGTCGGCCAGCGTCATGGCTTCGACCTGATCGTGCGTCACGTAAATCATGGTGTTTTTCAGGCGGGTATGCAGCTGACTGATTTCCTGCCGCATCTGCACCCGCAACGCGGCATCAAGATTCGACAAAGGCTCATCGAATAAAAACACCTCCGGCTGCTGGACTATCGAACGGCCAATGGCGACCCGCTGACGCTGCCCGCCGGACAGGTTTTGTGGCAGCCGGTCAAGCATCTCATCAAGGCGCAGGATCTGCGCCGCCTGCTGAATGCGTCGTTCAATTTCATCCGGTGGCGTGCGGATATTCTTCAGGCCAAAGGAAAGATTCTGACGCACAGTCATGTGGGGATACAGCGCGTAAGACTGGAAAACCATCGACAGCCCGCGCTGACCGGCGGGCAAATCCGTGACATCTTTTTCGCCAATGCTGATGCTGCCGGACGTCAGTTCATCCAGCCCGGCAATCAGACGTAATAATGTGGATTTCCCGCACCCCGACGGCCCGACAAGAACCAGAAACTCCCCGGCATGAATATCGAGGGATAAATCAGGGATAACCGGCGCTTTATCATAATATTTCTGGATATTTTTCAGCGATAAGCCTGACATAACGTTGTCCTGTATGGAGTGAAGGGATTACGCATGGATAAGCGCGAGAAGCGCCCGGGTACTTTCAGCCAGCAATGAAGGAGACTGCCGCGTTTCCACGTTAAGACGCAGCAAGGGTTCGGTGTTGGAAGGGCGTAAATTAAAACGCCAGCACGCAAACTCCATACTGAGTCCGTCCGTTTCACTGATGTTCAGCGCCTGATTTTCGTAATGTTGACGAACCCTTGCGATCACCGTTTCTGGCAGCACAGCCGCAATGTTCAGCTCTCCCGATACCGGGAAAAGGGTTTTTCGCTGAGCGATCAGTTCTGACATTTTCTGAGAACCGCCGCTGAGTTGCTGTAACACCAGCAGGGCCGGGATCATTCCGCTGTCGCAGTAGCCGAAATCACGGAAGTAGTGATGCGCGCTCATCTCGCCGCCGTACAGGGCATTTTCGCTACGCATTCTTTCTTTGATGAAGGCATGACCGGTTTTGGTTTCGATGGCAACGCCGTGATGAGCATGGATAACATCGCGGGTATTCCAGACCAGTCGCGGATCATGAAGGATTTTCTCACCCGGCTCGCGCTGCAAAAACCATTTCGCCAGTAATCCGACAATGTAATAGGCTTCCACGTAGTCGCCCTGCTCGTCAAAGATGAAGCAGCGGTCAAAATCGCCGTCCCAGGCAATACCCAGATCCGCCTGATGCGCCCGTACCGCATCGCGTGTCGTCATGCGGTTCTCCGGCAACATCGGGTTGGGAATACCGTGGGGGAACGTGCCGTCCGGCTCATGGTGAATTTTTATCAATGTCAGCGGAATGCGGCGTTGCTGAAATGCCTCTTCCAGCGCATCCAGTGTCGGCCCCGCCGCACCATTTCCCGCATTGACCACCACGCGCAGAGGTCGTCCGTTTTGCAGCGTAAAATAGCTGAGCAGATGCGCAAGGTACGCCCGGCGGTTCGACACTTGCTGATAATGGCCGCGTTGCGCCGCCACCGCAAAGACCGGGTTTTCAGCCAGTTGCTGAATATCCTTTAATCCGCTGTCGCGGCTTACCGGCCTCGCCTCTCTGCCGACGATTTTCATGCCGTTGTAATTATCCGGGTTATGACTGGCGGTGATCTGGATCCCGCCATCGGCCTGCAAATCACGGGTCGCGAAATAGACCTCTTCACTGCCGGTCATACCGATATCGATGACGTCCGTTCCCTGATCCATTAATCCCCGTGCGACGGCCTGCTTGAGTGCAGCAGACGTCCGGCGGATATCACTCCCCAGCACCACCCGCTGCGGACGGTAAAATTGGGCAAATGCGGCGCCAATACGGCAGGCAATATCTTCATTGAGTTCAGAACCCAGCACACCACGAATATCATAAGCTTTAAAACAGGTTAATAAGGCCATATTTCATCCTGAAAATTGACATCAGTAATTCAGACTTCATGGCAATACCGGAAATATCAGGTCGAGCCACGTATAATCAGCGTAAATCCGAGATCGTAATCAATATTCGACTTTCCGCTTAATAACAGACTGGCGGCCATTTCGCCTTTTTTAACCGGATCCTGTGAAATGGTCGTCAGGGCAATTTCATTACCGGTGCGCGGTATATTATCGAAACCGGTAATAGCGATATCCTGTGGGACAGATAATCCCGCTTTGCGGCAATAATTCGCCGCACCCTGTGCAAATCGGTCGGACAGACAAATCAACGCGGTGATGGCCGGATTGCGTGCCAGTAATTCTCTGGCGGCCATTTCACCACATTCTTCATGGTGACGTGTCTCACAAAGAAAACAGGAATTCAGTGCAATATTTGCGGCAAGAAAAGTCTCCACGCAGGCATTTACCCGCGTGAGCATGACGTCATTATCCCCGGCAACAGGATCGGTCAGCGGCTTTATTCCCTTACTGCCCTGCAACGACGGAAATGAAATAATCCCGAATTCGCGGTGGCCTTTTTCCAGCAAGTGCTGGCAGATTTCATGCATCGCCTTGCGGTTATCAATCGACACGCTGCTGTGCGGCGGAATACGGAAATCCGTCGTCACGACCGGCACCTTTTTAGCCAGCGCTTTGGCGATGATCTGGTCGTTATTGTGCGTCGCATTGAGTATGTAGCCATCAACGGCCGTATTGATGGCGCTCACGCGCGGGCCTTGTTGGTTATGTAACGGGATCAGGATGAGGCTGACGCCTTCTTTGTCACATTCCGCAGCAATGCCCTGCATCAGTTGTACGTCATGCCTGTCGGTAAACGCATAACTGAGGGTGTCGTTAAAGATAATACCTATCGCATTCGATTTACCGGTGCGTAATGCCCGCCCCACATTATCCGGACCATAAAAATTCACCGAGTGAGCGTAATCGATAATTCGTTTTTTTAATGATTCTGACAACTTTCCCGGATTATTAAAGGCATTAGATACCGTCGTGTGCGTCACGCCTAATTCTCTGGCAATCGACTTCAGTGTTATCTTACTCAGTGTGAATACTCCCTGATGTTTAAATAATACAATCAAAACACAAGCACAGTATTAGACCGCCCACAGTTAGTCATAAGAAATTGTGTTTTGCAATGAATATAAAAATAAAGTTTAACGTTAAACAAAATCATTTGTGTGACGGCAATAACATTTATTCACCAAATGTCCATGCTAGCGTTTAAATAGAAATTAACTCATATAATAAAAATATGAATAATCCATAAATATAATTACGGATTATAAATCCAAACCTAACGGAAATAGGAATTCGGATGAAAACACTCAAACTGGCTGCTATTGCGGGGCTTACGCTATTAATTTCAGGTTGCGGACCGGACGAGAAAGATCAGACGGCGATAAAGATGTGGGTGGCGCCTAATATTACCCAGGAAAGATACTGGGGTGAAATCGTCAAAGAATGGAACAGCCATCCGGAAAACAGAAAAGTGGAATTCACCGCAATTCCGGCAGCGGGAAGTTCTGAAGAAGCCATTATGAATGCGCTGGCCTCAGGGACCGAACCCGACATCTCCACCAATATTTTTATTGGTTTCGCTAAACAGTTATCCGAACTCAAACAGCTTAATGATTATTCTAAAATGCCCGGTTTTCAGGAGCTGGTAGAAACCCGCCATATGGGCAAAGCCGTTTCCAGCTGGCAGTTCGGGGGCCAGCAAACCGTCATCCCGATTTATATCACCCCGATCGTCTACTGGTGGCGCGGTGATTTGCTGGCCGCTCAGGGATTTGATCATGTGCCGACCTCCTACGACGAGATTTACACCCTTTCCGGGCGTATGGCGTCAAGTAAGCAAGGCTATGGCCTGCAACTCACCAGCGGTAAAAACTGGTGGGATCGCTGGTTTGATTTTATTCCGCTGTATTACGCCGCCTCCGGGGGCAGCCCGTATCTTACGGATAATAAATCCACGTTCGATAACGAAGCGGGTGTGGAAGCCCTGAATTTTATGGGGAAAATGTTCGCCAACAAATGGACCAGCTACGACTTTACCGCTGCGGATGATCCGCTGGCGGCAGGTACCGTGCTGGGTGCGGTACGCGGTCCTTGGGATATCGAGCGTTATCAGAAGCAATTCCCTGAGGTGTTAAAAACCATCCGTATCGGCCCGATGCCGACGCAGTCAGGAGAACCCGGAGCGACGATGGCAGACAGCAAAGGGATCGTGATGTTCAGTACCTCGAAAGTGCAGGACGATGCCTGGAAATTCATTCAATGGGTATACAGCAATCCGAAGAACGACTTGCGCTGGCTGGAACTGACGGGGATGCCTCCGGCCAGGGAAGATCTGCAAAGTAACCCGGTATTCAGCGGTTACCTGCAACAGCATCCGCTGGTGAATGACATCGCATCTTATCTGCCGAAAGCCGTACCCCCTGCCGCCGTCACCAAAACGGTGGAAGTCCAGCGGGCAATGACGCAAATGATTGAAAAACTGGTGTTTGATAACAAACCGGTGCCGGACGCCCTGCATGCGTCATCGCAAGAGATTGACCGCGTGCTGGAGCAGTAAACCGATGATAAAACTGAAAGATTCCACCACCGGAGGCCTTCTGGCCTCCACTTATCTGGGATATTCCCTGATATTCTGGCTCTATCCTTTTATCTGGCTATTTATATTAAGTTTTACAGACTGGAAATTTATTGGTGTTCCTTCCTTCAATGGTGTGAAAAATATTCTGGCGGTGATGCAGAATCCTTTATTCTGGACGTCGATTTATAACGTATTTAAATTTTTGCTTTATTATCTGCCGATCGTGCTGATTTCTTCATTATTGTTCGCCTTTGGATTACAACGGATAAAATACGGCAAGGCGTTTGTCGCACTGAGTTTTTTACTGGCCAATGTGTCATCGGGCGTGGCGTATTCCATCGTTTTTTCGAAGTTATTCAGTGAGACCGGCCCGGTGAATACGTTTCTGATGCAATGGTTCGGGATCTCGGTTCCCTGGTTTACGCATCCTGATGTGGCGATGTTATCTGTTGCGCTGATTATCACCTGGAAATTTGTCGGTTATTACGGGCTTATTTTTTATTCCGGTTTGATCACCATCCCGAAAGATATTTACGACGCAGCAGAACTCGACCGGACCTCGCGCGCGGGGAAAATCTGGCACGTCACCTTACCGATGATGAATGCGCAAATCGTCATGGTGCTGGTGCTGGCCCTTACCGTCGCCTTTGCCATTTTCACCGAGCCGTATCTGATCACCGGCGGCGGGCCGCTGGAGAGCACCACCACACCGATGGTGGTGATGTATGAAGCCGCGTTCAGGCAGATGCAGCCGAGCTGGGCGGCCACGATGTCTATCATCGTCGCCCTGTTCAGTTTCTCACTGATCTGGATTGTCCGCCGGTGTCTTGAAAAGAAAATCGAGGTTGTATGATGAAGCCATCCACGTCACTTTCTGCGCCGGGAACACGCAAAAAATTCGGGTTTTCCTCCCTCGTGATCCATCTGCTGATGTTCACGCTGGCACTGACCTGGTTATATCCCTATATCTGGATGTTCATGGGGTCACTGAAAAAGACATCGGAAATATATACCACCGGCCTTTTCTCCGGCCATCTGTCTTTCGATAACTATGTCTTTTTATTTGACGGCTCAGGAAAAGCAGAAAAACCTTTTCTGCGCACATTATTCAACTCAATATTTATTACCCTGACGATCACGGTCTGCGTCACCCTCACGTCGTCTTTCATTGGCTATGCACTGGCGAAAATGGAATTCAAAGGGCGGGATATTTTTAAAAACCTGCTGATCCTGCAAATGGTATTTCCGGCCTTCATGTTTATTATTCCGCATTTCGTGCTGATCCGTGAACTCGGCCTGATGAATTCCTACGGGGCATTAATTTTGCCCTTTGTGATGAACGGCTGGGGGATATTTATGATCTCCCAAAGTTTCAAAGGTACGCCGAACGATTATATTCATGCCGCCCGGCTCGACCACGCCGGTCTGGTGAAAATTCTGCTTCACGTCATGCTGCCGCTGAATAAATCCATTCTCGCCATCGTCGCCTTGTTTACCTTCACCAGCGCCTGGGACAATTTTCTGTGGCCCCTGATCGTCATTCAGGACGCCAGCAAAATGCCGCTTTCCGTGCTGCTGGCGACGTTCAGTAAATCCTACAGCATTTATGTCGGCCCGGTGCTGGCAGGCTCCGTCGTACAGACCCTGCCGATCCTGATACTTTTCATTCTGTTCAGAAAACATTTTCTGCAAGGGATGTCACTTTCACTCAAATAGCAGGATGCGAATGATGAACTGTCAGAAAACATGGCCTGAACGGGTCTTTTATCAGGTGTACCTGCCCTCTTTCTGCGACGGGAATGACGACGGTCTGGGGGATTTTAAGGGGCTGATTTCGAAACTGGATTATCTGGCCGGGCTGGGCATTGGCGGTATCTGGATCACGCCGTTTTATCCTTCGCCGCTGGTGGATAACGGCTATGACATCAGCGATCACTGCGCGGTAGATCCGCGTTTTGGCACGCTGGACACTTTCGATGCCCTGATCGCCGCGTGCCATGCGCGCGATATTCTGGTGGTGACAGACGTCGTGATTAACCACGTTTCAGACCAGCATCCGTGGTTTCAGCAGGCCCTTCACCAACCCGACAGCCCGTATCGTGATTTTTTCTTCTTTCGTCAGGAAATCAACAACTGGACGTCCTTTTTCGGCGGTCCGGCATGGTCGCTGACACCGGATGGCACGACGCATTATTACCATAAATTTTCCCCGCAGCAGGTGTGCCTGGACTGGTCGAATCCGGCCGTCGAACAGGAAACGAAAAAGATTTTCGATTTCTGGATTGCCCGCGGCGTGGACGGCTTCCGTTTTGACGTCATTAATTTTCTGACCACCGACGGCATTGGTGACGATCACCCGCCAGCCCAAGCAGGCGCTGAGCCGCCGCATGAGAAAGACATCAATCAGCCCGGCGTGCTGGAAGTGGTGAAACGGTTATGCCGGCACATCCGTTCACAAGGCGATTTCTTACTGATTGGCGAAGTCGGCAGTGAATCGCTGCCTCTGCTGGTGCCTTATCAGGACAAGGAACGGCTGGACGTGGTGTTCAATTTTAATCTGGGGAGTCAGAAAACATTCGACATTGCAGCCATTTTCGCCGAAATGCAGGCAATGGAAGCCACCCTGTCCGGTTTACCGACCCTGTTTTTCTCCAGTCACGATATGTCCCGCATGATCAGCCGCTTTGGCGAATCGCCCCGTGACACCGGCCGCGCGGTAGCCGTGTTTGCGCTGCAAATGACAGCGCGGGGTCTGCCTTTTATTTTTCAGGGAGAAGAAATCGGCATGACCGATTTTATTCCTGAGAATGTGCAGCAGATGCGGGATATTCAGGGCGTCACTCACTATCACAACGCCATTTCACAAGGCATGAGCGATAAGCAAGCACTCACTTATGCATTGCCATTTTGCCGTGATGCCTCGCGTTCGCTGATCCCCTGGTCATCGGCCGGTGAAGGAACGGAACCGCTGAGTATTGAAAATGAGAGTGAGTGCTCACAATCCATATTATCGCGGTATAAACAACTGATCCGCATCAGAAATAGCCATCCGGCCCTTCAGCAGGGCCGTTATCCGTACCTCACCTTGTTTCAGCAATGCCTGATATTCCGCCGTCAGCTCGGCGGGGAATGTCTGGAAGTGATGATCAATTTCGGTCCCCCTGTCGTCAACGTAGGTTACGGCGATGGCAACACTGTCTTATTCGGCGCAGACACACCGGTGCTGAACAAAAATCACATTCTTATCAAAAAGGTACGCCATGAAAATGCACAGAAGTGAGAAAAACCCGCTGTTAACGCCTGCCGACGTAACGCCTTCCCAGCCGGGCTGGAAAGTGGAGTGCGTCTTTAATGCCGGCGTTTGCTCGTATCAGGGGGAAACCCTGCTGCTGTTGCGCGTGGCAGAAAGCGTGAAATCCGCAGAGGAAAATTGTCTGGAGGTGCCCCTGTTATTGCCGGTGAATGGCGGCTGGCAGGCAGGGACCAAACGGTTTCAGCGCGATGACCCGACGTATGATTTCAGCGATCCGCGCATGATTGTGCTGAAAGCCGATCCGTCACAGGTGTTTCTTACCTCCATGTCGCACCTGCGGTTAGCCCGCAGCCAGAACGGTGAAGATTTCGTGGTGGATGACCAGCCGTTCCTGACGGCAGATACGCAATACGAGCAGTTTGGCTGCGAAGATCCGCGTATCACCCTGATCGACGGTATTTACTACATCAATTATTCCGCGATTTCACCGTACGGGATTTCCACCGCGCTGGCGACCACCACCGATTTTGTCACCGTGACCAAACAGGGCGTCATTTTCTGCCCGGATAACCGCGATGTCTGCTTCTTCCCGGAGAAAATTCAGGGCCGCTATCTGGCGCTGACCCGTCCTTCGCCTAAGCATTTTGGCAAACCCGATATCTGGATTTGTGAATCGCCGGACATGCTGCACTGGGGCAACCATCAGCATTTGCTGGGCAGTGCCTCCGGCGAATGGGATGCGCTGAAACTCGGCGGCGGTGCACCGTTAATCCGCACACCGCGCGGCTGGCTGCAAATTTATCATGGCGTGGATAAAGACCAGCGCTATTGTCTGGGGGCGATGCTGCTCGACCTGAATAATCCCTTCAACATCCTCGCCAAATCCGCCGAACCGCTGTTACAGCCGGAAGCGATTTACGAGAGAGAAGGATTTTTCGGCAACGTGGTCTTTACCTGCGGCGCGCTGGTGGAACAGGACGTGCTGAAGATTTACTACGGCGCGGCCGATGAATGTATCGCGCTGGCGACGATGCCGCTCGACGCATTATGGGCGCATCTCGGACTGGCGGAGTGAGTGCAGCAATTAACTTATTTCGGCAATTCCGCCTCCCGGTATTGCCGTCACCCACCTATAACAGAATCGGATAATTTACAGATAAAAATCATTCATTAACTCACCAACACGGAGGTGAATTAAGTTTATTTCATTATTAATATAATTATAGTATTTGATTTATTTATGAGTCCATAACATCATATTGGAAATCATGTCAAAATATTACTTTTAAATTATTCATGGAATGAATTTTGTGTTGTGTAAACATTATATTTTTAAATGCTTATTATCTCTTTTTGTCTCCGGGGTCGCCCTGTCTGCAATGGCTGCGCCCCTGAGCCCGGCTGACCGGGGCCTGATCCGTCAGGAACAACAAGATATTTTAAGGCAGAGCCAGCAACAACGTGATGATCTTCAACGTAGTTTTTCTCCCATCCCCGTCGACGACTCTCATTCAGAAAAAGATAATGGCCCTTGCTTTAACATTCATAAAATATATATAAATAACGCAACATTGCTATCAGATAAAAAACAACACGAGATCACGCAATATCATCTTAACCAATGTGTTGGGATGAACAGCATCGCAGAAATAACCCGTCAAATCTCTGACTGGTATATTCATCAGGGATATATAACCAGCCGCGCATTTATCTCTGAGCAAGATTTATCTCAGGGGGAATTACATATTTCGGTGCTGGAGGGACGTCTTGAGAAAATCACCCTCGAAGGCGGTTCATCTTCGCAGCTCACCATGGCTTTTCCGGGGCTGGAAGGCGGTATTCTTAATCTGCGTGACATCGAACAGGGCATGGAGCAAATCAACCGGTTACGCAGTAATCCGGTGCAAATAGACATTCTTCCCGGCAAAAAATCCGGCTATTCCATTGTTAATCTCACCGCCACGCCGGAATCCCCTCTCAGTGCCTCGTTGAGTTTTGATAACAGCGGGCAAAAAAGTACCGGGACCGGGCAGCTTAGCGGCTCGCTGACCGCCGGTAACGTGCTGGGCATGGCGGATAAATGGTTCGTCAGCGGCGGACGCAGCAGCGACGGGGCTACCTCGCATGACGCACAGAACGTACAGGCCGGACTCAGCATTCCTTACGGCTATAACCTGGTCGATTACAGCTACAGCTGGAGCAACTACCTCAGCACGATCGACAACAATGGCTTTGGCTGGGCATCCACCGGCGACAGTGTCACCCACCGTTTAACCGCCTCGCGGGTGCTATTTCGCAACGGCGATATCAAAACCGGTGCCTCCGTCGGGCTGACACATCAAATCAGCAATAACTACCTCAATGACGTGCTGCTCGACAGTAGCAGCCGCAAACTTTCCAGCCTGCTGTTTGGCCTGAACCACACGCAAAAAATCTTCGGCGGTGTCGCAACGTTAAACCCGACATTCAGCCACGGCGTGTCCTGGCTCGGTGCGGAAGACGACAGCGGTAAACATGACGATATGCCGAAAGCGGGTTTTAAAAAATGGAACCTGAATGGCAGCTTCCAGTTGCCCGTCGCGAACCATTTAGGATGGCTGACCAGCTTCTACGGTCAGTGGTCACCGGACAGGCTTTATGGCAGCGAGCGTCTGACCATCGGTGGTGAAAGCTCGGTGCGCGGCTTTAAAGAGCAATATCTTTCCGGCGATAACGGCGGCTACTGGCGTAACGAACTGAACTACAGACTGTTCACATTGCCACTTATCGGCCAGGTCAGCAGCGTGGTCGCACTCGACGGTGGCTGGCTGCAAAAAGATAACAAAGACCCGTGGGCGTCCGGCACGCTGTGGGGCGCCGCCGCCGGACTTTCCGCAGCAAATCGTTATTACTCCAGCCAGCTGACCGTCGGCACACCGGTGAAATATCCCGACTGGCTCGCGCCTGATCATCTCACTATTTATTACCGCATCGCGTTTGTTATTTAAGGGAAAACGATTATGGATAATCATCAAAAACCAACGTGTTTTGCGCAAAACCTGTTGAGTTACCTGATCTGCGGCTTGCTGGCAGGACAACCGGTTTTCCCGGCGTTTGCCGCACCGACCCCGGCGAATGCTGCCACCGGCATCGATAAAGCCGGAAACGGTGTGCCGGTGGTGAATATCGCCACCCCTAACGGGGCGGGAATTTCCCATAACCAGTTTCAGAATTACAACGTCGGCAAAGAGGGGCTGATCCTCAACAATGCCACCGGCCAGCTAAACCAGACACAATTAGGCGGGCTGATTCAGAACAACACGAATCTGAAAGCAGGCCATGAAGCGCGCGGCATCATTAATGAAGTGACGGGCGCGAACCGCTCACAACTGAACGGCTACACCGAAGTGGCCGGAAAAGCGGCAAACGTGATGGTCGCCAACCCTTACGGCATTACCTGTAACGGCTGCGGATTTATCAACACGCCGAATGTCACGCTCACCACCGGTAAACCGGTATTCGATGCCAGTGGCAACGTGCAATCCCTTGAGGTGAAAAAAGGGGCCATCACCATTGAAGGCCAGGGGCTGAATGCCAGTCAGGCGGATGCGCTGTCAATCATCTCGCGGGCGACCGAAGTGAACGCTGAAATTCATGCTAATGCGCTGAACGTTATCGCGGGCGCTAACCGTGTGGATAAAAAGGGCCGTGTGACCGCGATAAAAGGTGAAGGTGCGGCACCGGTCGTGGCGGTGGATACCGGTGCGCTCGGCGGCATGTACGCCAATCGTATTCATCTGGTGTCCAGTGATAAAGGCGTGGGCGTCAACCTCGGCAATCTGGATGCCCGTCAGGGCGATATCACTCTGGAGGCTAACGGCAAACTCACGGTAAAAAACAGCCTTGCCCGTGGCAGTCTGAATGCCAAAGGGGAAAGCGTGACGCTGAGCGGGGAACATAAAGCCAGTGGCAATATGACTGTCAGCGGGCACGACATGACTCTCAGCAACGGGACCTTTGCCAGCGATAACAATATTGTCCTGAACAGCGAGGGCAAACTGGCCATCAATAACACCCGTTTAACCACCGGAAACAACCTCAGTCTCACCGCGCAGGATTTCACGCAGGACAGCCGAAGCAGCGTCAATACGGCCCGTGATATCTCCGCGCGCGTCACAGGAACCGCGACCAATCAGGGCCAGCTGATAGCCGGTCACAGCGCTGCCATCAGCAGCGGTTCCCTGTCCAACAGCGGTAAAATCGCCGCCAAAAGCACCACTTCGATCACCGCCACAAAAACCCTGAGCAACGCAGCGGGAGGAGAAATCCTCTCAGATGAGGCGCTGGTCGTGTCTGCGGAAGATACCCGGCAGAGCGGAACGTTGTCCGGCAAAAAATCACTGGCGATAAGCGGACGCTCACTGACCGCGACGAAAGGGTCACTGTCGACCAGTCTGGGCGATGTTTCCCTGAAAACCCATGAGGCAAATCTGGGTGGCGACGTTATTGCTCATGGTGACCTTGCCGTGCAGGCAGAGAGTCTGACCAGCCAGCGCGATGCCCGGCTTCAGTCCGATGGGTCAATGACGCTGACAGCGACGGATGCGACGCTTTACGGGACGCAGGCGGCACAGGACGCCCTGACGCTTACGGCACAAAGTCTGGTTCACGGCGGCGTAACCACAGCGGCGAACCTGACAGTCAGCAGCGGACAATTTAATAACCTGAGTGAAGGCTTGTTTTTAAGTCAGGGGTCTCTGGACGTCAGCGCAAACGCCCTTCTCAACACCGGGCAGATCATGGGGGATAACCTGTCTCTGACGTCAAAAACCCTCAGTAACGAGGGCCTGTGGCAAGGAACCTCTGCGCTGACTCTGACGGCGGAGGAATTGCGCACGGGTAACACCAGCCGCACGCTGACCGCAGGCGATCTGACCCTGAATGCGGGTTTACTCAATACGGCAGGTACGTTGCAGGGGCAACATGTTGTTATCTCTGCCCGCGACTGGATGCACAGCGGTTCCCTGCTGGGAACCGGCGATGTGGATGTCTCGCTCGCCCGTACACTGGATAACAGCGGCGACATTTTAAGCGAGGGCAACACCACCCTGACCGCGCAAAGCATCACGAACCGTGGCTCGCTGCTGAGCAATACAGACCTCACCCTGACGGGCGATATGCTGGATAACCGTGGCGCGTTGCAGGGCAATAATCTGCTGATGAATCTGATCTCCGTCGCGAACTCCGGCACGGCGGTTGGCTTGCAATTGTTGCAGCTTGCCGGACATGAACTCCTTAATGACGGGCAGTTATTGAGTGGCGGCGCGTTAGCGATCCGCAGCGAAAACATCACCAATAACGGCATCTGGCAGGGACAGAACATTGTGCTAGATGCGCACCAGCTGGTGAACCGGGGCACATTGCAGAGCGCCGATGCGCTGACGCTAAAACTGACCGGTGACCTGACCTCCGCTGCCGGCAGCAAAATTATCGCCAATGGCAACGCGGCGTTGCAGGCGCTAAACCTGACCAACGACGGCCAGTGGCTCGCCAGTAATCTGGTGATTCACGGCGCGTCGCTGAATAACAATGGCGACATCAGCGGCGTCAACGGGCTGGTTGTGGCACTGACCGGCGCATTTACCCAGCAGCAGGACAAAACGCTGTTAACGGGCGGAACTCTGGAGCTGAGCGCGGAGACCGTCAATAATGCCGGGCAAATTCAGGGGGTCGATATTGCGCTGACAAGCCATGCTGTCGGCAACAGCGGGCGTATTCAGGCGAACGCTGACCTCACCCTGAGCGGCAATCTGACCAACCGCGCGACGGGTAGCGTGCTGAGTCAGAACACCCTGAACCTCGCCATGGCAAAGCTTGAGAATGACGGTTTGATTCAGGGTGGCGGGACAACAAAGATTGATGCCTCAGCATCCGCCCGCAACGACGGCAGAATACTTTCCGGCGGCGAACTCACGCTTAACACGGTGAAGCTGACCAACAACAACTGGCTACAGGCCACGTCCCTGCTGCTGAATGCCAATTCCCTTGATAACGCGGGAACCCTGTTTGGCACCTCGAATCTGACGATTCATGCTGACCAGATTGAACACCGAACCACTGGCAAACTTTACAGCGGCGGCAATCTTCTGCTGACCAGCGGCGTTTTTGATCAGCTTGGTCAGGTGGTCGCGCTGGGTAATTTGACCCTGAAACTCACCGCTGCCTTCACCGCTAAAAATGTGCTGGCGGCAGGTAACGTGCTGGATATCACCAGCAATGGCGCGATAACGAATCAGAGCGTGATGCAAGGTCAGGCAGTGAATCTGACGGCCGGAGCGGCGCTCACCAATTACGGGCAAATCACCACCGGCAGCGGCGCCAGCACCCTTTCCGCTGACAGTATGGCGATGAACGCCTCCGGCACCTTACAGGCCGGTGGCGACGTGACACTGAACAGCCGTGGCAATATTACGGTGGACGGTTTTGTCGGCACCGCAGGCTCACTGACCCTGAATGCCGCCAGCAGCATTCTCAATACCGCCCTGCTCTATGCAGGCAACAATATGTATCTGCTGGCCAACAGCATCCGCAATAACCACGGCGATATTCTGGCCGGTGACAGCCTGTGGATGCAGCGCGATATGGCGGGCCATGCCAACGCCGAGGTGGTGAATACTTCCGGGAATATCGAGACGGTAAATGGCGATATTACGGTGAAAACCGGGCATTTACTGAATGAGCGGGAAAAACTGGAAGTGACAAGCTCTGGCGAAGAGGATCTTACTCAGCAGTATGATTGGCTGACAACAACTGAAGCCTATATTCCTCTGGATATGCTTACAGAGAGCGACTATGGGTATATTTATGGAGAGTCGTGCTCCGGAGGCGGTAGCCCCGGGCATGGTGCTTCACCAACCTGCCACGACTACGCTGTGGCCGCGCCTTACATCAATACGCCTGACAGAGAATTTGCAGTTTCACGTTATTCCGTCACCGTGGATAGCAAAGGTGCAGCCGGACGGATTTCATCCGGCCGCAATATGCTATTAGCAGCCGATTCTCTGGAGAATATTGCCAGTATTGTGCTGGCGAATGGAAATATGAACTTATCCGGAACAACGCTGAGAAATGAGTCATATATTTCAGGTAGTCGCACCCGCTATCAGACTTATGAAATTTTCACTCCAACAAGCTATGCAGAAACGGATTTTTTAGATCCTTCCGTGGATTTCAGAGGAGGCTCTCTTCATTTTGTTGCAAACGGTGAAAACAGAACTGAAAACAATGACTCGACACTCTACCGTTCCGTCATTCAGGCGGGGGGGAATGTCATTGCCAATTTCACCCGCGACATCAGTAACACCACGACCACGGCAAATGCCGGGAGCACCAGCAACACCCTCACGGTTCCGACCCTCGACACGCTTAGCCAGCCTGATGGCGCTCAGCAGCAAGATCTCGCCAACACAGATAGCGCGGATATCACTTCGCCGCAGTGGTACGACAGCCTCACCGATGCAGTGGCGAACATCACCGGTGGTGGCAGCTTGTATCCGCTGCCGTCGGGGAATAACGGCTATTTCGTGCCTGCAACCGACGCGAACAGCCCGTATCTGATCACCACTAACCCGAAACTTGATGGTCTGGGCCAGTTGGATCAAAGCCTGTTTGGCGAACTGTATTCTCTGACCGGAATGCAGCCGGGGAGTGCACCGCGTGAAACCAACAGCGCGTACACCGACCAGAATCAATTCCTCGGTTCGGCGTACTTCCTCGACAGACTCAACCTGCACCCGGAATACGATTACCGCTTCCTTGGGGATGCGGCCTTCGACACGCGCTACGTCAGCAACGTGATGCTCAACCAGACCGGTAACCGTTACATCAACGGCCTGGGTTCCGATCTGGAACAGATGCAGTACCTGATGGACAACGCAGCAGGTGCGCAGCAGTCGCTTGGATTAGCGTTCGGCGTGGCGCTGACGGCGGAACAAATCGCCGCGCTCGACAGCAGTATTTTGTGGTGGGAATCGGCCACCATCAACGGTCAGACGGTGATGGTGCCGAAAGTGTACCTGTCACCCAAAGACGTGACGGTGAATAACGGCAGTGTGATTTCCGGCAACAACGTTCAGCTTACGGGCGGCAACATCACCAATAGCGGCAGCAGCATCAATGCAAGCAACAACCTGATCCTCGACAGCCAGAACAGCATCAGCAATCTGAATGCCGGTCTGATGCAGGCAGGCGGTGGTCTGCAGCTTAGCGCCCTGGGCGATATCAATAACATCGGCTCCACTATCAGTGGCAAAACTGTCCAGCTCGAAAGCGTGGGCGGCAGCATCAATAACATCACGCAAACCGAACAATGGCAGGCAGGCGGAACGGGCAGACGCGGCGAGTCTGTCAGTTTCAGCGAGACACAAAGCGGCCCGATGGCAGGGATCATCGCGCAGGACGACATGATCCTGAAGGCCGGACAGGACATCAACATCACTGGTGCACATGTGGCAGCAGGAGACGATCTGCTGATGCTGGCAGACGGCAATATTCATGTCACGGCCAACACAATGACCGACAGCGAAAGCCAGTCTGGCTTCCGGCGGAAAGACGCCACACACAGTGAATCGGTGACGTCTGACGGCAGCAGCATCACCGCCGGTGGCAGTCTGGGTATGCAGGCGGGGAATGATGTGACCATTGAAGCCAGCCAGATTAATGCCGGTGAAAACGCGGTCCTGATTGCCGGCAACGACCTGAACCTGAACGCAGCGGGAACGCGCGAAAACAGCCGCCAGGGCAAAAGTGAAACCCACAGCACGGATGTCGCAACCACCACAATCACCAGCGGTAACGATCTGACACTGGTCGCCGGGCAGGACATCAACAGTCATGCCGCAGGGCTGGCCGCAGAAGGTGATGTGGCGATGCAGGCTGGTCGCGATGTGAATCTGATGGCGGAAGACATCACCGACGGCAACAGCTACAAAGCGAAGAAAAAAGTCGAAATCAACGAATCGGTACGCCAGCAAAGCACCGAAATCATCAGCTCCGGCAACACCACGATTGTCGCCGGACGCGACGTTAACAGCGCAGCGGCGCAGGTGATTGCCAGCGGCGATATCGGCATCGGCGCAGGCCGTGATATCAATCTCGACACCGCGACAGAGAGCGATTACCACTTCAAAGAAGAAACCAAAACCAAAAAAGGGTTCATGAAAAAAACCACCACGCACACGGTGGAGGAAGACAGTGCAACCCGCGAGGCAGGCACGCTGCTCAGCGGCGATAACGTGACTCTCGTCGCCGGAAATGATCTGCGGGTGAAAGGCTCTGCGGTGGTGGGCGACGGCAATGTCAGCCTGAATGCAGGCAACAATATCGACATCGTGGCGGCGACCAACACCGACTCAACATACCGCCTCGAAGAGAAGAAAAAGAGCGGCATGTTCAGCGGCGGCGGTATTGGCGTCACCATCGGCACCAGTAAATCACGTTATGAAATGAACGATGAAGGCACCACCCAGAGCGAAAGCTTCAGCACCGTCGGCTCGACGGGCGGCAACGTCAGCATTAACGCAGGCGGTCAGGCGCATATTGGCGGCGCAGATATTATCGCCGGAAAAGATTTACGCATCACCGGCGACAGCGTGCTGATTGAACCGGGCCGCGATGCGCGTACCCACGATGAATCGTTCGAACAGAAACAGAGCGGGCTGACGATAGCCTTATCGGGCGCGGCAGGCAGTGCGGTAAACAGCGCGGTGACGACGGCACAGTCGGTCAGTGACGAAAGTGACGACCGGCTCGCCGCGCTGAAAATCGCTCAGGGTGTGATGAACGGCGTATCGACCGGTCAGGCGATGGAACTGGCACAGGCCACCACCGGCGATGCTTCCACCGCCTTCGGCATCAGCGCCTCGCTGGGGACACAGTCATCCAAATCCGAGAGCCACAGCGGACAAAACACGGCCACGGGCAGCACGCTGACGGCGGGCGATAACCTGTCGATAATCGCCACGGGCGGCGATATCACGGTCATCGGCAGCCAGATTAAAGCCGGGCTGGACGTGGCGCTGAACGCCGCAGACGACATCAACCTGATTTCCTCACAGAACACCCAGTGGCTGGACGGAGAAAACAGCAGCAGCGGCGGCGCGATAGGAATGGGTATCGGTATGGGCGAGAGCGGTGCCGGGATTAACATCTCCGCCAGCGGTAACGCCTCCAGAGGCAGCGAGAGCGGCAACGGCACGCAGCATAACGAAACCACAATCGACGCGGGCAACCGTATCAGCATCAACAGCGGCGACGACACAACGATTGCCGGTGCGCAGGTCAGCGGCAACAGCGTGGTGGCGGATATCGGCGGCGACCTGACCATCAGCAGCCTGCAGGACAGCGACTATTACGACAGCAGCCAGAAGAGCATCAGCGGCGGTGCCAGCTTCTCCTTCGGCACCATGACCGGCTCCGGCAGCATCAGTGCCAGTCACGACGGCATGAACAGCGACTACAACTCGGTCACTGAGCAGTCGGGTATTTATGCCGGTGACGGCGGCTTTGATATCACGGTCGGCGGGCATACCCAGCTTGATGGCGCGGTGATTGCCAGCACAGGGTCGGCGGATAAAAACCACCTTGATACCGGCACGCTGGGCTTCAGCGACATCGGCAATAAAGCGGAATACAGCACCGAACATCAGGGCGCTGGCATCAGCACCGGCGGGACTGTTGCAGAGAACTTTATCGGTAATATGGCGAACGGCGTACTGGTGGGCGCAGGCGGTGAAGGTGAGGCTTCCGGCACCACCAAAGCGGCGATTTCCGCAGGCACCCTCACCATCCGCGACAAGGAAAACCAGCAACAGGACGTGGCAGATTTAAGCCGCGACACCGAACATGCCAACGGCAGCATCAGCCCTATCTTTGATAAAGAAAAAGAGCAGAAGCGGCTGGAGATTGCGCAGGCGCTGGGCGACGTGGGCAGCCAGGCGGCAGATATCGCACGGACGGCGGGCGAGATTAAAGGGCTGGAAGCCGCGAAAGCCGCGCATCCTGAGCTGAGCGGTAAAGCGCTGCTGGAGACAAAAGAGTACAAAGACACCCAAAAACAGTACGGTACCGGCAGCGACATCCAGCAAGGTATCAGCGCAGCGACGATGGCACTTCAGGGGCTGGCGGGCGGTGATATGGCAGCGGCACTGGCAGGCGGCGCGGCACCTTATCTGGCGGAGCAAATCAAGAAACAGGTCGGCGAAGATAACGTTGCCGCCAATGCCATCGCCCACGCCATTGTCGGCGGTGTCATCGCAGAGCTTCAGGGACGTGACACCGCAGCGGGTGCCGCAGGCGCAGCAACCGGTGAGCTAATCGCCCAGGTGCTTTATCCGGGTGTGAAACGCGAAGATCTGGATGAAACGCAGAAGCAGAAAATCGTGGCGTTGAGTACGTTAGCTGCGGGTCTTGCTGGCGGACTTGCAGGTGATGATACGGCGGGTATTATTGCCGGTGCGCAGGGTGGGAAGAATGCGGTTGAGAATAATTATCTGAGTGCAGACCAGACAAAATCATGGTTAGAGGAATATAAATCTGCATCTTCCGATGATGAACGAAAACGTCTGATTGACGTTGCTAATAAAGCTGATAAGGATCAGCAACAAAAGGCAATAGATACGAAAATATCAAAGGACTATCTTATCCAGCAGCAGGATGACCTCATCAGTCTGATTCAGTCATCTGGATGTGATGCAGATTGTCAAAAATTGGCGCAATACAGCATTGACCAACTGAGCCCAATTATTAACAATTACGATGAACTGCAACAAGGTAATAACATTCCTCGTGCTGCAATAGCGACAATAACACTCGCCATTCCTGTATTGAGTAAAGCCGTTGCACCAGTTATTGGAGAGTGGATGGGTAGCCAAACCATAGCTAACCGTATAATAGGTGCTGGAACGAGTGGCACTGCAAATATGGGAATGCAGGGTTATAATATTTATAATGACTCAAATGAAAGCTTCAGTTGGGCTAGTTTTGGTACATCCGTAATTACAGGTGGTGTAACTGCTGGCATGAATTATAAACCATCAGTAATAATAAATACTGCAGGAGCGGGATTCTCAAGTATTTTTGATGGGAAATCCCCATGGGTACCTATGGCAGGAACCTTTGCGGGTTCTTCGTTGGGTTACTGGGGAGCAGGGAAAATCACTCCTTATGCAGAAAAACAATTTAATCCTTGGTCAAATGGATTTAAAGAAAAATACAACCTTTATCTTCCATCCATATCGGCACCTTCAGGGGTGTCTCCATTGCCAAGTATTATTGGCGGTGGCGCAGGTGCAATTGGCTTTGAAATGACAAACAAATATATCGATAACAAAAGCAAAGAAATATCTAGCGGGGTGAAAAAATGAAACATTTGAAGTATTTTTCTTTTTTAATTTTAATGTTTTCATTATTAATGATGTTTTTCCTATTTGGATTGAGGGCGTTTGTTGAGGTGATTTTTTATTTTAAAACAAACACCTTCTCAATAAAAAAACAGGATGTCATTGAAATAATTTCTCTTGGTTTTATAATTGGTTTTTTCTTTAGTTGTGTTGTTTGTTTAGTACAATATATACAACACAAAAATCGCTGAACAAATCCCGACTAGCTCGCCGGGCGCTTTTAATTGTCACTTAGTCATGGGTCGGATCACCAGTTTCCCTTCCGGACAGGCTAGGCAGCTATCAAGGAAGCTTGTAGTGGTGAAACACCAATATCGTGTGAAACAGCAGTAGCAGCAATGGGTAGTGTACTGGCCTGGCCGCTGTTGCCGGAAATCGCAGCAACAACCAGCCTCATTGGTGCTGGGGCGAACGCAGGAGTGGGGTTGCTGGTAAATGGTGAAGTGAATCTAAATGATGTGATTCTGGGTTACTGGACAGGCGCGTTAACGGCAGGAACCGGTCTGTGGGGCACAATGGGGATGAATGCGATCAGCGGTGGCACCTCCAGTTACCTGAAAGGTGATGATCCGCTGAAAGGTGGCGCTATCAGTGGGGCAGCATCGGGGCTGGGTTATGGGTTCGGTAAATTGGTAGAACTTCCATTCGATAGGGCCTTGAATCCAATGAAACCATGGAAAGACTGGATCTGGACTGATGTCGGAATGGGCGTATCTAAGCCACTACCGATTAATCCGTTACCCGGCGTTACTGGAAATATATTTGGTACCGGAACAACTGAATTTTCGAATGATCAGGCAGGAAAATGGATTAAAGATCATTCGGAGGTTAAGAAATGAGGAGAAATAAGAATTTTAGGTGGTTATTTGCTTTTTTGTATCTCAATTTAGCTCTAATGCTCGTTTTTCCATTATGGTTTATGCTCGTCCAAATTGGGACTGAGTTATTTTACTCATTGTATTATGCTAGAGAGTTTAGTTTTTCAGATATTAATTTTATGAAAACAATAAAAGCTGGCGTGTTTTGTGGTGTTCTTGCAGGGTCTGGTTGTTGGTGGATTTACTATCAGCACTACAGAAAAAACAGATACAGATAGCAAGAAATCGCTCAGGGCGTGATGAGCGGCGTATCGACCGGTCAGGCGATGGAGCTGGCGCAGGCTACCACCGGCGATGCTTCCACGGCGTTTGGTATCAGCGCCTCGCTGGGGACACAGTCGTCCAAATCCGAGAGCCACAGCGGACAGAACACGGCCACGGGCAGCACGCTGACGGCGGGCGATAACCTGTCGATTACCGCCACGGGCGGCGATATCACGGTCATCGGCAGCCAGATTAAAGCCGGGCTGGACGTGGCGCTGAACGCCGCAGACGACATCAACCTGATTTCCTCACAGAACACCCAGTGGCTGGACGGAAAACAGCAGCAGCGGCGGCGCGATAGGAATGGGTATCGGTATGGGCGAGAGCGGTGCCGGGATTAACATCTCCGCCAGCGGTAACGCCTCCAGAGGCAGCGAGAGCGGCAACGGCACGCAGCATAACGAAACCACAATCGACGCGGGCAACCGTATCAGCATCAACAGCGGCGACGACACAACGATTGCCGGTGCGCAGGTCAGCGGTAACAGCGTGGTGGCGGATATCGGCGGCAACCTGACCATCAGCAGCCTGCAGGACAGCGACTATTACGACAGCAGCCAGAAGAGCATCAGCGGCGGTGCCAGCTTCTCCTTCGGCACCATGACCGGCTCCGGCAGCATCAGTGCCAGTCACGACGGCATGAACAGCGACTACAACTCGGTCACTGAGCAGTCGGGTATTTATGCCGGTGACGGCGGCTTTGATATCATGGTCGGCGGGCATACACAAGCACAGGCAGGGTGTGCAGCTGTAGTCAGGCGGCAACATTGCCCTCACCACCAGCACCCGTAAATCACACTATGAAATGAACGATAAAGGCATGGCCCGGAGCGGGATCTTTAGCGAAGCCGGGAATAAAGCAGATGCCAAAGCAGGGTTCCCCCTGCTTTGGTTTTTTCAACAAATTAGCTTTCTTCGGACAAATACATCTTACGCAGGTAATGCGGCACGGCATCGTCGGCGTTGGAGCCGATGATTTCCGCATCCGGCATGGCGGCTTTCAGACGCGGCAATGAACCGCTCATCAGACAACCTTTACCGGCCATGGTCAGCATTTCCAGGTCATTGAGACCATCACCAAAGGCGATGCAGTCTTTCAGCGAATAGCCCATCAGTTTGGACACATATTCAAGCGCATGCCCTTTCGACACCCCGCCCGCCATCACTTCCAGACAGACCGGCAGTGAGAAACTGACGTTTACACGGTCGCCCCAGCGCGCGTTGATCGCTTCTTCCAGTGGCAACAGTTTTTCGTGGTCTTCACAGGTGAAATACACTTTGCAGATGCCGTCGGTTTCCAGCAGGCCCGGTTCATACAGTTTGTATTTGAAAACGGATTCGCGGAAGAAATCATCCTGATCGGCGCGGTCACGGTTCATGTACCAGTCATCATTACGATAAACGTTGGTCAGGATATCCGGGTTGTTATGCATGATGCCGAACAGGTCTTTGGCGATGTCTTCATCCAGATTGTGTGAGAAAATCAGGTCGCCGTCGGTGTTATGCACGCGCGCACCGTTGGAGGTGATCATGTACGCACTGATTTCCAGATTGTCGCGCATCTGCGCCACATCGATATGGTGACGCCCGGTGGCGAACACGAAATGCACGTCGCGCTGGGTCAGCAATTTCAGCGTCTCTTTGGCGAACGGGCTCAGGGTATGATCAGGTGATAGCAGCGTGCCATCTAAATCGGAAGCAACAACATGGTACATAGCGTTAGGTTCTAACCTCTGATGGAGTTGTGCGCGGCGAACCGCGGATTAAAGCTGTCGCGCAAAAAAGCGCATGATAGCGTCCAGCGCCTGTGCCCTCAGGTCGTCCCGTTCAAACAGGATCTCGTGGCGCGCGCCTTCGATGACCAGCGGTTTTTCCCCTTCACAGGGGTGCCCCGCCACGGCCATGGCCTGACAAAAAGCAAGATGGGACCGGTTATCCACCACACGGTCTTCGCTCGCCTGCAATAACAGAACAGGAGTGGTGATTTTTTCGGCTTCTTTCAGGATATGCATCCCCGCCTCAATCCCTTCACGCACCCAGTGATAGGTTGGCCCGCCGACCTGCAACTCAGGGTAATCGGCATAAAACCGCAGATTACGGCGATAGCGTTCACGGCTGTGTGTCAGCTGGTTGACGACAAACGGCAGGGGCCGCCAGTGTCCGGTCCCCAGCGCATAACCGTCGCGACGAACCGGGCGATTCTCCGCCCAGTTGAGGATCCGGCGGGATACCCAGCCCGGCATCGGCAAATAAATGCCGGTCATCGGTGCGAGTAACGCCGCTGCATCGAACTGCCCCGGATTTTTCGCCAGAAACAGGGCGAGAATGGCACCGCCCATGGAGTGTGCCAGCGCGAACTTTTTCGCGTACTGACGTGGGGCAATCTCACGCTGATAAAAGGTCTCGAAATCGGCGACATAATCGTCAAAGTGCTTAACGTGGCCGCAATGCGGGTCATCCAGCATACGCCCTGAACGCCCCTGCCCCCGGTGATCAACAATCATCACATCGTAGCCGCAATGGAACAGGTCATACGCCACTTCGGGATATTTTACGTAGCTTTCGATACGCCCCGGTGACACCACGATGACCTTATCGTGCCGGGGCGAACAGAAGCGGACGTAGCGGATCGGCACGTCATCGACGCCGATGAACTCATCTTCTTCGCGTGTTCGCCAGAAATCCAGCAAGGGTCCGGTCGCAAAGGCGGAAAACTCCTTCTCACGTGTTAACCACTTCGCATAATTCACAGACATTCATTGATCCAAAGTTGTCAGACACAAGAGCAGGAAGGTGTTATTTGTGAGCTATAGCGCAACTATAGACAATAGCGTATTGTGCCATAAAACGACGTATTCATGTTCCATAAAAGGCGTATTCAGGGAGTCTCGCAATGACACTGGACTGGTGGTTAACCTACCTGCTCACCACTTCTATTTTAAGTTTATCCCCCGGTTCCGGCGCGATTAATACGATGAGTACGGGCATCAGCCACGGCTATCGCGGTGCGGTGGCGTCCATCGCCGGGTTACAGCTCGGTTTAACCATCCACATCGTGCTGGTCGGTATCGGGCTTGGCGCGCTGATCTCATCCTCGCTGCTGGCCTTTGAGTTTCTCAAATGGTTTGGCGCCGCGTACCTGATCTGGCTCGGTATTTGTCAGTGGCGTTCTGCCGGGGCGATTGACCTGAACGCGCTGGCCAGCAGCATGCCGCGCCGTCGTCTGTTCAAACGGGCCATCCTGGTGAACCTGACCAATCCAAAAAGCATTGTGTTTCTCGCCGCATTATTCCCGCAGTTTATCATTGCTCACCAACCTCAGGCTGCACAATACGTGGTACTGGGTGTCACAACGGTGGTTGTCGATATCATCGTGATGATCGGTTACGCCACGCTGGCTACCCGCATCGCCGGTTGGGTGAAGGCACCGAAACAAATGCAGTTGCTGAACCGCATCTTTGGCTCGCTGTTTATGCTGGTGGGTGTGTTGCTGGCAAGTGCGCGGAAGGTTTAAATACATAAGCGGGGGGAATTCTGTTCTCCCGCTAATAATCTCACACCTCATTTAATTAATTTTGAAGCACTGCTACATATCATTGAATCCACGTAATAAAAATCTCTTTAATCACCCTTCCTGTGATCTCCCATTAAATGATTGCTTGCGTTATATTCCTTACCCGCTACACATTGACCTAATAAAGACAGATCTACAATATCAGGGATGAAAGGAGCTATGAATGGATATCTATACGCGCAGGACTGAGAGAGAGAATGATTATTATGTTGTGATGGGAAATCTTGCCGGTCGCGCAGTGATAGAAGCGGGTTCGACGGCTGCAAGATTTATTAAATACAACAGTGTTAAAATGAAATTTAGGAATGAAATTTCAATATTCGTCGAAAATCAGTTAGAAATCATAAATGGTGATTACTCAGCGAGTAATAAAAAACTGGCTGTAGACTACTTAAACAAAGAAAAGAACAATTTAAATCATCAGGAATTCCTACTTAAGTATAACAAAGTTATCGTTGGTGTATCGATAGCAATTGAATTCACAAAGGATTTAACAAAAATTCCTTTATACTATGTGGTGAAGGCTGTGGGAGTTTATGCTGGTATTGCTCAGGTACAACTGGGGAGTGCTCTGGTTGGGGGTAGTTATATGACTGGCCCAGGGGCCATTATTGGTAATGCTGCTGGATTTGCTCTCATAATCCATGGATTTGGTGCCATAGAGGAAAATGTAACATCCATAATAAATAACGCCCCTGACTATAAAGGTTATTTGAGAAGGGCCTATGAACACAGTGCAGTGTCTGCTGGAATGTCTCCTGAACAAGGAAGTATTATTTATGGCGGTGTGGATTTAATACTTTCTGGTTACGGGCTTTTTAGAAATGTGATAAAACCTGAGTCATATCGCTTATTTAAGTGGATCAATACTGATACGGTCATTGGTTTCAAGGACATGAAAGGCCCTGCATTAACAATGGAGATGTTGATTGATGGACTAACGATAAACTCAACTTATGATGTTATTAGTAGTCAGGATAATTAAAATTTATTTTCATTAATATATCCATACACTTTATAAGATAATTTAACTGGAGAGGACCGCTGAATAATCATACAACCAAGAAGATAGGCAATCCCTAATGCTATTATTTCATCTAAAGCGATATCCGTATAGTTAATACCTATTATAGACATAATTACAACCAATAGGATAATATGCATTTTGACGAGTTTTGGAAAGGCAAAATAAAGCTCGTAAAGCACGCTCTGCAAACTGACTTTTCTTATCTCTGATTGCTTAATAAGAGTTTTTATTTCTTTATTACTAAATCCACTTTTTTAATTTTTTTTAAAAGATCGACATCACTCATGATAAAATCCATTTAACGATAAAATTGAATTTTTTTCCTGATTTTAAATGATTTATATGACAAACCAATGGGAGAGAAACCTTCAAACACAAGGAAAACAATAACATAAGTAATGAATAGACCCACTATATTTGATAGAGTCATTTCATTATGATTTAGAACCAATATGACGACCACGATGATATTTAACAGTGCGTGCATGCGAAGTAATTTCGTGAAGGCTTCAGCAAGGTCATATAAAACATGCTGTAGGGTAAGACCTCTTTTTATGGACTGCTCAGTTATGCGCCTAATATCTTTATCTTTGAAATTATTTTCTTTCATCATTTTTAATAAATACTCATTTCTCATGATAACCCCATGAAATATTTGTTTTTTATATAGATCAAACTTAAGATAGTAGACAACAAAAATAGGATTAAGACCAGAGAAAAACACATCGTTGGCCTGCTAAAAAGTCACATCTTTAGGTATCCAGACAGTCTGATTACCCAGCTAATAATCTCACACCTCATTTAATTAATTTTGAAGCACTGCTACATATCATTGAATCCACGTAATAAAAATCTCTTTAAGCACCCTTCCTGTGATCTCCCATTAAATGATTGCTTGCGTTATATTCCCTGACCGCTACACATTGACCTTAATGAAGATATTACATTAAGGATAATAACCATGGCGCATAATATTTACCTGACACTGACAGGGAAAAAACAAGGACTGGTCTCCGCAGGTTGTTCAACATTTGATTCTATTGGTAACGCGTATCAAAGCAGCCACAAAGATCAGATATTAATTTATGAACTAAGTCACACTATGACCCGGGAACAAAATGTCACTCATCATCCCCTGACCTTCAAAAAACCTATCGATAAATCCTCTCCTCTGTTAGGTTTCGGCGTTTCAAACAACGAAGAGTTCGACGCAGTTTTCGATAAATACCGAACTGACAGTACCGGCGCACAGATACTTTATTATCGAATCAGATTAACCAAAGCCACCATTTCAGAACTGAGTCTGGTATCCCCAAACTCTTTGGATCACAACGAGGCTCAGTCTGTCGAAATCGTCTCCATGAATTACCAAAGTATTATCTGGGAACATATAACAGCAGGCACCAGCGCCTACAGCATCTGGGATGAGAGGGTCTATTAATGGATATATGCCCGCATGACTGAAAGGGAAAATGATTATTATGTTGTGATGGGTCAACTTAAAACAAGGTTGCTCAAAGAAAATAGATTATAAAGGTTATCTCCGCCAAATTTATGAAGAAGCGCCATGCCCCCGATGTCTCTTCTCTTTGAAATAGGCGTTGATGGTTTAACCATAAAATCAGCCTATGACTCCCAGGATAAAACTCCCTAGAGACCTGTTAAATGCATATATTTTTTATACAATCTGTGAGATTTATAGGATAGTTTTACCGGTGCAACATGCCAAAAAATTGAAATAACGAGCATAAAAATAAACAACATGAATAATTTACCTTCAGACAACCCAATATCAAAAAGAGCAATAATTGTTAGAATCAGAATAAGTATAAATACAGCAGCAATACGGTAAAATATCTTAGAAAGATACAGTACATCAGATTGTAGAGCAGAAGAGTCTCGTTGAGAGATAGCGATAAGATGGCAAACCTCCTTTTCTGTAAACCCACTCTCTTTCATTACTTTAATAAAATCAGTATCATTCATAGCAGTAACCTTATTGATAATAGTTTGTATATAAAAATTGGAATAACAGAGGGTATACTAATCCATATACTCCTTATACATCCTATGTGATTTATAAGAAAATTTCACAGGTGTGATATACCATATAATAGAAAAAACCACTATATAAGCACAGAATAAAAACACTTTACCCCCATTGAATTCGCCAGGAATAAGGTATGCCACCATGACAATCAAAATAAATGAAAGTACAAATATTATCCGATAAAATTTTCCGGCAAGTTCCTTCACATCTGACTGCAAATTTGAAGAATCTCTTTGAGCGTAAAACACCAGATCAGTGATTTCCTTTTCTGTAAACCCGCTCTTTTTCATTATGTTAATAAAATCAGCTTCATTCATGACAACATTCCTTTATTGATGAATATTTTCTAATCTTAAATGATTTAAAAGGCAGAAGTATAGGTGCAAATCTTTCACATACTATTACGCCTATAACATAGACTCCAACGCCAACCCTGTTTCCATGGAATGATTGACGACCCTTCTTATTTTTCTCTTCCGAAGTCCATTAATCCTCATCAGTTCCAATAAATCATTGTTATCCATAACCGCTCCATGAAACATTAGTTTTTAATATATATCCATTAAGCAAAATATATTAGACAACAAAAAGAGGATTAAGGCCAGATTGAAATAATTGAAGATACGGAAGCTATTACGCTTCCGTATTAACAGGAAGGGTAAACTTAACGATTAATAATCAGCGCAACACCAAAGCCCGCAAACACTACGCCCGCCACGCCATCAATCCATTTCGCTAAACGCTGATAGCCGCGTCGCATTTTCGGCAGCGCGAAGACCAGTGCCACTAATGAGAACCATGCCAGGGTTTCAACGACGATCAGCATGAATATGCCAAGACGCTCGCCGCCGCTGACACTGTCGCCGACAAACATCGAGAACACGCTGCCGAAGTAGATAACGGCTTTCGGGTTGGAAAGATTGGTCAGCAGGCCGCGCATAAAAGTACGCCCGTTCGCCGGTAACGCGACGACGGGTTCTGCCGCCTCCGTCTCGTCAGACGGCTTTTTAGAACGCGCGGATTTCAGCAACTGCCAGCCCATCCAGCACAGATACAGGCCACCGCCGACGGTAATAATCTGGTGCAACCAGGCCATTTTTTGCAGGATCAGATGCAGGCCCATCAGCGCCACCGCCGCCCAGACAGCAACACCGAGGGTAATACCAATCACGCCCATCATGGCTTCTTTACGCGAACGACTGGCTGCCGTTTGCGAGACAAAGAAAAAGTCCGGACCGGGACTCACCAGCGCGATCATATGCATCATCGCAACCATCAGGAATAGCATCAGCATGATTAACTCTCTGTGTTATGTGTAGGAAACAGAATTCTTAGTCGTCGCCGTTATCAATATGGTCACGGATCATCGCCATAAATGGCCGGCCGAATTTCTCCAGCTTACGCTGGCCGACGCCGGTGATATCCAGCAAATCACTCGCGCTGACCGGCAGATGTTCGGCCATTTCCAGCAGCGTGGTGTCGTTAAACACCACGTACGGCGGCACATTATTGTCATCCGCCAGCGATTTACGCAGTTTGCGCAATTTGGCAAACAGCTTGCGATCGTAATTCCCGCCATAGGTTTTCTGGCTGGCACTGCTTTTAATTTTCAGCGTCTGAATACGCGGTACCGCCAGCTGTAACGGGATTTCGCCACGCAAGACCGGACGCGCTGATTCAGTCAGTTGTAACGCCGAGTGCATGGCGATATTTTGTGTGATCAGCCCGAGGTGGATCAGCTGGCGTACCACGCTGGTCCAGTGTTCGTTGCTGTGTTCTTTGCCGATGCCGTAGACGCTCAGTTTTTCGTGGCCGTATTCGCGGATACGCTGATTGTTCGAACCGCGCAGCACTTCGACCACATAACCTAAGCCAAAACGCTGGCCGACGCGCGCAACCACTGACAGCGCCTTTTGCGCATCCAGTAAACCATCGTAGCGTTTTGGCGGATCAAGGCAGACGTCACAGTTGCCGCAGGCGTTCTGTTTACCTTCACCGAAATAGTTCAGCAACACCAGACGGCGACAGGTTTGCGCTTCCGCGAAGGCATTCATCGCATTCAGTTTATGGCGTTCGACATCCTGCTGAGCGCCAGCCGGTTTTTCTTCCAGACAGCGGCGCAGCCACGCCATATCGGCCGGATCGTAAAGCAGTACCGCTTCGGCAGGCAGGCCGTCACGCCCTGCCCGGCCCGTCTCCTGATAATAAGATTCGATGGTGCGGGGAATATCGAAGTGCACCACAAAACGTACGTTAGGCTTGTTGATGCCCATGCCGAAGGCGACGGTGGCGACCACAATTTGCAGGTCATCACGCTGAAAACCTTCCTGCACGCGGGCGCGGGTGTCGTTATCCAGCCCGGCATGATACGCGCCGACACTCAGCCCGCGGCTTTGCAGACGGGCAGCGGTGTCTTCGACTTTGGCACGGCTGTTACAGTAAATAATGCCGCTTTTGCCGCGCTGATCCTGCACAAAGCGGATCAGCTGATCGAGCGGCTTAAATTTTTCCACCAGCGTGTAACGGATATTCGGACGGTCAAAACTGCTGACCTGAATCAGCGGATCGTTCAGTTCCAGCAGGCGGACGATATCGTTACGGGTGGCTTCATCGGCGGTCGCGGTCAGGGCGATCACCGGCAGTTGCGGATAACGCAGCTTGAGCTGACCCAGGGCGCGGTATTCCGGACGGAAATCGTGGCCCCATTGGGAAATACAGTGGGCTTCATCCACGGCCAGCATCGCCGGATTCCACTGTTGCAGCTGTTCGAGGAAATCGCCCATCATCAGGCGTTCCGGCGCGATATACAGCATTTTAATGCGTCCCGCGCGGCAACCGGCCATCACGTCCAGCTGTTGCTCACGGGTTTGTGTCGAGTTCAGGCAACCGGCTTCAACACCCGCCGCCATAAGTTGGTCAACCTGATCTTTCATCAGTGAGATAAGGGGCGAGACGACCAGCGTCAGGCCGTCCATCACCAGTGCAGGGATTTGGTAGCACAGCGATTTACCGCCGCCTGTGGGCATCACCACCAGACAATCCCGGCCAGAAATGGCGGTATTGATGATAGTTTGCTGGCCTGGTCTGAATTGCTGATAGCCGAAGGTATCGCGTAATACCTGATGAGCCAGCTCTTCTTTGTTTATCACTGCCGCCGTAGACACTCAATTCCCCAACTGTTCAAACCACCCGGCTAAACCCGAAAGCCGCCGGGGCTGTACTGCTTCGACACCTAATATACCCTAAATCATTCAGGTTGCAGCCAACGCACCTGCAACCTGAAGTATGACGGGTATTACATGATGTCGTTAAGCATAATGCCCACACCGATGCGCGTCTGACGGTGATTGTAGTCGATCAACGACTCGCCGTAACCGCTGAAGACCTGCGTATAGAAGCGTACCTGTTTGGAAATCGGGTAGCTCCAGCCGGTGGTTGCGCCGCCGTAACCGGTATTCCAGTTGTAACGGCTTTCGACGCTGAACACGCTTTCGCCCCACGCATAGCCTACTTTCAGACGGTAATACCCCATGTACTTGGTGATGTCCGGGTTGTCGTCGTTTTTGTCACTTTCCGGAATGCGATACCAGGGTTTGAGATCAACCTGCCAGTTGCCGTTCTGCGCCATAAAGCGCGCGTAGACGCGGTTCCAGCTGCGGGATGTCGGGTCTGAGCGGCCGTTGGACTGATGAGCCACACCGTATTCGGCTTCACGCATTGTCCAGCCAAGGAAATCGTAATCCGTTGCCCAGGCGAGGAACAGTTGCGGCTCGTAGTTGGTCTCACGGAAGGGTGAAGACTGTCCGCTGTTGGAAAGTTGCCAGAAGGATTTCTGGGTATACGACGCGCCCAGCACCGAGTTTTCACCCGCAATGCCACGCCACAGCGGGAAGGCCAGGCTGAGCTGGAATGCCACTTCATCATGACGCGCATTGTCTGCCCAGTCATAAGACTGGATCGCTTTCTTATTGATATTGCTGGTATCGGTGTAAATCAGGTAGTTCGGTTCGTAAGGATACAACGTGAACGGGTTGTCGTGTTCCTGCAACATATTCGCAATAATACTGCCGCGCACCGCAGGTTTATCATGCACTTCCTGCACCGTGGCTTCTGCTGCATGGCCCAGTAATGGCATCGCCAGCATGGTGGCTCCGACAGCCCAATTTTTACGCATTCTTCCGTACCCTCGCCCTAAAGTGAACAATTCATTATTTAATATAAGCCAGCTGCCCGGCCGGATTTTTTTGCTGACTCACGTCAGGAAACCCCAAAGCAGGGCATTTTACACGCAAAATCATGCCAGCATGAGTATTGAATACATTTATCCTTTGCTGGCTAGAAATCCCGTCGCCCCGCACCTAAAATCAACAATCCGTTAACCTTTTCGGCGAACATACGGCTCACTTGTTTTCGTCAGGAATTTATTCATGTCTGCTTCATCCCTCAGCCACGAGGCCGCCCTGCAACTGATCGGCAATATTTTCGTTTACGATATGCCGTTTAACCGCGAACTCGGGCTCGAACTCAAACGTCTCGACTGCGATTATGCAGAGCTGAAATTTGCCAATCAGACCAAACTGGTCGGCAACGCCGCACAAAAAATCTTACACGGAGGCGTGATCGCCGCCGTGCTGGATGTCGCCGCCGGTCTGGTGTGTGTCACCAGTTCGCTGATCCGTCGCGACAAGCCGGATCACCCGTTACTGGAAGCGGAAATGCGCCAGCGTTTGGCCAAAATGGGCACCATTGATTTGCGCGTGGATTACCTGCGACCGGGCCGTGGCGAATATTTTATTGCCTCGGCCAGCCTGATCCGCGCCGGGAATAAAGTGTCCGTGGCACGCGTGGATCTGCATAGCGACACCGGTATTCATATTGCGACCACTACAGCAACCTATATGGTCGGCTGATATCAGGTAAACTCCGCTTCTTTCCTTACTCTTTTTTCAGGTACCCACATGGACGCACAACGTACCCGGCAAGGTATTATTTTTGCCTTTATCGCCTATCTGATCTGGGGGATCGCACCGGCGTATTTCAAACTCATCAAACAGGTTCCGGCGGATGAAATTCTGACGCACCGGGTGATCTGGTCTTTCTTCTTCATGTTAGTGCTTCTGTCGGTCAGCCGCAGCTGGGGCGATGTCCGGCGGGTGTTCGCACAGCCGAAGAAAGTCGTCATGTTACTGATCACCGCCCTGCTGGTCGGCAGCAACTGGCTGATTTTTATCTGGGCGATTAACCATAATCACATTCTGGAAGCCAGCCTCGGCTACTTTATCAATCCGCTGGTCAATGTGGTGCTCGGCATGTTGTTTTTGCGGGAAAGATTCCGGAGTTTGCAATGGTTTGCCGTGGCGCTGGCGTTCGCCGGTGTGCTGGTACAGGTGTGGATTTTCGGCTCGGTGCCGATCATCGCCATCGGGCTGTCGCTGACCTTTGCGTTTTACGGTCTGCTGCGTAAAAAAATCGGTGTGGATTCCCAAACCGGCATGCTGATAGAAACCCTGTGGCTGCTGCCGGTCGCCGGGATTTACCTGTTCTTTATCGCCAACAGCCCGACCAGCAATCTGTCCGCGAATCCGTGGTCGCTGGATCTGCTGCTGATGGCCGCCGGGATTATTACCACCATCCCGTTGCTGTTCTTCACCGCCGCAGCTGCCCGGCTGAAACTGTCCACACTGGGCTTTTTCCAGTATCTCGGGCCGACCCTGATGTTCCTGCTGGCCGTGGTGTTTTACGGTGAAACCGTCAACGCCTCTCAGCTCATCACCTTTGGCTTTATCTGGGCAGGTCTGCTGTGCTTTATCAGCGATGCGCTCTATACGCAGGGCCGTTTACGACGGGGGAGAAGCGGGCACAGCGCTGCGTGAGATAAAGCGCGCCATGGCGGGACCGGTGGCCAGGATGGTGATCAGACGCAACGTTTGCATCGCCATCACAAAACCTAAATCCGCATGGCTGCCCGCCGCAATAATCGCCACGGTGTCCAGCCCGCCCGGGCTGGTCGCCAGATACGCCGTCAGCATATCGACGTGCAGCAGTTTGGTCAGCACCCACGCCATTCCCCCGCAAATCAGCATCAGCCCGATAATCGAGGCAATCATCTGCGGCAGCGTACGCAAAGCCAGTTTGAAAATGGGCCGCGTGAAGCGCAATCCGACACTCCAGCCAATCAGCGTATAAGCCATCGCCAGCAGCCATTCCGGCACTTCCAGGGTCACGGTACCGGTGGAATGCAACACCGCGCCGACAATCGCCGGAAGCAGCAACGCGCCGGAAGGAATGCGCAGGCGCGGCCCCAGCCAGACACCGGCAACCGCCAGAAAGACCGTCACAAAGAAACGCCAGGTGAGCGGCGGGAACCAGACCACGACGGCCGCCAGCGAGGCGCTGTCACCCATCGCCATGCGGGCGACAAAAGCGGCGGCGGTGGCGACAAACAGCACCCGCAGATACTGCATAAATGCCACCAGACGGACATCCGCACCGAAATCACCGGCCATCGCCACCATTGCGCTGGCACCGCCGGGTGACGATCCCCACGCACCGGTCGGGCCGGGCAACTGACTGAAACGCACCAGCAGCCAGCCGGAAAGCCCGCTGGCGAGCAGCGTCGCCACCAGCACCATCAGCACCAGCGGCCAGTCATTGAGTAACGGCGGGAGAATCGAGGGCGACAGGCTTTGCGCGATCATACAGCCCAGCACGCCCTGCGATATTTTGAAAAACAGCGGGTGAATACGCACGCTGGCACCCAGCAGGCCCATGATGACGCCGACAATCATCGGCCCGAGCAGAAGCGCAGCAGGCACATGGAAGGTTTGAAAAATAATGCCCAGAATCAGTGAGGAAACGACGAGGATCACCCACTGCCCCGCCGGCGCCATCCTTTCCATCAGCATGGTCGGTTATAACCAGTTTTTACGTTTGAAGTATAAATAAGGCGCCAGCCCGGCGAGGATCATCAAGGCAATCGCACCCGGATAACCAAATGACCATTTCAGCTCAGGCATGAATTCGAAGTTCATCCCGTAGCTGGATGCCACCAGCGTGGGCGGCAGGAAGACCACGGATACCACCGAGAAAATCTTGATAATGCGGTTCTGCTCGATGTTGATAAAGCCCATCGCCGCCTGCATCAGGAAGTTCACTTTCTGGAACAGGGATTCGTTGTGAGGCAGCAGGGATTCGATATCGCGTAACACTTCACGCGCCTGCTCCAGCTGACCTGCCGGTAAGCGGGCTTTGCGCACCAGGAAGTTGAGGGCGCGCTGGGTATCCATCAGACACAAACGGACTTTCCAGCCGATATCTTCCAGCTCGGCGAGCGTGGAAAGCGCGGCGTCATATTCGTCGCCCTGATGCCCTTCCATGATCACCCGGCTGAGTTTTTCCAGATCGCTGTAGATATTTTCGATTTCATCCGCCAGCTGTTCGATTTTGGTTTCGAACAGATCCAGCAGCAGTTCATACGCATTACCATCGACCAGTTTCTGGTTGCGGGCACGCATACGGTAGAGACGAAACGCCGGTAATTCGCGTTCACGCAGGGTATACAGACGGCCTTCGCGCACGGTAAAGGCCACGGTGCTGTTACCGGCATGATCGTCGGCATCTTCGTAATAAAAGAAGGAGTGAATGTGCAGACCGTCTTCGTCTTCAAAAAAACGTGCAGAGGCTTCGATGTCGTCCAGTTCAGGACGTGTCGCCAGGCTTTGCCCTAATTCACATTGAACACGCTCACGTTCCTGATCGTCCGGCTCAACCAAATCAACCCACAATGAGGTTTTGAGATCGTCTGACTCGTCCAGCTCTAAACGGGATAAGCGGCTGTTTTCTAATTTAAAAGCACTCAGCATGTGCCCGTTCTCCCAAGAATGACGGAAAGTGGACAACGCGTTGAAGCACAGAAAATCACGGGGTGAGACGTGTCACCGGCGTAATTCAGACCATGTTCAGATCTGACTCACAGCGACAGAACGGGGGTCGCTGACAACCACTAAGGCCATCAGCAAAGAGGAGGGCCTTAGAAGTGGTACCTGATGAACAGGTTATTGAGCCAGTATCTACTGGGTGTGTCCAAGGCGAAGTTCCTCATTGATAATAGTGCGCGCATGTTACGCCGGGAGTAAAAAGACTGTCAACCGCGAACAAATCTATACTGGCAACATTTATGCATAAAATTCAGGCTGACCTGTTCACCTCTTGCGGCTTATCGGAAGGCACTTTTTTGGCTACACTCAATGCCCGGATTTCCTCACACTTTCAGAACCCAACATGATTAAGCAGATAAACCAAGACACCTTGTGTGACCTGATCACGCAGGCGGCGAATTCGCCGCGACTGCGTCAGAATCTGAATATCCACCCGGCACCGGAAGACGCAGTCCAGCGTCTGGCGATCGCCATGGAACCCGGCACGTACGTGCGTATTCACCGCCATCCGCATACGTGGGAAATGCTGACCGCGCTGCGCGGCCGCTTTCTGGTACTGATTTACGATAACAGCGGTAAAGTCACCGAACGCCTGTGGCTCGGTGCAGAAACCCGTCTGCTGGAAATCCCGGCCAATACCTGGCACAGCGTGTTATCCCTCGACGAAGGCGGTGTGATTTTTGAAGTGAAACACGGCGCGTATCAGCCGGTACAGGAACAAGATTATCTGCCAGGCACCCCGCCGGAAGGCGAAGCAGGCGTAAAAGAAACGCTGGAATGGTATGCGAAAGCCGAAGTGGGTGAAACTTTTAGCCTCTGACCTTTCGGCTCCTCCCCCTGCGAAGGGGGAGGATGGGAGGGGGTTTTACAGACAAAACAGGAGATTAAGCGCGCTTAAACGTTGGTTTTTGACCTTAATACCCCACCCCAACCCTCCCCTTCGCAGGGGAGGGAGTTAAAAATCAGACGGCTTCGAGGCGGGCGTAGGCGGCGACCAGCCACTTGATCCCTTCCCCCGGAAACGCCACCTGCAGACGGCTGTGTTCGCCGCTGCCTTCCATGTTGACGATGGTGCCTTCGCCGAATTTAGGGTGCATGACGCGCTGGCCGAGTTTGAAGCCGGTGTCGCTGACGCTGGTTGGCGTGCCGACGCTGCGGTTGCTCATCGGGCGTGACACGTTGGCGCGCATCCTGACTTCTTCGACACAGTCTTCCGGCAATTCACCGACAAAACGTGACGGACGGTGCGAGACTTCTTTACCGTATAAACGGCGGGTTTCCGCGTAGGTCAGGGTCAGTTTCTGCATAGCGCGGGTCACACCGACATAGGCCAGACGGCGTTCTTCTTCCAGACGCCCGCCTTCTTCCAGCGACATCTGGCTCGGGAACATGCCCTCTTCCATCCCGACGATAAACACCTGCGGGAACTCCAACCCTTTGGCCGAGTGCAGCGTCATCAGCTGCGTGGCGTCCTGATTGGCATCTGCCTGCCCTTCGCCCGCTTCCAGTGCGGCATGAGACAGAAATGCCTGCAACGGCATCAGGTCTTCGTCTTCATCCTGATAGCTGAACTGACGCGTCGCCGTCACCAGTTCCTCTAAGTTTTCAATACGAGCCTGACCTTTTTCGCCTTTCTCCTGCTCATACATGATGAACAGGCCGGAATCTTTGATCACCCGGTCAGTCTGCACATGCAGCGGCATATCCGCCGTTTCATGCGCCAGTGCGTCAACCAGTTCGGTAAAGCGTTGCAGTGAAGACGCTGCACGGCCCGCCAGCACTTTTTCCTGCAACAGCGCGCGCGTGGCCTGCCACATGGTCAGCTGACGATCACGGGCGGTCTGGCGCACCACATCCAGCGTACGGTCGCCGATACCGCGCGTCGGGGTGTTCACCACGCGCTCGAAGGCGGCATCGTCATTACGGTTGGACATCAGACGCAGATATGCCAGCGCATCTTTGATTTCCTGACGGTCGAAGAACCGCTGGCCGCCGTAAATACGGTACGGCATCGCCATTTGCAATAAGGCTTCTTCCAGCACACGCGACTGGGCGTTGCTGCGGTACAGAATGGCACAGTCTTTCAGCGCGCCGCCGTTGTCCTGCCACGTTTTGATGCGGTTAACCACAAAGCGCGATTCATCCAGTTCGTTGAAGGCGCAATACAGTGAAATCGGCTCGCCTTCGCCGTCTTCGGTCCACAGGTTTTTCCCCATACGGCCGTTGTTGTTTTCAATCAGCGAGTTGGCGGCTTTCAGGATGGTGCTGGTCGAGCGGTAGTTCTGCTCCAGACGGATGGTTTCCGCATTCGGGAAATCTTTCAGGAAACGCTGGATGTTTTCGACCTGCGCCCCGCGCCAGCCGTAGATCGACTGGTCATCGTCGCCGACGATCATCACGTTATTGTTATCGCCCGCCAGCAGACGGATCCACGCGTACTGAATGCTGTTGGTGTCCTGGAATTCGTCCACCATCAGGTTGGTAAAGCGTTCGCGGTAATGCTGCAAAATATGCGGCTTGTTCAGCCAGAGTTCGTGGGCGCGCAGCAACAGCTCGGCAAAATCCACCAGCCCGGCACGGTCACAGGCTTCCTGATAGGCCTGATAAATCCGCAGCCAGGTTGCTTCAATCGGGTTGTTGTAGGTTTCGACATGCTGCGGGCGCAGACCTTCGTCTTTTTTGCCGTTGATGTACCACATCGCCTGACGCGGCGGCCATTGTTTATCGTCGATGTTCAGCGCTTTGATCAGGCGCTTAATCAGACGCATCTGGTCGTCGCTGTCGAGAATTTGGAAATCCTGCGGCAGATTGGCGTCTAAATGGTGCGCACGCAGCAAACGGTGCGCGAGACCGTGGAAGGTACCTATCCACATGCCGCCCTGACTGGTGCCAATCAGCTGGTCGATACGGTGGCGCATTTCGGCCGCCGCTTTGTTAGTAAAGGTGACCGCCATGATGGAATACGGCGAGCACTTTTCGACCGCCAGCAGCCACGCAATGCGGTGAACCAGCACGCGGGTTTTGCCACTGCCTGCCCCGGCCAGCACCAACAGATTGCTGCGCGGCGCGGCCACGGCTTCACGTTGTTTTTCATTCAGGCTGTCGAGCAGGTCAGAAACGTCCATAGGCACCGTTTGTCAGGATGAGAAAAGCACTCACGCGAAGATTATCGCCGCGAATGCATTTCTACTGTGAATTTATACAGAGTAATTTAAGAAGGGATTATAGCAATGCTGTCAGCGATGCCAACTGCGAAATCTCAATATGCGGCAACAGACGGGCATCCTTAATGTGCATCAGGTTGCCTTCGCGCAGATTAATCCAGCATGACTGCATCCCGCAACGCACGGCACCGGCGACGTCTGTCGTCAGGTCATCGCCGACGTGGAGGATATTTTCCAGCGGAATATCCAGTTTCAGCGAGGCCTTTTTATACATGTCGGCATAAGGCTTGGCGCGGCCATGCTCACCGGCACGCAGGGTAAACTGCAAATATTGCGACAAACCAAACGCGGTCGGATCGGCATTGCCGTTGGTGATGCCCACCAGAGGCCAGCGTTCTGCCAGTGCCGCCAGCGCGTCATGGTTTTCACCCGGAACATAAATCCGGCTGCGCCACAGGGCGAAGGTTTCCATCGCGGCTTTTGTGCCCAGCGTGGCATCACTTTCGCTCAGACCTGCGCGCTTCATCGCCAGCAACACCGCCTGACGACGCCATTCGGTGACGTCGTGATAAATCTCCGCATCCTCTGCCAGCAGTTCTGCGCGCATCAGGCGGATGGTGTCCGGTGCCATGTCGGCCAGCGCCGGATGGAAACCCTGAATCGATTTCAGCGTTTCAGCATCGGTACGGCGGATAACGTCGTAATTGTCATACAGCGTGTCGTCTAAATCGAAGGTGATCGCTTCAATGCGTTTCAGCGGACGATAGAACTTCATCAGGATTTTCCTCGTTTAGCGCGGGGATGCGCGGCGTCGTAAACCGTCGCCAGATGTTGAAAGTCGAGGTGGGTATAAATCTGGGTGGTGGACAAATTCGCGTGGCCCAGCAGTTCCTGTACCGCACGCAGATCGCCGCTGGATTCCAGCACGTGCGTGGCAAAAGAATGTCGCAGTTTATGCGGATGGATATGGCTGTTCACGCCCTGTTTCACGCCCCACTCGGCAAACCGTTTCTGGACGTTTCGCGCCGAAATACGGCTGCCTTTGCTCGACAAAAACATCGCATCATCCTGCGGATTAAAATCAGCGCGCCGCGCCAGCCAGTGTTCAAGCCAGGTGACGGCCGTCCGGCCAATCGGCACTTTACGTTCTTTGCTGCCTTTCCCCAACACGCGCACTTCGCCGGAGGCCATATCGATATGTTTGCAGTCGATACCCACCAGTTCCGAAAGACGCAATCCGCCGCCGTACATCACTTCCAGCATCGCACGGTCACGCACGGAAAGCGGATCGTTGAGGTCGATTTCCAGCAGTTTATTCACTTCATCGACATCAAGATTTTTCGGCAGATGTTTGGGGGCGCGCGGCGTAGAAATACCTTTGGCGGGGTTGGCGCTCAATACGCCCTGACGTACCAGCCAGTCGAGAAAGCTGCGCAGTGAAGACATGCGCAGCGCCAGACTGGACGCCCCTAAACCGGCGCGTTTGCTGCGTGCCAGTAACATGCGGACTTTTGGCGCATCGAGTTGCTGCCAGCTGGAAATGCCGATCTCGCCGGAGAGGGCGATCAGGGCTTCTAACTGGCGGCTGTAATTGGTGGTGGTAAGCGGGCTGAGCTGACGTTCGACGTGCAGGTAACGCAGAAACGCCTCGACCGCAGGATACAGAGGCGATTCGGTGTGAGTCATACCCGTTCGATCCAGCGTTCCAGCAGGCCGGGCAGCATCTTAGCCAGCTGATCAAGTAAGACGGTGCCCATTCCCGGCTGATAATGCTGCGGGTCACGGCTGCTGAAAATCAGTACGCCCAGCTCACCCTGCTCGCCCATCAGCGACAGAGCAACGGAACCCACGGCTTTCGCCTGCGGTAATAACAGCAGTAATTCCGGGCCGTTCAGGCTGCCGAGATAATGCGGGGTTTCACCCAGACGCTGAATACGCATCGATTCAAACGCGCTGCGGCTCACCGCAAGATGGGTGAAGTCAGACGGCGCACCGATGCGCCAGCCTTCGCTGAACAGACGCACATTGGCGCCCGCCAGCCCCAGACTGCGCGCCCAGCGTTGCAGGCGGTTGAGCATATCCTGCAAACTGCTGGCCGCCGCAAGCGTGGCCTGAAGCTCAATCATCCGCCCGAACAGCGATTCGTTGATCGAGGCCTGCTCCATCAATAAGGTAATTTCTTCTTCAAGCTGCGCGATCTGATGACGCTGACGCCCGAGTTGCCATTCAACCAGCGAGGTGCTGCCTTTCACCGGATGCGGTACGTGCAGTTGCTCGACGCTGCGGGCATTGCGAATAAAGAAATCCGGGTTTTGCAGCAGATATTGCATCACGCTGTCGTCGTCGAGTGCTATCACCGGTTCAATCTGGTCATCAAGATTGTTCATAGATGAATAAATCCGTCGTAAACATGAGTGGCAGGTCCGGTCATATAGAGCGGATGACCCGGCCCTTTCCAGCGAATGTCGAGGCTGCCTCCCGGCAGTTCCACCTGAACTTCTTCTGCGAGTAAACCTTGCTGAATGCCGACCGCAACCGCCGCACAGGCGCCACTTCCGCACGCCTGGGTTTCACCGGCACCGCGCTCGTACACCCGTAACTTCACGCTTTCCGGGCTGACAATCTGCATGAATCCTACGTTCACACGTTCCGGGAAACGTTCGTGGCTTTCGAGCATCGGCCCGAGAACCTCGACGTCTGCCGTCAGAACATCCTCAACCTGTAACACGCAGTGCGGGTTTCCCATCGACACCACGCCGCAGAATACTGTGCGCTCTTCCGCCCGCAGAATATAGGTCTTTTCCGGTTTCGCTGCACGGAAAGGCACCTGCTGCGGTTCAAAGACCGGCTCGCCCATATTGACCTGCACGTCTTCATCTTCCGTGACGGTCAGCACCATGCGACCTGTCTGCGTACTGACGCGGATATCGCGTTTGTTCGTCAGACCTTTAATCCGCACGAAGCGGGCAAAACAGCGCGCGCCATTGCCGCACTGCGCCACTTCGCTGCCATCCGCATTAAAAATGCGGTAATGGAAATCCAGTTCGGGATCGTAAGGCGGTTCCACCACCAGCAGCTGGTCAAAACCCACACCACGGTGACGATCGGACAAACGGCGAATCAATTCAGGCGAGAAATAGACATTTTGAGTCACGGCGTCAACAACCATAAAATCGTTGCCCAGGCCGTGCATTTTGGAGAACTGCATAACTGACTCCGTTTACCGCTGGTCAAATCCAGTCGCGATGATCCCTGCTTGATATGGACCGGCGATCATCAGCCGGCACCTCTGACAATTTCCGTCAGTTAGTCATTATCAGGGCTCGAGGCGAGATCTTCTGGTGAAACGCCCTGCTGCTGGGATGAACCATCGTTACTGGTACCCGGAACCTGACTGGTTTTCTGGGTAGATGTTTTATCCGCTTTAGGGAAATACAGCGGCCCTTTAAGCCCGCAACCGGTAAGAGAAAAGAGTATTGTCGCGGCCAGAGACCAGCGTAAAGCGTTTTTCATTTTATGAATGCCCGTAATTCATGCGACCAAGCTCTCTATAATCGCAGGTGGATCATGAAAAGCAACAGGAATCGATAAATCCCACGGGCACATTTTCAGGGTTCAAAGGGAAGGAAAGCCGGATAATCTGCCATGCGTCCGCGATACGGACGCCTTTTCTAATGCAACTGGAATTGCTGTTTCAGCCGGGAAGGTTCCGCGTCACTTTCAGGCAATGTGGCGCAGGTCGCCGTTAACGCATTGCTGCGGAAAGGGATCACCTGAATGCGCTCATCGAGAGAAACAATCTGGTAAAACTGCGGCAGGTTGAAGTTGATGAAGCTCGAGCCGTAGGTAAACCGGTCATGAGAAGACGAGTAGAAGCGGCTGACATCGCGCACCAGATCCTCTTTGCTGCCTTCACAATGGTGATAGACCTCGACGCGGTTCGATTCATCCAGAATATAGATGTTGAAACCAATGTCGTCCGCGCTGTCTTCGAAGAAGAACTGAATGATCCCTTCACTGGCATAGCCATCAATCACCGCCGGCAGATGCGCCTGATCGGTTTGCAATTTCACTGACAGACCATGCAGTTTGTTGTTGGAAATCGCACCGTAGAATTCGATCGCATTTTCCAGCTTTTGCACAGAAACGCTCAGACGCTCGAAGAACAGCCCCCAGGTTTGTCCGGCCACGCGCACGGCCTTGAAACGGCCCGGCTCGAGACGCTTGCTCGACAGGCGCAGCTCAATGCATTCGGTCACAAGCTGCTGGATACGGGTACGGATCAGACCCCGTAAATGCTGGCTGTAGCAGAACACTTCCACCGATTCCGGCGGCGCGGCATCCTGATGCATTTTGCCCAGAATGGTTTTCAGCGCTTCCAGCACTGCCTGTTCACCGCTGAAATGCAGCGTACGCACTTCATTCCATGAGTTGCGATAGAGCAGGTCAATGCTGCCGACCATGCATTCCTGATTCTGCCCGAAGCTGAACACATCCAGTTTACGGAAATCAAAATGCACGACCTGATTACGGAAGGCTGCGGTCGGATCATGTTCCAGATTGACGATAATCGCTAAGTGACGAATTTCGCACGGGCTGTACAACGCTTTGGGCGTCGGTGCCGCCAGACGCAACGGGAAGTGATGCGAGACATCCGCCACCAGTTCGCGCAATTTGGCGATATCACACAAGCTGCCACTTTTAATATGCAGACGCGTGGTGGAGGTCAGCAGACCATTGAAATAGGCCCAGGCCACCAGTTTGTTCAGGTAGCGGTTATATTCAAGCGGCTGATGGCTGACGATAGAATCCATCGACGGCGACTGGTTATACAGATACCAGCCGGTGCGGTTGGCACGGCCAATCGGCACATGAATAAAGGTTAAATCGCTTTCGGACAAATCAGGCGAAATCTGCGGGTTCACCAGCGTGACTTTGCCCGGCAGCGCTTCAAACGCGGCGTACAACTTACGGGTCAGCACGCCGATATCCTGCGGGCTGGCACTGACGCTTAAATTGTTACGACGGGCAAAGCGGATCAGGTTGCGATAGCTTTGCATCATGGCATCAAGCAGTTCGTTATGCGCTTCGCGTACACGCTCGATTTTCCAGTTCGCCCGGTTATCCAGGATCGCCAGACGCTCTTCGTCCCATCCCCATTCAGCCACCAGCTGGCTGAGAATTTCACGACGCCAGCCGACCGACGCCCGTGCACGGGACAGTTTTTCGCACACTTTTAAATAGAAGCAACGGCGGACTAAATCAAGGCGGGTGGTGTCTTCAATCTGAGTGAGGTAGCGGGTCACGCGGTCGAGCATCATGCAATAGGAATCAAGCCCGAAGCAGACGATCTCGCCCTGATGCAGACGTTGTTTGATATCCATCGCCAGCAATTGGGTTTGCGGGTATTCCCAGGAATAGGTTTCCAGCAGCAGCGTTTTCAGCACCGCTTTATAAGGCGAGTCGATGCTTTTATATAACTGCCACAGGCTCGCACCGAAATACTCTTCGGCGGACAGGGTACTGAGGCCACCGAGATCCAGCCATTCGTTCGGCGTCAGCGCGCCCTGCGCATACAGCGACAGCACATATTCATCGTAATGCGCTTCTTCTTCGCCCGGCACCATATTCCACAGAATACGCTTACCGGCCAGACGCACGGCGGTACGGTAGAATTCGTCGAGCAATAAGATGTGCTGCGTTGAACCGCAGTCTTCTCCGCCCAGACTGCCACTTTCATTATGGCGGAAGCGGTTTTCGTCGATCAGGAAGAAACTGACTTCCACGCCCAGCGAGGCGGCCCATTTTTCCAGCAGGGTGCATTTTTGCTGTAAGCGGTTGCGTTCTTCGTTGTCGAGCCAGGACTGATGACAGACCCAGATATCCAGATCGGAGCTTTGGCTCTGACCGATGGAGGATGTGCTGCCCATAGAATAGACGCCGGTGATCGGTAATTCACCTTTCACCAGAGGCTCAAGTGCGCTGCCCCATTTCTCTTCAAGGTCAGTCAGGTAGGTTTTTTGGGATTCATCAGGCGTGAAAACACAGATACCATGCGGAACCTTACCTTCAAGGTATCCCGGCATCAGAGGGTGATGTTGATGTAAAAAGACAGGAAGCAGCTGATAGACCTGTTGAAACGCAGGACCCATGGCAGCCAGCGCACGATCGACCCGTAACTGGTTGATCGCATCCAATCTTTGCTTCAATGTCTCGATGTAGAGGTACAAGACGTTTCGCCTGATTATACAGTGTCTGGAAAGAACCCCGTTCCAAATCCGTCATTTATGGTGATGCTTATGCTTTGAACAACCGTGATTGTGCAAATAGTTGACGAATAATTGCTGGAAACGTGATCAATTTAACACCTTGCTGTTTGACCGTAAAGAAAGTAACGCACCACAATTACTCTTCCGCTTCTCTGGATTTTACCGTCTGTTCCGAAACGGAACAAATCTCTTAGACTCCCGTTAACCTTCCTTGACGAATGGCTTCTTACGCTGACAGCTTTCTATTGTCAGTGGTAGGATGGTCACAGAGACAGTTAAACGGTAACAAACATGTTAGACAAAATCATTCGAATTGCCACCCGCCAGAGCCCTCTGGCTTTGTGGCAGGCACAATATGTTCAAAGCCAGCTGATGGCCTGTCACCCCGGTTTGCAGGTGGAACTGGTCCCAATGGTCACCAAGGGCGATATCATTTTAGATACCCCGCTGGCCAAAGTGGGCGGTAAAGGTTTGTTCGTCAAAGAGCTGGAACTGGCGATGCTTGATGGCCGTGCCGATATCGCCGTGCACTCGATGAAAGATGTGCCGGTGGAGTTCCCTGAAGGTCTGGGACTGGTCACTATTTGTGAGCGTGAAGACCCGCGTGATGCATTCGTCTCCGGTCAGTACGCCAGTCTCGCAGACTTACCGCAAGGCAGTATCGTCGGCACCTCGAGCCTGCGCCGTCAGTGCCAGTTGCGTCAGAAACGTCCGGATCTGGTGATCCGCGATCTGCGCGGCAACGTTGGCACCCGTCTGTCCAAACTCGATAATGGCGAATACGATGCCATTATTCTGGCTGTCGCCGGCCTGAAACGTCTGGGTCTGGAAAACCGCATTACCTGCGCGCTGACGCCGGAAGAGTGTCTGCCCGCTGTCGGACAAGGTGCCGTAGGCATCGAATGCCGTCTCGACGATCATATCACCCGCGAGTTACTCGCCCCGCTGGCACACCGTGAAACCACATTACGTGTGCAGGCTGAACGCGCCATGAATATGCGCCTTGAAGGCGGCTGTCAGGTGCCGATTGGCAGTTATGCAGAACTGGAAGGCGACGAGCTGTGGTTGCGTGCGTTGGTCGGCGCACCGGACGGCAGCCTGATGGTATGCGGTGAACGCCGTGGTCCTTCCGCCAATGCGCACAGCATGGGTGTGGATCTGGCAGAAGAGCTGCTGGCCAACGGCGCGCGTGAAATTCTGCATGAGGTCTATCAGGGGAACGCCCCTAAATGACCATTCTGGTCACCCGCCCCTCTCCGGCAGGAGAAGCACTGGTCAGCCGGCTGCGTACTCTGGGTCGGGTCGCCTTCCATTCCCCGTTGATTGAATTTGCACCGGGGAACCAGCTCGCATCGCTGCCGAACCTGCTATCCTCATTAAATCAGCAGGATCTGGTGTTTGTGCTCTCGCAACACGCGGTGAATTACGCTGACCGCGCATTGCGCCAGTCCGCGACACGCTGGCCGGACACGTTAAATTATTACGCGATCGGACGCACCACGGGCCTGCTTTTTCACCGGGCCAGCAGCCTGCCGGTTCTCTATCCTCAGGATGGCGAAACCAGCGAGACATTACTGAATCTTCCGGCATTGCAGCGCATTCAGGGCAAAAAAGCCCTGATATTACGCGGTAATGGCGGACGCGAATTGCTGGCAGAGACACTGGCTGAACGCGGTGTGGAGGTGACCTACTGCGAATGTTACCAGCGCAGCCCGGTTTACTACGATGCCAGCGAACAAAGTGCCCAGTGGCAACGCGCCGGAATTGACACGCTGGTCGTCACCAGCGGAGAAATGCTGCAACAGCTGTACCAGTTAGTTCCTGAATACTACCGACATTCATGGTTACTGCGCTGTAACCTGGTGGTGGTCAGCGAACGTTTGGCAACCCTCGCCAGCCAGCTTGGCTGGAGCGCGATTCGGGTTGCTGAGAATGCAGACAATGATGCGCTGATCCGCGCATTACAATTACCTGACTAAGGGATGTGCCAAAATGACGGAACAAAAAAATCCTTCCGCACCGGATGAGAACATTGTGATCTCCCCGGCGGTTGAGAGCCCCCAGCCAGACGCTTCCGACCGGGATCAGGAGCTGAAAACGTTGCGCAAAAAGCAGCGCACCGCACCGGTATTAGGTGCCATCGCCATTGTCCTGGTGATCGCACTGGGTGCAGGTCTTTACTATCACGGCCACCAGCAATCGCTGGCGCAGGCCGCTGCAGACCAGTCACTTTCTGAACAACTCGATGCACTGCAAAAAACCCAGCAACAGGACAAACAGCAAATCGCGGCCCTGCTTGCTCAGCAGTCGAAAAGTCAGCAGGAAGCAGACCGGCAGCAGGCCTCACTCAGTCGCCAGCTGAACGAATTACAGGATAAAGTCGCCAGCATTTCCGGCAGCGATGCCAAAACCTGGTTACTGGCGCAGGCCGATTATCTGGTGAAACTGGCCGGTCGCAAATTATGGAGCGATCAGGATGTGACCACCGCTGCCGCGCTGCTGAAAAGTGCCGATGCCAGCCTGGCGGATATGAACGATCCGAGCCTGATTGACGTGCGTCGTGCGCTGAACGAAGACGTGGGCAGCCTTTCGGCTGTCACACAGGTCGATTTCGACGGCATCATCCTCAAGCTGAATCAGTTGTCGAATCAGGTGGATAACCTGCGTCTGGCCGACAATGATACGGATGATTCTCCGATGGATAATGACAGCTCCAGCCTCTCCGGTTCGCTGGCCGAATGGCGTCAGAACCTGACCAAAAGCTGGCACAACTTTATGGATGACTTCATCACCATCCGCCGCCGCGATTCCAGTGCCGAACCGCTGCTGGCACCGAATCAGGATGTGTATCTGCGCGAGAATATCCGCTCGCGTCTGCTGATCGCCGCGCAGGCCGTGCCGCGTCATCAGGATGAAGTGTATAAACAGTCGCTGGAAAGTGTCTCGACCTGGGTTCGCGCCTACTTCGATACGACCGATCCGTCGACCAAAGCCTTCCTTGAAGATCTGGATAATCTCAGCCAGCAGTCTGTTTCAATGGATGTGCCGGATGAGCTGAAAAGCCAGCCGATGCTGGAAAAACTGATGCAGACCCGCGTGCGTAACCTGCTTCAGCAGCCCGCCGCCGCCACGCAGGGGGAATAACGCATGTTACGAGTTTTCGTGTTATTCCTGATTGTCTTTGCCGGCATCATCGTCGGCCCGATACTGGCCGGACATCAGGGCTACGTCCTGATCCAGACCGACAATTACAACATCGAGACCAGCGTCACCGGTTTAGTCATCATGATGATCGTACTGATTCTGGTGCTGTTCTTCATTGAATGGATCCTGCGCCGCGTCATGCGTACCGGTGCTCGTACCCGTGGCTGGTTTGCCGGGCGTAAAAGCTCTAAAGCGCGTAAGCAAACGAACGCCGCGATGCTCAAACTGGCAGAAGGCGACCATCGTCAGATGGAAAAACTGCTGGCGCGCAATGCCGATCACGCAGAACAACCGGTGGTGAACTATTTACTGGCCGCAGAAGCGGCACAGCAGCGCGGCGATGATATCCGTACCAATCAGTATCTGGAACGTGCCGCAGAAATTGCGGATACCGATCAGATGCCGGTCGACATTACCCGTGTCCGTATTCAGCTGGCCCGTGGCGAAGTTCACGCCGCTCGTCATGGCGTGGACCGGTTGCTGGGGCAGTCGCCACGCCATCCGGAAGTCTTACGTCTGGCAGAGCAGGCATATCTTCTGACCGGCGCGTACGGCTCGCTGCTGGAGATTTTACCGTCGATGGCGAAAGCCGATATTCATACCGACGATGAAATCCGGGTGCTGCAGGAGCAGGCTTATATCGGCATGATGAATCAGCTGATGGCGGAAGAAGGCAGCGAAGGCCTGAAACGCTGGTGGAAAGATCAGAGCCGTAAAACCCGTCATGAAGTGGCGTTGCAGGTGGCGATGGCGACGCATCTGATTGAATGCAACGATCAGGATCTGGCGCAGGAAGTGATCCTCGACGGACTCAAACGCCAGTATGACGATCGTCTGGTGGCACTGATGCCGAAACTGCGTTCGGGTAATCCTGAACAGCTGGAAAAAACACTGCGTCAGCTGATCAAACAGAATGGCACAACGCCGCTGCTGAGCAGCACGCTGGGTCAGTTACTGATGAAGCACGGTGAATGGCAGCAGGCGAGCGATGCGTTCCGTGAGGCGCTGAAACAACGCCCTGACGCCTATGATTATGCCTGGCTGGCTGATGCGCTGGATAAACTGCACAAACCGGCTGAAGCGGCGGAGATGCGCCGTGAAGGGCTGATGCTGACGCTGAATAATTCACAGCAACCGTAAGAAAATTGCTGTCTGCGAAAGGCTCCTTCGGGAGTAATGCCGATCAGTTAAGGATCACTTGAACGATCCTATGGCTGTGTAAAAATCCGGAAACGTTCTTCGTTTCCGGATTTTTTTATGCGT
>NZ_SOAO01000018.1:0-111219 GCF_004364755.1 Rahnella sp. BIGb0236
TTAAAATAATAGATGCTTGAAAGAGATTTCAATGATCAACGACGTAAATCAATCATTGAAATGAACATACAAGGTTGGGAGGGGGTTTTAAGGGCAAACACCCGGTCAATGAACACTTCAACCTCCTGATATTTCTTTAATACCCCACCCCAACCCTCCCCTTCGCAGGGGAGGGAGCAAATTCAAAACCCTTCTTGTTGCGCAACTAAATACAGTTATAATGCCCCGCACATTTCAATAATAATGAGTGCACACCATGATCGACACACGCCTTCCCCTGACCGATATTCACCGCCACCTTGATGGCAACATCCGCGCTCAAACCATTCTCGATTTAGGCCGTCAGTTTACTCTGTCCCTGCCTGCTAACGAACTTGAAGCCCTGCGTCCCCACGTGCAGGTGATGCATACCGAACCGGATCTGGTGAGTTTTCTGCAGAAACTCGACTGGGGGGTCAAGGTGCTGGGCGATCTCGATGCCTGCCGCCGTATTGCTAAAGAAAACGTCGAAGATGCGGCGAAGGCCGGTCTGCACTATACCGAACTGCGTTTCTCCCCGTATTACATGGCGATGAACCACAAACTGCCGGTGGCAGGCGTGGTGGAAGCCGTGATCGAAGGGATCCGCGAAGGTCAGCAGAATCATGATATCGATGTGCGCCTGATCGGCATTCTGAGCCGTACCTTTGGGGAAGATGCCTGCCTGCAGGAACTGGAAGGATTGCTGGCGCACCGCGACGGCATTACCGCGCTCGATCTGGCCGGTGATGAACTGGGCTTCCCGGGCAGCCTGTTCCTCAGCCACTTTAACCGTGCGCGTGACGCAGGCTGGCGGATAACCGTCCATGCCGGTGAAGCCGCAGGGCCGGAAAGCATCTGGCAGGCGATCCGTGAACTGGGCGCTGAGCGCATCGGTCATGGCGTGAAAGCCGCACAGGATCCTGCACTGATGGATTTCCTGGCGAAGCATCAGATTGGTATCGAATCCTGCCTGACCTCTAACATTCAGACCAGCACCGTCGCGTCGTTTGAACAACATCCGCTGGCGACTTTCCTGCGCCACGGCGTGCTGGCATCTATCAATACCGATGACCCGGCGGTTCAGGGCATTGAGATTGCTAACGAATATCTTGTTGCCGCCCCGGCAGCCGGTCTGACGCAGAACGAAATCCGCAAAGCACAGGAAAACGGCCTGACCATGGCATTCCTGACCGAAGCTGAAAAGCAGGCGATCCGCGACAAAGTGTCCGCATAACCGTTTCTCAGACCATAAAAAAGGGCGGGATAAACTCTCCGCCCTTTTCTTTTTCCGCCGTGGTTTACACGGTTTTGACTTCTTCTTTTTTCACCAGCGCCGCCGCTTCTTCACGCGCCACACGTTTGGCATAACGCGAGGCCAGCACCGCGCAGACCATCAGCTGGATCTGATGGAAAATCATCAGTGGTAACACCATCGCGCCCACAGCCGCCGCCGGGAACAGCACGTTCGCCATCGGAATACCGTTCGCCAGACTTTTCTTCGAACCGCAGAACACGATGGTGATTTCGTCTTTGGTATTAAAACCAAACAGACGCGCCACGTAGGTATTGATTACCAGCACGATGGTCAGCAAAACAATGGAACAACCGAGGATCGCCAGCAGCGACCAGCCGTTGATCTGATGCCAGATCCCCTGCACCACCGCCTCGCTGAACGCGACATACACCACCAGCAGAATCGATGAACGGTCAGTGACGTTAACGATTTTTTTATGACGTTGCACCCATGCGCCGATCAGCGGACGGCAAAGATGCCCGATAATAAATGGCACCATCAGTTGCAATACGATGGAGCCAATCGCGTGCAGGGTGTCGCTGGTGCCGCCCTGCGTGTGCATCAGCAGTCCGACCAGCACCGGCGACAGAAACACGCCCAGAATGCTGGATGCGGACGCGCTGCAAATCGCTGCCGGAATGTTGCCGCCCGCCACAGAGGTATAGGCGATCGCCGACTGCACGGTAGCGGGCAGTGCGCAGAGATACAGGAAACCGTAGTACAACGTCGGCGTCAGAATGCCCACCGGCACCAGCCATTTCATGCCCAGCCCCAACAGCGGGAACAGCGCGAAGGTGCTGAGGAACACCACCACGTGCAGCCGCCAGTGGCTGATCCCCGCCATGATCGCTTCACGCGAAAGCTTCGCGCCGTGCATAAAGAACAGCAGCGCAATGGCGGCGGTGGTCAGGTAGCCGAAGAGGGTTTTATAAATCCCTTCACACGGAAAGAATGACGCAATCACCACCACACACACCAGAATCAGCAAAAACTTGTCAATTTTCAGACGTTGTAACCAGGACATGAACCTTCCTTGCAAAGTGAATAACAAACGAAAAAGAAAGATGCCACCGTGGTGACATCTTAAAAGCGTAGACGACGTGTTAGTTCTTGATGACTTTCAGTGTCGCCTGTTGTTCCGAGGACTGCATCCCCAGTTCGAGCATTTCCATCACGCGGATCGCATCAGCGGCAGGGACCGGATTGTCGCCCTGTCCGTTAATCGCATCACGCACACCGGCGTAATAAGCCGGATAATCACCCGGAATGGTCAGCAGGGATTTCTCGGCCAGCACGCCGTCATGGCTCAGCGTAATCACACCGTCGCGCTTGTCGAAGCCCCAGTCCGGCTGAGGCAAACGCTCTCCGGCTTTCAGACGATCTTCCTGCGGATCCAGCCCAAACTTCACGTAGCTGCCCTTTTCGCCCTGCACGATAAAGCGTGCCGTTTCCGCCACCGCATACACGGTGCTGTGCAGCACCACGCGACGCCGCGGATAGGTCAGCACGGCGTTGAAATAATCCACCGCTTTGCCGCCCGGACGCAGCACCGCCAGATCTGCCTGCAACGTATCCGGCGTGCCGAACAATTGCAGCGCCTGATCCAGCAGATGCGAACCTAAATCGAACCAGATGCCGCTGCCCGGCGCATCACTTTCACGCCAGCGTTGCATCACCTGCGGCTTGTAACGGTCATAATGAGATTCGAAATAAACGATATCGCCCAGCGCGCCTTCGTTGATCAGCGCCTTAACCGTAAGGAAATCCGAATCCCAGCGACGGTTATGGAAGACCGACAGCACTTTGCCTTTCTCACGCGCCAGCACATCCAGCTCGCGGGCCTCTTCCAGTGTCACGGTGAAGGGCTTATCGACGATAACGTGCTTACCGGCTTCCAGCGCCAGCTTCGCCAGCGGGAAATGGGTGGTGTTCGGGGTCGGGATCACCACCAGATCAATGGACGCATCAGCGAACAGTTTTTCCGGCGAATCAACCACTGCAACATGGGGCCAGTCGGCATGAACTTTGCCCGCATCGCTGCTGGACACGACCGCCAGTTCAAGGCCGGGGGTGCCATCAATCAGGGGAGAATGGAAGGTTTTGCTGGCAAAACCATAGCCAACAAGGCCAACGCGGAGGGTCTGGGTCATATGATTTCCTTTATTTAACGGGCTTACCCGCAGGACGCTAATCATCTGATTTGACACCAGCTTACAAAGCTGGACAAGAGAAATTTTTCGTGGGATTGCCAGCCGAACTGGCCAGATGCTTGGGCTCGCCGCCCAAACGGGCGCAAAGGGTTTTAAACGAAACCCTTTGGAATCCTGCGTTTTTTAACTGCGCGCTATCGCTTGCTGGCCATGTTTCAGGTACCACAGCGACAGGCTGGAAATCTTGCCGCTGCGCGGTTCCTTCTCTCGATCCTGGAGCCTTAGGTCTCCAGGCCGCTCCGTTCAGCAAGATTTCTGAATCGCCCGCACGATCTTAAAATCAACGGCAGATTGTTTTTCATCTTTGCTCCTCCCCCTGCGAAGAGGGAGGTTGGGAGGGGGTTTTAAGGGCTAACACCTTGTCAAGGTAAACTTCAACTCATTGATTTTACTTTAATACCCCACCCCAACCCTCCCCTTCGCAGGGGAGGGAGTTTCTCGGTTGCCGATAAGGAAACAGATCCTTAGGCCATAACAGACACGCAGCGATAAGCCACACCTAAGGCAAGTCAGATCATCGGCAGATTCAAATGATTCCGTTCTGCACACGCCTGCGCCTGATCATACCCCGCATCGGCATGGCGCATCACGCCGGTGGCCGGATCGTTCCACAGCACGCGTTCAAGGCGGGCATCGGCTTCGGGCGTGCCGTCCGCCACAATCACCATGCCTGCATGCTGTGAAAAGCCCATCCCGACGCCGCCGCCATGATGCAGGCTGACCCACGTCGCGCCGCCTGCGGTGTTGAGCAAGGCATTGAGCAGTGGCCAGTCGGACACCGCGTCGGAGCCGTCTTTCATGGCTTCGGTTTCACGGTTCGGGGAAGCCACAGAGCCGGTATCCAGATGATCACGGCCAATCACCACCGGCGCTTTCAGCTCGCCGTTGCGCACCATTTCATTGAATGCCAGCCCGGCAAGATGACGCTCGCCCAGCCCCAGCCAGCAGATACGTGCCGGTAATCCCTGGAAAGCAATACGTTCGCGCGCCATGTCCAGCCAGTTGATCAGATTCGCGTTATCCGGGAACAGTTCTTTCAGTTTGGCGTCGGTTTTATAGATATCCTCCGGGTCGCCGGAGAGCGCCACCCAGCGGAACGGGCCTTTACCTTCGCAGAACAGCGGACGGATATAAGCAGGCACAAAACCCGGAAAATCAAAGGCATTCGTCACCCCTTCATCTTTGGCAACCTGTCGGATGTTATTGCCGTAATCCACTGTCGGGATACCCATCGCATGGAAATCCAGCATCGCCTGAACGTGTTTCGCCATCGACGCCCGCGCGGCTTTTACCACCGACTGCGGATCAGACTGCCGCGCATCCTGCCATTTTTCGAGGCTCCAGCCTTCCGGCAGATAGCCGTTCAGCGGGTCGTGGGCCGATGTCTGGTCAGTGACGATATCTGGTCGCAGACCGCCTTCTTTGGCACGGGCGACCAGTTGCGGCATCAGTTCAGCGGCATTGCCCAGCAGCCCCACTGAAATGGCTTTCTTCTCTGCGCACGCTTTTTCGATCATGGTCAGCGCTTCATCAATGCTGTGCGCTTTGTAATCGAGATAACGGGTGCGCAGACGAAAATCAATACGCGATTCCTGACATTCAATGGCCAGCACACAGGCCCCGGCCAGCACGCCCGCCAGCGGCTGAGCCCCGCCCATCCCGCCCAGACCGGCCGTCAGGATCCACCTGCCGCGCAGATTGCTGTCATAATGCTGACGCCCCGCCTCCGCGAAAGTTTCGTAAGTGCCCTGCACGATGCCCTGCGCACCGATGTAAATCCAGGAACCGGCGGTCATCTGGCCGTACATCATCAGACCGGCTTTATCCAGCTCATGAAAGTGATCCCAGTTTGCCCAGTGCGGCACAATATTGGAGTTGGCGATCAGCACGCGCGGCGCGTCGGTGTGGGTGCGGAAAACGCCTACCGGCTTACCGGACTGCACCAGCAAGGTTTCGTCTTCTCGCAGCGCGCGCAGGCTGGTCAGAATGGCTTCAAAGGCAGGCCAGTTACGTGCGGCTTTGCCGATGCCGCCATACACCACCAGATCTTCCGGGCGCTCGGCGACATCCGGATCGAGATTGTTTTGGATCATGCGGTACGCCGCTTCAATCAGCCAGTTCTGGCAGCTCAGTGCTGTGCCATGAGGCGCACGGACAACGCGGGCAACCGCGGTTTTTTGTGGAGCGTTCATCGTCGTATCCTTATATCAATTCAGAATGAAATCAGGCAAAACCGGGCAGCAGCGCTTCGATGGCCGCCGGCCAGTGTTCGCGGGAAGCCCAGAGACGCATCATCTCGACGTCCGGTGCCATCAGGCGGTCTTTTTCAAGGAATGCCACGTTTTCGCGGATGGCTTTCATCTCATTTTCCAGCGTCGGGGAGCTTTGCAGCGGACGATGGAAATCAATGCCTTGCGCGGCGGCCATGGCTTCGATACCCACCACGACGCTGGTGTTGAAGCACATATCACCCAGACGGCGGGCTGCATACGTGGCCATGGAGACGTGATCTTCCTGATTCGCCGAGGTCGGCAGGCTGTCCACGCTGCCCGGATGTGCCAGTGATTTGTTTTCGGAGGCCAGTGCGGCCGCCGTCACCTGCGCGATCATAAATCCGGAATTCACCCCGCCGTCATTGACCAGAAACGCAGGTAAGCCTGAAAGACCGGTATCGAGCAGCAACGCCATGCGGCGCTCTGAAATCGCACCGATTTCAGCCACCGCCAGCGCGATAATGTCAGCAGCGAATGCCACCGGTTCGGCGTGGAAGTTACCGCCGGAAATCACATCGCCGTTTTCGGCAAACACCAGCGGATTATCAGATGCGGCATTAGCTTCAATGCGCAAAATGCGGGCGGCGTGATGCAGGTTATCCAGACAGGCACCCATCACCTGCGGGACACAGCGGATGGAATACGGATCCTGCACACGACCACATTCTGCATGAGACGTGACAATGCCACTGCCGGCCAGGATCTCAGTCAGTGCCGCTGCCACGGCCATCTGCCCTTGCTGACCGCGTGCCTCGTGAATGCGTGCGTCCAGGGGCTTAACCGACCCTTTGATCGCTTCCAGCGATAATGCGCCCGCCACCAGTCCGGCAGAAAATACCCGTTCGGCTTCAAACAGGCCGGACAGCGCCAGCGAGGTTGACACCTGCGTGCCGTTGAGCAACGCCAGCCCCTCCTTCGGTCCCAGCTCGAACGGCGTCAGCCCGACAATCGCCAGCCCGTCGGCGGCGGCCATTTTTTCGCCTTTGGCCGTCACCTGACCTTCACCAATCAGCATCAGCGAAAGGTGCGCCAGCGGTGCCAGATCGCCGGAGGCACCGACCGAGCCTTTCTCAGGAATGCACGGATACACACCGGCATTGAACAAGGCGATCAGCGCATCAATCACCTCAATGCGGATACCGGAATGCCCGCGTGACAAGCTCAGCACTTTGGTCGCCATCACCAGACGCACCACGTTATCCGCCAGATCCTTGCCGATACCCACGCTGTGCGACAGCACCAGATTGCGTTGCAGCTCTGCCAGCCGCTCCGCAGGAATGCGCGTCTGAGCCAGCTTGCCGAAACCGGTGTTAATGCCGTACACCACTTTCCCGGACTCCACAATACGGGTTACCGTTTCCTGCGATGCCAGCACGCCAGCCCGCGCCTCCTCAGCCAGTTCAAGGCGGACATTGCCCTGATAAATCTTGCGCAGCATCGGCAGGTCAACATGACCGGGTTGCAGGCGGCAAAGGGATAACTCAGTGGTTGAAGAAGCCATAATCTATTCCTGTATAGACAAGTGAAACCGGAAGTAAACCCGGCTAAGGACACAGCCCGCCGGGTGTTTATGCATAAAAACCATGTCGGGATAAATCAGTGATCTATCGCCTGCATCGTTTCGGTACGAATCTCTTCTGTGACATGCGCTTTCAGCGCCATAAATTCGGGCGAGGTTTTAAGCGTGTAATCACGCGGATGCGGAAAATTCACCGCCACTTCCGTTTTAATCCGCCCCGGACGGGCACTGAAAATCGCCACCTTGTTTGCCATGAAAATCGCTTCATCAATATCGTGCGTCACAAACAGCACGGTCTTGCGTGAGGATTCCCAAATCGACAGCAGCAATTCCTGCATCATGACGCGGGTCTGGTTATCGAGTGCGCCAAAGGGCTCATCCATCAGCAAAATTTTTGGGTCATTCGCCAGTGCGCGGGCGATGGCGGTACGCTGTTGCATACCGCCGGAAAGCTGACGCGGAAAGTGCTGCTCAAACCCGCGCAATCCGACCTTATTAATAAAGTAGTCGCTGCGCTCCTTTTGCGCCGCTTTGCTGATGCCCCGTTCCTGCAAACCGAAACGAATGTTTTGTTCGACTGTCAGCCACGGGAATAAGGTGTAACTCTGAAAGACCATGCCGCGATCGGCTCCTGGGCCGTCAACCAGGTCGCCATCGAGCCAGACCTCACCTCGCGTCGGCTGATCCAGCCCTGCAACGATCCGCAGCAACGTCGATTTACCGCAGCCGGAGGGGCCGAGAATGGTCACAAAATCGTTTTCATCCACCCGATAATCCACCGGTAACAGCGCCTGGGTTTTTTCCCCTTTCGGGCCGGTAAAAATACGTTCAACCTGCCGGACACTCAGTTTCGGATGGCTCATCACTGGGCACTCCACACAAACAGGCGACGGTTGGCCGTTTTAAACAACACATCGGAAAGCAACCCGATGCAACCAATCACGATAATGCCGAAGATCATTTGACCGGTATTGAGCAGTGCCTGGCTGTTGACGATCATGTGGCCGATACCGCTCGATGAACCGATAAGTTCCGCAACGATGACGTATGTCCACGCCCAGCCGAGCACCAGACGCAGTAACTCAGCAATTTCCGGTGCGGCACCGGGAATAATCACCCGGCGCACAACGCTCTGATTGGTTGCCCCCAGGGTATAGGCCGCTTCCACCAGATCACGTCGCGCAGCCCCCACAGTCACTGCGACCATCAGTGTGATCTGGAAGAAGGAACCGATGAAAATCACCAGTATTTTCTGCATTTCACCGATACCCGCCCACAGGATCAGCAACGGTACAAACGCCGAAGCAGGCAGATAACGGCAGAACGACACAAACGGCTCGAAAAACGCTTCGATCAGTTTGTAAGACCCCATCAGGATCCCCAGCGGCACGGCGATGGCGCAGGCCAGAATAAAGCCCCCCAGCACGCGCATCACCGTCATCCCGATGTCGGTGGTAAAGTCGAAATCCGTGAACAGCAGGATGCCTTCCTGCACCATGCTGGCCGGACTGGCGAGAAACGTCGGAGAAACCAGGCCGGTAAAGGTCACCAGCGCCCAGACAGCAAAAAACAGCACAAAGAAACAGAACCCGAGAAACCACCGGCGGCGTGAGGCTACCGGGCGTAAAGGCACCATCATCGGGTTATGCCAGACTTTTTTGCTTACCGGCAACGGGGCCGGCTCGCGTAAGGCTGGCTGAGTCGTCACGGGAGGTTCTGCTGCCTGACTAACAGGACTGTTCATGTCGGCATCCTTCATGGCTATTTCACGTATTTCGCGTCATATAAGCTGTTGATGTCCGGCGTTTTACGCAGGATCTTCATCTCCGTCAGCAAACGGGCCGCCTCGCTGGTGAAGGTCACAATTTCGCCGCTGAAGAATTTCTGGTTGGCTTCGCGATCCTGCCAGCGCAGATAGCTGGATTCTTCGGCAAACTGTTTGCCGGTTTCTTTCACAGCCGCGCCCATGATTTCATTGGATTTCTCCGGGTCCTTTTTGATCATATCCAGCGCTTCAAAGTAGCTGTTCACCAGTGCCTGTGCGGCCTGCGGGTTTTTATCCAGCCAGTCAGGCGTACAGCCCAGCGTGTCCATCACCATCGGATAATCAAGCGTGGTGGCGAGAATTTTGCCTTTGTCAGGGTTCTGGCGGATGTTGGACAGATACGGCTCATAACTCACCGCCGCGTCGTTTTGCCCTGCAATAAAGGCATGCGCGGCGGCGTCCGGCCCGAGCGTGGCCAGTTTGACGTCTTTCATCGTCATGCCGTTTTTATCGAGGATCCACGCCAGCAGGAAGTAGGAGGAGGTGCCCGGCGCATCAACGCTGATGGTTTTGCCTTTCAGGTCAGTGATTTTGCTGATGCCGTTGCGCACGGCGATGCCGTCTGCACCGTAAGATTTATCCAGCTGAACGATCTGTTTGATCGGCACGCCGCTGGCATTCCAGGTCAGATAGGTTTCGACTGTGGTCGCCGCACACTGCAATGACCCCGACGCAATCGCCAGATGACGCGACTGTTGCGGCACCATTTTGAGCGTGACGTCGAGACCATTCTTTTTGAAGATGCCGGCTTTATCCGCCAGTGTCAGCGGTGCAAAACCGGTCCAGCCAGAAATACCAATAGCCACCGGCGTCTCTGCCGCCTGCGCGGCGCTGACAGTGATACTGCCCAGCGTCACGGCCAGCCCTAACAAAGACAACGAACGTTTCAGTACAGCCCTGGAAATCATGTTGCTCATCTGCCACTCCTGCCAAAGTACCTGTCTGGGGGAATGCCTGTTGCGCAGCTATGCCGCAGGCAAATTACGCGACTGACCCCTTACTGTATAGTCTTGTCTATACAAGTCAGTCAGCCATAACGAAGCAAGCTTTATGCCAGTTCCGGCAGATGCCGTTTTAACGCCCTTCATTCCCTCCGGCGGCGGTTTTGACGGACACGGATGAATCAATGCAGTGCGTGATGCGCTCCGTTTTAGCGCAATCTCCTCGCGGGGTTAATCGGTGATCGAGGCCCACAACAACAGACAGGGTTCAGGATGCGAAAGGGGAACGAGGTTCACAAAATCCTCTCCTTGCTGCGTGGCGGGTTCAGACCAGTATCCGCCCTCACCCGCACTGATTTCCGTGCCATCCGGCAGTCGCCATACGCCACTGATGACATAAACCACACCGCCGTTTTCACGGGTGATACGCAGGGCTTCTCTGGCCGCTTTGACCTGTGCGGCACAGCATGCCCGGCGGGTCATGATGTTGAAATCGGTCGTCACACCGCCCAGCAGACGCGCGCTGAGGGCGATATCCCCGCTGAATGCAAACGGCTCACCGGTCGTATCCAGCCTGTGGTTTACGTCAGGGTTCGCCTGTAAGTGCACGCCCTCACCGCTCAGTAAGGTGATGGAACGGTCAATGCCGGGAAACGCCGAGAACCGGCCGTCCTGTGCAATCGTGGCAATGCTCGCCCGCCAGTCAAACTCACTTTTTCCCGGCGGAAAACTGATGATTTCGCGGGTTTCGCCGCCGCCGTTACGCCACGGGCTGACCGGCAGGGTATTGAAGGAGAAATACTGCCAGCCTTTCATGCGACGTTCTCCGCGAGCTGGTTCAGAAGGGTCAGGAAATCTGCGGCGGCTGCCTGCTGCTGTTCATGCTGACCATTGACGATGCGCGGAATGCCCCCGACATACACATCGCGGATCTGCCCGGCGTGTCCCGCAAACAGCCAGCGGTTGAGCAACTCACCGTTTTTAGCCGCTGCCAGATAAGGATCCTGCCCGTCGAGCACCAGCCAGTCGGCACGATAACCCGCCGTTAACTGGCCGATCGCCGCGCCGCAGGCTTGTGCACCGCCCTGCAATGCCTGCGTATACAGCACGTCGCCGACAGAATGCTGTGCTGATGTGGTCAGTCTGTTTCGCCGCTGGTCGCGCAGACGCTGGCCATATTCAAACCAGCGCAGTTCTTCCACCACGTTCAGGGAAACATGGCTGTCAGAACCGATCCCCCAGCGCCCCGCGTGGGCCAGATAATCCACACCAGGGAAAATACCGTCGCCGAGATTGGCTTCCGTCGTCGGACATAAGCCCGCGACCGCGCCACTGTTTGCCATACTCGCCAGTTCAAAGCGGTCGGCATGAGTCGCGTGGATCAGGCACCAGCGCGCATCTATATCCAGATTGTCATACAGCCAGGTGATCGGACGTTGCCCGCTCCAGCCCAGACAGTCGCTGACTTCTTTCTGTTGCTCGGCAATATGAATATGCACCGGCAGGTGTTTGTCACCGGCCTGCAATACATTTTGCATCTGTTCCAGCGTGACGGCGCGCAGGGAATGGAAGCACAATCCCTGATTTTGCAGCGTTTTCCCGTTCAGTTGCTGGCGGATAATGTCCTGCTGTTGCAGGTAGCTGTCCGTATCCTGAATAAAGCGTTTTTGCCCGGTCTGTGCAGGCTGCGCACCAAATCCGGCGTAGCTGTACAGCACCGGCAACAAGGTCAGGCCGATACCGGTCTGCGCGGCGGCGTCACTGAGTTGCGCGGTCATTTCACCGCGATCCGCATAGGGCTGACCGCTGATGTCGTTATGCAGATAGTGGAATTCCGCCACCTGCGTATAGCCGCCTTTGAGCATTTCGATGTAAAGCTGGCGGGCAATCACGCCAACCTGTTCAGGCGTCAGGCGCTGCACCATGCGGTACATCAGATCCCGCCACGTCCAGAAGCTGTCCTGCGGGTTACCGGCAACTTCAGCCAGCCCTGCCATGACCCGCTGAAAGGCGTGAGAATGCAGGTTGGGCATACCCGGCACCACCGGCCCCTGAAGGCGCAGACACCCCTCAGCCTCTCCGCCGGGCGTCACCGCTGTCAATATTCCGGCGGCATCAACGTCAAGACGCACATTGTGCGCCCAGCCGTTAGCCAGTAAGGCGCGTGAAGCAAAATAAGCAGGCATGACAGCTTTCCTGAACAAGTAAGAAGAAACATAAACGCAATTTAATGGAAACAATTGCAAAACTTTTAAGCGACTTGTCTATACATATACATATGCCTGATTGCGCTGTAAACTTGCGACAACCCTTTTTTTATAAAATTAGTTTTCCGTCACGCCCTTTCCGTTTCATTTCCCCTGCAGGAAACTGGCGGGCGGACAGGCAAACAATCCCAATACGTCTGGAAATTTATTGAGTGAGGTAAGAGACATGTCGGAGTCCACCCCCCTTTCGCCAACTGGTACCGCGCAACAGGACGTGTCACAGCAGACATTGTCCGAGCTGGCGGCGGCGATGAGCGACACGCCCGCGCCGATTTATCAGCGCGTCAAGCAGGCGATCATCAGTCAGATCCGCGCCGGTGTCTGGAAACCGCATCAGCGCGTGCCTTCTGAAAGTGAGCTGGTGAATGAAATTGGCGTCAGCCGCATGACCATCAACCGTGCCCTGCGCGAACTGACCAGCGAAGGTTTTTTGATCCGCATGCAGGGGGTCGGCACCTTTGTTGCCGAAGCCAAGGCCTACACGCCGATGCTGGAAGTGCACAACATTGCCGATGAGATTGCCCGGCGCGGTCACCGCCATGACAGCAATATTCTGGTGTGCGAAGCGCGGCTGGCCGATGCCGATCAGGCACGGCAACTGGGGCTTGCCACCGGTGCCATGATGTTTTACTCGCAAATTGTTCACTACGAAAACAACGTGCCGGTACAGATCGAAGACCGTTATGTGAACCCGGAAACCGCACCGGATTATCTGCAACAGGTGTTGAATAAGCAGACGCCTTACACCTATCTGATGGAAATGGCTCCGCTGACCGCCGGTGAACATCGCGTCGAGGCCATCAGCGCCAGCGATGAGCAGCGCGAATTGTTGCAGCTTAACGAGCATGAACCTTGCCTCCTGATCCACCGCCGGACCTGGAGTGGCAGCCGCGTCGTCACCTCTGCGCGCCTGATTTATCCCGGTTCCCGCTACCAGTTATTTGGACGTTTCACCAGCCATGGCTGATTTCCGGCCTACCTTAAACGCGGCTTTCGCAGGCCGCTATCCCTTCGTTTTAATTTTGGAAGACGTCTCGTAATAAGAAAAAACTATCGCAGGCCGCCTTGCTGGTTTAACGGTTATGCGTTAGGTTGACTTTAGTTGTCTATACAAGACGAATTCAGCCTGGAGCCTGTCATGCCGGTAGCAATGCCCCCTCATTTATCCCCCGAATCCCCTTCCCGCGCTGACAGCGTATGGCGTGGTGCCACACTGGTGACCATGCAGGACGGGCATTACAACCTGACTGAAAATGGCGCGATCGCGGTATCGGACGGGAAGATCGTCTGGACCGGCACGGCGGCGGAATGTCCTGATTTTGCGGACGCTGTTCAGCATGAATTTAACGGCGGGATCATCACGCCGGGATTTATCGACTGTCATACACATCTGGTGTTTGGGGGTGACCGCAGCGGGGAATTCGAGCAACGCCTTAACGGCGTAAGTTATGCCGACATTGCCGCAGCAGGCGGCGGGATTTTATCCACCGTCAATGCCACCCGCGAGGCGAGCGAAGAGGAGTTGCTGAAACAGGCGTTGTTCCGGTTGCAACCGTTGCTGGCCGAAGGCGTGACCTGTGTGGAGATCAAATCCGGCTACGGCCTGAGCATTGAAAGTGAGCTGAAAATGCTGCGGGTGATCCGCCGGTTGGGCAGCATGCTGCCGGCAGAGGTGAAATCCACGTGTCTGGCCGCACACGCCCTGCCACCGGAATACAAAGGTCGCGCCGATGACTACATTTCGCTGATTTGCGAAACGTTACTGCCACAGGTCGTCAGTGAAAACCTGGCCGACGCGGTGGATGCGTTCTGTGAACATCTGGCTTTCTCGCCTGAACAGGTTGAACGGGTTTTTACTGCCGCACAGGCGTTGGGTTTGCCGGTCAAACTGCATGCCGAACAGCTTTCGTCCCTGCATGGCAGCGCCATGGCCGCACGGCATCACGCGCTGTCAGCCGATCATCTGGAATACGCCACGGCAGAGGATGCACAAGCGATGGCAGCCAGCGGCACGGTCGCCGTTTTACTGCCGGGCGCCTATTATTTACTGCGGGAAACGCAGTGTCCGCCGGTTGAGGAATTCCGTAAACATCAGGTCCCGATGGCACTGGCCAGCGACGCTAACCCCGGCACATCACCGGCGCTTTCATTGCGTCTGATGCTGAATATGGGCTGTACCTTGTTCCGCCTGACACCGGAAGAAGCCCTGGCCGGGATCACCTGTCATGGCGCACGGGCGCTGGGTTTGCAGGAAACGCATGGCACGCTGGAAGTGGGAAAAGTCGCTGATTTCATTCACTGGCCGCTGTCGCGCCCTGCCGAACTGGTTTACTGGCTGGGCGGTCAGTTGCCCTGCACCGTCGTTTATCGTGGAGAAGTACGAGGAGAGTTCCGTTCATGAGCCTTTCTGCCGCTAATGTTATCGCTGAACCGTATCAGTTTATTCCCGGCACTGCGCCGCTGCTGATAAGTATCCCCCATGCGGGCACACACCTGACGCCCGAAGTCGCCAGCGGCCTCAGCGATGCCGCCCTGCCGCTTTCAGATACCGACTGGCATATCCCGCTGCTGTATGATTTTGCCCGCTCACTGGGTGCCAGCATTCTGGTGGGTCAGTACTCGCGGTTTGTGATCGACCTCAACCGTCCGGCTGACGATAAACCGCTGTATACCACTGCCACCACCGGTTTGTATCCCGATACATTATTCGACGGACGCGCCACCTTTAAGCCCGGCATGACCCCCACCGTTGCGCAGCGCAAGATTTATCTGGAACAGATCTGGCAGCCCTATCATCAGAAAATCCGGTCAGAACTGGCACGCATGAAGCAGGAATTCGGTTACGCATTGCTCTTCGACGCGCATTCCATTGCCTCCGTTATCCCGCGCCTTTTCGACGGCCAGCTTCCGGATCTCAATCTGGGCACCAATAGCGGCGCAAGCTGTTCCCCGGCGCTGAGCGAAATCCTCGATAGAACCTGCCAGCAACAATCACGTTTCAGCCATGTGCTCAATGGCCGTTTTAAAGGCGGATATATCACCCGCGCTTACGGTCAGCCGGATGACAATATCCATGCCGTACAGCTTGAACTGGCGCAGGTGAATTATATGGAGGAGATTGAGCCGTTTGCTTATGCGCCTGATAAGGCGGCTGAATTGCAGGTGCTATTGAAGCAGTTACTGGCGGGGATGGTGAGATGGGGGGAAGATGCTTATAAACTGGGCGCTGTTTAATTACGCTTTTCGCTGACCACTAAGGTTTGATCGAGATTATTTCGGTTTCTCAATTGCGGTTATCACTCGGTCTTTCGCGCCGAAACCGCCCAAAAGAGGCCAGGACGGGCCTCTCTTGGATCTCTCCCGTCTTTTCACTGCGCGCTACCGCAGGCACGACGGACATATTCTGGTGCATCAGTGAGTGGCGCAAAATGTCATCGCTGCGCGATTCCCGAATTTCAGGTTTCGAGCCTTGGGTCTCGAACCATTCATTCGGTGCCATTTTTAATCACGCCAATCAACTTTTCTAAAAGATAAATCAATCCCGTTTTTGAATTTAAGATCGTGCTGGCGATTCAGAAATCTTGCCGAACGGAGCGGCTTCGAGACCTGTGGCTCGAAGACCGAGAGAGGGAACCGCGCAGCGGCAAGATTTCCAGCCTGTCACTGCGATACCTGAAACATAGCCAGCGAGCGAAGCGCGTGTTGAGAAAGCGAGGGGAAATCCAAAAGGGGAAAAGCACTTTCCCCTTTTGGGCGGTTTCGGCGCAGCACGTCAAGTGATCACCGCTGTTAAGAAACCGAAATCATCTCGATCAAGCCCTCGCGCCAGCGAAAAACCGCCCTAATGCCCGGTCTGGCATTACTTAAAGTCCGCATACGGCACTAACGGCTGCGGCGGCATATCCAGATCCCCCTGCCAGCCGCTCATGGAATATCGGGCGTAAAGCAAGAAATGGCTTGGCGTGTAATCTTTCGCCTGCTGGATGTCGATCCCGCCACCTACGGTCCAGTGGGAACTGATGCGGCGTTCCACCAGCGCCTGTAAGGTGTAACCAAATCCGGAGCTGCTGCTGCCGATTTCGATGGCGCTTTTATCCGGTAACGAATCAGGTATCAGGTTCTGGATCGGATAACGTTTCTCATCGCTGGTGGAGGAACGCGACCAGGAGACGGAGCCGCCGAGCTGCCATGACCAGTTCTCCGTGCGCTGACGGTAATTCACCGGCACCGACAGCGAGAAGTATTGCTGCGGACTGTAGTAACCGCCCTGTCCCAACGTGTAGCCGCTGAGATCTTTCTGGTAATGCCAGACCATTGAGCTGAGACCCACGGTGGCGCGGCGGTTGTCTTCGTTGATGACTTTGTAGTAATAGCCGCCCATCAGCCGTTCACGGGTGTTGTCTTCGACATTTTTACCGGTGAGCTGATGCGCACTCAGATCAGCCCAGACGCCGTTAGCCAGCCCCTGATCATAACTTAAACCCAGACTGGCACCGGTGGCACGAACGCCGCCCCAGGTGGTGCCGGTGCCCGGATCTTTTGCGCCCGCGAAGGAGAGTAAGGAGCTGGAAACCGGACGGCGTGAGACGGTGGTCGTCCAGCCGATATCCCCCCAGTCACCGCTGTAGGCCAGCCCGCCAACCCAGTCGACCACCGGGAAGCCCAGCGGCGTGGTGCCCAGATCCCCTTTCCATTTGTCATTTTCCCAGCCCGCGCCAAGGCTGACGCCGTTGGCTGTCTGGCTGCGGTAACGCCGGCAGTTCCGGTCGCTACAGGTGCCGAAACTCTCTTCATAGTTTCCGTTCTGATTATCGAAGGTCCCCGCGTCCATACGCACCCAGTCAGCACGCAGGAATCCGCGCCCCTGATAGACCGGCATATCCGCCTGCAACATGGTGGTATTTGCGGTCAGATCGGATTTCCCCGGCGTACCGCTGGATGTCCACGAATCCGTGTCCACGGTGAAATTCACATCCTGCTGACGGTACAGGTCATGCGCATCAGAGCGTATGCCCCGTTTCAGCCAGTCATCGGTCGCATTATTGCGGGTCAGCCGCGTATAGCTGTCGTTATCCTGCGGGGCCGTGTCGGTGATGCCGCTTGCGACCATTGCCTGTTCGTAATCCTGACGTGCCAGGTGTGGCTGCCCGAGCTGTTGTTCAAGGTTGGCGGCGTTACGGTAAATCAGTGCCTTATCCTGTCCGGCCGGTTGTGAACGTGCAGCGGTTTTCAGCGGCTGTAACAATGCCGCAGCTTTGGTGGTTTCCCCCACGTCGCGCCACGCCATGGCGACCCGACGCTGCTGATTCAGACTCAGATCCTGCAAATCGGCCTGCTGTAACTGCTGTTTCGCCTGCGTGGTATTGCCAGCGGCAAGGGACGCATCAATGGCGGTGAGGGTGGTATCAAGCTGAATACGCTGCGCCATGTCGCGCATGTTGTCGTCCCACTTCGCCTGCGGCAAGTTGTTCAGATGGCGCAGTGCGGCGTCATCACGATCGGAACCGGACAGATACAACGCATAGGCGTAAACCTGCTGCGGATCCGCCGGGCGTTTTGCCGCCAGACGCGCAAAAGCGGCATCGGCCCGCGCAGGCTCCCCGGCTTCGCGTAAGGCGTTGGCGTAATGGTAGGTGGTCCAGACATCGTCCGGATTCAGTTTCAGCACTTCGCCATAGCGGTTCGCCGCCTGATTCCAGTTCGCTTCAGCGGCGTATTTTTCAGCCTGTTCAGTGACAATGTCACTTTGCAGGCCACGCTGTTTGTCACTGAGTTTCGCCCGAGAGGCTGCGGGTAAGGAATTAATGTAATCCAGCGCTTTCTGCGGTGACTGCCGCTGATAGATATTCACCAGTCCGCGCTGGGCGCTGCTGTTATCGCGTTCCAGCCCCAACGCACGGCGGTAAGCCTGCTCCGCCCGGGGATCGTTTTTGCGCTCAACCGCCACGTCGCCGAGGCCAATTAACGCCCACGGATCGCGGGAGTCCAGACGCTGCGCCTGCTGATAGGCCGCTTCTGCCCGATCAAGCTGCCCCGCTTTCAGCGCCTTATCGCCCTGTTCGATTTTCAGCCAGTAGCTGTTGGTCTGGATCAGGCTGTTCCATTTACCGGCGTTATAACCGTCGGTTTCGGCGGCTTTTGCCTGCTGAAAGAGGGTCAGCGCCTGCTGGCGGTTACCGGCGCGGGAATAGGCCAGTCCCATTGCGCCGAGCACTTCGGCATCGTCGGGTTTGGCCTGCAGGGCCTGTTTCAGTGGCGCAATGGCCCCTGTCGAACCACCATTATCGATTTGTGCCAGACCGCGAACCCGTGCCTGATAACGTGGATCGGCCAGCAATGCCTGCTGGCGCTGGAGTTCCTGTTGCGCGGCAATCACCTGCGGGCCGGTGTCGAACGTGGCGATAAACTGTTGCAGCGCATCAACGCTCGCGTTGCCCACCGGCTGATCTTTAATTTTTGCCAGCCATAAATCAGCCGCAGGCGAACGCCCTTCATTGGTGGCGGCGACTTGTTTAATCAGCGCCACCGCGTTGGCATTATTCCCCTCTTCAAATGCCATTTGGGCCAGTTGCAGACGCAACTGCACATCCCCCGGATACTGGGTGTTCAGCGCCTGAAGCTGCGCCTGTGCACGGGCTTTCTGCCCCGGCAGGCGGGCGATCAGTTGCCAGTATTCCACCGCCAGATCCAGCGTCGGCGGCTGACCGCCAAACAGATCGTCGTACTGCGCTTTGGCGTCGTCCAGACGCCCTGCCGTCGCCAGCAGTCGCGTTTGCTGGAGTTTCTGCTGCATTTCCGGCGAGGCGATTTTCAGGCTGAGCTGCGCCTGCCGGTATTCTTCAGAACCGGGGGCGACCTGTTTGATTTTTTCCAGTTGCTGCTGTGCTTTTGCCTGATCGCCTTCGCGTAACAAGAGACGCAAACGGGCGGACAGCACTTTGGGATTCTGCGGATCCATCAGTTCCAGCCGGTACAGCGACTGACGCACCAGTTCGTCCTGATGGCTGGCTTCACCTACCCGCACCTGCTCCAGCAACCATTGCCCGGGAGAGACAACCGGTGCGGCAAACGCAGGCGCGGCCAGCAGCACCAGCCCCCATGTCAGGGCCAGTCTGCTGCGGGGAAACCAGCGGGTACGGCGTGTGTTCACGGGCTTATTCCTGGTCATCATCATCAGACAGACGACGACGGGCCAGAGAACGCAGACCGGTCCACAACAGGATAGCCGCCAGCACCACCACAATCACCGCCATCAGCGCCAGTAACACCGGATGAGTAGCCAGTGCATTCCAGACACGTTCCCACCACGGCAGATGGCCGACATAATAGGTGTCGCCCACTTTCAGACTGCTCACGCCGGAATCACGCACCACCGATACGGAGCCAAACACCAGCGCCCGCTGTTTGGCATCCTGCATCGCGGTATTTAACAGCTCAAAGCCCTGCTGACCGTTTGCCATCAGCGCCACCACACTGCGCTGATCAAAGTACGGGGACTGCAAACCAACCACGGCGGCGACCGGGCCTTGCGCGCTGATTTGCGCACTGGCATCCACCCGCGCATCACTGGCCGGTGCGGTGTTATCCGGTAACGGCGTCTGGCGGATTGGCGTGTTCACGGCATCCCGCGCCGCGTCGATCAGCAGGTTGGCTTTTTTGTCGTCACGCATACTGTCGTCACGTAAATCCGCTGGCAGCTTGCCGATCACCAGCAGGTCGGCATCGGTGGCTTTGGCTTTCGCTGCATCTTCCGTCAGCCCGACACCCAGCGCCGGATAACCGGTCAGCGCGCCGATATTGCCCATCGCATCCAGTAAAGTGGTCAGCTGAACCGGCTGCGGCTGGGGTTGCACCAGCACCAGCGTCTGCGACAAATCGGCCATGCGGCTGAACGGGAAACCGGCATTGGCAAACGCGCGCAGATCCGGCATCGCCATAAAGTGACGGTAACCAGAAAAATCAATAGTCGAACTGTCGTCAATCACCACATGATTAGGCACCGTGGTGTACGTTTCGCAGCGTCCTTCAGTGCCGCTTGCCAGCAACGAGGTGTAGTCAAAATCAAAGCGCATCTGGTTGACGGCACCCAGTTTCAGCGCCGGAATGTTCAGGTCTTTATTGCCATCGAGCAGCCCCTGTAACAGCGACAGACGCAGCAGTTGCGAATCCTGATCGTGTCCGGTTTTCAGGGTCAGATCCTGCACAAACTGGTTATTCAGACTGATGCTCAGCCGCGAGGTGTTTTTCAGCTGCGGCGAGGTGTAACGGTATTTCAGCCGCATATCGATGCCGGTACTGTTAATCAGGAACAGGTCCGGCGGCAGGTTGATGTTGAGCATGATCGGATTCGGTTGCAGACCGTCAGACTGTAACTGTTCGGCATACTGTTTCAGCTCACCAAAATTCATTGGCCGGTCGGTGCGCACCCAGTTGGGCGCGTCATACGGCTGGCGGGACTGGATCTGTTCGACTTTATCGACGCCAATCGTTTCGCCACGGAACAGGATATTGCCCTGGGCGATGCCTTTTACCGCCGTCAGCAGATCCTGATCATCACGCCCTAAAATCAGCAGCATTTTGACGTACGGATTGTCCGGACGGCTGACCATCTGCACCACCGGCCCTTTCACCGGCGGCATCTCTTTGAGGAAATCAGGGCGCCTGTCGTTGGTGGCAAACACCACCGCGTGGCTGTCCGGCAACTGGTTGTACAGCGTCGGGAAGGATTGCCCGCGCCACTGCGCTTTGGTACCGAACCAGGAGGCGAGGATCGCCGCCGCCTGTTGCTGGCTGGCATCCGGAGACGCGGCAAACACCATCGGCAGGCTGAGCGGACGGCTGTCGCGCGCATCAAAGAACGGTACCGGGAAATGCGCCAGATCGTTGCTTAACGGCAGTTTCTGATATTGCAGACTGAGCGAACTGCCCTTGCCGATTTCCAGCCACAGCGTGGAGTTAGCCGGGTTTTCGCAGACGTTCTGGTAATGGCCGACAAACTCCAGACGGATGCGGTTAAAGTCAGTGATGTAACGCGGGTCGATAGCCATCTGCAGGTGATTTTTCTTACCGAGCTGGTCTTTATCGATCACCTCAACGCCCATCAGCTGGTCATTGAGATACACCTTGAGATGCGACTGCACGGGGATCAGCGACGGCGACGGCGTGAATTCCAGATTCAGGGTCGCCTGGGTGACCACTTCGTCACTGCGCACCCCAAATTCAATTTGTCCGTTCGGCTGAATGCCGCGCAAGGTGATCGCCCCCGGTGTCGGGGCCACATCCGCAAAAGGTAAGGTCAGGCTGCGAACCGGCGCACCCGGAATAATCATCGGAGTCACCGCGGGCGCCACCATCGGTAATACTGCCTGCGGTGACGGCGTGACGCTTTCCGGCGCAGGAGCCTGTTCACTGAATGCTGGTGCCGCTGAACCCAAAGCCAATGTCATCAATGCGGATGCCATCAAAGTCGATAAAGGAAGTCTTTTCATTGTTTTGTCATCATCAGGTTGGACTCATCAGGCTGAACGACCAGCGGGGGATTGCGCGGAGCAAAAGACAGCAGCCAGCTGCCAAACGATTGGGTTTTTGATGCCAGCGGGCGATATCGCTTCGGCGCGATATCCAGCATGCGCAGATAACCGCGAATGCCCAGCCCCAGCACTTCACGCAAGCTTTCCATCGGTTTGTCTTCCGGGAAGCTGTCCTCGCGCAGTACCCAGCTGTCCGCCCGGGCGAACGTACATTGAATGAAATCAATATGTTGTCGCGTGGACAGCGGCAACAGCTGCATGCCGATGTTTTTGCCGAAAACGCGGCTGATTTGCATCGGGAAAGTGTATTCCTGTTGACCACGGTGCAGCAGTAACGTGACGTTGTCACCCGACTGAAACTGGCTGGCACTTTCGGTTTCCAGCCCGACGCCGCTGTCGGAGTAATCCTGCACGGTACAGACATAAATGTGTCCGTCAGGCTTTAATAATGAAGCGGGCATTCTGGCTTCGACGCGGTGCGCCTGTCTCACCTGTTTGGATTCAAAGGCCACCGCAATCGCACCGCCGAGAATAATCATGTTGTAAATGACCCACGCCATACTCACCAGCGTCGTCAGGATTTCTCCGGCGCTGCCGTACATGATGCGGTAAATCCCAAAGAACAATCCGGCCAGATTCAGCAGCATCAGGATCTGATACGGGCGGCTGATTTTCCAGTCCACATAAGCCTGTTTGTTCAGGCCGCCTTTGGCCGTGACGTTGAAGGTCCCGGCGTGCGGATTAAATAACGCCACCGTGGTCGGTCGGGCGATATACCAGGCCAGCACGGTTTCGTAGATTTCATTCCAGAATGAGTGACGGTATTTGCCCTGCACCCGCGAGTTGGTCAGGCTGGCGTGGATCATATGTGGCAGCACATATAGCGCGATCGCCACTGCCGGTGCGTAGATGATGTACGCATGCAGCAACAGAAAGGCCAGCGGCGCAGTAAGGAAGATCAGCCGCGGGATACCGGCCAGAAAGTGCAGCATGGCATTGGCATAACATAACCGTTGCGCCAGTTTCAGCCCTTTGCCGAACAGCGGGTTATCGAGACGGAAAATCTGCACCATGCCGCGCGCCCAGCGGATGCGCTGGCTGACATGCGCGGAGAGGCTTTCAGTCGCCAGCCCCGCCGCCTGCGGAATGCGGATATACGCCGAGCTGTAACCGTGCCGGTGCATACGCAAGGACGTATGGGCATCTTCGGTCACGGTTTCCACGGCGATGCCGCCGATTTCATCGAGAACGTCACGGCGCAACACCGCGCAGGATCCGCAGAAGAAGCTGGCATCCCACAAGTCATTGCCGTCCTGCACCAGCCCGTAGAACAGTTCCCCTTCATTCGGCGTGCGGCGCATACGCCCAAGGTTACGCTCGAACGGATCCGGCGAGAAAAAGTGGTGCGGCGTCTGCAACATGCTGAGTTTTTTATCTTTAAAAAACCAGCCGACGGTCAGTTGCAGGAAAGAGCGCGTCGGGACGTGGTCGCAGTCAAAAATTGCCACCAGCTGGCCAGTGGCCTGTTTCAGCGCATTGTTGATATTCCCTGCTTTGGCGTGTTCATGAGTTTCGCGGGCAATGTATTTTACCCCGATTTCATGGGCAAAATCGGCGAACTCCTGCCGGTCGCCGTCATCAAGCAGATAAATAGTCAGTTTTTCACGCGGCCAGTCCAGCCCCAGTGCCGCATACAGGGTCGGTTTCACCACGCTGAGATCTTCGTTGTAAGTCGGGATCAGCAGATCTACCGTCGGCCATGTTGAGACATCCGCAGGCATCGGCACCGGTTTACGGTTCAGCGGCCAGATGGTCTGGATATAACCCAGCACCAGCACCGTCCAGGAATAGGTTTCCGCGCCCAGCAGCAGCAGGCCGCAAATCAGGCTCAGCGGATCGTCCCAGTTCAGCGTCGAGGTATAACGCCACCACAGATAGCGGCAGGAAATGGTCAGCGACAGGACAATCATCATCAGCGCAGGGAAGCGGCCGGGAATGCGGCGGATGATCATCGCGATACTCCACAGCAGCACCACGAAAACAAACTGCGCGATATAGCCAAACGGCTGAGAAATACAGAACATCGCCAGCGTAAAGGCGACAAGCCCTGCCAGCAACATCAGCAGGCGTTTACCGAGACGGCTCATTTTGCCAATGCGCCGCGTGACGCGCTTTTCCAGCGGATTCTGCGTCACCTGTTTCGGCAGGGATTCCAGCCAGCGGTGCGCCCTTTCGCGTAAACGTTGCGGCCAGCGGGTATAGACAAAACGCTCGCGCACGCCTTCGGACGGCAAAATCACCAGCAGCCACAGGCTCTGCACCAGATAACGCAGCGGATCAGCCAGACGCGGACGCGACGGCGAAATATGCGGATACCAGCGGGTGCGTTGTGCGCTGACACGCTGCCAGACCGGCGATTCGAATCGCAGAAACAGCCAGCACAGCGCCACACAGACAATCATGGTACCGGCAGCAAATCGTGAGGACTGGCTGGCACGATAACGCCGGTAGCGGTTTTGTAATTCGGCCACCACCGGCGGGACCAGAAACAGGTTCAGCACGCGGTTCATTTTTCCGGACTCCGCGACGCATTTTTGACGCCACGCAGATTCAGCAGAAACCAGTTAGCCAGCGTGTTCATCTCACGGCTGATTTTGCTGTTATCTTTCCATTCCCCGACCGGTTGTTTTGCGGCCAGCGACTCCGCCATGGCTTCATCACGGTGTAAAGTCACAGGGATTAACGCTGGCAAGGTTTCCTGCCACAACAGCAAAATATCCTGTTGTAACTGGCTGGAAGGAATGAACTGATTCAGCAAATAGCGACCGTTTTCCGGCAAGGCATGCTGATGCAAACGGAGATGCGACTGGGTATCGGCGTGGATCAGCACTACCGTGCTGTCGGCAATATTTTGCGCAGGCACAGGATCAGCCGCCGGAGAATCAATCAGTATCCAGTCGTAAACACCGGTGTTTTTAAGCTGAGTGATGGCGGTTTGCCAGTCGAAAGCGGACGCAGCCGTCGCGTCAGGAGAAAGGTGTCCGTAGGGTAAAAAATCAAGATGGGAATGATAGCGCATGGCCGCGTTCTGCCAGGGTTCGCCCGCATTGTGCGCCGCACACCAGCCGCGTCCCTGAGTGAAAGGCATGCCGAAATGCAAGCGCAGCACGTTTTCCGGTGAAAAGTCGATCACCAGCACCTTTTCATGTAATTGCGCGAGACCCCAGGCCAGTGCAGCCGTCACCGATGTGGTGCCTGTACCGCCACGAAACCCCTGTAAGGCAATGACCGCCATATTATTTCGTCTCCGCGCCGGATTCACTGTATTGCGCCAGCTCGGCCAGTAGCGGCCAGCGGGACATGAGTTGCGGAATTTTTTCTTTACGGGCGATATCGACGTAATTTAATTCTGACAAAGAAAAAAGGTGACTCAGCGCAAAGAAATCGTCGTCTTTCGCGGGCTCAGAATCATCTGAGTCGACAATATTGGCTTCCACCTGTTTTCCTCCCGGCTTCAATCTAATTACTGATACCTGAAACAATGCAAATTGCCGTGACGGCCTAGGCATTTTAGTATCAAACATTATTGTGAAGAATTATGATTATTTAATGTAGCAATGATAGAATTTATTATACTCACATTTATCAGTGTGCCCCAAGCAGACTTTTAATCAAAAATGACACAAGCAGATTAACTATATGGCACATTCCTTTTCATTGGGCAGGAAGCAATTCTGGAATGGATTAGCCCTGATGCAGGCGCAGGGGCTGTACTGGGTCAATACTGACAGCCAGGATGCGGCATATCGTTTGTGCGGTCAGGCGGTGGATGCCCAGCAAGGCGAGAGCCCGGTCAGTGTATTTTTTCCACAGCACAATTTACTGTGTACGTCGGAAGAAAACAGACTCTCAGACGAGGATATTCTGCTCTCACATTTACATCATTACCCGAAAAAAACCTCTTATTACCAGCTCGCCAAAGGAAAGAAAGCGTTTCTCGCCCTGTCTGCTGATATTAATCGTTTGCCTGCGCAACCGTCGCCCTTCATGATTTTATTACTTCCCGCCAGCGCCTGGCAGGATCTTAATGATAAACAATTCGCCCGCTGGATGAGCGAAATGCAAGCGTCGGCCAATAATAAGGGCGCGACGCTCCTTATTATCTGTTACGGCATGGGTATAAATGCAGTCAAAACTCAGCTGCATTTATATCATCGCAATATATACGGGCTTGCGGATTTAAAAACGGACGTCGAGCCTAACCAGTGGGGCATTTCGTGGTGGCATGACCCGCTGGGTGTCGAAGCCAATACGCTGTATCCGCTGACGCCCCGCCAGACCGGCTGGGAAATTCACAAAACCGCCGCGACCTCTGTCTCTGATCAAACCGGCGATGATCAGTGGATGTTGCTGGCTGAGCGGTCGGTACTGGAAGGCGCGCCCGCGCTTTCGGAACGCTGGTTCCTGTTTGATGACAATGATGCGCTGACCGAAAGAGCCTCTCATGCGCGCTCCGCGACCGTGATTTTCGCCCTGCAGGGCAATGATGAGGTGGAAGTGCTGGCCCGTCAGGTTCACCGTCTGCGCATTCAGCGCGGCAACGGGCTGAAAATTGTGGTGCGCGAGATGAATTCGTCATTGCGTTACGTTGACCAGCGTCTGTTACAGGCCTGCGGTGCCAATCTGGTGGTGCCTCATGCGGCACGGCTTTCCAACTTCCTGACCTTGCTGGATGATTTGCAAAATCTCAGTTTCACCCGTCATGTTGCGGAAGATATCGAACTGCTGCTCGACAGCCGTTTGCCGACACATCATAAAGGCTATCTGCCGCTGCCGGTGTTCTGTGAAGTCATGCGCGATATCTGGAACCACGCCACGCTGGCCACCGAATCACGCGGGATTTTGATTTCCCTGCGCCCTGCTGCCGGGATCAGCCCGCAGCAGGCGATGTCTCTGTGTTCCCTGCGCCGTGACGGCGATATTCTGACGGTCACGGAACGCCATCTGTACTTGTTCCTGTCGAACTGTCAGGTCAGCGATGTGGAAAATGTGCTGGCCTTCCTGTTCACTCTGCCGGTGAAAGAGGTATTCACCAGCCAGACGTTCTGGAGTCAGGAGCTGGATATCCAGACGGAGATCCGCCGGCTGGCCGCGAAACCGCCAATGGAAAAACCGGTGGTCGCCGCAGAAACGTTCACACCCCAGAAAACCGGGCCGCTCAGACGCGCACAGGTGCATCAACCTGTTCCCATCACGCTCGCCGTGAGTGACTCGCCTGCGACCAGAGCACCGGAGTAACAGACATGGATATTCAGGATATTATTGAAATTTTTATTCTGGCGGCAGTGATTTTCATCCCCGCCGGATATGCGTTGCGCAGCCGTCTGCCGCGCTGGAAAAACCGCTTCGCCACCCGTTTTCTCTCGCCGCGTTATTTAACACCGATGACGGCCAGCATGATCAATAAGAAACGCTCAGGCTCCCCAAAACGGACTGAGGCTTCTCCGGCTACAGGGAACTCCAAAACGTCACTATGAACGAATCGCAATCTTCTTCGCCGCGTTTGCGGATCTGGCAATCCTGGCGCGGCCTGGGTGCCTGGAACTACTATTTTCTGCTGAAATTTGTTCTGCTTTCACAGGGTTATCTGAATTTTGATGCACTGAGCAATCTGGTCTTTGCGGCCATCCTGCTGTTCCCGCTTCGTTCGCTGCGGCTGCACCGCTGGCGACAATGGATCGCCCTGCCTTTCGGGCTGGCGCTGCTGTATCACGACACCTGGCTGCCGGGCTGGCGTTCAATTGTCAGTCAGGGGGCGGACGTCGCCGGATTCAGTGTGAGTTATCTGCTCGAACTGGCTGACCGCTTTATCAACTGGCAGTGGATTGCCGTGGGGTTTGCGCTGCTGGTGGGCTATCTGTTCATCTCGCAGTGGATCCGTCTGACCACGTTTACGGTCGCGGCCTTATTGTGGGTCAACCTGAGCGGCCTGATCACCCCGTTCTTTGCGCATCCTGCGCCACCGGCGGTGGTGCAAAATACCGCCGCAGCCCCGGCAGACGTCGCCCCTTCCGGCACGGATAATACCGTGAATGGCCCGCCGACCAATGCCAATCTGAACGCCTATTTAGAGCAGTTCTATCAGAACGAAAGCCGCAAGGCGACGACGTTCCCTGATGCGCTGCCCGCCGACGCCCAGCCTTTCGATTTGCTGGTGATTAACATCTGTTCGCTGGCGTGGTCAGATCTGGATGCGGTCAATCTTTCCAGTTCACCGCTCTGGTCGCGTTTCGATTATGTGTTCAGCAATTTCAACTCAGCCACGGCCTACAGCGGTCCGGCATCGATTCGTCTGCTGCGCGCCAGTTGCGGCCAGCCGTCGCACCACAATCTGTATCAGCCTGCCGGTCAGCAATGTTATCTGTTCGACGATCTGGCCCGTCTGGGCTTTACTTCCCAGCTGGCAATGGACCACACCGGCGAGTTCGGCAATTACATCGGCAATCTGCGGGATGATGCCGATATGAAAGCACCGCTGATGTCGCAGGCCGGTCTGGGTTATGAACTCACGTCATTTGACGGATCGCCGATTTTCAACGACGGGCAGTTGTTCTCCCGCTGGCTTGAGAATCAGCAAAAGGCCGGAACCGCACGTACGGCAACCTTCTTCAACCTGATCCCGCTGCACGACGGCAACCGGTATGTCGGCAGCAATAAAGGCGCGGATTATCACAACCGGGCGCAGACCTTGCTCAATCAGCTGAATACCTTTATGGATCAGCTCGATAAATCCGGCCGCAAAGTGATGCTGGTGGTGGTGCCGGAGCATGGCGCGGCGCTGGTGGGCGACAAGATGCAGATCTCCGGGCTGCGTGATATTCCCAGCCCTTCCATCACCCACATTCCGGTCGGCGTGAAGTTCTTTGGTATGCAGGCGCCGCATGCGCCGTCTCCGATGAAAATCGAGTCGCAGAGCAGCTATCAGGCGATTTCGGAAATGGTGGCCCGCGCGGTGGATGGCAAAGTGTTTACCACCCCGACCATGGACTGGAAAACCTTCAGCGCCAACCTGCCGCAAACGCCGCTGGTGTCAGAAAATGAGAACTCGGTGGTGATGGAATATCAGGGGAAAATCTACATCCGGCTGAATGGTGGAGGATGGGTGCCCTATCCGAGCTGAGTGAAACCGGTAAACCGGGTTTGACTTTGCTCCTCCCCCTGCGAAGGGGGAGGACGGGAGGGGGTTTTAAGGGCTAAAACCGGGTAAGAGTAAACTTCAGATTTAGATTTTGACCTTAATACCCCACCCCAACCCTCTCCTTCGCAGGGGAGGGAGTTGTCCGTCTTTCTGCATTTATTCTGCAAATAACTGGTCATACACATGCTGTAAATGTCGGCTCATTCTTGCCCGCGCCCCTGCGCCATCTTTCGCCAGAATCGCGTCCAGAATGCCCTGATGATCGGCGTTCATTTCGCGGGCGAAATCCACTTCGGTGTAATGGCTTTCCAGGCGCATAAAGCGGCGTGAATGCCGTTTATCCCACAAGTATCCCATCATATCGTGCAGCACTTCGTTGCCGGTCATTTCGCTGATCATCAGATGGAAACGACGGTCTGCTTCGAGGAACGCATCGTTATTGGCATTCAGCTCGTTTAATTCAAGGGCGATCTCTTTCAGTCTGGCGCGCTGATCATCCGTGCCGTTTAACGCCGCCAGTTCGGCGGTCATGGCTTCGTAAACCTGCCGGGCTTTTACCAGAGATTGCAGACTGAACTCTTCTTCGACGGCGGTCGCTGGCACGGCTGGCATCGGCTGTGGCAGCGGATCGCTGACGTATACCCCGTTGCCGGTACGGATTTCCACCCAACCGGTGATCTCCAGGGCAATCAACGCCTCACGGATCGACGAGCGACTGACACCCAGCTGTTTCGATAAATCACGTTCGGAAGGGATCATCGCGCCCGGCGCGAACTGGCCGGTATTAATGCAGTTAATCAAGACATTAGAAATCTGGCGATACAGCCGTTCAACTTTCAGGGTAGGTAATGCCATTATTTTCTCCATGCTCATGCTGAATCCCAGATCTGTTATCCCGGTCACATTAATGATCGGTTTGATGCTGAATCATATGTCGGTCTGATGGCCTGACCAGCAGACCACCTGACCAGACCGCGCATTAAGCTTGAACTTATCACCGGCCATGCGTCAACTATATTCAGAGAGTCAGTTAACAATTTTAAGGAAAACACATGGAACAGACATGGCGTTGGTACGGCCCGAACGATCCGGTTTCACTTGATGATGTGCGTCAGGCTGGCGCAACCGGTGTGGTCACCGCCCTGCACCATATTCCTAACGGTGAAGTCTGGCCGGTAGAAGAAATCAAAAAACGTAAGGCAATCATCGAAGCCAAAGGTCTGGTGTGGTCTGTGGTGGAAAGCATTCCGGTGCATGAGGAAATCAAAACCCGCAGCGGAGAAGTTGAGAAACACATTGCTAACTATCAGCAATCCATCCGCAATCTGGCGGAATGTGGCATCTATACGGTTTGCTACAACTTCATGCCGGTTCTGGACTGGACGCGTACTGACCTGGGCTATCTGCTGCCGGACGGTTCGCGCGCCCTGCGCTTCGACCACATCGCGTTTGCCGCCTTTGAATTGCATCTGCTCAAACGTGAAGGCGCGACCTCTTACTACAGCGCGGATGAGCAAAAACAGGCAGCCGACTATTTTGCGGCGATGACGCAGGCGGAGAAAGATCAGCTGGTGTCTAATATTATTGCCGGTTTGCCGGGCGCAGAAGAAGGCTACACGCTGGATCAGTTCCGTGCGCGTCTGGCGACGTATGACGGCATCGATAAAGCGAAACTGCGTGAAAATATGGCGCACTTCCTGCGCAGCATTGTGCCGGTTGCCGAGCAGTGCGGTTTAAGTCTGGCGGTTCACCCGGATGATCCGCCGCGCCCTATTCTCGGCCTGCCGCGTATTATCTCCACCATTGAAGATATGCAATGGCTGAAAGAAACCGTCGACAGCATCCACAATGGTTTCTGCTTCTGCACCGGTTCTTACGGCGTGCGCGAAGATAACGATCTGGTGAAGATGATGTCCACCTACGCCGATCGCGTGCACTTTATCCATCTGCGCGCCACCCAGCGCGAAGACGTCCCGGGCAGCTTCCATGAAGCTGACCATCTGGACGGTGATGTGGATATGGTGGCGGTGATCAAAGCGATTCTGACCGAAGAACAAACCCGCCGCCGCGCCGGTAATCTGCGCGCCATTCCGATGCGTCCGGATCACGGCCATCAGATGCTGGATGATTTGCATAAGAAAACCAATCCGGGGTATTCGGCGATTGGACGCTTACGTGGATTAGCGGAACTGCGGGGTGTGGAGCGGGCGTTGAAGCAGAGTTTCTTCGCCGGGTAATGTTTTCTCCTCCCCCTGCGAAGGGGGAGGCCGGGAGGGGGTTTTAATGGCAACTTCAGATTCAGAGTTGCTTCTGATACCCCACCCCAACCCTCCCCTTCGCAGGGGAGTGAGCAGTATGGCACTTTCACTTTTCCCTCTTCGCGGGAAGAGCAAAGCAAAACTCAAAAATGATATGCCACGGCATTTTCCTGCTCAGGCCATGGATGAGATTTGTACGGTTTGGCCGGATAGTTGATCTCCACACTTCTGCGACGAAAATCACTCGGACTCACCCCTACCCGTTTGCGGAACACCCGCGAGAAATACAACTGATCGTCATAACCCACCACGCGGCCAATCGTCGCGATGGATTCCTGCGTAGTTTGTAACAGTAATTTGGCGCGGATCACCCGCTGATCTTCACGCCAGCGCAGGATGTTGATCCCGACCTGTTCGCGGAACAGATGCGCCAGCCGCGACGGCGACAGGCAGACGTGGCGGGCCACTTCGTCGATGCGCAGTTCACCGGCCAGATTGCCGGTAATAAACTGGCAGGCTTCGATGACACGCGGATCCATAATCTTTTGCGGGCTCTGCGGATCTTCCTCCATTGCGCGCAGCAACAGACGCTCCAGCAGATTCATCCCTAGCTCTTCGCAGAAACGACGCCCTGATTTTTGCGTTTGCTCGATGTTGGCAAACAGGCGGTCGAACTCCAGCAATAAAGTGTTATTCGGTAAAGATAGACGGCCGACGTCACGGGTTTTGGTGTGCCATTCCAGCCAGTCGGCCCAGTAGGCGCGCGGGCGGAAGTACACCCAGCGGTGATACCAGGAATCCGCATTGGCAGAGCGGCTGTAAAGATGGCGGGCTTTCGGCGGGAACAACAGCAGATCGCCGGGATTGCAATAGAAGGTATCTTCACCGTCGAAGACTTTGCCCTGCCCTTTTACCGTCAGGTTAAGGATGTAACCTTTCATGCCGCCGGGACGGTCAATGGCGAAATCCAGCGGCCCGTCAGCAAGGATCGGTGTCATACCGGCGACCAGATAGGCATTAAAACTGTAACCCGGTAACAGCGGATTTTGCTGTTGATCCTGAATCATACGGTGATACATCGAACCTCCTGAAACTACATAGGGCTATGGACTTTTCATCTATTCTAATCGTCGGTGAAAACGCTGCCAGTAAAGGTTACTGATTTGTGAACAAACACGCGTTTTTACGGCATTTCACCCCTGAAAGCGCGAAATGCCGTACGTGTTACTTTGTGAAAGCGTTATCACAAAACCGCATCAAACGGTCTTTTTCGCTTTCTGTTTGTAGCGGTCGAAGATCACCGCCGCCAGCAGGATCAGACCACGAACCACATACTGCGAGAACGGGGAAATGTTCAGCAGGTTCATGGCGTTTTCCACGGTACCGAGGATCAGGATCCCGGATACCACGTAAGAAATTTTACCAATGCCGCCTTTCAGCGAAACGCCACCCAGGACGCAGGCAGAGATGACGATCAGCTCGAAGCCCAGTGAGGTCATTGGCTGGCCGCTGGTCATACGCGAAGCCAGAATGATCCCCGCTGCCGCCGACACCAGACCGGACAGCACAAAGATGATGATTTTGGTGCGTACCACCGGCACACCCGCCAGACGCGCGGCATCTTCATTACCGCCAATCGCCAGCGTGTTGCGCCCGAAAGTGGTTTTGTTCAGCAGCAGACCAAAGATGATCAGACAGCCGACCGTCAGCCAGATTGGCGCGGGCAGTCCCAGCCAGTTGGCGTAGCCGAGTGCGAAGAAACGTTCGTCTTCAATGCCCACCGCTTTACCGTCAGAAATGATGTACGCCAGACCGCGCACAATCTGCATGGTGGCAAGCGTGGTGATCAGCGCATTGATTTTGAGACGCGCGATAACAAAACCGTTGAGCAAACCGGTCAGCATCCCGAGCAGTAAACCCGCACCCACGCCAATCCACAGGCTTTCAGTCATGTTGATCACCACGGCGGTGGTGACACCCGCGCAGGCAATCACCGAGGCCACGGACAGGTCGAAGTCACCGGAAGCCAGACAGAACAGCATCCCGCAGGCCACCATGCCGGACATCGAAATCGCCAGCCCCAGCCCTTTCATGTTGATGAAGGAACTGAAATTTGGCACGAAAATGGTACAGGCGATAAACAGCACGGCGAACACCACTAACATGCCGTAGCTGTCCCAGATACGCATCAGACCCTGCCCGCCACGGGAAGCGGCTGAAGGTTGATCCGGTTTGGCGGAATTGGTTGTCATACTCGACATAATATTTTTGCTCCTCAGTCAGGCAGCGTCAGGGGCAGAATCAAGGTCTGGCGTTCGCAACATGGCGAGCCCCAGTGCTTTTTCTTCGGTGGCGTCGTCATGCAACAGTTCGCCGGAGATTGCGCCTTCGCGCATCACCACAATCCTGTCGGCCAGACCCAGCACTTCCGGTAAATCACTGGATGCAAACAGCACCGCGATGCCTTGTTTTGCCAGTGCGTAAATCACGTTGTAGATTTCATGCTTGGCACCGACGTCGATCCCGCGCGTCGGTTCATCCAGCAAAATGACTTTCATTTCTTCCGACAACCAGCGGCCAAGAATGGCTTTCTGTTGGTTACCGCCGGAAAGATTCATAATCAGCTGCTGGTCGCTGGGGGTTTTGATATTCAGCGCATCGATGTGTTTACGCGCGTTTTTCGCTTCCCAGGCGTTGTTGATCAGACATCCCGCTTTCACCGTTTTGCGGCGGGCGCTGATGTTGATGTTGTCGCGCACGGAGTGCACCGGAATGATGCCATCGGCTTTGCGGTCTTCCGGGCAAAGCATGATGCCCTGACGGATCGCATCTGCCGGTTTACGGATGTTCAGCACCGCGCCATCCAGCCGGACGGTGCCGCCGGTAATGCGCGTCCCGCCAAACAATCCCTTCATTAACTCACTGCGCCCGGCCCCCACCAGCCCGAACAGGCCGACGATTTCCCCCTGACGTACGGTCAGGCTAACCGGCGTTCTCACGCCCGGCGCTTTCACCTCATTCAGTTCCAGACGAATGTCACCGTGCGGACGCGGCGCATAGCCATAAATGTCATCCAGGTTACGGCCTACCATCGCCTGCACCAGCTTGCTGTTATCCACCTGAGACATATCATGAAAGGTGCGCACATAGCGTCCGTCTTTGAAAACCGTGACAGCGTCACTTAATGCAAAGATTTCTTCCATACGGTGTGAGACATACAAAATGACGCGCCCTTCTGCCCGTAACTCACGGATAACGCGGAACAATTGTTCAATTTCACGGGCAGACAGCGAGCTGGTTGGCTCATCGAAGGCAATGATTTTGGCATTGCGCGCCAGTGCCTTGGCGATTTCCACCATCTGCCACTGGCCGATGGAAAGGTATTTCAGCGGCGTATCCGGATCGATATCCAGCCCGAGATGTTCGAGCTGAAGTTTGGTTTCATAGCGCAGCAATTTACGGTTTACGAAACCGTGTTTACTCGGCAACTGGCCGAGGTAAATGTTCTCTGCCACCGTCATTTCCGGCACCAGATGCAGTTCCTGATAAATGATGGCCACACCGCCATCGAGCGCATCCGTGGTATGGCTGAACGCGACCGGCTGGCCTTTGATATGAATACTGCCCTGCGAAGGCTGATAGTTCCCGCTGAGGATCTTCAGCAGCGTGGATTTACCCGCACCGTTTTCGCCCATCAGCGCGTGAATTTGACCGGCGTAACAATTGAATGAAATACCGTCCAGCGCTTTCACGCCCGGAAAAGTTTTGCCAATGTCATGGAATTCCAGATACGGCCTGGCCGCATCAAACTCCGTCAGTGACGGTTTCAGCAAAGGCGTCTTATTATCGAAAGATTGCTGAGTCATAGTGACTACCTGGAAGTTGAGTAAGTATGGATGCACGCCACTGCACAACAGAAAACAGTTCGTAAAACTTCCTGTCGTCCGCCATGCAGCAGCGTTATCTAATGCTCGTTTAACTCGCTATTCCTCTAAATCATTCGGGTTGCAGGAAGGCGGCAAGTTCGTGAATCCCCGGGAGCTTACATAAGTAAGTGACCGGGGTGAGCGAACGCAGTCAACGCATCTGCAGCCCGAAGGATGACGAGGAAATTACATTAAGCCTTTCTTCTTCAGTTCTTCTTTGAAGTTATCGCGGGTGATCAGCACAACATCCGTCACTTCGGTAAATTTCGGTGGTTCAACGCCTTTGGTGACCCATTCGTTCAGCATCTGGATACTTTTATAACCGTGGATATCCGGGCTGGGTAACAGGGAACCGTAGAAGCCGGTTTGCGCGCTTTTTGACAGCTCATTGACCGCATCCACACCGTTGATGCCGATGCCGATCACGTTAGCGGCTTTAAAGCCCTGACCTTCTGTTGCACGCACGCCACCCAATACGGTGTTGTCGTTCATGCCGATGATCAGCCAGTTTTTCACTTCAGGATGCTGCACTAACAGCGAGTTACCGGCATCCAGTGCGCCCGGGATATCGTTAGATTTGGTGGGCACTTTGTAGATTTGTTTTTCCGGGAAGCCGGCCGCTTTCAGCGCGTCCATGGAACCGGAAGTACGACGACGTGCGGTGTCAAGCTCATCGGCAGTAATCGCCATCACGCCGGTATCAGCAGCTTTCCAGCCACGTTTTTGCATTTCTTTATACAGTTCCTGCCCCTGACGTTCGCCGATTTTGGTCGCGGCCATCATCACTAATGGCACTTCTTCCATTGGCTTGCCTTTGGCATTCACGAACTGGTCATCCACCTGGATCACTTTCATGTCATAGCTGCGCGCTTTCGCCATGATGGCTGGCCCGAGACGCGGGTCTGGCGTACAGATGACAAACCCCTTCGCGCCGTTGGCCGCCAGGCTGTCGATCGCGTTCAGGGTTTTTTCACCATCCGGCACGGCGATTTTGATCACGTCGAAATGCAGATCTTTCCCGGCTTTATCTGCGAAACGCCATTCAGTCTGGAACCACGGCTCTTCCGGTTGCTTGACCAGGAAGCCAAGCTTCGGATTCTCAGCCGCCATAGCTGAATGTGACATAAGGGCAGCTAACCCGACCGCCGCTAATGCCTTAGTGAATTTATGCATGATGTTCTCCGACTTTTATTGTTGTTTTTCACAATCGCAGTCCGAAATCTGGTGGTTTTGCGCAATCATGAAAACGTTATCAGTAGCGTAAGGAAACAAAGTGAATGTGCGGCGAAGTCCTGTCTGTAGCGGATTGACGTCACACTTTCTTGTAAGACGGGTTAAGTTTTAGCGGTAATTTTGCAAAGGAATGTAGAGCGTTATCACACGGCAGGAAAACAGCAGGATTGTGCATAGATATAGCGATTTTAGCCAAACGCTAACATTTGACCAACCTCACAGAAACATCACGGGGAGCAGATTTGTGCATACTTCCAGCTAACGCCTCCTCACTCCCTTTTTTCCATCCTCCTACTGTTAGATCAATTCGATTCGCCGCCGTAATGACTACGGCAAACCTGAAGGAGTGAGAAAGAATGACGCAAGGTGCGATTGCTCTTGGTCTTGATTTTGGCAGCGATTCCGTCCGTGCCCTGGCAGTGGATTGCCAGACCGGTGCCGAGATGGAAACCGACGTGGTGTATTACCCGCGCTGGAATGAAGGTCGCTATTGTGAAGCGGCAAAAAATCAGTTCCGCCACCATCCGCTCGACTATATAGAAGCCATGGAACAGGCGATTAAAAACGTGGTGCAGCGTCTGGGCAGCGAGCGTGCGGCGCGTGTGGTGGGGATCGGCGTCGATTCCACCGGCTCCACGCCGGCACCGGTAGACAGTGAAGGCAACATTCTGGCGCTGAAGCCGGAGTTTGCCGAAAATCCGAATGCCATGTTCGTGCTGTGGAAAGATCACACGGCAATCGAAGAAGCCGAAGAGATCAACCGCCTGTGCCGCAGCGGCGATTTCCCTGACTATTCCCGCTATATCGGCGGCGTGTATTCCTCCGAATGGTTCTGGGCGAAAATCCTGCACGTTTCCCGCGCCGATGCCTCCGTGAAAGAAGCCGCCGCCTCCTGGGTTGAGCTGTGCGACTGGGTGCCCGCCCTGCTTTCCGGCACGACCGCACCCGATAAAGTGGTGCGCGGTCGTTGCAGCGCAGGACACAAAATGCTCTGGCATCCGTCCTGGGGCGGCCTGCCACCCAAAGATTTCTTTGCCGCGCTCGATCCGCTGCTGGTGGAACATCTGCCATACCCGCTGTTTACCGACACGGTCACTGCCGAACAGGCCGTGGGCACCCTGACGCCGGAATGGGCGCAGCGCCTTGGCCTACCGGCCAGCGTGGTGCTTTCCGGCGGCGCATTCGACTGCCATATGGGCGCAGTCGGCGCGGGCGCACAGCCGTATACGCTGGTCAAAGTGATCGGCACCTCCACCTGCGACATTCTGATCGCCGATAAAGAACGGGTCAACGACCGGGCTATTGCCGGGATTTGCGGACAGGTCGAAGGCAGCGTGGTACCTGACATGATCGGGATGGAAGCCGGACAATCCGCTTTCGGTGATATGTACGCCTGGTTCAGTCGTCTGCTGAGCTGGCCGCTGATTCAGGCGGCCAAAGCCCATCCTGAAATGGCACCACAACTGACCAGCCTGCAAAAAAACCTGCTGTCCGATCTTACCGCCGCGTGGGCAGCCAGTCCGAAACTCGATCACCTGCCGCTGGTACTCGACTGGTTTAACGGTCGCCGGACACCTTTCGCCAACCAGCGTCTGAAAGGCGTGATTACCGACATCAATTTAGGCACCGAAGCGCCGGAACTGTTCGGGGGCTTTATCGCGGCGACGGCCTTTGGCGCGCGCGCCATCATGGAGTGTTTCGAACAGCAGGATATTCCGGTGGAAAACGTCCTGACACTCGGCGGTATCGCCCGTAAATCGCCGGTCATCATGCAGGTTTGCGCCGATGTCATGAACCGTCCGTTGCAGATTGTCGCCTCCGATCAGTGTTGCGCGCTGGGCGCCGCGATTTTTGCCGCCGTCGCCGCCGGAGAGTTCAGCGATGTGCCTGCCGCTCAGGAAAAAATGGCCTGCAGCATCGAACGCACCCTGCTGCCGGACCCGCAGCGCGTCGAACAATATCAGCGCCTGTACGAACGTTATCAACAATGGTGTGCCAGCACAGAACCGCTGTTTGCAGCGAAACCGGCGCATTAATCCCTATTTTACCTATCCGATATTCAGGAGTTACAAATGGACGCGTTTAAACATCTCGAAGTGTGGTTCGCCATTGGCAGTCAGCATCTGTACGGACCGGAAGCATTACGTCAGGTAAAAGAGAACGCCGAGAAGGTGGTCAATAGCCTGAACAGCGAAGCCGGTTTGCCGGTCAGACTGGTACTTAAACCACTGGTCACCACGCCGGATGAAATCACTGCGCTGTGCCGCGAAGCCAACTACGACAATGCCTGCGTGGGGATCATCACCTGGCTGCACACCTTCTCCCCGGCCAAAATGTGGATCGCCGGTCTGGGCATCCTGCATAAACCGCTGTTGCAGTTCCATACGCAATTCAACGCTGAAATTCCTTGGGAAACCATGGACATGGACTTTATGAACCTGAACCAGACCGCACACGGCGGCCGCGAGTTCGGTTTCATCGGCGCCCGTATGCGTCAGCAGCACACCGTGGTCGCCGGTCACTGGCAGGATGGCGAATCCCATCGCCGTATCGCCCAGTGGATGCGCGTTGCGGCAGCGAAAAACGAAAGCCAGCACCTGAAAGTGGCGCGTTTTGGCGACAACATGCGTGAAGTGGCGGTAACCGAAGGCGATAAAGTCGCGGCACAAATCCAGTTCGGCTACAGCATCAACGCGTACGGGATCGGTGACTTGGTCAGCGTGATCAACGAAGTCAGCAAAGGCGATATTGATACGCTGATTGAAGAATACGAAGCCACCTACCGCCTGACCGACGCCGTGAAACTCAACGGTGAACGTCGTGAGAATCTGCTGGATGCGGCAAAAATCGAGCTGGGGATGACCCGTTTCCTCGAACAAGGCAAATTCGGTGCGTTCACCACCAACTTTGAAGATCTGCACGGCATGAAGCAATTGCCGGGGCTGGCGGTTCAGCGTCTGATGCAAAAAGGCTACGGTTTCGGTGGCGAAGGCGACTGGAAAACAGCAGCCCTGCTGCGCATCATGAAAGTGATGGCCAGCGGTCTGAAAGGCGGCACCTCGTTCATGGAGGATTACACCTACCACTTCAAACCGGGCAACGATCTGGTGGTCGGCTCGCACATGCTGGAAGTGTGTCCGTCGATTGCCAAAGAAGAAAAACCGCTGCTTGATGCGCAGTACCTCGGCATAGGCGGCAAGGCGGATCCGGCGCGTCTGATCTTCTCCACCCCGGCAGGCCCGGCGGTCAATGCCAGCGTCATCGACATGGGCGACCGTTTCCGTCTGCTGGTCAATCTGGTGGATACCGTTGAACAGCCACATCCGTTGCCAAAACTGCCTGTGGCCCGCGCGATCTGGAAAGCCCAGCCATCACTGGCCACGGCGGCAGAAGCCTGGATCCTCGGCGGCGGCGCGCACCATACCGTGTTCTCACAGGCACTGGATATCGACGCCCTGCGGTTGTATGCGGAACTTACCGGGATTGAATTGCTGGTGATTGATAACGACACCACGCTGCCGGACTTCAAGAATCAGATCCGCTGGAATGAGGTGTATTACAAGCTTTGCAATCGCTGATGTGCTTGCTCCTCCCACTTCAAAGAGCCGTTTTTCTTTGCTCCTCCCCCTGCGAAGGGGGAGGCCGGGAGGGGGTTTTAAAGCCAAACACTCTGTAAAAGCACACTTCAACTCTTTGATTTTTCGTTAATACCCCACCCCAACCCTCCCCTTCGCAGGGGAGGGAGTCGTCCCAGTCAGTCTTCACATTTCGTACGCCTCCCCGACAAGAACCCACACAAACTGTCATCCGTCCGTCACATTCCCCCTTTACGCTCACACCCACAATTAAATCCCAAAGAGGATAGTACCAACCATGATCATTCCAGCTCATACCAGCGGGAATGCGCCATCGCGCATGTCTTCTCCTCCTGCTATCGCCATTCATCAGGTGTCCCATTTCTTTGGGAACAATCAGGTACTCAATCACGTCAATTTATCCGTGCCGGAAGGGACGGTTCTCGCGCTGCTTGGCCCTTCGGGCTGCGGAAAAAGCACGCTGCTGAAAATGCTGGCGGGATTACTCCATCCCGCATCGGGGCAGATCAGTTTCGGCGGCGATATCGTCGCCAGCGGAACATTCAGCCTGCCGCCGGAAAAACGCAATCTCGGCATGGCGTTTCAGGATTACGCCCTGTGGCCGCACATGACCGTGCGCCAGAACGTCGCGTTTCCGTTGCAGATGCGCGGTATCCGTGGCGCGGTGCAACAGGAAAAAGTGATCGCCGCACTGGCCCGCGTCGGGCTGGCGGATTTCGCCTCGCGCCGCCCTGCTGAACTTTCCGGTGGTCAGCAACAGCGTGTGGCACTGGCGCGGGCAATTGTCGCCGAGCCACGCATTTTGCTGTTCGACGAGCCGCTGTCGAACCTTGATCGTGACCTGCGCGAAAGTCTGTGCGACGAAATGGCGACCCTGCTGCGCCAGCTCGGCACCACGGCGGTGTATGTCACTCACGATCAGCATGAAGCCCGCACACTCGCTCACTGCATCGCGCGGATGGATAAAGGCGCGATCGTCAGCATTGACCAGACTGACCCTTCCGTTGTTTCCCCTTTTGTTGCTTAACCTTTGATGGAATGAAAATGATGAACCGCACACACAATAAAACTCCTCACACGTTCTCCCGTACCAAAACAGGCGTAATGACAGCAATGACTCTTTCTCTCGCAATGGCCGCCGGCAATGCGCAGGCGCTGACGCTCTATACCGCCGGGCCGGGTTCTCTGGCAAAAAAACTGGCCGCAGGCTATGAAAAACAAACCGGCGTGAAAGTCGATGTGTTTCAGGCAACCACCGGCAAAGTGATGGCGCGACTGGAAGCCGAACAGGCCAACCCGCGCGCGGACGTCTTAATTTCGGCGTCCTGGGATACCGCCACCGATCTTGAACAGCGCGGCTGGCTGCTCGAATACCAAAGCCCGAATGCGGAACAGGTTCCGGCGCAGTTCAAAACGCCGTATTACGTCGCTCAGGGGATTTCCGCACTGGGGATTGTGTGGAATACCAAAAGCGGCACCACCGAACCGAAAGACTGGGGCGATTTAGCCAAACCGGAATTCAAAGACAAAGTCACCACGCCAGATCCGTCGCTTTCCGGTGCCTCTCTGGATTTGCTGATCGGGTTACAAAATGCTCACGCGCAGCAGGCATGGACGCTGTTTGAAGATCTGAAAGCCAACGGCATGATCATCGCAGGGCCAAACGCACAGGCACTGACGCCGGTGTTACAGGGGGCGAAAGCCGCCGTGTTCGGCGCGGTGGATTATGTCTCTTACGCCAGCGTGCAGGACGGTGAATCGGTCAAAGTGATTTTCCCGGAAAGCGGCACGGTGATCGCACCGCGCCCGATGATGATCCTCAAATCCAGCCAGCAACAGAAGGAAGCCAAAGCCTTTATCGATTACGCACTGTCTGCGGAAGGTCAGAAACTGGTCGCCGATGCCTGGCTGATGCCTGCCCGTAGCGATATCGAGGCCAAACGTCCGTTGTTTAAATCACTGAAATTATTACCGGGATCCTCACAGGCTTCTGCGTCACGTAAAGAGGTTCTCGACCGCTTTGCGAAACTGTTCAGCCAGCAATAATTCCTTCTCGGGCTGTTAAAAAGCAGCCCGCTTCTGAGATGTAATCAATGAATAGAAATGCTTTCCTGCCGGGCGTAACGGGTATTGCGCTGTTGCTGCTGGTCGCGGTGCCGGTCAGTTTTGTGATTTTACAGGCGGTCTTTCCGCATCTCGATACCGGCAGTTATTCCGCACCGTTCAGTGCTTTTACCCGCGTGTTCGCCGAATCTCAGTTACAGGAACTGTTTGCCACCACGTTAAAAGTCGGTCTGGGTGTGGCGCTGTGCAGCGGGCTGATTGGCGTACCGCTCGGTGCCTTGCGTGGCCTGTTCGCACTGCCCGCCGCCGCGCTGTGGGATATCCTGTTTCTGGTGCCCTTCCTGCTGCCGCCGTACATTGCCGCGCTGTCGTGGATGCTGGCGTTACAGACCAACGGTTATGCGCAGCAACTGCTGCCGTGGCTGCATCTGAATGATTTTCTGTTTTCCCTGCCGGGCATGGTAGCGGTGATGACGCTGAATGTGTTCCCGGTGGTGTATTTCGCGGTGTCACGCAGCATGGCCGCCAGCGGCAGTCGTCTGGCCGATGTCGCGCGCATTCACGGCGCGGGGCCGTGGCGGGCGTTTATCCGTATCACGTTGCCGATGGCGTTACCGGCTATCGCCTCCAGCCTGCTGCTGGCGTTTACCCTGTCGATTGAAGAGTACGGCGTACCCGGTGCGCTGGGGTCGCGCAGCGGTATCCTGATGCTGACTACCGGCATTGAACAGCGCCTTGCCGACTGGCCGGTTGATTTGCCGGGCGCGGCGGTGCTGTCGCTGATGCTGGTGGCAATGGCGCTGTGTGCTTACAGCGTCCAGCGCGCCGTGCTGGCAGGCAAAAATGTCGAAAGCATGACCGGCAAACCGGCGGACGTGACACAAAAACCGCTGGCGGGCTGGACGCTACCGGTGCTGATACTCTTTACCTGTGTCGCACTGATCGCCGTCGCGCTGCCGGTGGTCTCCATGCTGGCCACGGCGTTTTCGCGCACCCTGTCCGGCGGCTTGTCGGTATCCAACCTGACCCTGCGGCATTTTGGCAATCTGTTTGCCGCCCACGGCGACGCGCTTGGTGCGTTGTCGACCAGCCTCAGTCTGGCGCTGGGCACAGCGCTGATCGCCGGGGCGACAGGCTTTCTGGCCTCGTGGCTGGTGGTGGCGCGTAAAATTCGCGGGGCGGCGATGATCGACGGGTTGTCGCTGTTACCGGCCGCGTTGCCGGGGATTGTGGTCGGCGTCGGTCTGATTCTGGCGTGGAACCGCAGCTTCTGGCCGGTCACGCCGTATAACACCTGGGGCATTCTGCTGCTGGCGTATTGCTGCCTGCTGCTGCCTTATCCGGTGCGCTATGTCAGCGCGGCGCTGAAGCAGATTGGTGGCAATCTGGATGCCGCCGCACGGGTGCATGGCGCGACGGCGGCACAGACATTACGGCTGATTTTGCTGCCGCTGGTATTTCCCAGTCTGCTGGCGTCGATGATGATGGTGTTTGCCGTGGCGTCGCGGGAACTGGTGACGTCCCTGCTCTTGTCACCGGCGGGCGTACAAACGGTGTCGGTGTATGTCTGGCGGCAGTTTGAACAGGGTTCGGTGGGCGATGGTATGGCGATGGCGTCGGTGGCCGTGTTTATCAGCCTGACGCTGATGTTAATCGCCGTCAGGCTGCAACAACGGCCTGCGGCTTAGCTTTCCCGCTGAGGTTCAGTATGCGGGCGGTCGCCGGACGGGATCAGTAAACCGGCGGCGACTGCCAGCACAGAAATCACCGCCGAGACCACGAACACCCAGTGCAGCGAGGCGGCCACGCTGTCGGTCAGCGCGCTCAGTTGCTGGCTACCCATCGTGCTGCGGGTGGCTTTCTCCATCAGTTGCTGCACCGGATCGTTTACCTGTGGCAGGCGGTATTCAAGATTGAGATTCAGCGTCGCCCCCAGCACCGCCGTGCCGATGGCGGAACCAAGCATACGGGTAAAGAGTGTGGACGCGGTCGCAATGCCGCGGATAGCCGGTTCCACACTGTTTTGTACCGAAACAATAAAAGTGGTGTTAGAAAGCCCCATCCCTGCGCCAATCGAAAAGGCCGCCAGCCGCGCCATCCATAAACCGGACGATGGTGAAAGCAGCAGCAACGCCAGACTGCCGCCCACCAGCAATACTCCGCCAGTGACCGCCGTTGCGCGGTACGAGGTTGCCCGCATCAGGCGGCCACTGAACATACTCGCCAGCGGCCAGCCGATCGACATCAGCGCCAGTGTGGTGCCCGCCTGTAGCGGTGTGCCGCCGAGAACGCCCTGAACATAGGTGGGTAAAAACGCGCTGATCCCCATCATGGTCGCGCCGATGATCAGCCCCCCGACATTACCGGCAATAATCACCTTACTTTCCCACAGCGCCAGCGGGAATAACGGCTCCGGCGTTTTACGCTCCTGACGGATAAGCAGTAATCCGCTGCACACGGCAAACGCGATCAGCGCCAGCGCCAGCGCCCAGTAACCCAGCACTTCGGCCTGCAACAGCGCCAGCAATAATGCCGCGACAGAAAGGGTCAGATAACCGGTACCGGCCAGATCCAGCTGATGCGGTTTACGCTGGCCGTCGGGCGGCAGGTATTTCACCAGAATGACCATCGCCACCAGACCGATCGGCACATTCACCCAGAACACCACCGCCCACGGAAAATGCGAGACTATAAACGCGCCCATCAGCGGCCCGACGATTGCCGACACGCCCCAGACACTCGACAAATACCCCTGCGCTTTCGCCCGCTCCTGCGGGCCATACACATTGGCAATCAGCGTGGTGGCTATCGGCGTGATCGCTCCGGCACCCAGCCCCTGCAAGGCACGGAAACCAATCATCCAGCCAAGGGAAGGCGCAAATCCGCACAGCACTGAGCCGATCAAAAACAGCGTGGTGCCGATGAAAAACATCTTGCGGCATCCGTAGAGATCGGCCAGTCGCCCGTAAACCGGCACAGTGATCGCCTGCGTCAGCAGATAGACCGCAAACACCCAGCCCAGCAGCGAGAAGCCGCCGAGATCACCGATAATGGTCGGCATCGCGGTCGCCACAATGGTCACTTCCACGGCGGCCATGAACATCGACAACATGCAGGCGGTCAGAATGAGGGGGCGGTGAGAAGATTTAACAGCAGATGTGTTTACATCAGAATGATTGACGGCCATGTTCCCTGTTTTCTTTAGACTTGTCTTGATGAATGCACTCAGGCAGATACCCGATTATAGACAAAAAAGAGGCGCTGAGTTGTGCACTCAGCGCCTCTTCAGGACAGATTTTCCGTGACAACGTCACCGTCAGGCTTTTGCCAGCGTCTTCAGATTGAAGCTGGACAGGTCGATAAACTTCGCCATATCGCGACTTTCCGCCCGGGGCAGATACGGAATTTCCCCCAGCAGCGGCGCGGAAATATTGGCGCTGATGGCGTCAATGGTTTCCTGATAGTGTGCCAGACACGGGTTGATGCGGTTCGCCACCCAGCCCAGCAGCGGCAGTCCGTCGGCAATAATCGCTTGTGCGGTTAATAAGGCATGACTGACACACCCTTCCTGAATACCGACCACTAATACCACCGGCATATTTTGCTGGCGTACCCAGTCAGAATATAAAAGATGTGGGGTAATCAATGTCCTCCAGCCATCACAACCTTCTACAACAACAGAATCCGCCTCTTCACGCATGAAATTGAGGCCATTCGTCATTATTTCAAAAACATTATCCGGGATATGACTGGCATAAATATCTTCATCCGTTAATGCCAGTGGCGTTATTTTATTAAAAGGATAAGAAATAGAAGATGACTGCTGGAGAGTTACCGCATCTTTATTTCGAACCCCGTCGGCCAGCTCCTGGCTGCCAGTTGCAATAGGTTTATAGCCTAAAACGCAGCGATGCTGCGCGGCTAAGGCCTGAAGCAAGGCACGTGTGACAATGGTTTTACCTACACGGGCATCCGTACCCGTGACGAAAAAGTGCGTTAACATGGAATTCAGGCTCCGGGATCTCTCCGTCTTATTGAAAGATAGTCTCCGGTAAGAAAACCGCGCCAGAGACAAAGTAACGACAGAAAGTCTAGGCGATGCGGGATGAGAGCGGTTTGCGTTAGCGCAATGTTTTGTTGACTGATAGTGCGGTGACGGCGAAACGGTTATCGCTTTTTTATTTAAAACAGACAGTAAAGGAATATCCAAAATAATCAAAATTACGGCAAGGCGGCAAGTGAGAAAGTCCCGATGAGCTGACATAAGTCAGTGATTCGGGCGAAAGAACGCAGCCACCCAGAGGTAATTTTAAGTATGAAGGATATTAGCCTTGCAGTAATTTTATTAGAAGTGATCCGCTATATAAGGCGTCTTTCACTAATGCCGCCCCTGGCATGGTGCCCTGATTATAAAATTGTGTGGATTCCAGTTTAATATTTTCGCTATAAGCGGGAAGTGATTGCTGCTGAATACAGGACATTATCGCGGGATGCAGAATATCCTGAGATAAATTAAGCGGTGAGCCAATCAGCACTTTTTCGGGATTAAACAGATTCACCATGATCGCCAGAATACGCCCGACGCTCTGCCCGACGCTGATGATCACATCCCGCGCCAGCTGATCGCCCCGGTTGGCGGCATCACATACCGCTTCGATGGTCAGTGACACACCGTGCAATAAACTGGCTGGAACCGGTACCGTTAACCGCTGACGAACAAGCTCCAGAATGCTGTCGGTACTGGCGACAGTTTCAAGGCAACCGTGATTGCCGCAATAACACCGCTTACCGTAGGGGTCCACCTGCGTATGGCCGATTTCTGCCACGCTGCTGCTGCCCGCGTGTAACACCCGTCCGCTGGTGATCACCCCTGCGCCGACGTTATGGTCAATGACCACCTGCACCACATTTTTACAGCCACGCGAGGCTCCGTAGAGCGATTCGGCCAGCGTCCAGGCACCGATATCATGCTGCACATACACCGGCAAACCGGTATGTGCAGACAAGGTATCGCCCAGCGGCATATCGAACACATCGTGATAGAACGGCATACGGTGAACGATGCCGCGACGGGCGTCGATCATGCCCGGCAGGGTGATGGCGATGGCGGTAAGGCGCTCGAGTTTGCGCTGATGACGGATAAAAAACTGATCGATTTCAGAAATGATGCGGCCAAGCAGCGGTTGCGAGGCCTGCTCCGGCAGCGGCAGGACTTCTTCCACCACCAGCTTACTGCTGAGATCGCGTAAACCTAACGTGATGGAACCGAGACTGATACGGGCTGAAAGGTAGTGCCAGGCCTGGGTGTCGAGCGCGAGGCCGATAGCCGGACGCCCCCGGCTGCCGGGATCCTGAAATTCCGTTTCCAACACCAGATGCGCCTGTAATAACTCGCGGACAATCTTGGTAATACTGGCGGGTGCCAGTTGTGCTTTTTTCGACAATTCTATGCGCGAAATGGGACCAAACAGATCTATCAGGCGGTACACAGCACCGACATTGGTTTGTTTAATTTGATCTATATGTCCTGGTTGCCCGTCGGGGATCACTCAAGGAACTCCTGTTATTTTCGCGCTTCAAAATAAAGATTAGGGCTATGTTGGGGTTTTTGTCATATGTCGTCAACTATTTGATTCGTTATGTGATTTGGTGCACAAATTACGTGAAAAGGTACTCAGAATTGACTGGAAATACAGCATGTTCGGCCCTCGCCGCCTTCACTCTTCGTGTAACAGCAAATCCATAAAAGCGCGTGTCGCGGCCGTCACCGGACGCCGTGCGTGATTCACCAGCCAGAGTTCCGTCGTCCCCTGCATTTCACCAAACCGCAAATAACGCACGCCCTCGACCTGAATGCGCAGATAAGACGCTGGCAAAATGGAGACTCCCAGCCCGGCCGCCACCAGCCCGATGATGGTCAGCGGCTCGCCCACTTCCTGGGTGATAAAGGGCGTGATCCCCTGCGCTTTCAGCTGGCCGAGAATATCGTCGTACAGTGACGTGCCGACATCTTTGGAGAAAAAAACAAACGGCTGATCGGCCAGATGCTGAAAGGTCAGTTCCCCGTCGGCCAGGGCATTCAGCGGGTGGTCTTTATGCACCACGGCGATCAGCGGCTCGGACAGCACCAGATGATGTTCCAGCTCGTCCGGCAATTCGCCGTTACGCATAATGCCCAGATCCAGTTTTCCCTCCAGCAACGGCTCGATCTGCTGTTTGCTGTTGAGCTGCTCGATACGTATATTGACGCCCGGATAGGTCAGACGGAAACGGTGCAACGTCCGGGACACACGGCGCAGAAACGGGGCTGAAGAGGTCAGCCCGAGTGTCAGATTGCCTGACTCACCGCGATGTATCCGCGCCGCCTGCGCCGAGGCTTCATCCACCCGCTGTAAAATCTGCCGCGCTTCCTGCAAAAAAGCCTGCCCCGCCTGAGTCAGCCGCACGCTGCGGTTATTACGGTAAAACAGCGCCGCCCCGAGATGAGTTTCCAGTGCCTGAATTTGCTGGCTCAGCGGCGGCTGGGAAATATGCAAACGTTCTGCGGCGCGACCAAAATGCAGCTCGTCAGCCACGGCGATGAAATAACGCAAATGACGCAGTTCGATGTGGTTCATGGTGGCGATCAATGTGTCCTGATTGATACTTTAAACATATCGTTTTCGAGTAATTAATATATTAGACAATAAATGCCTCAGCGTTAAAATTCTTACACATTTTAAAATTAAGTTTTACAGCACCCCGTATTAAGGACTTACAGTGAAAACCTCCCGGCGGATTGCCGCTGCACCAGCCAGTGATTCAGTTAACGACGACGAGTTAAATCCCGAAACCCCTGTCGCCCGCTCCGGTCTTAAAACTCCTTTTATCAAACGTGGTACGCCGCAATTTATCCGCGTCACGCTGGCATTGTTTTCAGCCGGTCTGGCGACCTTTGCGTTGTTGTATTGCGTTCAGCCGATCCTGCCGGTGCTGTCGCATGATTTTGGTGTTTCACCGGCGACCAGCAGTTTGTCGCTGTCGTTATCGACCGGTTTAATGGCGATTGGCCTGCTGTTCACCGGGCCGGTATCTGACGCCGTCGGGCGAAAATCGGTGATGGTGGTGGCGTTACTGCTTGCCGCCGGTTGCACACTGGTGTGTTCATTTATGCAAAGCTGGGATGGCATTCTGATTATGCGCGCCCTGATCGGCCTGTCACTGAGCGGCGTGGCGGCGGTGGCGATGACCTATCTCAGCGAAGAAATTCACCCCAGCGTGGTGGCCTTCTCAATGGGCTTGTACATCAGCGGCAACTCTATCGGCGGTATGAGTGGCCGTCTGGTCAGCGGTGTACTGACCGATTTCTTCTCATGGCGCATCGCCGTGGCCGTGGTGGGCTTCTTCGCCCTCGCGGCGGCAATCATGTTCTGGCGCATCCTGCCGCCGTCTAAGCATTTTCGTGCCAGTTCGCTGAAACCACGCAAACTGCTGATTAACTTCAAGCTGCACTGGCGCGACAGCGGTTTACCGTTACTTTTCGCCGAAGGTTTTCTGCTGATGGGCAGCTTCGTGACCATGTTTAACTACATCGGTTACCGCCTGCTGTCATCGCCTTACAACCTGAGTCAGGCGATTGTCGGGATCCTCTCCATCGTCTATCTGATGGGCACATACAGTTCGCCGAAAGCCGGTGTGCTGACCGGTGTTTATGGCCGCGGGCCGGTGCTGATCGGCGCGACGGCGCTGATGCTGCTGGGTATTGTGATCACCGCCTTCTCACCGGTCTGGCTGATTTTCATCGGTATGATCCTGGTCACCGGCGGTTTCTTCGCCGCCCACTCCGTCGCCAGCGGCTGGATCGGCCGTCGTGCGCGTCGTGCGAAAGGTCAGGCCTCGTCTTTATATCTGTTCAGCTACTACGCAGGATCGAGCGTCGCCGGGACATTAGGCGGCTTCTTCTGGCACGCCTACGGATGGTACGGGATCACCGGATTTATCAGTCTGATGCTGATTGCCGGCGTGGGCGTCGGGGTCCGGTTGATGCGGCTTTCTGAGGCAAAAGCCGCTTAATGGGGTGTCAACTTTTAATAGACCAGAACACAAAGGGTGTTAGCCCTTAAAACCCCCTCCCAACCTCCCCCTTCGCAGGGGGAGGAGCAAATGAGAAAACTCCTCCACCTGCTCAACGGTGCAAAAAGACAGGATTTGTTACGCCCCTGTGCAGGAAATGTTCTGAGATGTCGCACGGGATGAATTGACGCACACCGGTGCAAATGATAATTGTTATCATGTAAATTCATCCGGTAAGGCAGGCAGGTATGACAGCGAACACAGAGACTTCCACAGCGGCATCCTGCTGCATTGTCGGCGGCGGTCCCGCAGGATTAATGCTGGGGTATCTTCTGGCGCGTCAGGGGATTGACGTCACGGTGCTGGAAAAACATCGCGATTTTTTGCGCGATTTTCGCGGTGACACCATTCACCCTTCGACGCTGGACATCATCTGGCAACTGGGTTTTCTCGATGAATTTCTCGCCCTGCCACATCAGCGCGCAGAGAAGCTTTACGGCGAAATCAACGGCAAGGAAACCACGCTGGCGGATTTCAGCCACCTGCCGACGCAATGCAAATTTATCGCCTTTATGCCGCAGTGGGATTTCCTCAATTTTATCGCCAGCAAAGCCGCGCAACTGCCGAACTTCCGTCTGATCCATAACGCGCAGGTGCTGTCGTTACTGGAGAATACCGGTCAGGTTTCAGGCGTTGTGGCAGACGTAAACGGCGAAACGCGGCATTTTGACGCCGATTTAGTGGTGGGTTGTGACGGGCGTAATTCGGTCGTACGCGAACAGGCCGGGATGGAAATCCGCCGTTATGGCGCACCGCGCGACGTGCTGTGGCTGAAAATCAACAAACGCCCGGACGATCCGCAGTGGTCGATGGGGCATCGCGGGCCGAAGAAAAACTTCATCATGATCGACCGCGGCGATTACTGGCAGTGCGGTTATTCGATCCCGAAAGACAGCCTGGATACGCTTAAAGCACAGGGCATCGCGCCCTTTCTCGACCTCCTGGCGGAAGTGTCACCCTTCGAACTCGCACGGCTTGAGGAAGACATCACCGGCTGGGACGATGTGCGCCTGCTGGTGATCCGTATCGACCGCCTGAAAGAATGGGCGAAACCGGGATTGCTGTGCATCGGCGACGCGGCCCATGCGATGTCACCGATTGGCGGCGTCGGCGTGAATCTGGCGATTCAGGATGCGGTGGCGACGGCGAATATCATTACTGAGCCGCTGAAAGCCGGACGCCTGACGCTGCGACACTTAAAACGTATCCAGCGCCGCCGGACGTTCCCGACCTGGGCCACGCAGGCGTTACAGATTATGATCAGTAAGGCAGGACAGAAGAAGCGCACCCGACCGCCATCCCGTATGGAATTGTGGCTGCGCGGGCGGAAATTCATTCCGTTTTTGTTCGGCCGTCTGATTGGGGTCGGGTTTTATCGGGAAATCCCGAAGCTTTGATTTTTCAGGCAAACATAAGGATGCGCACGGTCAACTCCCTCCCCTGCGAAGGGGAGGGTTGGGGTGGGGTATTAAAGCGAAATCAATAAGTTGAAGTTCGCTCAAACGCGGTGTCAGCCCGTAAAACCCCCTCCCCGCCTCCCCCTTCGCAGGGGGAGGAGTCGCACCGGTTCCTCCTCTGAACAGGCATCACATATTTTAATATTCCCCCGCCTTTCATCACCCATAATTGATAAGTGTCATAACGCCCGCACCGTTATTTCGGCAAAGTGCCCGCCTTTCACTTGGATCCAAATTTAATCTCGGGGAATACAATAATGCTGGAATTACTGATCGGACTGGTGGTCGCCGTGTTTGTCGGGCGCTACATCATCAAAGGCTATTCGCCCACCGGCGTACTGATGGTCGGCGGCTTATTATTGCTGATTATCAGCGCAATAATGGGTCACAGCATCCTGCCGGAAGGCACCAAAAGCACCGGCTGGAATGCGACGGATATCGTGGAGTACGTCAAAATTCTGCTGATGAGTCGCGGTGGTGATCTCGGCATGATGATCATGATGTTGTGCGGATTTGCCGCGTATATGACCCACATCGGTGCCAATGATGTCGTCGTGAAGCTGGCGTCGCGGCCGTTGCAGATGATCAACTCACCGTACATTCTGATGGTCGCGGCCTATATTCTGGCGTGCCTGATGTCACTGGCGGTATCGTCGGCAACCGGTCTGGGTGTGCTGCTGATGGCGACACTGTTCCCGATCATGGTCAACGTCGGCATCAGCCGGGGCGCGGCGGCGGCGATTTGTGCTTCCCCTGCGGCAATCATTCTTTCCCCGACTTCCGGCGATGTGGTGCTGGCCGCGCAGGCGGCGAACATGCCGCTGGTGGATTTCGCCTTCAAAGTCACCCTGCCGATTTCCATTGCGGCCATTGTGGCGATGGCGGTCGCGCACTTCTTCTGGCAACGCTATCTGGATAAACGCGATACCACCGCGCTCGCGGACGCCGTCGATTCCAACGCAGATGATGTGATTGAAACCAATGCGCCCGCTTTCTACGCCATTTTGCCGTTCACGCCGATTATTGGTGTGCTGATTTTTGACGGCAAATGGGGGCCGAATCTGCATATCATCACCATTCTGGTGATTTGTATGTTGCTCACCGCCATTATTGAAACCGTGCGTAACCGTAACGGCAAAGCCGTGTTTGCCGGGCTGGACGTCGCCTATCGCGGCATGGCGGATGCGTTCGCCAACGTGGTGATGCTGCTGGTGGCGGCTGGCGTATTCGCCCAGGGTTTAAGCACTGTCGGCTTTATCAGCAGCCTGATCGGACTGGCACAAAACTTTGGCTCCGGCAGCATTGTGATGATGCTGGTACTGGTGGTGATCACCGTGCTGGCTGCGATGACCACCGGCTCCGGCAATGCTTCGTTTTACGCCTTCGTTGAACTGATCCCGAAACTGGCCACAAAAATGGGCATCAACCCGGAATATCTGGTCATTCCGATGTTGCAGGCCTCCAACCTCGGACGCACTATCTCCCCGGTTTCCGGCGTCGTTGTCGCCGTGGCCGGTATGGCAAAAATCTCGCCATTCGAAGTGGTTAAGCGCACCTCCGTGCCGGTACTGGTCGGTCTGATTGTAGTGATCGTCGCCACCGAAATTCTGGTGCCGGTGCATTAAAACTTCTCCCGCTTTAATACCTGAAGCATTCAGGCTGTATCAAGGCGGCAACTGAGCGTGTCCCCGGGAGCATACAAAAGTATGTGACCGGGGCGCGTGAAGGCAGCCAACGCAGAGACGGCGTGAAGGATTAAGGTATTGATCACATAAATACGATATGGGCTGAGGCTAACTCGGGTTAAGCTACTGCGCCTTGAAGGTCGGGGAAGTGTCCCTGTGCTGATTTGATGGCGAAACCAGCGTGAGAAAAGCTTTTATGTCGAATAATCCGGGCTATAAACGTATTGGCGGGTGGTTACTGGCCCCGATGGCGTATCTGATTGTAACGCTGCTGAGCGTGGTATTAATGCTGTTTCTGTTTTCAATGGCCTTATTTATGCCGGAATCGCGTGAATACTTAATCACCAATTCGCAGGCGTTTACCCTGCAATGGTATTTTTCAGTGGTGACCACGCTGGCGATGGGGTTATTTACCGTCGCGGTTTTGTGGCAATTTTGTAAGCGCGCACGCGTCTTACCCAAAATGTTTATTATCTGGTTGTTGTGCACCGTGCTTCTGGCAGTAAAAGCCTTTGCATTTTCGCCAGTTACCGATGATTTGGCCGTACGTAACTTATTGTTACCTTTATTGGCCGCCGCAGTCTTTGTGCCTTATTTCAAACGCTCACTGCGGGTAAAAGAAACCTTCACGGAATAACCCTGAGGTTTTTAATGTTTATTATGTCCGGGCAATTGTCATGACCTCTTATTTATTACTTTTTGTCGGCACCGTGCTGGTGAATAACTTTGTGCTGGTCAAATTCCTTGGCCTGTGCCCGTTTATGGGCGTGTCCAAGAAACTCGAATCCGCCATTGGCATGGGGCTGGCGACCACGTTCGTGATCACCCTGTCGAATATCTGCTCGTGGATCGTGAATACCTTCATTCTGATGCCACTGGGGCTGGTCTACCTGCGCACTATGGCGTTTATCCTGGTGATCGCGGTCGTCGTGCAGTTCACCGAAATGGTGGTGCGCAAAACCAGCCCGTCACTGTATCGCCTGCTGGGTATCTTCCTGCCGCTGATCACCACTAACTGCGCCGTGCTCGGCGTGGCGCTGCTGAACATCAACCAGCAGTTCAACTTTATGCAATCCGCGCTGTACGGTTTTGCCGCGTCGCTGGGCTTCTCACTGGTGATGGTGCTGTTTGCCGCTATTCGTGAACGTCTGGTGGTCGCTGACGTGCCTGCGCCGTTTAAAGGATCGTCGATTGCGCTGGTCACGGCTGGCCTGATGTCATTAGCCTTTATGGGCTTCACAGGTCTGGTGAAATTCTGATGTTTGAATTATGGGTAGCGATTGGCGCGCTGACCGCACTGGCGCTGGTGTTTGGCCTGCTGCTGGGGTACGCCTCGCGTCGTTTTGCCGTGGAAGGCAACCCGGTTGTCGATCAGATTGACGATATCCTGCCGCAAAGCCAGTGCGCACAGTGCGGCTATCCCGGCTGCAAACCTTACGCCGAAGCGGTCGCCAATGGCGACAACATCAACAAATGTGTGCCGGGCGGCGAAGCCGTCATGCTCAAGCTGGCCACCCTGCTGAACGTTGAACCTCAGCCGATGGGCGAAGACGCCGCTGCGGCCGTTCCGGTGCGTAAAGTGGCGTATATCGACGAAAGCAACTGCATCGGCTGCACCAAGTGCATTCAGGCCTGTCCGGTGGATGCCATTGTCGGTGCCACCCGCGCCGTACACACCGTGATCACCGATTTATGTACCGGCTGCGATCTCTGCGTCGCGCCTTGCCCGACGGACTGCATCGAAATGCTGCCGGTCAAAACCACCACCGCAAACTGGAAGTGGGATTTGCAATCCATTCCGGTTCAGATCATCCATGCGGAGTAACATGTTTAATCTGTTTGCCGCGCTCAAAAAAGACAAAATCTGGGACTTCGACGGCGGTATTCATCCGCCTGAAATGAAGACTCAGTCGAGCCACGTTCCGCTGCGCAACGTGCCGCTGCCTGAGCGTTTTATCATCCCTCTTCAGCAACACCTCGGCCCTGAGGGCGAGCTGTGTGTGAAAGCCGGTGACCGGGTGTTGAAAGGTCAGCCGCTGACCACCGGTCGCGGCCGCACCGTGCCGGTTCACGCCCCGACGTCCGGCGTGATCACCGCCATCGAGCCGCACATCACTGCGCACCCTTCCGGCCTGAAAGAACTGTGCGTGTTGATCGCCACCGACGGTCAGGACACCTGGTGCGAGCGTGAATTCGTGGCTGACTACCGCCAGCTTTCAGCCGATGAGCTGAATCAGCGCATCAGTCAGGCGGGGATCGCCGGGCTGGGCGGTGCCGGTTTCCCGACCGCCAGCAAACTGGCCGGCGGCCTGACGTCTACCCGCACGCTGATCCTCAATGCTGCCGAATGTGAACCTTACATCACCGCCGATGACCGGCTGATGCAGGAACACGCTGCGGAGATCCTGCAGGGCACGCGCATTCTGTGCCATATGTTGCATCCGGAACGCGTGCTGATCGGCATCGAAGATAACAAACCGGAAGCCATCGCCGCGTTTAAAACGGCCATTAAGGCGGAGATCGCTGACGGCGTGCGGATTGAAGTGCGGGTGATCCCCACCAAATACCCGTCCGGCGGTGCCAAACAGCTGACCAAAATCCTCACCGGTCTCGAAGTGCCGAAAGGCCACCACTCGTCCGCCATTGGCGTGCTGATGCAAAACGTCGGCACGGTCTACGCCATCAAACGCGCGATCATTGACGGCGAGCCGCTGATCGAGCGCGTGGTCACGCTGACCGGCGAAGCCATGGCAAAACCGGGCAACGTCTGGGCGCGTCTCGGTACGCCGATTGAACACCTGATGCATGAAGGCCAGTTGCAGCCGCAGGGCGACAAAAAGATGGTGATCATGGGCGGTCCGCTGATGGGCTTTACCCTGCCGTCGCTCAATGTCCCTGTGGTCAAAATTTCCAACTGCCTGCTGGCTCCGTCGGAATCCGAGCTGGGACAACAGGAGCAGGAAGAAGCCTGTATCCGTTGCAGCCTGTGCGCCGAATCCTGCCCGGCCGGTTTACTGCCGCAGCAACTTTACTGGTTCAGTAAAGGCGAAGAACACGAGAAAGCGCGCAAGCATAATCTGTTCGACTGTATCGAATGCGGTGCCTGCGCGTATGTCTGTCCGAGCAATATTCCGCTGGTGCAGTATTACCGGCAGGAAAAGGCCGAAATCCGCGCCATCGATGCAGAGACCGCCCGCGCTACCGAAGCCAAAGCGCGTTTCGAAGCCAAACAGGCGCGCATGGAGCGCGAGAAATTAGCGCGCGAAGAGAAACATCAGAAAGCGGCCGTGAAACTGGACGACGTCCCGGCAGAACAAACGCCGGTCACGGAAACCGTGGCAGAAAAACCGGCTGAAGCTGATCCGCGTAAAGCCGCGCTGGCCGCAGCTATTGCCCGTGCCAAAGCGAAAAAAGCCGCCGCAGAACAGGAAATTCCGGTGGCCTCCGAGCCGGTGCCTGAAACGCCGCCTTCCGCAGAAGATGACCGCAAAGCCGCCGTCGCCGCCGCCATTGCGCGTGTGAAAGCCAAAAAAGCCGGTAACAGCGGCGTTGTGGTCGAAGCGAAAGAAAGCGAACTGGCCGTTGCCGCGCCCGCTTCTGCTGAGGATGACCGCAAAGAGGCTGTCGCGGCCGCGATTGCCCGCGTGAAAGCCAAAAAAGCCGCCGCGCAGAGTGAGGCGCAGGAAGCAGACGCCGAAGAAACAGAACCAAAACAACAAGAAAGCGATCCACGCAAAGCCGCCGTGGCTGCTGCGATCGCACGAGTTAAGGCCCGTAAAGCCGCTCAGACAATGTCGAACGAGGAATAGATGGCCTTCAGGATCGCAAGTTCACCTTTTACGCATAACCGCCAGAACACCAGCACCATCATGATGATGGTGATCCTGGCCTGTATTCCCGGCCTGATCGCTCAGGTGTGGTTTTTCGGTTACGGCACGCTGGTTCAGCTGACGCTGGCTATCGTGATTGCCCTGCTGGCAGAAGGCGCGGTATTACAGCTGCGCAAACTGCCGGTGAAAAAACGTCTCGGCGATAACAGCGCCCTGCTGACCGCCGTGCTGTTGGGCATCAGTCTGCCGCCGCTGGGGCCGTGGTGGATGGTGGTGCTCGGCACGATTTTCGCCATTATCATCGCCAAACAACTTTACGGCGGGCTTGGTCAGAATCCGTTTAACCCGGCCATGGTAGGCTATGTGGTGCTGCTGATTTCGTTCCCGGTACAGATGACCACCTGGCTGCCGCCGGACGCCCTGCAACATCATCATGTCGGATTCACCGACACGCTGCTGACCATTTTCACCGGCCATAACAGTCAGGATCTGACCGCCTATCAGCTGAACATGAACGTTGATGGCGTGACGCAGGCGACACCGCTGGATGCGTTTAAAACCGGGCTGCGTTCCGGTCATACCGCCGATCAGATCCTCGGGACGCCGCTGTTCAGCGGGACGCTCGCCGGGCTGGGCTGGCAGTGGATCAACCTCGGTTTTCTGGCCGGCGGGCTGTTCCTGATGTGGCGAAAAATCATCAGCTGGCACATTCCGGTTTCCATGCTGGGTATGCTGGCAGTCTGTGCCGGTATCGCGTGGGGTCTGGCCCCTGAACACTATTCATCACCGCTGGTCGGGCTGTTCTCCGGCGCGACCATGCTCGGCGCGTTCTTTATCGCCACCGATCCGGTGACGGCGTCCACCACGCCAAAAGGCCGCCTGATTTTCGGCGCGCTGATTGGTTTGCTGGTCTGGCTGATCCGCAGTTACGGCGGCTATCCGGATGGCATCGCATTTGCGGTTTTACTGGCCAATATCACCGTGCCATTGATTGATCACTACACGCAACCACGCGTCTACGGGCATCGCTGAGGAAGAAATATGTTAGCTACTATGCGACGCCACGGCCTGATCCTGGCTTTCTTTGGCGCACTGATGACCGGCATGACCGCGCTGGTCAACCTGATGACCAAGCCGACCATTGAACATCAGGCGTTGTTACAGCAGAAATCGCTGTTTGATCAGGTGATCCCGGCTGGCGTGTACGATAACGACATGCAGAATGAATGTTACAACGTCACCGATGAATCACTGGGGACTGCAACACCGCACCGCCTGTATCTGGCACGTAAGAACGGTCAGCCGGTGGCGGCTGTGGTGGAAACCACCGCGCCTGACGGCTATTCCGGCGCGATCCAGTTGCTGGTAGCTGCCGATTTTCACGGCAAAGTCTACGGCTCCCGTGTGCTGGAACAGCATGAAACGCCGGGGCTCGGTGATAAAATTGAAGTGCGCATTTCCGACTGGATCAAGCATTTTGCCAATCAGACCGTCAACGGCGCCAGTGATGAACGCTGGGCGGTGAAGAAAGATGGCGGTATGTTTGATCAGTTTACCGGTGCGACCATTACACCGCGCGCTGTCGTTCGCTCCGTCAAACGCACGGCGCTGTTTATCGGGACGGTACCGTCTCAGCTTTCCCACCTCACCCCTTGTGGAGCCCGTGATGAGTGAAGCCAGAAAGATAATCGTTCAGGGTCTGTGGACCAATAACTCCTCGCTGGTGCAGTTGCTGGGGCTTTGCCCGCTGCTGGCCGTGACGTCCACCGCCACCAACGCCCTTGGTTTAGGGCTGGCGACCACGCTGGTGCTGACCTGTACCAACGCCATGATTTCCGCATTCCGTAAGTGGATCCCGGATGAAATCCGTATCCCGATTTACGTACTGATTATCGCCTCGGTAGTGAGTACCGTGCAGATGCTGATCAACGCCTATGCCTTCGGTTTGTATCAGGCGCTGGGGATTTTTATTCCGCTGATCGTCACCAACTGTATTGTGGTCGGACGCGCCGAAGCCTGTGCCGCCAGCAGCCCGATCCATCTGGCGGCCCTTGACGGCGCGATGACCGGTCTGGGCGCAACCTGCGCAATGTTTGTGCTCGGCTCAATGCGTGAAATTCTCGGCAGCGGCGTGCTGTTTAACGGTGCTGACCTGCTGCTCGGCAGTTGGGCGAAAGTGCTGCGCGTCGAAGTGCTGCATCTGGATAACCCGTTCCTGCTGGCGATGTTGCCGCCGGGGGCATTTATCGGCCTCGGGCTGTTGCTGGCGGGCAAATATCTTATCGATCAGCGCATGAAAGCGCGTAAAGCCGCGCAGCATGTTGCGGCTGAAGAAAGTCTGCCAAAGGGAAGTGTTCATGAATAAGGAAAAGCGCATCGAAATCCTCAGCCGTTTACGGGATAACAACCCGCATCCGACCACTGAACTGGTGTACACCACCCCGTTCGAACTGCTGATTTCGGTATTGCTTTCCGCGCAGGCCACGGATGTCAGCGTTAACAAAGCGACGGCAAAGCTGTATCCGGTCGCCAATACCCCTGAATCGGTTCTGGCGCTGGGCGTGGATGGCGTAAAGGAATACATCAAGACCATCGGCCTGTTTAATGCCAAAGCCGAGAATGTGATCAAAACCTGTCGGATTTTGCTGGAAAAACATCAGGGTGAAGTGCCGGAAGATCGCGCCGCGCTGGAAGCCTTACCGGGCGTAGGCCGTAAAACGGCCAATGTGGTGCTCAACACCGCGTTTGGCTGGCCGACCATCGCTGTGGATACGCATATTTTCCGCGTCTGTAACCGCACGAAATTCGCGCCGGGTAAAACTGTCGATGACGTCGAAGAGAAATTACTGAAAGTGGTGCCGGGCGAGTTCAAACTGGACTGCCATCACTGGCTGATCCTGCATGGCCGCTATACCTGTATTGCGCGCAAACCGCGCTGCGGGTCGTGTCTGATCGAGGATTTGTGTGAGAGCAAAGAGAAGGTTTATGCGGAATGAAAGGGATTCCCTTTGGATCCCTTTTAAATAGCTATAAATGACTTTAAATAGAATTGAGTAAGTTTCGGTTTTTCAATAACGGTTATCACATGGCCTTTCGCGCTGAAACCGACCAGAGGGGAAAAGCTTTTCCCCTCTGAACTCCCCTCGCTTTTTCAAACACGTGATCCGCGCGCTGGGTATGTTTCAGCAACCACCGCGACAGGCTGGAAATCTTGCCGCTGCGCGGTGCCTTCATTTCGGGATTGCAGCCTCAGGTCTGCAACCTCTCATTCAGCAAGCTTTCTGAATCGCCCGCAGCTTTTTAAAAGATAAAAAAAGTGAGGTTGTGAAGTATAAACCTGAGGCCGGTTCCAAAATACCGCCGAAGGAGAGGTGGAAAACCGCGCGTCTTTTTGCGCGGGTTGTAACCCGAACGTAGGGAACCGCGCAGCGGCGGGATTTTGCGGCTGTCACTGTGGCTTATGAAACATAGCCAGCGAGCGGAGCGCGCAGTGAAAAAGCGCGGAGTCCAGAGGCCCGCGCGTTACCGGGTCTCTGGTCGGTGTGGGCCGACGCCCACGACCTTGAAGTTGAAGTTGAAGTTGGAATTTAAGTTAAAAGCCGCCTTTGCAGCGGCCTCAGCAATCAGATAAATGATTTCGCCTGTTTCAGCACCACATCACAGGCTTTGGTTTTCACCTTTTCTTTCACCTGCGTCAGCCCGCTTCCCAGATTGTTCAGATCCACACTCTGATCTTTACCGGTCTTCAGTAAACCGCCCAGACCCTGCTGATAATCCTGACTTTCTGCACCGGAGGCACTCTGGATCCCCAGTTTATTCAGCAACTGATCTTTTACGTTTTCCGTGCTGGCTTTGGAAAGCACATTGTTCTTCACGCAGTATTGCAATACGCCCGCCGCGTTAGACGCACTGGTCGAGGTCAGCGCGCTGTCACCGCCGCTGAGCAGCGAGGTCAGGGAAGACGTGGTGCCGGTTGAACCGGATTTGCTGCTGCCGTTCAGTCCGTCGCTGGCAGCCTGCTGCAGTTGTCCGAGAAGATTATTTGAGGCCTGCGCGCCTGCTGACAGGAATAAACCGGCGGAGGCGAGGGTCAGGACAACGGCTTGTAATGCTTTCATGCTTAACTTCCTTCAATCACATAAGTATTGCGCTAAAGCTTGAGCTTAAATATTCACGACATCAATAGGAATTGCGGAGATAAACCGACGGTAAAGCCTTATTTGATGGCCGTTTTGGGCAACGGCTGTTCTGCTAACCAGACCCCGGCGGCGGTGAAGAAATGCTGCGCCAGCGGCGTTGCCCTGCCCGGTTCAGCGACCACCAGCGCGGCGTGGCGGCTCATGGGGGTGATATCCAGCGGACAACGTTTCAGCGCCGGATGCATGTCATCAATCAGATGACCGCGCGGTACCAGTGCGCAACCGATGCCGACATAAACGCCCTGCATCAGCTGAAAGATCGAGGTGCTTTCCAGCCGAGGATGCAACTCCAGCCCGGCCTGACGGAAGAAATTATCCAGATAACGGCGGAAATAACGGCTCGGCTCAGACAAACACAGCGGTAACGCGGCGGCCTGTTCCGCCGTGATCAGCGCGATATCCTGCAACTGCGGAAAATGATCCGGGTGATACACCACATCTACCCCGCCGTCATCGAGCGGCACCAGCTGGAAACGCAGCTCGTTGAGTGTCGAAAACTCAAAGAAACCGATACCGACATCCACCGAGTGGCTGCTCAGCGCTTCAATCAGCTGATCGGCGCTGACTTCCGCCACGCGGTAATCCAGCCCCGGATGGGCCGCGCTGACCGCTTTGATCAGTTGCGCCAGCGAGACGCTGCACTGCGGCATCACGCCGATACGCAGCGTGCCGCTCATGCCCTGTTTCAGCGATTCAACTTCCAGCTTAAGGCCTTCGTACACCGCGACGATTTCGCGCGCCCAGCTCAGCACCCGCAGGCCCTCGGCGGTAAAACCTTCAAAGTTATTACCGCGATTGATCAGATTCAGATCGAGTTCTTTTTCGAGGTTTTTGAGACGCATCGACAGCGTCGGCTGGCTGACAAAGCTGGCTTCCGCCGCCCTGCCAAAATGCCGCTCGCGTTCGAGATTACAGAGGTAAATGAGTTGTTTGATATCCAATTTATTGTCTGTTTCAGCCCTGAGTTATGCCTGATTGATTGGATTTTATTATAAGCCATCGTGATGTATATGACGCAGCGGATTAAACCCTGAAAGGGAATCCTGACGCTGTTCGCGGGCGCGACGTGCCAGTGCATAGGCCGGATCACCGTTAAAACCGTGGAATCCGCCCGGATAAATGCTGAATTCAACGGGTACACCGGCGCGGATCAAGCGGCGGGCATACTCAATATTTTCATCCAGGAAAAGGTCCACGGACCCGACGCCAATCCAGGCCGGTGGTAATCCGCTGAGATTTTCGGCGCGCGCCGCCGCGGCATAGCAGGAAACGTCCGCTAAACCGGCGTCATGCCCCAGATAGGCCTGCCAGCCGAAGCGGTTGTCGTCGCGCGTCCAGGCGAATTCGCCGGTTGAAGGATTCGGATCCTTGTCCGTCACGGTGCGGTCATCGAGCATCGGGTACATCAGGTTCTGAAATGCCAGTGCCGGACCGCCACGATCGCGGGTCAGCAAGGCCAGTGACGCGGCCAGTCCGGCTCCGGCGCTGTCACCCATCACGCCGATATGCGCAGGATCGATACCCAGTTCCTCTGCCTGCGCGGTCATCCACAACAACGCGGCATAGCAGTCTTCCAGCGGGCCGGGAAACGGGGTTTCAGGCGCGAGGCGGTAATCGACGGAGACAATCACGCAGTCATGTTGCGCCGCCGTCGGACGGGTCAGCGGCATCGACTGTTCCGGGCTGCCCAGCACATAACCGCCGCCATGAATATGCAGGATCCCCATCCGGCCCTGGCGTGTGGATTGCGGGGAAATCACCACCACCCGCACAGGCGGCGCGCCTTCGCTGCCGGAAATAAACTGGCTGCTGACGGTCAGCGCCAGCCCGTCGTCCTGTAATACACTTTCCAGCGCCGCCGCCTGCCGCTGCGCGCGCATGGCCGGCAGGACGGACGCCTCAAGCACACGTTCGGGCATCAGAGACAATAACGGGCGCAGTTCGGGATCGACAAGGTGGGCAGTTTTCATCACGGGTTCCTGTTAAGAATGTCATCCCGTCATTTATAGCCTCTTGCCGCGATTTTAAAAAGTCTGAATCGTTATGGCTTATGACTGATTACGTTCAGATTTTCACGAGGTTAAACCGATAAAAGCGTGCACGCCCATGTATATCCCGACCAGCCCGATCAGCACGCTGGAGAAATACGGTGCCCTGCGCGCCAGCGTGTTTAAACCGCTCCAGCGTTTCGTGGCCTGGCGGACACTTACGGCAGCGGCTACGCCCACGGTCACCAGCGTCAGCGCCAGCCCGAGACTGAAACACACCACCATCGTGGCCCCGAGCGCCAGTTGTTTGAGTTGGATACAGATCAGCAGCACGGTAATGGCTGCCGGACACGGGATCAACCCGCCGGTCAGGCCGAAAAACACAATCTGCCCGTTGGTTACTTCCGTGCTGGTAAAGCGCCGCTGAATATCGCTGGCGTGCGCCAGTTCATGCGCATCCTGATATTCCTGTGGCGACAGACTGATGCGCGTCATGCTGCGCAAATTACTCAGCCTCTGCGGCTGAACGTGGCGCTGTACATTGGCGTGCGTCTGAGCAGGCCCGTGATGATGATCATGTTCGTGGTGATGGGCATGATCACCATGATGTCCGTGCGTATGCTCCCTTTTCCATAACTGCTCCCCGCGAAACGTGCGCCAGAACATCCACATGGCGGTACCGAGGATAATCACTGCGGAGACCAGTTGCAGCCACGGCTCAACCGCTTCGGCAGTGAAGCGGTTGCTGAGAACCATGCCACCGAAAGCGATAATCCAGACAATCGCCGTATGCGAAATCGTGGCAGCCAGACCGAGCAGAACGGCCTGCCGCACGGTGCCTTTAATCGCGATGATAAAAGCCGCCATCATCGTTTTCGAATGTCCCGGCTCAAGTCCGTGCAATATTCCCAGTAAGATGGCGCCGGGCATGTAGAGCCACGCGTTTCCCTGCTGCAAAAGTGTAGAAAAGTCATTCATGGTGTTTATTCCCGATCCCCGGTAAAGTTGGCGTCGGGGATTGTACTCCCCCCCAGTATTAAATACACCCCCCCAGTATCCGCAAAATGCTATGATCGGGTCATCATCGGTGTCATGGAGGAAGTGATATGTCGCATACCATTCGCGATAAACAGAAGCTGAAAGCCCGTACCAGTAAGATTCAGGGGCAGGTGGCGGCATTACATAAAATGCTGGATGAGCCTCATGAATGCGCGGCGGTTCTGCAACAAATTGCCGCTATCCGTGGCGCGGTGAACGGGCTGATGCGGGAAGTGATCAAAGGGCATCTGACTGAACATATTGTTCATGAAGACGACGTGGTGAAGCGGGAAGCGGATCTTGACGTGGTTCTCAGTGTATTAAACACCTATGTGAAGTAAATTCTGCGCAGCAAAAAGGGGCCAAAGCCCCTTCTGTTACTGCATGCTGAACCTTACTTTTTGACCTGTTTGGTGGCAAAACCTTTGTTCAGTTTGCGCCAGTAGACCAGCCAGGTGATCAGCGCGCAGACCACGTAAAACACCAGGAACACTTTCATGGCACCTGCCGGAGAGCCGGTCATCGCCAGTGAAGTCCCGAAGGCTTTAGGGATAAAGAACCCGCCGATCGCGCCGATTGAAGAAATAAAACCGAGCGCCGCCGCCGTATCGGTCACCGCTTCACGCAAGGCTTCATCATCCGTTGCACCACGGGCTTTTGCCTGGTCGGTGGTCAGTTTACGGAAGATCACCGCAATCATCTGGTAAGTGGAACCACTGCCCAGACCGGCCGTCAGGAACAGCACCATAAACACCGTAAAGAACGCCGGGAAATTACCGCCCGCGCCGTTCACCGGCAGCGTCAGGAACAACAGCCCCGCGAACACCGCCATCACAATGTAGTTCACCAGCGTCACACGAATACCGCCCAGACGGTCAGACAGCATACCGCCCGCAGAACGCGCCAGTGCGCCGAAGAACGGACCGAAGAAGGCGAATTGCAGAATATTGACATCCGGGAACTGGGTTTTGGTCAGCATGGCAAAACCGGCGGAGAAACCGATAAAGGAACCAAAGGTCGCCAGATACAACACGCTCATGATCCACAGATGGCCGCGTTTCAGTACCGGCAACTGCTGACGGATAGAGGCTTTGGATGACGCCAGATCGTTCATGCCGAACCAGGCGGCAATGGTGCCGATGATCAGGAACGGCACCCAGATCCACGCGGCATTTTGCAGCCACATATCCGCACCGCTGGCCAGCGTTTGTTTATCGCTGAAGGCCGCAAACACGCCGAGTGAAATCACCAGCGGCGCGACCAGCTGCATCACGCTCACGCCCAGATTACCGAGGCCGCCGTTGATACCCAGTGCGCCGCCCTGCTTCGCTTTCGGGAAGAAGAAGCTGATGTTAGACATGCTGGAGGCAAAGTTAGCGCCACCGAAACCGCACAGCAGCGCGATGATCAGGAAGACGTTATAGGACGTTGTGGTGTCCTGCACCGCAAAGCCCAGCCAAGCGCACGGCAGCACCAGAAACACGGTGCTGATGGCAGTCCAGCGGCGGCCGCCAAACAGCGGGATCATGAAGGAGTAAGGCACACGCAACAGCGCGCCGGACACCGACGGGATCGCCGTCAGCATAAATAACTGATCGGTCGTGAAGTTAAAGCCGACTTTGTTGAGGTTGACGGAAACCAGGCTGAACAGCATCCAGACGCAGAAACCCAGTAACAGGCAGGGTACGGAAATCCACAGGTTGCGGCTGGCGATTTTATGCCCGGTTTTTTCCCAAAACTGCGGATCTTCCGGTCGCCAGTCCTGTAGCAGACGGGACGGTTTTTCCGCAGGTGTAGCTGATGTATGTGACATGTGTACCTCGGGTGGTAGCGCATTGTTGTTGTAATGATTCAGTTATGCCGCACACACTAGGTAGAGCACCGCTTCGGGATGTTGATGCAAATCAACGCAATGGCGGGTCAAAATCGCCATGAAATAGCCCTCAAATCCTTTGTGAGTATTCTGCGCCCTGCTTATAAAGTGCTAATATTCAGAAAGTTGATAGAAATATAACCCTTCCCTGTTTGCAGTTATCCTTCCACTGGAAATAAAGGAGTAATCACAAAGGGGTATAGGGAAACGCCTGCTGATCATAAAAAATGCCCACTTTGTAATAGAATTGTTCCGGCACTCACCGCTTCTTTATCAGATTCAGGAACCCGATTTCATGCTTAAACGCGCCCTGCCTTCATTGTCACTGGTCAGCCAGATCACGCTGCTGATGCTGCTGCTTGGCCTGCTGGGCATTGGCGGAATGAGCGTGGCGGCGTGGATGGCGGGCAGCATCGAAGGCAACGCCCATGCCATCAACAAGGCGGGTTCCCTGCGTATGCAAAGTTACCGCCTGCTGTCTGAAGTGCCGCTGAGCGGGAAAAATTCCGCGTATATCCGCCAGCTTGAGAACGACCAGAGCAGTGCGGATCTGCTGAAAGCGGTCGAGCGCGAAAACCTGCAACCGCAGTTTCTGGCACTGCGCAATTACTGGCAGACCACCTTGCGGGATCAGTTGCTGGCGGCAAAACGCCCGCAGGATGTCTCCGCCAATATCGCGGTATTTGTCGGTCAGCTGGATGTGCTGGTGGCCGAGCTTGAACATAAAACCGAATACCATTTGCAGCAGATTTCGCTGATCCAGCGCGGTCTGGTGGCCGTGACCCTGCTGCTGATGGCGCTGACGATCTGGTTCCTGCGCCGTCATTTGCTGACGCCGTGGAGAAGCCTGCTCGCACAGGCCAGCGCCATTACGGCCGGCGATTTCAGCCGCCGCTATCAGCGCAAGCGGGTGGCGAATGGCGATGCTCATAATGAAATGGATATCCTCGGCGACTCGCTGAACAGCATGTCGCTGGCACTGGCGGAAATGGTCGATAATCTGGCGCAGCGCGTGGCGGAAAAAACCGCCGATCTGCAACAGAAAAACCAGATGCTGGATTACCTGTACCGCGTCAGCCGCCAGTTGCATACCAGCGTCCCGCTTGAGGCGCGCATGGAACCGGTGCTGAAGGAGTTGCAGTTGCTGACGCCGCTGAGCGGTGTGCAACTGCGGCAATATGAAAACAACAGCGCCGAGGTGTTCAACGAATTCAGCAACGGTTCCGCCCGTCAGCCCGACAGCCCGCAGGTCGGGGAACATGCCGGAGAAAGCGGCGAATCCCTGAGCTGGAGCCTGCGCGACGATCGCGAGAATTACGGCGTGTTGCTGGCGCAGTTACCGCCGGGACAGTATCTGGATGACGATCAGCAGCAGCTGGTTCATACCCTGCTTGAACAACTCACCAGTACGCTGATGCTGGCGCGTCAGGCTGAACATCAGCAACAACTGATGCTGATGGAAGAGCGATCCGCCATCGCGCGCGAACTGCACGATTCACTGGCGCAGTCGCTGTCCTGCATGAAGATTCAGGTGGCCTGTTTGCAGAGGCACGCGGAGTCCTTCTCTGAAGAGGACAATATTCTGCTGCAACAGATGCGTGAGGAACTGGGCACCGCGTACCGTCAGTTGCGCGAGCTGCTGACCACCTTCCGTCTCACACTCAACACGCCCGGCCTGCGCGCCGCGCTGCAACATACCGTTGATGAGTTTTCGCGCCGGATGGGGCTGACGATTGATTTCGATTACCAGATCCCGCCGCGCTCGGTACCGGCGAATCAGGGCATTCACCTGCTGCACATCGCCCGCGAAGCCCTGAATAATGTCCACAAGCACGCCCACGCCACGCAGGTGTCGCTCTCCCTGCAATGCCATGACGGCGAGATCAACATGTGCGTGCGCGATAACGGCGAAGGCATTTCGCAGGATGCGGAGCGGCAAAATCATTATGGCCTGATCATCATGCAGGATCGCGCCAGCACCTTACATGGCCAGTGTCGGGTTGCCCGACGCCCGGACGGCGGCACCGAAGTCTGTGTCCGTTTCCGCCCGGAAGCATTGCCCATCAATCCCCAGGAGCAAGTATGAACGACATCACCCCTTCCACCATTTTGCTGATTGACGATCATCCTATGCTGCGTAACGGCGTCAAACAGCTGATTGCCCTCGATTCGCGCCTGAAAGTGATTGGCGAAGCCAGCAATGGCGAACAAGGCGTTGAGCTGGCAAAACAGCTCGACCCGGACCTGATCCTGCTGGATCTGAACATGCCGGGCATGAACGGACTGGATACACTCGACAGCATGCGCCAGACCTCCCTGTCAGGCCGTATCGTGGTGTTCAGCGTGTCAAACCATGAAGACGATGTGGTGACCGCCCTGAAGCGCGGCGCAGACGGGTATCTGCTGAAAGACATGGAGCCGGAAGATTTGCTGACCGCGCTGCATAACGCGGCGGCGGGTAAAATGGTGCTCAGCGAAGCCCTGACGCCGGTGCTGGCCGCCAGCCTGAGGGAAAGCCGTCCGAGCGGTGACCGCGATATCCAGTCCCTGACGCCGCGCGAGCGCGATATCATCAAACTGATCGCCGAAGGTTTGCCGAATAAAATGATTGCCCGCCGTCTGAATATCACGGAAAGCACGGTGAAAGTGCACGTTAAGCATTTGTTGAAAAAAATGAAACTGAAATCCCGCGTCGAAGCGGCAGTATGGGTTTTACAGAGCAACGTGCTGTAAACGATGTGTCCCCGTACCTTCCTCCGGAGTGAGAGGACGGGGGCTGTAACTTACTGCCCCCATTACATTTCTTTGGAAAGCACACCCCATTCCACGTTATCAGATTGGTTTACATACCCCGCTTACGTTATAGTCCCACCGCTGCGGCAAAATCCGCAGCAAGGTTTCGCAGCCTGAATATCACATCGAAAATACATATATAATAGCTATGTATGGCCTCGGCACACCTGTCAGATACAAATGATCGGTATTTGTACAACTATGGTGGCTCTGGCGGGGCAGCTTACGGGCTGGCCGGTTTCCGATGTGACCGGTACTGCGAACCTTGTCTGAGCCGCCACCCAAGAGTTTCGCAGCTCCGGTGGGGGTTTTTTAATCACATCGGAGATACACAATGAAATTATCACGCGACCCCACTTTCCTGCCCTTTATTGCTTGCGTTCAACCAGCCAGCGGAGGGCGGAACCGTGAAAAGTAAAGACTGGCATCCCGCTGACATTATTGCGGCGCTGCGTAAGAAAGGCACCACCCTGTCCGCCGTTTCGCGTGCGGCGGGTTTATGTTCTTCCACCCTGTCTAATGCACTTTCCCGTCCGTGGCCAAAAGGTGAATTACTGATCAGTCAGGCCGTCGGCGTCCCCGCCTGCGTCATCTGGCCAAGCCGGTATTATGATCCCAAGACCATGACGTTTATCGACAGGCCTATGCGCTCGAAGAAAAAAGTCATTCTTTGTGACGAATAGCAGCAGACCTTTCAGGGCGCTGTTCATGCGCCCTTTCTTATCCCGCCCTCCCCTTAAAACCCTCTGATTTTCGTTAGCTAACTAACTGATAATGCATTAAACATTTGATATTGAAACATTTTGATGCATTTCGTGCGTCAATGTTTCGTATTCTCATGCCGTTAGTAAAGTCACTACTATGTGAAAGGTTTTAAGGAAACAGGCATGAGAAGCATAGGATTTATGGGTAGATTACGCATCGCGTTAGCCATGGCACTGGTGGGTTTGCTGGTGCTGGGAACATGGTCGGCCTTTGAAGGCCGTAATGTGATGCTGAAAGAGCGGGAAGATGGCGTCAGAAATATGGTACAGGCCGCGCAGGCGTTGGTGGCAGATTATGCCGGGCAGGCCGCGAAAGGCGCGATGTCGCCAGCCGAGGCACAGAAGCAGGCGCTGGCAAAACTGAAATCGATGAAATACGGCAAGGACGGCTATCTGTTTGTGTTTGACAGCAACCTGACCTTACGGATGATCGGCAATCAGTCCCTCGCGAAGCTGGAAAATCAGAGCGTGAAAGATCGCACTGACAGCAATGGCCTGTTCTATTATCAGGCATTCCTCAAAACTGGCAATGCCGGCGGTGGCTTCGTGAATTATGTCAGCAATTTGCCGGATACCGGCAAGCCTGCTGACAAAGTCAGTTATGTCAGTAAATATCCCGACTGGGACTGGTATATCTGTTCGGGGGTATTCCTCAACGATGTGCAGACCGTGTTCTATAACAGCCTGCTGCAATATTTCACCATGATCCTGCTGGTCGGTCTGGCAGTCTCTGCCGTGATGCTGCTGACCATGCGTTCGACCCGGCGCAGTCTGGGCGGTGATCCGATGTATGCCCGCGAGATTATCGAACATATCGCCGACGGCAATTTGAATACGGCGATCTGTTTGCAGGCCGGAGACAACAACAGCCTGCTGGCGACAATGGCAAGAATGCAGCAACGGCTGGCGGAAATTGTCGGTGACGTGCGCCGTGGCGCAGATCAGATGCAACTGGCATCGCAGGAAATCTCACAAGGTAACGATGACCTGTCCCGCCGCACGGAAGAACAGGCGTCTTCCCTGCAGGAAACCGCCGCCAGCATGGAGCAACTGACCTCGACGGTAAAACTGAATGCCGATAACGCCCGGCAGGCGCGGGATCTGGCCGCTGACACCCGTTCATTGTCGCAGAACACCACCAAAACGGTCGACAGCACCGTGTCTACCATGCAGGGGATTAATGATCAGGTGGATAAAATGGGTGACATTATTTCCACCATCGAGAGCATCGCTTTTCAGACCAACATTCTCGCGCTGAATGCCGCCGTCGAAGCGGCCCGCGCCGGTGAACAAGGTCGCGGATTTGCGGTAGTGGCTGCCGAAGTGGGGCAACTGGCGAAAAGCAGTGCCAGCGCGGCGAAAGAGATTAAAACGATGATCACTCTCTCAACGGAAAGGATCATCAACGGCAGCAAGATGGTCACACAGGTCGGTGAATCAATGCATGCGATGATGAAATCCATCGCCAATGTGTCGGATCTGATTTCTGAAATCTCCGACGCCTCTAATGAACAAAGCAAAGGTATCCATCAGGTGAATATTGCCGTCACGCAAATGGATCAGGTCACGCAGCAAAATGCGGCGCTGGTGGAACAAGGCGCGGCGGCCACCTCTTCACTTAACGAACAGGCGCTGGAACTGCAGCAAGTGGTGTCGTTGTTTAAACTGGCGTGAGCTAATTTCCCTGAATATCCAAAATAACAGATTAGGGTATTTTCACTGAAGGGGAAAATAATGTCAGGGTACAGAGAGTAAAGACAAATAAAGGCGACATGCGTCGCCTTTTATATCCTTTCTCAGAGATGGCTTATGTTTTCAGCCAGAATCCCTGCATCAGATCCCCGCATCAGAACTGATAAACAATACCGACTGCGGTCACGTCGTCGGTGCTAATACCGGCTTCACGGGTAAAGCTGTTTTCATCCACCAGGTTAACCATGTAATCAACAAACATATTGATGTTTTTGTTGAAGTAATACGTCGCGCCGAAATCGACATATTTGATCAGATCCTGATCGCCGTAATTACGACCGGAGGCGGAACGGCCCAGATCTTTCCCTTTGTTGACGTTATAGGCCACAAACGGTTGCAGACCGAAGTCAAACTGGTAGCTGGCGTACAGTTCCATGATCTGAGATTTATTGGCATAACCGTACGCCGTATCATCAGAAACAGAACCGAAGCGGGACGCATTATACGCCTGGGTATACATCGCGCCTAAATACACGCCGTGCGCGTCATACTTGATCGCACCGGAATACGCTTCGGCACGTTTGCCGTTACCCATGATGCCGTTCGTGCGGCTGTTTTGTTCGTTGGTACGGTCAGCGCTGCTCATGGCACCGACAATGCTGACGCCTGCGCCAATATTGTAGGTGGCTGACATGCCGTAACCGTCGCCGTTCTGACGCAATACGCTGCGCACGCCCGGTTCACCGCCGCCGTCATTTTTACCCTGATACTGAATCGCAATATCCAGACCATCAATCAGGCCGTAGAAACCGCTGTCACGGTAAGTCGCGACACCGTTTGCGCGGCTGAACATGAACTGGTCAGAACCGTAGGTCATGCCGTCGAACTCAGGCTGCATGTCGGTAAAGCCTAAGGAATCGTACAGCACGCCACGGTTACGGCCGTAGTCGAAGGAGCCGTAATCACCAAATTTCAGACCCGCGAAACCGTAACGGGTGCGTGGTGTGGAATCTTCACTTTCTGCGCTGCTGGCGTCGTACTGTGACTGCCACTGGCCGTAACCGGTCAGATTGTCAGAGATCTGCGTTTCACCACGAAAACCCAGACGGACGTAGGTCTGGTCGCCATCCATGCTGCTGTCTTTGGAGAAATAATGTTCGCCGGACACCAGACCGTAAATATCTAATTTATTGCCGTCTTTATTGAAAACTTCTGCTGCGTGCGCCGTACCGGCAAGTAATGCGGATGACATCACTAAAAAGATCGCTTTATGCTTCATCATAACCCTCAATGATTGATAACTCGCCACTGCTTATTTATCGAGCTTTAGGCAAAATAAAGTTTCGGGCCTTTACTATCACTTATGGCCCCTGTAATGATTATTTCTCAAGGCAGTAAAAACGCTGCGCATTTGATTTATCATTTTTAAACTCAGGGTGTAAATAAATGTTTTATTTTGTCAGCACAGATTGATAAATATCTCATCCCTTAACTCAAATCGCACATTTTGATAATCCTTGCTTGCGGGCAATCGGTTACGTTGAGTTGCTTCATTATTATTTTTGGCTTTCATTGGCCTGTTTGATTTATAATTTAATTATATGCTTTTCATATAACCGAATATCTTGGTATTCGGTTTTTTGTTCATTTTCATGAACTTATTTCAGGATAAGAAAAACTTATATTACCTCAGGCGGGACCCGCATTAATTAACGTCACTCATGAGTTTAATCAGGATGGGGCGGGTAAATTAGTGTTTTGTTTACTGTTATTCTCTTACTGCAAGTGAAAATAGATAAATGCTCTGAGGCTATGATGATGGTGATACGCGATGAGATCGTTCGTTCAATCATGCTATGGATTGACGACAATATAGATAAACCGCTGAAGATAAATGATGTCGCCGAGAAATCTGGCTATTCAAAATGGCATTTGCAACGCGTCTTCCACGAGAAAACAGAACAAACTATTGCAAATTATATCCGCGACAAAAAACTTGAAAGTGCTGCCTGCGATTTAGTCAGAAATACTGATTCTATTGTCGATATTTCTCACCGTTATGGTTTCGATTCGCAGCAGTCATTCACCCGGGCGTTTTCCCGTAAATACCATATTTCACCGGGACACTGGCGCAGGCGTTTTAATGACTACCTCGAAGGTTCATAAGGACGGGATGTCCCGCTGAAGAGCCCGGGGAGCATGGGGGCGGCCAGCCCCCTATTCCATCTCCCGCAACTCCATAGCAACTATTGTTGTTTTACATCTCTGGTTCCTGACTTTAATAATCGGGGATAACGCTCTGCTGCCAACAATAGGAACCGAACATGAGCCACCTGATCCGCCTTGCGCACGAGTCTGAAGCGGCGGCGTTGCACCGTCTTTTGCAAAAGGCGTACGCGCCGTTGCTGGAACATGGCATTCATTTCACCATCACCCGCGCAAGCGTGGAGGATGTGCGGGATGTTATCCGCAATGAAACCACCTATGTGCTGGAGAAAGACGGCGAACTGACGGCCACGCTGACCACCCGTTTTTTGTGGACACCGGCCAAAAACCATCTTGCGCCATGGCCGTTTGTGCACTGGTTTGCGGTGGCGGAACACGCCAAAGGTCAGGGGCTGGGCAATGAAATTATCCGCTACGTCGAAGAAACATTTTTACGCGACACACTGAAATCACCGGCGGTGTATCTGGCGACGGCGGTGAAACATCCGTGGCTGACCGGTCTGTATCAGCGGCGCGGCTATGAGCCGTTTCATACTGCGACTAACCCGCTGGGTGTCGAACTGGTGTATCTGCGCAAAATTCTCAATCAACAGGCATTTGAAGCGCACGAGCAGGCACCGCTGGTTCGCTCTGTTGCTGAATTACGGACGCTGGTTTAACGCCGGGGGAATAATAAACCGAGAGGTTAAGATTTGCCGTAATATGGGTTTTGTTGCCGGTGATAACAGACAGGTGCTGTATTTTTGCGCACCTGTCTGTTAAGACCAAAATGAATATCAGAAATATTCAGGAAGGTTTTCTAAGTTATCTATGGCTTGCCCGTCAGCGAGAGTGGTGAGGTAATCTTTACCCATTACCCGATCCGTCACCACTATTCGTCCTCTTACCCATTTGCCATGGTTGTTTTGTATCGCGGTGCAGAAACTATAGTCATTATCAATCATAGAGATGACCCACTGCCGGGGTTGTATTACCGCATCACCAACGGCATTTCCCAGATCCTCATGCACCACCACATCGATAATGTGAGTATGCTGCTCGTTATATTTCACCTGCGATATTAAATAATTCGCCCATTTCCCCTTCATCTCTTTTCCTTGATTTTTACAGAGCCAGTCCTGTTTTCTCTTTATATGCTTTAAAATTTTAAAGTCTATTATCTGGCTGTTGATTTATTGATCAAACTCAATAAAAAATCAATATTACTCAACAGGTTTAGCCATACCGGTAATCTTATTACCTGAACATTTTAATAAGTATTGTAATAAGAAGAAGCCTCGTCACCCGCCTGTTATCCCATTCAGTTCGCCGGGTTATTAAGGTCAAGGTCGTGGGCGTCGGCCCACACCGACCAGAGACCCGGTAACGCGCGGGCCTCTGGACTCCGCGCTTTTTCACTGCACGCTATCGCAGGCATGACGGACATGTTCTGGTGCATTGGTGAGTGCCGCAAATCCAGGTGCTTCGCACTACCTTCTCTCGGTCTTCAAGCCATAGGTCTTGAAGCCGCTCCGTTCAGCTGAATTTTGAGCACGCCAATCAACTTTTTTAAAAGAGGAATACAGTCTGCTTTTGAATTTAAAATGTTGCGGGCGATTCAGAAATCTTGCTGAACGGAGCGGCCTGGAGACCAGAGGCTCCAGGACCGAGAGAAGGCACCGCGCAGCGGCAAGATTTCCAGCCTGTCACTGCGATACCTGAAACATAGCCAGCGAGCGGAGCACGCAGTAAAAGAGCCCGGGATTCTCAAGGGGTGTGGCGACAGGCGCCCCTTGAGGCCAGTTTGGGTGGCAACCCAAGGTGTTGACCTTTAGCACGGAAAATTCGATGAGGTGTTCCACCGCCCTGTCCATCCGTGGACGGAAAAGCTGATTGATGCGCTGCCGGTTGTCAGTTCACACAGGCATAATATTACGCCCCGCATATCGTTAGCGATTTAAAGCATTTGTCGCAGGCGACCGAAAAGTTAATATTCTTTTAAGGAAATATGCGCGTTATTTATATTAACCAGCGGGAGCACACATGATCACTGTCAGCGGATTGAATAAATCATTTAACCAATTCCCTGCCCTGTCGGATATTAATTTCACGGTGAATAAAGGTGAAGTGGTGTCGGTAATAGGCCCTTCCGGTTCCGGGAAATCCACTCTGTTACGTTCGCTGAATTTGCTGGTCAGGCCGGATTCCGGCCAGATCCAGATTGGTGATAAACACATTAACGCGGACACTCTTACCCGCAAACAAACCGCCGGTTTTCGCCGCCAGACGTCGATGGTTTTTCAGCACTACAATTTATTTAAAAATAAAACCGCGCTGGAAAATATCACGGAGATTTTACGTTTTACGCAAAAACTGACTAAAGCGCAGGCCGGCGAACGGGGTCAGGAATTGCTTGCGCAGGTGGGTCTGGCGCACAAAGCGGCGGCTTATCCCGGCACACTCTCCGGCGGACAACAGCAGCGCGTCGGCATCGCCCGCGCCATGGCCGTTGATCCGCAGGTCATTTTATTTGATGAGCCCACGTCTTCGCTGGATCCCGAAATGCGCCGTGAAGTCCTGAACCTGATTGAAGGGCTGGCCGGGCGTGACTTGACCATGATGATCGTGACGCATGAAATGGGCTTTGCACGGGATGTTTCTGACCGGATATTTTTCATGGAGCACGGGCAAATTATCGAACAAGGCGAACCGGCAAAAATATTCCAGACCGCTTCCGGGAAGCGTACCCGTTCTTTCTTACATGATTTTGCCTGATGGCCGTACACGGAACTTTGCACAATGAATTTTGATTTTCCTTATATGCTCGGCGTTATTCCGCAGATCCTCGTTTATCTTCCCGTGACCTTGCTGATTTCATTGCTTTCCATTTTACTGGCGACCGTACTGGGGATTATTTTCGCCCTGTTACTCCGGGCCGGTAAAATACCCGCAGCGTTTGCACACCTGTATATTTCCTTCTTTCGCGGCACACCGGTACTGGTGCAATTATTGATTATTTATTTCGGGCTGCCGCAAATTATTCCTTCAATGAATTCGCTGAGTGCCATGAATGCAGTGATCCTCGGTTTAAGCTTAAACACGTCCGCCTATCTGGCGGAAATCTTCCGTGCCGCCATCGACTCTGTTGATAAAGGGCAACTGGAAGCCTCGCTGGCCTCCGGGCTAAGCATGTTTACCGCTTCCCGCCGTATCCTGTTTCCGCAAGCCTGCCGCAATGCGATCCCGGCGACCGGCAACGTGTATATCGGCCTGATCAAGAACTCTTCGCTGGCGTTCACATTAGGCGTCAGCGAGCTGCTGGCCGCCGGAAAAATGGTGGCCACAGAATCGCTGAAATTCTTCGAAGCGTATTTCGCCGTGGCACTGGTCTACTGGGCGCTGACCATCATTTTCAGTGAGTTACAGCGTCGCCTCGAAAAACATCTCGGCAAACCTTATGCCGGTTAAAACAGGAAATCTTGATATGCGCTTGTTAACACTGGCAATTTGTTCACTCCCTTTGCTGCTGACGGCGTGTGATAAACCCGCCGCAAAAGCCGATGATGAACCCGTTCTGCGGGTGGGGGCGACACCGGACGGTTATCCCCACTATTTTAAAGACGGCGATACCATCAAAGGATTCAGCGCGGACATTCTCAACGCCGTCGCCAGTAAGATCCACTACAAAGTGGAATGGGTAACGTCCGATTGGGTGGGCGTGCTGGGTTCTCTGGAAACCGGCAAAGTGGATACCGTGGGCAATTTCGCCGACACGCCGGAGCGGCGAAAAAAATACGATTATTCAGCGCCCTACTATTACTCTGCGGCGCAGTTAGCGGTGAGTAAAAACAACACCACCATTCACGGATTACAGGACATGAAAGGTAAAACCGTCGCCGCCGATCTCGGTTCGAACTATGCCAAAGTCCTGAAAGAATTTGATCCGAAAAATGAAATCAAACTGGTGACCTTCGAGGGCATGGATGTGGTGGTCAACAGCGTGGCTCAGGGAAAAGTGGATGCCTATGTTTCCGGTCAGGTGATCCTGCTCGGTCAGATCAAACATAAAAATCTGCCGCTGAAAGTTGTCGGTGAACCCTTCGGCCTGAAACAGGTTGCCCTGCCGTTCAGGAAAGATGCGCGCGGGGAAGCACTGAAACAAAAAGTGGATGTCGCACTCGGTGAATTACGGGCAGACGGGACATTGAAGAAGATTTCTGAGAAGTGGTTTGACCGGGATCTGAGTGTGGACACGGAATTAACGTCGGTCAGCAAAAGGCAATAAACTTACCGTCTCTCCAGTCTGAATACCCCGCCGGAAACTGGCGGGGGTTTCGTTTACGTGCGCAACCCCTGATGACGTTTGATGGATTTACCCGCCAGATACGCCAGCGTCGCGCACAGCAGGTAATACATCAGCCCGACCAGCAGGAAGATTTCTGCCGGGTAAATTTGTACCCGGTTATTCACCTGTCCGGCGACGGTGGTCAGTTCCGGCACGTTGACGATAAACGCCAGTGACGTGTCTTTCACCAGAGAGATCAGCAGCCCGAGATACGACGGCAGCAGATTCGGCCACGCCTGCGGTAACAGCACGAACAACAGCACGTTGCCGTAACCCATACCGGATGCAATTCCCGCTTCGGTTTGCCCGCGCGGCAAGGCTTCCAGACCGGCCAGCGTCGAGTGCATCACCGCCGCCGAGGTAAACCAGGCCAGCGCCACAATCACCGTCAGCGGGCCGGGAATTGAACCGCCAAACACCACCGGCAGCAGGAAGTACAGCCAGAAAATCACGAAAATCAACGGAATGCCGCGGATAAACGACGCCCAGACAAACAGGACTTTTCGTGTCAGGCCGCCGAAACGCCACGCCAGCGCCGCCATCAGCACACCGAACAGTAACGCCAGAACGCCCGCCGATGCCGCCATGATAAGCGTCAGCAATACGCCGCCCGGCTCGCCGTCAGCCAGCCTTCCCCACAGCAGATAAGTGAAATTATCGTGTATAACTGACCAGTCAAATTCCATCGCCAATTTCCTCCTTCGGAACCACCTGCGGCCTGTGCTGCGGTCGCTTCGGACCAAACACCGTCATCAGCCAGCCGAGGAGCAGTCCGAGCGCCAGATACAGCAGCGTCCCAACGGCGAAACCTTCAAAGGCGTGCGCGTTATAGCTTTCAATCTGGCTGACCTGATACGTCAGTTCCGAAAAACCGATACCCGTCGCCAGCGAGGAAAGCTTCATCAGGTTGAGATACTGGCCGGTGATCGGCTGCCACGCGTTGATCAGCGCCTGCGGCAGGAGAATCGAAAGCAGCAGCGTTTTACGGCTGAAACCCTGAGAAATCGCCGCTTCGGTCTGGCCTTTCGGCACGGAATTCAGCCCGGCCTGCACTTCTTCCACCAAAAACGCCGCCGTAAACAGCGCCAGCCCCCAGGCCGCACACAGAAATTCCGGGGTCAGCCAGGCAATGTTGCCCGGAAACGTCGCCCACGGATGAATGTCGCCGATGTAAAAACGCCAGCTTTGCGGCAACGCGCCGTACGCCGCGAAATACCAGAACAGCAGTTGTACCAGCAGCGGCGTGTTACGAAAAACAGAGACAAACGCCGCCACCGCACCGCGTGCCAGACGCGACGAACTCAGGCGCAGCGCCAGCAGCAATACCGTCAGTAACGTGGCGAGCAAGCTTCCGATAATGCTGACATACAGCGTGGTGAGGAAGCCGGAGATTATCCAGTGCAGAGGCTGGCCGGTCAGCACGCCAGCCCAGTCGGGATGCCAGTTCATAGCGCGACTCCGGTTTGCGGATGCAGCGGAAACAGGACTTTTTGCAGAAACCGCTGCGCACGCGGATGTTGCGGACGCAGGAAGAAATCTTCCGGCTGCGCCTGTTCAAGGATTTCGCCTCCATCCATGAAAATCACCCGGTCAGCGATTTCACGGGCAAAACTCATTTCATGCGTCACCACAATCATGGTGATGCCGCTTTTCGCCAGTTCCTGCATCACCAGCAAGACTTCGCCGATCATTTCAGGATCCAGCGCCGAGGTCGGTTCATCAAATAAAATGATGCCCGGATCCGTGACCAGCGCCCTGGCAATCGCCACGCGCTGCTGCTGACCGCCGGAAAGCTGCTCAGGATAATGCTGCGCTTTATCGCCCAGACCGACGCGCGCCAGCAATGCCCGTGCCTTTTCGCGCGCCTCACTTTTCTTCCAGCCATGCACTTTAATCAGCGCCAGACTGACGTTGTCTTCAGCGGTGAGGTGGGCGTAAAGGTTGAACTGCTGAAAGACAAAGCCGATGTGCGTTCGAAGCTGGCGTAATGCGGCACCTTTGAGATTGCGCGTCGGCTGGTCGGCGATAAAAACTTCACCGCTGCTGACCGATTCCAGCTGATTAATCAGCCGGATCAGCGTGGATTTACCTGAACCGGATGGCCCGCAAACTGCCACCACTTCGCCACTGTTCACACGTAAATCAACGTTACGGATAACCTCATGCGGACCGAAAAATTTACTGACCTGGCGGAATTCAACGGCCGCGATTTTACCGGCGGATGAATGTGAAAAAACCGCAGACGCTGCTGCGGTTGAGATAGTGTCTTGCTGCATGTGTCTTACCTTGCATAAAACAGATTATTTGGCTTCGATTTTGAACAGACGCGGCTGAGGGGATTTGGTCTGCGGACCGAACCAGACGTTATAAATGCTGACCGCCTGACCGTTCTTCTCCAGATTCAGCAGCTCGTCATTAACCACTTTCAGCAGGCTGGTTTCGCCTTTTTTGACGCCCACGCCAATCTCTTCTTTGCTCAGCAATTCAGGCAGCACTTTGTATTTTGCTTTGTCCGGCGCGCCATCCAGCAGCCCCGCCAGAATGGTGCTGTCCTGCGTAATGGCCTGCACGTTGCCGTTCCGCAGCGCGGAAAGTGCCAGCGGAATATCGTCATAAGACAACACGCGGGATTGCGGGAAGCGGTTATGCAATTCCTGCTCGCCGGTGGTGCCTTTCACCGCACCGATGCGTGCCGTGGCATAGGCATCCAGCTTATCCGGCGATCCGGCCGGGACCAGGAACTGCTGGCCGGTGACGAAATAAGGCACGGAGAAGTCGATCACTTTTGCGCGTTCCGGCGTGATGGTGATATCCGCCACGATCAGATCGGCTTTACCGGACTGTAATAACGGAATACGGTTCGCCGGATTGGTCGGCACCAGTTGCAATTTCACACCCAGCGTTTTCGCCAGCGCTTTCGCGAAATCCACGTCATAACCGACGATGTCATGGGTTTTGGCATCAACAGAACCAAATGGCGGATTGGAATCGAACGTCGCGACCCTCACCACACCGGCTTTTTTGATGTCCGCCAGCTGATCCGCGTGCGCGGCAAAAGTAGAAATCGTGCTGAGCGCCAGAAACAGTCCGGCAGCAATCTGGGTTTTATTTACGTTAATGACAGCCATCGTTTTTCCTTATGAATAGTCTTCAGAGGCTGTGACGCCCCAAATGTTAAAAATGAAGATCCGGTATTTTTTCTTTTGTAGGTCAAAGAATTGCATAAGGAAGAATGAGCGACTACGAATTTAAAAATATAAATATGGACGAATTAGGCATAAGAAAAACAGCTGTCACTAAAGGCGAACCGTTCAAATTTTGAGATCCCCCGGCAGGTCGATATCCCACACGCAGCCCGGATCTTCACTTTCGATGTTTAATGGCGGGTGCGTTTTCAGCAGGTCGCGCGCCCCGCCGCTGCCCTGTAAGGCGACCAGCGAGGTCCGCATGGAGGCGGGGAATCCGACAGGATGCCCCGGCTGACCGCAATACACCGGTCTGGCGCATTGCCCGGCACGCACGGCCTGTGCGATACCGTCATAGGTTTGCGGCAGGATATAGGGCAAGTCCGCCAGCGTGATAATCCAGCCACCGGCTTCCCCCATGGCCTGCACACCGGCCGCCAGGGAATCGCCCATGCCCTGACTCTCCACGCAGACAAAAGGCACATCCACACGCTGGCAGAACGCCTGCAGTTCCTGTGAACCGGGGCGCAGCACCACGCAGACCGGCAAGCCTGTTCGCAAAACATTGCCGAGGCTGTGCTGAAATATCGTCATGCCGGTACCGGTAAGCTCTTCCAGTAATTTATGCCGACCGGTCGCCTGCTGATAACGACGGCTGAAGCCCGCCGCCAGCAATATCACCACGGGTTGTTTCATTTCAGATTGCTCCCGAAGCCATTTTCATAAACATCTATAATGATGAGTTAATCCACATGCCGGTTATTTTAGACATAACAAGGGTGTTAACCAATGCAAAGTCTGGATATCAGCGTGATCAGTCAGTCAGCCCGCTGGATTAACGATCAGCCGATATGGCTGTGCACGGTGCTCAGCACTTTCGGTTCATCCCCCCGTCCGCCGGGCACATTAATGGTGATAAACCGCGACGGCCATTTTTGTGGTTCGCTGTCCGGCGGCTGTATTGAGGATGATTTTATTCAGCGCATCCGCGACGGTGATTTTCGCCAGCCGAGTCAGGTGGTGCGCTACGGCGACGGCGGATTAACGCCGGATCGCGCGCTGCCCTGCGGCGGCGTGCTGGATATTCTGATTGAGTATCTCGCACCCACGGCGGCGAATCAGGCTTATATCGCCGGGATCGGCCAGTCGCTGAACTGTCATTTTGCGCTGAAAAAACGCATTACGCCGCCTGCGGCCTGCCATTCCTTAACGCAGGAAACCTGGCGCAGCAGCACCATTGTTGAACGTGATGCGTCTGAAATCGTCATTACCCTCGCCTGCGCACCGCGCATTATCATCGCCGGGCTGTCTGCCGTGGCGGTATTCTGCGCGGAGTTTGCCAGCGGGCTGGGGTTTGAAACGGTGATTTGTGAGCCGAGGGAAGACATTCTGGAGAATTTTCGCGGACAAATCAGCGGTTCGCCGATCCTTGATACGGTGTTTCCGGCGCGCTATCTCGAACAACACGGCTGCCATGCCAATACCGCCATCGTCGCGCTGACCCATGATCCGAGAATGGATGACCTGACCATGATGGAAGCGGTCAACACCGACGCGTTTTACATCGGCGTCATGGGGTCGCTGCGTAACAGCCAGAACCGCATCAGAAGGCTGGAAACCACCGGCGGCATGACCGCGGAAGAACTGACCCGCATTCATGCCCCGATTGGTATTGATATCGGCAGCAAAACCCCCGCCGAAATCGCGCTGGCGGTGATGGCCGATATTGTGCGGGTCAAGAATCAGCGGACAGTTTCAGTTTCGCGCTGAATCTGTCGCACAGGCTGCCGGTACATTCCCGCCACTTCGCCGATAATCAGCAACGCGGGCGTAGCCACCCGGTTCGCCACGATGATATTCCCCAGTGCATCCAGCGTGCCGGTGAATACCCGCTGTTCCGGTTGCGTACCGCGTTCGATCACCGCGACCGGCATGTCTGGCGGCATACCGTTGGCCATCAGTTTCTGACTGATGCTGTCGCTGCCTGCGATGCCCATGTAAAACACCAGCGTCTGACGCGCCATCGCCAGCGCAGACCAGTCAACGTCCGGCTCGCCCTGTGCGCCGTGACCGGTGACAAAGCGTACGGACTGCGCCAGATCCCGGTGCGTCAGCGGAATACCACTGGCCGCCGCACACCCCATCGCCGCCGTGATCCCCGGCACGATATGGCAGGTCACGCCGTGCTGCTGACAGTGCGCCATCTCCTCACCGCCCCGCCCGAAAATAAAGGGATCGCCGCCTTTGAGACGTACCACACGGTGACCGTTCTGCGCCAGATCGACCAGTAACTGATTAATCTCAGGCTGCCCGAGGGTGTGATGACGTGTGGATTTACCGGCGTCAATGCGCAGTGCGTCCTCCGGGATCAGCGCCATCACCGGCGTGGAGACCAGCCGGTCAAACACCACCACCTCCGCCTGCTGTATCACGCGCAGCGCCTTCAGGGTCAGTAATTCCACATCACCCGGCCCGGCACCCACCAGCCAGACTTCGCCGCGACATACCGGCTGACGCAGGGTGGCGGCTGCCATGATGTGCGCGATCTGCTGCACCTGTAAGAATGTTTCGGGAATATTCACTGGCTGTCTCCTTCCGTTTGCGTGACACGCTGACGGGCTATGATGTTTTTGAGTTCAGGAATGCATGAGCCGCAATTTGTGCCGCATTTGAGTGTTTCGCCAAGCTGCTGCACGTTGTGGCAGCCCTGTTGTACCGCCTGCACGATGCGGATTTCACCGACCGAAAAGCAGCTGCAAATCATCGCACCTGCCGGTGGGGTATCGCGGGCGGTGCGACCGGCCAAAAGCGCCAGACGTTGCGACGCGGTGTGCGGCGGTGTGGTAAAGGCAGCCACCACCGCCTGCCGGTCAGGTGACGGCGGTGTGCGGCGGGCATAAAACGCCAGTTGCAATGCGCCGTCTGCCCAGGCCAGCAGACTGAAACCGTCGTCGCCCGTCCGGGCGGTCTGGCAGACCATCTGGTTCGTGGCGTAAGACTCGTCCAGCCACGCCATCCAGTCGGCGGGCAGTGACGAATCGGCCAGCGTGAAATGCGTGATGCCCGGCTGGGTGATCAGGCTCCGGTAAGCGGTCACCGGCGGCTCGCGGTCTTCGCCACGGATAAACAGTTCAGCCTGCCACGCGGCCTGCCAGCGCCGCAGACTGACCGGCATATGCTTGCTTTCCGGCTGCCCTGAGATCGGATCCACATGCGCCGCAATCAGCGCATCCACCCGCGCCTGCTGGCTGAACCGGCTGTTCCAGTGCATCGGCACAAACACGCTGCCGCGCGGTTGCAGGTTGTCCGGTTGCGCACGCAGCAGCAGCCAGCCATGCGACGAGGCCACGCGCAGCAGATCACCGGCCTGAATGTCCGGCGCATCGTCGGGATGAAACTGACAGAAGGGTTCGCTGATGTGCTGCATCAGCCGCGCCGATTTCCCGGTGCGGGTCATGGTATGCCACTGGTCGCGCACCCTGCCGGTATTCATGATCAGCGGCCAGGCCGCCGACGTCGGGCTGACGGGCAGCCGTGGCGTGATCGCCACCAGCCGCGCCCTGCCGTCAGGGTGAAAGAAAGTGTTATCGGTAAATAACCGCGCGGTGCCTTGCGGATGCGCCGCGTTCACCGGCCACTGCACGGGACGCAGGTTGTCCCATTCTTCATCCGACAGCGTCGCCAGCCCGCTGATATCAAACGCCCGCGCGCCGTGATTTTCAAAACCGGAAAGCGCCGCATGTTCACGGAAAATCTCCGCCGGATGCTGCCAGGCAAAAGCCTGACCGAACCCCAGCCGCTGCGCCACCTGACTGAGGATCCACCAGTCCGCTTTCGCCTCTCCTGGTGCGGGCAGAAACGCCCGCTGACGCGAGATGCAGCGTTCCGAGTTGGTGACCGTGCCATTTTTTTCGCCCCAGCCCAGCGCGGGTAAACAGATATGCGCGGCGCGGGTGGTATCGGTGTCGCGCATGATGTCGGAGACAATCACCAGCGGACAGCGGGCCAGTCCGGCGCGTACCCGGTCCGCATCCGGCAGCGAGACCAGCGGATTGGTGCCCATGATCCATACCGCTTTTATCCGGCCGTCTTCCACCGCACGGAACAGATCCACGGCGTTCAGCCCGGCGGATTGAGTGACGTTGTCACTCTTCCAGAAGCGGCCGACGCGCCCGATATCTTCCGCTGTAAAGCCCATGTGTGACGCCAGCTGATTCGCCAGCCCGCCAACTTCCCGCCCGCCCATGGCGTTTGGCTGGCCGGTGATGGAAAAGGGTCCGCAGCCTTCGCGCCCGATATTGCCGGTCGCCAGATGCAGATTGATGATGGCATTGCATTTATCAACGCCGGAGCTGGACTGGTTAATGCCCATGGAATACAGCGTCACCAGCCGCGTACAGCCTGCAATCATCTGGTAAAACGCCAGCAACTGTTCAGCGGGCAATTCGCAGAACGCGGCGGTACGCGCCACCGTCCAGTCCCGCGCTGCCTGCAACGTCTCTTCCGCGCCCTGCGTGTGATGGTGCAGGAAATCGCGGTCAAGATTTCCGCTCTCAGCCAGCGCATTGAGCGCGCCGCAGAACAGTGCCGCATCGCTGCCGGGACGCAGGGCCAGATGCAAATCCGCGATATCACAGGTTGCAGTCTGACGCGGGTCAATTACCACGATACGCATTTCAGGACGCGCCTGTTTAGCCTGCACCAGCCGCTGATACACCACCGGATGCGCCCAGGCGGTATTCGAACCGGTTAATATCACGCAGTCCGCCTGTTCCAGATCCTGATAACTGCACGGCACGGCGTCGGCCCCGAAGGCGCGTTTGTAGGCTGCCACGGCGGAGGCCATGCACAGCCGCGAATTGGTATCCATATTTCCTGCGCCGATAAAGCCCTTCATCAGCTTATTGGCGACGTAATAATCTTCGGTCAGCAACTGGCCGGAGCCGTAAAACGCCACCGCCTGCGGCCCGTGTTCGCGGATCACCGCCTGCAGGCGTTGCGCTACCGTATCCAGCGCCTGCATCCAGCTCACCGGCTGACCGTTGATTTCCGGCTGTAACAGCCGTCCGGCCAGTCCCAGCGTTTCGCCGAGCGCGCTGCCTTTCACGCACAGCCGCCCGTGGTTCGCCGGGTGGTTCGGATCGCCCTCTGCACAAAAATCGTCTCCCTCTGGCCGCATGCTGACGCCACACCCCACGCCGCAATAGGCGCAGGTGGTCAGTGCCGGAACGGTAACGGAAGGTGTCTTCATACGCTGACCGTCGCGGCAATTTCAGCGGCGGTCTGCACCGGCTGTTCCTGCACCCAGACGCGGCCATTTTCCACTTTCACCGGCCAGACGTGCAGCGCGGACTGCGCGTCATCCACGTTGCGCCCGTCCCGCAGGCGGAAACGCTGTTTATACAGCGGCGAAATCACCACCGGTTCGCCCTGCACATCCCCCACCAGTCCCCGTGCCAGCACGTTGGCATCGCTGTCCGGCTCGCGGTTGCTCAGGGCAAAGACCTGTTGCGGATGATCCGGTAAATGGAACAGCGCAATCTGCCGGTGCGCCAGCCGTGCCGCCATACCGGCATTGGCCGGGATCGCAGTCAGATCGCACAACGCCACCCAGCCCTGCACCGCCATCACCGGCTCACTGACCGTGATCCCCTCCCGTGCCGCCCGTTCATGCGCACGCGCCGGACGCACCTGCTGACGCTCGGTGACCATCACCACCGCCTCATCCGGCGCGGTGCTGTTAACGAACGGACGGAACAGCGCCAGCCGGTCAGGATCGGCCAGCGTGGTTTGCCATTCGCACTGATAAGTGCCGACCACCGCGTTCATCTCGCTTTCCAGTTCCGCGCCGATATGCAGGCTGTCTTCCAGCACCACCTGTCGCAGATATTCCATGCCCCCTTCGAGATTATCCATCCAGGTGCTGGTGCGTTGCAGACGGTCGGCGGTACGGATGTAAAACATCAGGAAGCGGTCCACGGTGCGGATCAGATCGCCGGTGCTCATGTCCTGCGCCAGCAAATCCGCATGACGCGGTTTCATGCCGCCGTTGCCGCAGACATATAAATTCCAGCCCTTTTCAGTGGCAATCACGCCAACGTCTTTGCTCTGCGCTTCGGCACATTCGCGGGTGCAACCGGACACCGCCATTTTGATTTTGTGCGGTGAACGCAGTCCCTTGTAGCGGTGCTCCAGTTGCAGCGCCAGCGAGGTGGAATCCTGCACGCCGTAGCGGCACCAGTTCGAGCCGACGCAGGATTTCACCGTGCGCAGCGATTTGCCGTAGGCATGGCCGGTTTCGAAACCGGCTTCCACCAGTTGCTGCCAGATTTCAGGCAGTTGTTCGAGGCGCGCGCCGAACAAATCCACCCGCTGACCGCCGGTGATTTTGGTGTAGAGGTTATAGCGTTTGGCGACCTGACCGATGGCAATCAGGCCGTCCGGCGTGATTTCACCTGCCGGGACACGCGGCACCACGGAATAGGTGCCGTCTTTCTGAATATTGGCAAAGTAACGATCGTTGGTGTCCTGCAACGGCAAATGCTGCGGTGTGAGCAGGTAGTCATTCCAGCAGGACGCCAGAATCGATCCGGCCAGCGGTTTGCAGATTTCACAGCCGCTGCCGCGCCCGTGTTTCTGAATCAGTTCGGCAAAACTGCGGAGTTTGCCCATGCGCACCAGGTGGTACATCTCCTGACGGGAGTACGCAAAATGCTCGCAGACGTCTTTTTTCACCTCGACGCCCATTTCACTCAGCGCGAATTCCATCACCTGTTTGGTCAGCGCCGCACAGCCGCCGCAGCCGGTGGCGGCTTTGGTGCAGGCTTTGACTGCCGCCATGTCGCCACAGCCGCCTTTCACCGCGTCACAGATAGCGGATTTGCTGACGTTATGGCAGGAACAGATTTGTGCACCATCCGGCAGTGCCGCCACGCCGAGACTTTGTGGCGCTGCGCCTGCCCCGGCAGGCAGGATCAGGCTTTCCGGTCTGGCGGGCAGCGGCATGTCGTTAAGCATCATCTGTAACAGCGTGCTGTACTCGTTGCTGTCGCCGACCAGCACCGCACCGAGCAGACGTTTACCGTCCTGGGAGACCACGATTTTTTTGTACACTTCCGCCGGTCCATCCACCCAGCTGTAACTCTGACTGCCCGGCGTGCGGCCATGCGCGTCGCCGACTGACGCGACGTCCACGCCCAGCAGCTTCAGTTTGGTGCTCATGTCCGCCCCTTTAAACGCCACCTCGCTGCCGGAAAGCGTATCCGCCAGCGTGCGCGCCATCTGATAGCCGGGCGCCACCAGACCGAAAATCTGCCCGTTCCATAACGCACATTCACCGATGGCAAAAATGGCCGGATCCGAGGTTCGGCACTGATCGTTAATCACGATGCCGCCGCGCGGCCCGACGTCCAGCCCGCACGCTTTTGCCAGCTGATCACGCGGACGGATCCCGGCGGAGAACAGCACCAGATCGGTTTCCAGATGACCGCCGTCGGCAAACTCCATGCGATAGCGGCTGGCTTCCCCCGCCACGATGGCGCGGGTTTCCTTGCCGGTATGAACCTGCACGTCCAGCGCTTCAATCTTGCGGCGCAGCATCGCCGCCCCGCCTTCATCGAGCTGAACCCCCATCAGCCGGGGCGCGAATTCCACCACATGCGTGTGCAGCCCGAGATGTTTCAGCGCGTTTGCCGCTTCCAGCCCCAGCAGCCCGCCACCGACCACCACGCCGGTTTTGCCTTCCGCTGCGCAGTCGCGGATCGCCGCAAGGTCGTCGAGCGTGCGGTACACCAGACAACCCGGCGCGTCGTTGCCCGGAATGGGCGGCACAAACGGATAAGAGCCAGTCGCCAGCACCAGCAGATCGTAAGGGGTCTGTCGCCCCTGATGATCGACCACAAAACGGTGGCGGGTATCAATATGGCCGATGCAATGCCCCAGGCGCAGCTCGATACCGGTCGATTCAAAGAAGTCGTCCTCCACCACCGACAGCGATTCCGCGCTGCGGCCGGAGAAAAACTCTGATAAATGTACGCGGTCGTAAGCCGGTGACGTTTCTTCCGCAAACACGATCACCTGATATTGCAGATGCAGTTCCCGCTCCACCAGCTGTTGCAGGAAATGGTGACCGACCATGCCGTGTCCGGCCATGACTAAAACGGGTTTCGACATTGCATTGCTCCTCGTCACCTCAACGGGTAACTGTTCTGAAGTGATGGCCGTGAGACCGGACGTAGCCGGGACGTCACCGGGACTGAAAACACTGAGTTGAGCCTGCTGCACGCAGGGATGGCTGAGTCGTGAAACGTATTGCGGTCCGTCACTGATATCGCCCCACAGCAACACGCCGGTGAGGCGGTTATCGCGCAGGATCAGGCGGCGGTAATGGCCGTCGATCGGGTCTGAGACGGTATGGATTTGCGCCCCGTCACCGGCATGCAATTCACCGGCGCAGAACAACGCCAGGCCGGTCACTTTCAGGCGCAGCGGCAGCGGCGGGATCACTGATGACACCTTTTGCCCGCCCGCCAGACGGGCCGCCAGCGCATCGGCCTGTTGCCAGCACGGTGCCACCAGCCCGGCCGTCAGCTCCCCCTGCTGACAACATTCGCCAATCGCGGAAATGGCCGGGTCGGAAGTGTGCAGCGTGTCGCTGACCAGAATGCCGCGATCGCAGGCCAGTCCGGCGGCCTGTGCCAGCGCGATATCAGGCCGGACACCCGCCGCTACCACCACGCGCTGCGCCGGAATGTCCCGCCCGTCGCGGAGCCTGACCGCCTGCACATTGCCCCGTGCATCCCCGGCATACGCCAGCGTTTGTGCCTGCAAAATCACCTCAATCCCCCGCGCCGTCAGGCTGTCATGCAGCAGCCCGGCGGCGTGTTCATCGAGGTGACTGTCCATCAGATACCCGCCACGGTGCAGCAGGCTGACCTGCATACCGCGCTGTGCCAGGGCGGCGGCGGCTTCCACCCCCAGCACCCCGCCGCCAATCACCACCGCCGGTTGTCCGGCGTAATGCCCGTCGAGGATGTTTTCCACATCCTGCTGAGCACGAAAACCGTAAATGCCGCGCAGTGTCGCGCCCGGCAAAGGCGGCATAAAAGGCCGGGAACCGGTGGCGAGCACCAGATGGTCGTACGCCAACCACTGCCCGCCCGCCCGCACCCTGCGGGCCTTGCGGTCAATCTCCGTCGCCGCCGCACCGGCCATAAACGTGACACTGTGACGTTGATACCACGACGCATCATGGGTCACGATGTCATCAAAGTGCTTTTCACCGGCAAGCACCGGCGTCAGCAGGATGCGGTTATACGCAGGCTGTGCTTCATCGCCGATCATCAGGATGCGGAACCGGTCCGCTGCCTGTTCGCACAACCGTTCCACCAGTCGCGCGCCCGCCATGCCGTTGCCGATCACTATCAACGTGGGTTTTTCCATTGCGCTTATCCTGCCCGCTGAATCAGGCCACTGACCGGTGTTTTTCATACAGAAACTGCAACACCTGCTGGCGGTAACGGTGGAACATCGGATCGTTTGCCAGTGCCAGCCGCGAACGCGGACGTTCCAGTTCCACCTGTAATACCTCGCCGACTTTCGCCGCCGGGCCGTTGGTCATCATCATCACGCGATCCGACAGCAGCACCGCTTCATCCACGTCGTGGGTGATCAGCAAAATGGTGGTGTTCAGACGCGACTGGATCTCCATCACCGCATCCTGCAAATGCGCGCGGGTCAGGGCATCGAGCGCACCGAAAGGTTCATCCATCAGCAGCACTTTGGGTTTCATCGCCAGTGCGCGGGCAATCCCCACCCGCTGTTTCATGCCGCCGGAAATCTCAGCCGGGCGCTTGTCGGCGGCGTGCCCCATATGAACCAGCTCGAGGTTGTGCGCGATCCACTCGCGCATTTCACTTTTACTCATCACTCCTTTGAATACCTGATTCACCGCCAGCGCGACGTTCTCCGTCGTGGTCAGCCAGGGCAGCAGGGAATGGTTCTGAAACACCACACCGCGCTCCGGCCCCGGACCGGTAATCTCCTGGTTATCACACAGCAACACCCCTGCCGTCGGGCGACTCAGCCCGGCAATCAGGTTCAGCAAGGTGGATTTCCCGCAGCCGGAATGCCCGATCAGGCTGACCGTTTCGCCCTGCGCAATATCAAAGCTGACGTTGTCGAGCGCCAGAAACGTGCCTTTTGCGGTCGGAAATTGCTGGCTGACGTTTTGCACGCGGATAATGGCTTTGTCATTTTTCATCTCAGGCTCCTGACGTTGTCGTAGCTGAAGCGGCGGGCAATGGCCATCAGCCCCTGTTCCAGCGCCATGCCCACCACGCCAATCAGCAGGATGGCGATAATGATGTTTTCCACATTGAGGTTGTTCCATTCGTTCCAGATCCAGAAACCGATGCCGACGCCGCCGGTGAGCATTTCGGCGGCGACGATCACCAGCCACGCGATGCCGATCGACAGGCGCACACCGGTCAGGATGTAAGGCAACACGGCAGGAAACAGGATCTTGCGCATCACGGTGAATTCACTGAGTTTCAGCACCCGCGCGACGTTGAGATAATCCTGCGGAATACGCATCACGCCTTCTGCGGTGTTAAGGATCATCGGCCAGATGGAGCAGATAAAAATGGTCCATGCCGAGGCCGGTTCAGCACGCTGAAACAGCAGCAGACCAATCGGCAGCCACGCCAGCGGGCTGACCGGGCGCAGCAACGAAATCACCGGGTTGAGCATGCGGGCGATAAAGCGGAAACGTCCGATCAGGAAACCGGCGGGAATGCCCACCAGCGCCGCCAGTCCGAACCCGGTCGCCACACGTTGCAGCGAGGCCAGTACGTTCCAGCCGATCCCCATGTCGTTTGGTCCCGCGATGTAAAACGGATCGGCGAAAATCACTTTGGCGGCGTCCCAGGTTTTCAGCGGTGTCGGAAAACCTTTGCTGCTGAGCGCGGCAACCTGCCACAGCGCAATCAGCACAATGACGCCCAGCAGGGCCGGAATGACCTGTTGCAGCCACCGGCGCAGCACGCCATGTACGCGGCCGGTGACAGGCGCTTTCACGCTAACGACCGGCGGCGCGGGGGTCAGCGGCACGATCTGCGCGCTGACCGGCTCTGCCAGTACGACAATTTTGGATGTGGAGTGAACAGACATTGGCGACCTCACTTAGCGTTTCATGGCAAAACTGTTGGCATATTCAGCAGGCTGGCTGCCGTCCCAGACTTTCCCGTCGATGAGCGTGCTGCTGCGCATCTCGCCGGACGGCAGGCTGATCCCACCCACCGCCGTGGCGGCCTGTTTGTAGACGTCAATGCGGTTAATTTTTCTGGCGACGGCCAGATAGTCCGGATCCTTATCCAGCAGTCCCCAGCGTTTGTGCTGGGTCAGGAACCACATGCCGTCGGAGAGATAGGGGTAGTTGACCGCGCCGTCGTTGAAAAAGCGCATGCTGTGGGCGTCTTTCCAGGTTTTCCCCAGCCCGTTTTGGTAATCGCCGAGCATCCGTCCCTGAAGAGTTTCCACCGGCGTATTGATGTAGGCGCGTGCCGATATCACCTGCGCGGTCTCGATACGGTTGGCGTCTGAGGTGTCGATCCAGCGCGAAGCGTCCAGCACCGCCGCCGTCAGGGCGCGGGCGGCGTTGGGATTCGCCGTCACCCAGGCCTGAGTGGTGCCGAGAATTTTTTCCGGATGATCCGGCCAGATTTCCTGCGAGGTCACGGCGGTGAAACCGATATCATCCTGAATGGCGCGCTGGTTCCACGGTTCGCCGACGCAATAGCCGCTCATGTTGCCGATTTTCATGTTCACCACCATTTGCGGCGGCGGCACGACCACATTGCGGACATCGTTAAACGGATGGATCCCGGCGTTCGCCAGCCAGTAATAGAGCCACATGGCGTGGGTGCCGGTGGGGAAAGTCTGGGCAAAGGTGTACGTGCCTTTCGCACTGGCATCGACTGCTTTTTTCAGCGAGGCCGCGCCGGTGACACCGGCCTGTTTCAGCTGATTTGAAAGGGTGATCGCCTGCCCGTTATTGTTGAGCGCCATCAGCATCGCCATGTCGTGCTGCGGGCCGGAAACGCCAAGCTGTAAGCCGTAGACCAGGCCGTAAAGGACATGCGCGGCATCAAGCTCGCCGGACACCAGTTTGTCGCGCACTGACGCCCAGCTTGATTCCTTGCTCGGGATGATTTTGATGCCGTATTTCTCATCAAACTTTTTCACCGCCGCCATCACCACGGAGGCGCAGTCGGTCAGCGGAATAAAGCCGACGCGGATCTCTTTTTTCTCCGGTGCATCGGAGCCGGCCGCCCATACGCTGTTCATAAAACCGGGCATCATCATGCTGCCGCCCAGCGCCGCGCTGGCCGCGATAAAACGGCGGCGGGAGAATCGCCCCGGCGTAGTGTTGTCTTGCGTCATTGCGGCTTCCTGTAAAGTTGAAAAATGAGCAAAAAAAAAGCGTCCAGTTAGCGCTCAGTTTCCTGAACGCTAACGGACGCCTTTATCCGTAATCCTGACTAAACCGCCATTGGTTTAGTGCTTATGTCGTATAACAATGCAGCTTGTATGCCAACTTGTTGCCACACAATAAAATCAGCCGGTTAGCGGCACGCCGTCACGGCATTGCTGCTTTTCTGCACCGCAACAGCACGTCCTGCACATCGTGATGGCACATCGTCAGTGCAGCTACTCCTTAGGGATTAGGGATTCTTTTTCCCCAATACTTCCGCCACCGCGAGCATCGCCTCTGCAATCTCGGAGAGCTTTTTATTCTGCTTCATCGCCATATCGCGCAGGGTTTTGTGCGCCTGCGGCTCGGTCAGACCGTGATGCTGCATCAGCAGGCCCTTGGCGCGTTCCACCCGTTTTTGTCCGGCCAGCGTGGCGCGCAGTCCGGTCAGTTCGGCATCCAGCGTCTGTAACTGGCGCGACTGCTGTTCGACCAGTTCCAGCACGGACCGGCTGAGCTGCGGGGGGATCAGCGCGGAGTAGTGCGACTCCTGCGGCGGGATGTCACCGATATCCTGCTGCTGGCGCGCAAGGGCATTCTGCGCGTCGCGGATCCGCTGACGGCAGCATTCCATCAGGCTTTCTTCCAGACTGTCTTCCACCGTTTTCATGCCGTCAATGCGCGCCGTCGTCACCTCAAACCAGCGCAGCGCGTCCTCTGCCGGTGTCATACGGGTGCAGGCAATGCGCCGCAGACGTTCGAATTCACTGCTGTCCGTGTTCACCTGCTGTTGCCACTGCGCCAGACAACGTGGATCGGCGAACCCGCTGAACGTCTGGAAACAACGCTCCTGACTGTCGATCAGATCCTGCAATTGCTGATGCGCGGCCTCGTCGAAATGACGGGCCGCAAAACCTGCGGCACCCAGCGCCCGTTCCTGACCGGCCAGTTCCTTGCCCTGCATAAAGCTGAACATCGCCAGTAATGCCCGCGAAATGGACGGATCACCGGAGATATCCGCCGCTTCAAACACCAGCGCCAGATGGCTGCGGATCACCTCGCTGTACTGCCGCATGGCGTCCGGCTGGCTGATGGCCTGTGCCTGAACCTGACCGCGCAGTGACGGCAGGGTGCTGAGACTGTGCAGAACAGCGGCGATGCGGCTGAACAGGCGCGGCGCGTTTGCCACACCCTGCCCGCTCAGATCCAGTGCAGCCAGCTGCTGCCCCACGGCTTGCTCCGCGTTCTCCACCTGCAACGCCCGCTCATTCAACTGGTCAGCCCAGAGTTTGCCGTGCGAACACAAAAAGATGTTCACCGTGCCCCGCTCACGTTGCAGCACATGGATCAGCTGACTGATCGTGCCGACCAGCCTGCCCGTCTCCAGCAACTGCTGCAGGCAGGCAATTTCACTTTTTTTCGATGCCAGCACAAAACCGAGAGCCGAATGAGACATAGAGGAATTCTGTTCAGGGAAGAGGTACAGAGGGTAAAGCAAGAAGTGTGCCGGAGCAGTAACGGCGCCGGGCAAAAAGCACTTACGGTGGCGAGTGAAACTCGGTCAGCTCCCTCCCCTGCGAAGGAGGAGGTGCAGGGCATCTGTCTGGCTGATAGCCTACGTGCGCGATTGCTGATGATTACAACGTCTCAAGCACGCGGCAGGCTATCTGGTTAAGTTCTATAAATTCAGGCCAGCTGTATTGCTGCTGATAATTTAGTAAAAACTGTTTCTCGACCTGACATATGAGCGGACGCTGGTCATAAACCTTACATTGCCGGCTGGTATCATCGTAGTGACGGCAGGCACCGTCACCGCGATCGAGATAGCGCGTTTCCTCTGCCCGATGAACATGGCGGCAACAGGCGCCGCACTGATTACAGGGGAAAGATGGCGTCAGGTTCATAAGGAACTCAGCCAGCTTCGGGTTGATTGTGCATTTCCGGCTTCAAAAGGCAGGCTGATATTGCGTTTATCTGCCTCCGCTTTCAGCAGCAATCCCCGGTGAATTTCATCATTGACCAACACTAAATGCCCGGTAAATGCAGCAAGTTCATCCGCATTCATGGCAAACTCAATCCGGGTTAATTCCAGAATATAACGATCAAGCTCCGCATTCACGTTCTGGAAATATTCTACCGCTTTCTGAAACTTATCTTTGAATCTGTCGAGGAATGCCCATAGCTTTTGCATCAGTGCACTGCTTTCCAGAAAATAATTCATGGTCAGTGTGAGGATGCCCGTCGCCAGTGCGCTGCAAAATGCGGCAAGTTCAGGACCGAACGGGAACAGAAACACACTCGCCAGATATTCGTTAATCAGCACACCCGTTACGACGGCAATTCCCGCCGCTATCACGCGGCTCACCGCTTTCGCCTGCTGGCCCGGCGGCAGATTGTCCGGGTTGAACACCATGATTTTGAACGCCTGAACCAGATTATTCCACATCTCACGGATCAGTCTGACCAGCATCTTTTTCGTGGTGAAAACAATATTAAACAACGTGGTGGTGATACTCGACAGCACGCCACCTAAGACGCCGTCTTTGAAGGCGGTGAGAAAATCACGAAATTTTGCTTTTATCCGTTCCCACGCGGCGACCAACGTTTCACCGATATCACCCAGGAATTCTTTCGCATCAAAGTGTTTGCGCTGGCGGGCATAGATGGAAGGGATACGTTCATGAACTTCAAACCAGACTTCAGCGAGGATAAGCCCCAGCATCTGACGACTTCCCATCCGCAGCCCGGTTGAAACTGACGCACTCGCGACATTCAGGGCAAATTTGCTGCTGGTGTAATAGCTGTGGTTGACTTCTGATTCGTAACGCGCACGCGCTTTTTCATCGGCTTTCTGCATCCGTTCAAAATCTGCTTTGGATTTATTTTCCAGACTTTGCAGGCGCTTCTGCTGTTTATCCGTCAGCACTGGCTGACTTTTTAAGGTCGCGATTTCCTGCTGATTAGCCTGATATTCCTGCTGTAATTTTTTCACGAAATCCGACATCGGCAGCGCTTTTTTAGAGGTATTCAGCGTTGCACCGGTCGGCGTCAGATTGCTGTCATCGTTTGCCAGATCGGCACCGTTCAGTTCTGCCAGGATCCGGCCCGGATCATGATGAATTTCGTTGGCGGAAATAATATGGTCAAGATGTACTTTGTCATTAGGTTTTAGCGTTTCGCCCGTATAACTGTCCGTTAATGTTCCGGCTTTGCGCTGCGTGCTGACACTGGCATTATTTTTTTTATAGTTTGCGTGTTTATGGTAGATATCAGTATCGTAGGCTTCACGATTTTCATACCGTGTGCGTTCTTTTTCAGTGGCGTAAATTCCCTTTCGGACATTTTGAACTGTATTGACATCCCCGCCGTCCTGATCTTTAAGCAGCAAAAAATCAAGACCGAATGATGTTGCGAGACTTTTCACCACAGTCTCATGCAGTTCCTTTCCCCAATCTATTTCCTGTGTCGCCATAAGGTAATGCCACCTGTTTTATCAATAGCCATTCTGAAAAAAAGCCGGGCACAGTGGCCCGGTCAGCCTTAAGCTTTTAAGGTATATTTCGCGCTATCTTCTTCTGATTTAGCCAGCGCTTTATCCAGTGCGCGTTTATTTAGCACATTGATCCCATCGGTATCAGTCTGTAATTGCACAACACCGTTCTCAATAACAGCTTCATTTTTTTCATTGGTCACTGGTTTAAACAACGGCGTGGTAATGATATCGGTCATAATGGCCGCCAACATGTAACCATTTTCAATCATACGCAGACACTCTTCAGAATCTTCAATGGCATCCTGAATATTGTTCTTACGACGTTCGAGGATCTTCTGATGCATTTCTTTCAGTGGGGTGAAATAGCCCGCAAAAAGGGTGTGAAGCTGAGACAAAGAGGTATAGATCGAATCAACATATTTATTCACCACTTTCAGATGCGACTCAGCCAGATTCATTTTATCTACGGCAGATCTCACCTGACGGGCAACATCCTGTGCATTTTCCAATGCTTTCTCCGCATGCGCCGCATAAGCCCAGCCCGCGATCATCAGGATCGGCGCCACGACCGCGCCGCCCAACACCATTGCTCCCCCGGCCATCCCCCAACCGCCTGCCGCCAGTGATCCTCCGCCAATGGCGGCCATCGTGGCATTATAGGCTGCAGCACCTGAGAGTGCGGCAATCGGCGTACCGGTGGAAGCCGCCGCAAACGCCACAACACCACTGTAAACTGCGAATCCTGCTGCTGCACCTGACGTTCCGGCACCTACCACGGTTCCAAGATATTCTGTCGCCGAAATAGCCAGCTTCTCAATTTTGTTCAAACGGTGCTGTGGGATTTCCAGGCGCAACTGGATATGGCCGTCTTGTTCCATTTTCGCCAATAAATCTTTAGCGATCGTGTCAAACTCACGAAATTCCTCACCAATTTTTAATTCTTTTTTACCGAGGCGTTCAAGTTTGCGGGAAGCGTCATCATTGACAGCGTCGAAGGCTTTCTTGCGACTGTCATAGCGATTTTTAGCGCCCTCAAGGATTTCATTTGCTTCAGATTTATCCTGATAACCTTTGTATGCTTTTTTACCACCGACGGCAGTGGCTATTGCTGCGGCACCTAAAATGATAAGAGGAATTGCCATAGTACATCTCCATTGTTATTTAAATTATTTTGCCTCTGCGGGCAGTAACGATTTTTCAGCTGAAGACAGGTAGCCTTTTAATAACCGACAAAGCGCATCCCTGAGCCAGAAAGGTTCAAGAATTTCAATCTCCGGTAGCCAGAAAAGTATCAGCGGTAATATTTGATTTTCATGCGCGGCGCGACAACTCACGACAACCCCTTTTCCGTCATCCTCAAGCAGTTGCTGCTCCGGCAATAAGTCACGCCTTTTGAAGTAATGAGCCTGGCGTCCTTTCACATACAGTTTCACGTCAAAACCTTCCCGGCTAATCCAGGGGTCCTGACTGTTTTCCAGTAAAGCCATCACCGTCATATCGGGAATAAAGGTGTCTTTTTTAATATCCAGCCATTCGATCTGACTCAGTGAAAAAGACTTCAACTTCCCTTTATCTGTGGCCTGTAAATACCAGATGTTGTGCTGATTGATAAGCCGGTACGGGTGGAGTTCCCGTTCTTTACCTTTATAAGTCAGTTTGCAGAGATTACGCTGTCTGATGGCTTTTTCGATGGTCGCGAAGTGACGGCGCAGATCGGTTTTCAATGTATGTTCAGGGCTGGCATTCTGAATACTGATATGTTTTTCGTTCAGACGGGCATCGAGATACTGCCAAAAATCACTTCCACGTTCGGGGAAGTAACTGTCTGCCTGCAAAAATTTTGCCAGCGAATGATGCAGATTATCCGTTTGTGTCGATTGCAGAGCGTATAAAAGCCGGTACTCACCTTCGCCGCGGTGCTCGATAACAGGCGACAGAGCATTCAAATCACGATAGACCGTCCGTTCAGTGATTGAAAATTTCTCCATAAGCGCATTGCGTTTAACAACGCCGTGCAGGTGCAGCTCCATTAATATATCAACCAACCGCTCCGCCGAGCGGCACTTTACGCGAGGCGCCATCGTTTAATCCTAAAGCTACAGTGAGGTGATGTGCTGATTATCCATAACTCACTGACAGGTTTTGTCAGTCACCCATCTGGTACTTCTCTTTTATCGCCCGTTTTTGATAAAACTTAAATTTTTTGGGAAATTCATCACGAACATAGATGAACAACTTCAGGCACCACGCTGGCAGCAGTGTCCCGCCCGGCTGGCCTGAGTTCCTCCACGCATTTCAAATGCCCTTTCCCGCCCATGGCCGAAAGGTGAAATGCTGATCGGTCAGGCAATTGGCGTGCAACCTGCGCTTATCTGACCGAGCCGATATGTTGATCAGTAAACAATGGCCGTGATTGAATGGAAGATAAGGATGCAGGAAAAGTAGAATTCAGGCTGCTCCCTCCCCTGCGAAGGGGAGGGTTGGGGTGGGGTATTAATGAAAAATCAATACGTTGAAGCATACTTTGACCCGGTGTTAGCCCTTAAAACCCCCTCCCGTCCTCCCCCTTCGCAGGGGGAGGTGCAGGGCAAAAACCTACTTACGGTGGCGAGTAAAACTCGATCAGCTCCCTCCCCTGCGAAGGCGTTGACGCCGTCCTCACACTTCTAACGGCCTACCCTCGCCCTGCGGCGGCTCTTCGAACACTTCACCAGATTTACGGCGCTGCTCGAGTATCGCCAGCACGTCGGCGTGTTTATCTTCGGTAAAATCGAAGAACCACATAAAGCCGATGCGGATTAATGAACCGATGGCGGGCAACAGGCTGATGCCGAAGAACAAACCGTTCATCACGCTTTCAGTCTGGTGCGCGGCCTGCGGGACATAGTGGATCGCGGTCAGGAAAATCCCTACCAGCCCGCCGCCGACGGCGACTGACATTTTGCCGGTAAACGTCTGGCCGGAGAAGGTAATGGCGGCGCAGCGTTTATTGGTTTTGTATTCGGCGTATTCGATGGTGTCGACAATCATTGCCGACGTAAACAGATTACTCATCATCACGAATACCGTGCTCAGACCGAGCAGAATAAACAGCCAGGCAAGATGGTGATAACCGCTGAACCACAACACAATGCGCACCACAATATCCAGAATGCACAGGGCAATAAATAACGTTCTCTTTTTATAACGGCGGGTTAATAACGGAGCCGTCAGGCAGGCGATCGCCGCGAGGATCCCCATTACGCCAATCGCAGCCTGTAACGCGCCGTCGCCCATATTATAAATAAAGAAGTAGATATAAATGCCGTTGGCAATATTGTGCAGCACGCAGAAAAAGAACGAGGCTAAGACAAAGAACAACGGCCGGTTATTTTTCAGGTTATGGAAGGTATCGCGCATGGTGACTTTTTCGGTGCTTGGCGGCACGCGTTCTTTAATATGCCAGAAGCCGTTGAGCATCAGCAGCAGACCGATGACCATCATCACCACCGTGGCACCAAAATAGCCGTGGTCGCTGGAACCGGGCGCGAAATACGCCGTCAGACGGGGGAAGAATATCGAGGCGCAGGCAATCCCGGCGTTAACGCCCAGCACCGCGGCGGTCACGGCTTTGGTCCGCTCTTTCGGCTCGGAACTCATCACCGAACTCATCGACCAGAACGGAATATCAGAAATCGCGTATAACGTGCCCCACAGAATATAGGTCGCGCCCGCATACAGAATTTTGGTGCCGGTTGGTGCATCAATATTATAAAACGACGCCAGCGTCACCAGCGTAATCAGGAACGGTGCCAGCAACATAAAATGGCGGAATTTCCCGAAACGGGTCTGAATGGTGTCCATTACGCTGGCAAATAACGGATCATGTATGGCATCCCACGCGCGGGCCACCAGAAATATAGTACTGGCAGCCAGCGCAGATATGCCCAACACATCGGTATAGAAATAGTTAATAAACGAACCCACTAAACCAAAACTGAAGCATTGCCCCAGCCCGTAACCAAAATAAGACCACAACTCCCTGGAAGGGATTTTCATTGAAATAGTCATTTTATATCGCCTCGCACGTCCCTGTGCTGCCTGTTGAAAGGGTTATTTCATGCGTGTTAAACGGCGGACCAGATCCATTTCGGCACGACGGAACGGAATGCCGTATTCGTCCAGTACGTCGTGGAACCATAAATGGGCGTAATCGTGATTGCCTTTGCGCACCACCGGCCACGGCAGCGTGGTCTGGGTCTTCCCGCGCACCAGCCCCCATTGATAACAGCCGCAGTTGAAGGCGCTGAAGAGCGGCAGTTGTTCCTCAAACACGCTGCCGACGTGGCGTGCCAGCCATTCAGTGCAGAGCAGCGGACGGTTAAATTTCTGCCAGAAACGCAGCGCTTGTAACAGTTTCGGCGTGGCAACGTAGGCGTGGAAACTGATGACGTCGGAAAGCTTTGCCGCTTCGACGTCGATCGGATGGGTGAAAAACTCCGATTCCGGCTGATCGGGATCCTGCGAGAAATGCCATGCGCCGACTGTCAGCGGCTGGCGCGGATCTTCATCCCGCGCCCAGACAAACGCCCTTTGCATCAGTTCCAGCGCGAAAACCTCCAGCTTTTCGTCGTACAACACTTCTTCCAGCCCGGTGGCAAACGTGCCCCGGTTACCCGGCTCGTTGTACAAATCCCAGATGGCGATGCGGTCGTCTGTGCGGAAATGTCGGATGACATCACGCACATAACGCTCCACGTCCGGCCACATATCGCGGTTACACACCACGTCGCGTCCCGGACTGGCCGCCGCCTGACTGTTATGTTTGCCCGGCTCCGGCGCTTTTTGCGGCCCGAGGAACGGCTCGTCGCCGGAGAATCCGCAATCGTCCATCAGCGTCAGCATCACCTTGATCTGATGACGGGCGGCAATCGCCAGAAACTCATCAATGCGCGCCAGCAAACCCTCGCGATCATCCTGCCAGACGATAAACGGCAGGTTGATACGCAGCTGGTTATAGCCCGCGTCGTGCGCCCAGCCGAGTTCCTGATCGATGGTCGGCGCATCAAAGGTGTCGCGCTGCCACAGTTCCGTCCAGTTCACCGCCGTGCGCGGCAGATAGTTAAATCCGCAAATCCAGCCCTGCTGCCTGCTCCACGTTGCCGCCTGTTCTGTGCTCCATTGCTCTTTCATTCATCGTTCCTCATGGTAAAGTGCATCAACTAATATTATTAGCTAATGTTTATTACTCACTCGGAATTGCTGCAAATCACATGCTCAGGTTCTGCAATTGAGATCACACTCTTTTTACACAAACTGCGTGGTGGTCGGGCAAAAACAGGCGCTGTGTTATAGTGCAAAAGGAAAAAATATGGGCGACGGGAAAAGGGAAATGGAGAAGAAAAACAAAGTCACAATGAGTGATATTGCGCGCGAGGCCGGTGTGTCTCAGGCCACGGTATCGCTGATTTTAAACAACTCGCGCTCCGTAAAACTCAGTGAGGAAACCCGCCAGCGGGTGTTTAACACCGCCCTGTCGCTCGGTTACAAAAAGATGCCCGCCCCGCACAGTGATAATGGTCAGGAAGAAATTGCGCTGCTGATTAATGCCATGCCCAGTTACGACCCGTTTGTCGATGCGCTGAGTGAAGCGCGTGAAGCGGCGTGGAAACACAACACATTGCTGACCGTGTATGACTACGGCGATGATGCCGAACTGGCGGTGCGGATTATTGCGCAGCTCAATCAGCGGCGCTGTGCCGGTATTATCCTCGCCTCGCCGGTGACGCAGGCGATTGATTACGCCCCGTTTGCCAACCAGACGCAACTGCCGGTGGTGCTGCTGAATGTCTATGACCGCGCCTTTCCGCTGCTGCCGACCTTTTTGCCGGACGACCGCGCCAATGCGCTACAAATTACCCGTCATCTGATTGATCAGGGCGCGACGCGGATCGCCCACATCATGGGCGATAACTGGATGGAAGCCTGTGAAATGCGGCTTGAAGGCTACCGCGAAGCACTCTCGCAGGCCGGTATGGCGCATGACGACCAACGGGTTCTGGCGACCAACTGGTCACTGAATGAAACCTACCGCGCCACACTGGAACTGATGAAGCTGCCCGAACCGCCGGATGCCATTTTCTGCTCCAGCGACTGGATGACCATCGGGTGTTATCAGGCGCTGACCGAACTGCACCTGCGTATTCCGCAGGATATTCTGGTCGCCGGTTACGATGATCAGCGCATTGCCGATCAGATGACGCCGAAACTGACCAGCGTGCAGTTGCCCTATTTCGAACTCGGTCGCATGGCGGTGGAATATCTCTGCTCTGGCGAAGACGCTGCCACGCGGGTGATCATGGCCGGGAAACTGAAAGTGCGGGCGAGTACGGCGGCGAAATAAATAAAGGGAATATCCGTTGCAGATATTCCCTTTTCACAGGTTCAGTCCAGATCCACTCCGTTACTGGCAATCACTTTTTTATACCAGTAAAACGATTTCTTTCTCTTTCTTTCCAGCGTGCCGTTTCCGGCATCGTCGCGGTCGACGTAAACAAAGCCGTAGCGTTTGCTCATTTCGCCGGTCGAGGCGGAAACCAGATCGATACAGCCCCATGAGGTGTAGCCGATCAGCGGAACGCCGTCGGTGATGGCTTCACCCATGGCGCGGATGTGTTCGCGCAGATAGCTGATGCGATAATCGTCGTTGATTTCGCCCTGCGCGTTGATCTCATCTTTCGCACCCAGGCCGTTTTCTACCAGGAATAACGGCTTCTGATAACGGTCGTACATCATGTTCATGGTGATGCGCAGGCCAAGCGGGTCAATGCCCCAGCCCCATTCACTGGCTTCGATATACGGGTTTTTCAGCGATTTGACGATGTTCGCCGCGCTGCTGTTGTTGTCGTTCATATCCGCCGATGCGCAACGTGACGCGTAGTAACTGAACGAGACAAAATCGACGGTATTTTTCAGGATCTCGTCGTCGCCCGGTTCGGTGACCACGGTCACGCCCTTCTCCGCAAAGACGCGACGGGTGTAGGACGGATATTCGCCGCGTGCCTGCACATCGATAAAGAACAGGTTTTCGCGGTCTTTCTGCAATGCCGCCCAGACATCAGCAGGTTTACAGGTTTGCGGATAAAAATTCCCGCCCGCCAGCATACAACCGACCTGATTCTCCGGGTTCACTTCATGGGCGATTTTGGTGGCTAATGCGCTGGCCACCAGCTCATGATGCGCCGCCTGATATTTCACCTGTTCCTGATTTTCACCTTCTTCGAAGACTAATCCGGCACCGGAGAACGGGCTGTGCAGCAGGATGTTGATCTCGTTAAACGTCAGCCAGTATTTCACCAGCCCGTCGAATGCTTCAAAACAGGTACGGGCATAACGGGCGAAAAACTCCACCATTTTGCGGTTACGCCACGAACCGTATTCGATCACCAGATGCATCGGCACATCGAAATGGCACAGCGTTACCAGCGGCTCGATACCGTATTTTTTGCATTCCGCAAACACATCACGGTAAAACGCGATGCCTTCGGCGTTCGGGGTCAGTTCGTCACCGTTCGGATACAGACGGCTCCAGGCTATCGAGGTACGAAAGACTGAAAAGCCCATTTCCGCCATCAGCGCGATGTCTTCTTTATAACGGTGGTAAAAATCGATCGCCTGATGCGCCGGATAAAACTCGTCGTCTTTCAGGGTGAAACGTTTTTCCTGACCGGTTTTGACCGCCAGACGATGCGGGCCATGCGGGATCATATCGACCGTGGTCAGGCCCTTTCCGCCTTCAAAACTGCCGCCTTCGGCCTGGTTGGCGGCAATCGCGCCGCCCCATAAGAAGCCGTCGGGAAATACTGATGCTGACATGAAAAAATCCTCTTCTGTCTTTATTTAACTGCGCTTTGCGAAACCGCAAAGGAAGCGGAAGCTGCCGGTTCGGCCGTTTTTGTTTCTTTCGGCGTCACGGTTTCCACCGGGATATCTTCAAATCCGAGTAACAGCGTGGTGAAGAAGGAAATCACCACCGCCAGAATCATCACGCCCACCACCCAGACGATGCTCATCGGATTGGACGGGTCGAAGAACTGCACGCTGGTAAACAACCCCGGCGAGGCCATTGAATGGCTGGCGAGGCCGCCTAATCCGGCGACACCGCCGCAAATGAAGCCGCTGATCAGGCAGGCGATCAGCGGACGTTTGAGACGCAGCGCTACGCCGTACAAAGCAGGTTCAGAAATCCCGGCAACAATCGCCGAGGCCGCCGCAGCCAGTGCGGTCTGACGCAGTTCCGGGTTTTTGGTGCGCCATGCAACCGCCAGCGACGACCCGCCGAGCGACAGGTTGGCACCAATTTCCGACGGCATCACCATGCCCTCTTTGCCGGTTTCGGCGATGGTCTGAATAATGGTCGGGGTAAACACGCGATGCATGCCGGTCATTACCAGCAGCGGCCAGGCCGCGCCCATGATGGCAACCGACAGCCAGCCCAGATAGCTGTGAACGGTGTACACCACGGCGGAAATCCCGGTACCGATCCAGATACCCAGCGGACCAATCAGCATGATGGCGATCGGCGCGGCAATCAGCATGATCAGCATCGGTTTCAGGAAGTTTTTGGTGACCACTGGCGTGATGCGGTCCACCCATTTTTCAATGTAGGACAGCAGCCAGGTCATGCACAGCGCCGGGATCACCGTGTAGGTGTATTTCACGGCGGTAACGGAAATGCCGATAAATTCAACTTTCTGCCCCTGTGCGGCTTTCGCCATCAAATCGATAAACGCCGGATGCACCAAAATCCCGGCAATGGCAATCGCCAGCGACATGTTGGTTTTAAATTTCACCGCCGCCGAGGCCGCGACCATCACCGGCAGGAAGAAGAATGCGCCGTCGCCGATGGTATTGAGGATCACCAGCGTCGAGGCACCTTTCTCAAACACGCCGGTCATGTCCAGGATCATCGCCAGCAGTTTCACCATCGACCCGCCGATAATCGCCGGGATCAGCGGGGACATGGTGCCGATCAGCGCATCCAGAATGCCGGAACCGATGCGTTTTAAGGTGATTTTGTTTTTAGCCGGGGCGTCGTGATCGCTGGCTGCAAAGCCTTCCGGCAGCAATTTCAGCACTTCGGCATACGCCTGTGAGACGTTATTACCGATGATCACCTGACATTGTTTTTCGTTGCGTACGACACCCATCACACCAGTAATGGCTTTCAGCGTGGCGGCATCGACGGCAGATTCGTCATTGAGCACGAAGCGCAGGCGTGTCATGCAGTGCGTCACCGCCGCCACGTTCTCCGCGCCGCCGATTGCGTCGACAATCGACTGAGACATTGCTGCAAAATTTTTAGACATGAGTGACAACTCTCTCGGATTCATAGTGTTATGAATGTTTTTCAGAAGCCGCAGCTTCTGTGAAACCGCTTTTTATGAAACGTTCAGGTTCTTTTATGAAAGGCTGTGAAACGGTAGGTAACCGGTTTCATACGAGAATGTGCAGTTCTGATGCAGACTTCAATAAAAACCTGCAACGCTGTTTTATTTTTGTGACGCCGATCGCCACCCCGCTTTCAGCGAGTCCAAAATCCTCGCAAAACAGCCGAAATGTGTAGAATGACGCATCGTTTTATATTTCAGGTGTGGCTGATGTCGACAATGCAGGAAGTGGCAACCAAAGCGGGTGTTTCTAAAGCCACGGTGTCCCGTGTGCTCTCCGGTAAAGGTTATGTGAGCCAGGAAACCAAAGATCAGGTCTTTAAAGCCATCGAGGAAGCGGGATACCGGCCAAACTTACTGGCGCGTAATCTGGCGACCAGCAAATCCATGTGCATCGGTCTGGTGGTCACCAACACGCTGTACAACGGAAACTATTTCAGCGAGTTAATCTCTCAGGCGGCCAAAAAACTCGATGCCAACGGCCGTCAGCTGATCCTGGTTGATGGCAAACACAGCGCCGAAGAAGAACGGGAAGCCATTCAGTTTCTGCATGATTTACGTTGCGACGGCATCATTATTTATCCGCGCTTTTTATCCGTGGATGAAATGGATGAGCTGATCGACAAATATAAAAAACCGGTGATGGTGGTCAACCGCAAATTACGTAAACATCAGAGCCATTGTATTTATTGTGACCACAAAGGGTCCGGATTTAATGCCACCCGTGCGCTGACTGAACGCGGCCACCACCGTATTGCATTTATCACCGGCTCGATGGATTCCCCTACCGCCATCGAGCGCCTGTCGGGATATAAAGAGGCGCTGACCGCCGCCGGTTTACCGGTGCAGGAATCGCTGATCGTGCCGGGGAAATGGTCTGCGGCCAGCGGTGCTGCCGCCGTCGAAACCCTGCTGGCGGCCGGTGAACCGTTCAGCGCCATTCTGGCCAGTAACGATGAAATGGCGATCGGCGCGATGAAAAAACTCAACGATGCCGGGATCGCCGTGCCCGCACAGGTTTCGGTGATCGGGTTTGATAATATTCCGACCGCGCCGTTTCTTATTCCGGCGCTGTCGAGCGTGAAAGATCCGGTCAGCGATATGGTCAGCGAAGTCATCAGCCAGATTATTTCCATGCTCGACGGCGGTTATTTGTCCGAGCAGAATAAATTTGTCTCGGAACTTATTTTGCGGGAGTCGGTGGTTGACGGACCTTATGCTTCTCTCAGTATTTCGTAAGCGCAATTTAAATTATCCGTTAAACACAACGGATTAAGCCTTTTCCGAATTGTCGTTTTAGCTTCTGCCCTGCACAGTGCGCATGAACAAGAATCACCGTGATCACGGGACACAGGAAATATCTAAAATGAACAAATCTGGAATGCTTATCCTTTGTGCAAGCTTATTGGCTGCCAGTCTGAGTGCTAACGCCGAAGGCCCGCGTAAAGAGCCAGTAAAACCGCCTCAGCCGGTACATCAGGTGCATAAACCGGTCGTGAAACACAAGCCGGTCCGCCACAAGGCGAAACCTGCGCCGGTGCATCATAAGGTTCAGCCGAAGCCGGAAGTGAAACCGCAGCATCGCGGTTAAGCGATTCATCCTAAGCCGCACACTGTTGCGGCTTTTTTACGTATTGATTAAACGCTTGTAACACATGAACTTTATGTGCCTTTTGAGTAAAGTTATTTCCCCGCCTGCCGATAACTCCCCTGTTATTTAAAACCCGGACAACGAATTTCACTTAAGGCCGATCTTTTTGCTAAATATGCTTAAATTTAAGCACGTTAGAAGCAAAATTTGGCGAAGTAAGAATTATCTTATGCTAACGTTTCTCCGGCACATCACAGCAAAAATGCGTCGGGAACAGGCGCACTATTTAGCCGGACTCTGATTTGGACGGACCCCGTGCAGAGACGGCCAGCTATCAGGCAAAAAATATGAGTGAAGATTCTGATGTACTTTATCGATTGCTGGTTCAGCGCGTAGAAGACTACGCGATATATATGCTGACTCCCGATGGCCTTATTGCTAACTGGAATGCCGGTGCGCAGCGGGCGAAGGGGTATACGCCGGAAGAAGTTGTCGGTAAGCATTTTTCCTGCTTTTACACTGAGGAAGACAAACAATCCGGATGGCCGCAGCACGGGCTGGAAACAGCGCGGTCCACCGGCCGTTACGAATCCGAAGGCTGGCGACAGCGCAAAGACGGTTCGCGCTTCTGGGCGCATATCATTATCGAAGCGTTGCGTGAAGCCGGAGAAATCATCGGATTCGCCAAGATCACCCGTGATGTCACGGAGCGTCGTGAAACGGAACAGGCGTTGTTGCAGGCCAAAGAACTGGCGGAATCCAACAGCGAGCAGCTCTCGTCCCTGTCTCAGTTTCTCAATACGGTGATCGCCAATATTCCCTCTTCGGTGATTGTCGAGAATGCCGTCTCTCGTGAAATCCTGCTGGTTAACCGTCAGGCAGAACGTCTGCTGGGCATCTCCCGCGACAAAATGCTGGGTAAACGTCCGCAGGATTGTATGGGCGTCGGGCTGAGCAATTTCATCAATAAGCAGTCGGATGAATGTCTGCGCGCGGAAGGCGTACACCGCAGCGAGCAGCAATTGCTGACCGCTATCGGCGACCGGACGTTACAGACCACCAGCTCGGTGATCCGCGGACACGATCCGCAGACCAGCTACGTGATGATGATTGCCGATGACGTGACGGATCAACAGGCGGCGCATGCCCGGATCCATCACATGGCGCATCACGATAACCTGACCAGCCTGCCGAACCGCATTCTGTTCAGCCAGCGTCTGAGCGAAGCGTTGCAGCGCGACAGCTATACCCACAGCCACACCGCCACCTTGTGTCTGGATCTCGATAACTTCAAGAACGTCAACGACGCGCTCGGCCATCAGGTCGGTGACGAACTGCTGCGTGCGATTTCCAAACGTCTGCGCATGACCCTGCGCGATGACGACACGCTGGCACGCATTGGCGGTGATGAATTCGCCGTGGTGCTGCCGGGGCTGAAAGACATTTCAGCGGCGCATCAGATTTCCAAACGCCTGATTGAATCGGTGCGTCCGCCGGTCATTATTGACGGCCATTCGCTGTCCGTCGGGCTGAGCATCGGCATTGCGCTGGCAGACTCAGCAGAAAATACCCCCGACCAGTTGCTGCGTTGTGCGGATATGGCGCTGTACGAAGCCAAACGTAATGGCCGCAACCGTTACGAAGATTTCCGCCTGGAGATGGACGCCGCCGCGCGTAAACGCCGGGTGGTTGAAATGGATTTACGCGACGCCATCACCTGTAATCAGCTGCGTCTTTACTACCAGCCGATCACCGATGCGCGGCACGATGCGGTAATGGGTTATGAGGCGCTGATGCGCTGGCATCACCCGGAAAACGGTCTGATCATGCCGGTAGATTTCATCCCGATTGCCGAAGAAACCGGGCTGATCCACAGTCTCGGCTCGTTTGCGTTGCACGAAGCCTGCCGTGAAGCCGCCAGCTGGAAAGGCAATCAGACCGTCGCCGTCAACCTGTCGCCGATCCAGTTCAAAAACAGCGGGCTGGTGTCCGTGGTGGAGTCCGCGCTGGAAGCCTCGGGGCTGGATCCGGCACGTCTGGAAGTGGAAATCACCGAATCGGTGTTGCTTGATAACACGCTGGGCAATATCAGCACGCTGAGAAAACTGAAATCACTGGGTGTACGCATCGCACTGGATGATTTCGGCACCGGCTATTCGTCGCTGAGCTATCTGCGGTCATTCCCGTTCGACAAAATCAAAATCGACCGGTCGTTCATTAATGATATGCAGGACAGCCGCGAAGCACTGGCCATCATCCGCGCGATCACCGGCATGAGCCGCAGTCTGGACATTCAGACCACGGCAGAAGGTGTGGAAACCGACGAGCAGTTCCGGCGTCTGAAAGAAGAAGGTTGTACATTGTTCCAGGGATATTTCTTCGGACGGCCTCAACCCTCAGAGTCAAGACTGACCGGGTTTGCACCCCTCTGATGGTAGTTATTAGACACGGGTTTTGTCGGGAATGATCGGGGGAACAGCGGCATATAAGCCTGTTATTTCTGACGATTGTTTTTGCACAACCCCTTGCTAAGGGGAGCGAGCCGACCGTGTTTCCTTCCACACCGGAAGTGGGTTTTGACCTGCTCCTCCCCCTGCGAAGGGGGAGGCTGGGAGGGGGTTTTAAGGGCTAACACCCGGTCAAAGCATACTTCAACTCATTGATTTTACTTTAATACCCCACCCCAACCCTCCCCTTCGCAGGGGAGGGAGCCGACCGTGTTTCCCTCCACACCGTAAGTGGCTGCTGCCCTGCTCCTCCCCCTGCGCAGGGAAGCGAGCCGACCATGTTTCCCTCCATACCGGAAGTGGCTGTTGACATGCTCCTCCCCCTGCGCAGGGAAGCGAGCCGACCATGTTTCCCTCCATACCGTAAATGGGTGTTGACCTGCTCCTCCCCCTGCGAAGGGGGAGGC
>NZ_SOAO01000019.1:0-53854 GCF_004364755.1 Rahnella sp. BIGb0236
TGCGGCATCTCTTATAGTTTCGATAAATTCAGGTAAAGGGGTCAGTGTTGCAACAATTTTCACTTCGCTCATAGGGATCCTTTAGTTGCCAATTATTTGTTCTGGATTTATATAATCCAGGTGCGAATTATTCAGGGTAGTTGGGAATTGGTCATTATGCCAACCAATATTAGATCTTGCGTGTTATCCAATAGCCCCAGTGGAAGTGTTGAAAAAAAACTGATGGAGTGTACATTATGCTGTACATGTGGGTTGTACACTTCAATGAGGCATATGACTATGCAAGCTATAAATTTTACGACTGCCCGGAATGAACTGGCTTCAGTTCTTGATAGCGTTTCTAGCGGTGAGCCTATAATTATCACACGTCGATCGGCAAAGCCCGTTGTTGTTATTGATGCTGAGCAATATGAAAAAATGCTGAAAATTCAGGCTGAATCAGATTTCGATTGGTTGTTTAGTGAACATGGCAAGACGCTTGAGGCTCTTAAAAACCGATGATTTATTTTCCTTCAAGCAAAGACATCATTGGCATTCATGACCGAATGATTTCTGCTTACTGAGGCCTTTCCGGCTATGCTGACCCAGGTCGGATAGAAAGTATGGCAACACGAATTCTGAACCGCCACATGTATGAAGGCGAGGATGATATATACGTTCTAGCTGCTGCATATCTTCTTGCTATAGCGCGGGGCATTGTTTCAATGATGCAAATAAGAGAACCGCATTTGCCTCATCTGCTTTATTCTTGCGCCGTAATGACATTCTTGTCCGGTTTTCTCCAAGTCATGAAGAGTTGACTGTCTCAGCCGCACAGGGGAACCTGGATGTGTGGAATATCGCTGAAGTCCTAAAACAGTCAACCTGAAAAAATAGTATTCACATTTTATCTCGCATAATTTAACATAATTAACGTTATGCGAAGTTATCTTGTTACTCCAAAACGCTAATGTCGTACGCAACAACTCACAGATGTCGTCTCTGAACTAGTCTTAGAATTCCTCAGGCTTAGCTCAGGATGCAGACTTTATGTTGGTGACTATGACAGATAAAGATATATACCGGCTCGGCATCATCCAGCGTGTTCACGACCACACTCTACTGCAGCGTGAAGCTGCACGCCTCCTCGAACTCACCGTACGTCAGGTACAGCGTGTTTTGCGGCGCTACCGTGAACATGGAGCAGCGTCGATTGTGTCAGCCCGACGCGGCCCTCCCGGCAATAACCGCATTCCTGAAGATTAAGGGCGATTCCGCTTCGGTTGCAGATCTCATGGACGGCTTGAGCTCTTTCTTCATGACTGAAGCATTTATTTGTATTTGAGCGGATAATCAGAGGGCGCCGGTTTGGATATATTTCTTCAATCCAACGTTTAAGAAATACGTCGTTGGGATAGCCTATGGCTCGCCGAGTAAACGCCAGACAACTGATCTTACCCAGCAATAGTGGACACGCGACTAAGTGAGTAAACTCTCAACCAGAGGTGACTCATGACAAAACCAGCATCAACCAGCAAAAAGCCCCGTAAGCAACATGTGCCTGAATTTCGCAACGAAGCCCTGAAGCTTGCTGAGCGTATCGGTGTGGCTGCCGCTGCCCGTGAACTTAGCCTGTATGAATCGCAGCTTTATGCTTGGCACAGCAAGCTGAAGAATGCACATTCCTCTTCCGAACGTGAGCAGGAAATGGCTGTTGAAATTGCCCGCCTTAAGCGTCAACTGGCGGAGCAGGCAGAGGAACTGGCCATTATCCAAAAGGCCGCGACATACTTCGCGAAGCGCCTGAAATGAAGTATGTCTTCATCAAAAATCATCAGGCTGAGTTCAGTATCAAAGCGATGTGTCGTGTGCTTCGGGTTGCCCGCAGCGGCTGGTATGCCTGGCGTTTGCGCCACCATCAGCAAGGCCCGCGTCAACAGTTCCGCCTCATCTGTGATACGGCTGTCCGTGAGGCATTCATGGAGGCAAAACAGCGCTATGGTGCACCTCGTCTCGCAGACGAACTGCCGGAGTACAACATCAAAACCATTGCTGCCAGCCTGCGTCGTCAGGGGCTAAGGGCGAAAGCCGCCCGGAAGTTTAGCCCGGTCAGCTACCGTGAACATAGTCTGCCGGTATCGAATAATCTGTTAGAGCAGGACTTCAGCGCTGACGGCCCGAACCAGAAGTGGGCGGGTGACATCACATATCTGCGCACGGATGAAGGCTGGCTGTACCTGGCGGTGGTCATCGATCTGTGGTCACGTTCCGTCATTGGCTGGTCGATGTCGTCACGCATGACAGCCCAACTGGCCTGCGATGCGCTGCAAATGGCGCTCTGGCGGCGTAAACGCCCGAAAAATGTCATCGTTCACACGGATCGTGGTGGGCAGTACTGTTCATCGGACTATCAGACCTTGCTGAAACGCCATAATCTACGTGGAAGCATGAGCGCAAAAGGTTGTTTTTATGACAATGCCTGCGTGGAAAGCTTCTTTCACTCGCTGAAAGTGGAATGTATCCACGGAGAGCGCTTTAGCAGCCGTGAAATGATGCGGATGACGGTGTTTAACTATATTGAGTGTGATTACAATCGCTGGCGTCGCCACAGTGCCTGCGGCGGTCTCAGCCCGGAACAATTTGAAAACCAGAACCTCGCTTAGAGCCGTGTCCACATTACGTGGGTAAGATCAGTATGATTCTGTCTCTCTGTATTATCTTCTGCATTGTTTACGGGGAACGATGCATGAAAAGGTAATGGCGATTGAACATGCCTTACAGGCCTTAACAGATCGCGGAACCCTGCACGGGGCCACGATATTAAGGAAGGGGGTGGAGCATAATGGCTTTGGCCGATATTTAATGACGGTCTATAACAGGAAAGGCATATTTAATAACGCAGCAGATTCTTGTGAGGATTTGAGAACCGTTCTAGAACGCTACTTTGATAAGGTTGATATCCGGCAATATGGCATTGTCGCCGTGTTTACCGCGTCGGTGAAAAAAACACAAACGATGCCGGATAACTGAAACGCTGAAAAAGGGAAATCTGGGATTCCGGTGTAGAATCCCATTTAAAAAAATTTGTTAAGATTAGTTTACGCTTTGCGGACAAAGAATCCATTCTTTATAAAAGATAAAGAATGTTTTTAGTATAGGTTTTATATATAAATTAAACTTCAAATGAATTATATCCAAAGTTAGATTTTTGATTAAAGATATCATAAAATTCGAAAGTTATGTAATATGTACCTGATTGCAAATCACCAGTATCCAGTTGAATATCTCTTTTATGCGGAGATGTTTCCGTATGACTAATTACTAAATCGCCATCTGTCCCACTCTTTCTTATTTCTACTGTGAATGTTAATTGTGGCGGCGTTGATTCGTCTAATTCCCATGAAACATTGGTGATGTTACTTTCTTTTACATACGCGGCTGTTAATTTTAAAATTACCGGAGAAACCACCAATTTTGGTTTATCTTCCCACTGATTGGGCATCAATGTGATAAGTTCTTCGGTATTTGTTGAAGTGCCTACACTCAATTTTATATTTGCATCTTGATATAGTTCAGCATTCCACAAACTGGGCTTCCCACCTGCAGAAGCAAGATACGTTGTCGGTTTTTCCCAAACACCATCTTTATCCATTCTAAAACGCTGGCCATAAATGCCATAATAGGATTCTTCATCCCCTGCAAATCTTTCAATAAATCCATTGCAGCTATTTCCTGTAAGGGAGATACTTTCTCCTGGAATATCAGCTGACATATAATGAGTCCATTTCGACTCCAGATACGAATACATAAACATTCCCATTCCAGTCGTTTTCGAGCCAACTGGATTATCCCAGCGTCTGATTACCAATGCGTACCATTGATTTTGAACCCAAGGCATAGGGTGTGAAGTGTGAAGACCTGTACCTTCGCCACCAAAGTGGCTGGAATACAAACCTGGTAATCCATATGTCAGAGTAACTTCAGTGGGAAGAGAGGGATCAAGGTCATCTAAATCCCAGATTGAACAAATATTATTTCTTGTAAAAACCTGCCCATCACGAATTACATCGTTTTGGTGTTGAATACCTGCGTATGCTCCTCTTTCTCCGAAATAAAAATTACAGCCACTCCAATAAATATTAACTTTGTCTCCATCGGATGGAACCATCTGTTCAACATAAATCAACTCAGCTTCATTTTTCTCAAAATATGAAGTTAAGGATGGCCCCCACGTAGGTACATCGGTCAGATTACTATTATTAAAATTCACATTTCTTTCAATTTCATTCTTCATATAAAACTCCTAATTATCAAGTAAAAAATCATGTGTGATGATTACACTTCTGCCCCACTGTCCATTGCACTAATATGGGTATACGGGATATGCCCGTAAGGGCATGATTTACCTTCCTCTTTCTTCTGTTGATAATACAATGCCAGTGGCAAAATGATGGGAGCACAACCAAACGAAAAAGTGATCAACGGGAGAGATAGCCAGATCTCCTTTATGGAGATACGGTAAGTATTTTTATCCAGCTGCTGAAGCTGCTGGGTTAAGAGACTATGATCCCACTGCGGTATCATCGCCACAGCAATAGTCATAATGGAAAGAGCAAAAGGCAATGCCAGCACCCCCATAGTGCGCACTACTCTATCTCTTCCTTTAGTGACAACACTGAATAATGCTGTGATGCAAACAAACGACAGCATCGCTCTGTTGATGGTCGGTTGATGCATATGTGAAGTCAGATAATTTTCAATAGTATTGATGAGTGAAATACCATAAACCAGCACCACCGGATAGAAAGCAAGGAAATATAAAATCGTCAAGAAAACATTACTTTTTTTCCCAAGGAAATGGCCAAACAATCTGTCAGAAGATGATGCCGAATTCTTTATCATGTATACACGGCAAAGAAGCTTATGGGCAATAGAGAGAGCGGCATTGCAAGGATAAGCATAGCGAAGAAAATAACCGGCCCTCTTATACCAATTTCAACTGGAAGAAATAATGTTCCCGCTCCTACCGTCGTACCATATAATGCCAGCACCCAAATTAACCCCTGACTTCTGATACTTTTTTGTTGCATTATAAACCCGATTAATTTAATAGTTTTCACCAGTGATACAATCGTTGATTCATTAGCAACTCGCTCATATCATCAGGAATTCATTAACAAATAAAATATTTCGCTTAAATTTAATTTTTTGATGCCAGAGCAAAACGATAAAATAAACCGCCGATCACCCCGCCCACCAATGGCATCAACCAAAATACCCACAACTGCTGCAATGCCCAGGTTCCCTGAAATAATGCGACAGCGGTACTACGCGCCGGGTTCACAGAAGTATTCGTTATCGGAATGCTGATAAGATGAATCAGGGTCAATGCCAGACCAATGGCAATAGGTGCAAAGCCAGCAGGGGCACGCTTATCCGTTGCGCCATGAATGATAATCAGGAAGATAGCGGTAAGAACGCCTTCACTGATCAACGCAGCCGAAAGGCTGTAACCGCCCGGAGAGTGCGAACCATAACCATTAGACGCAAACCCACTCGCAGTGGCATCAAATCCTGCATGTCCGCTGGCAATAAGGTACAACACGCTGGCCGCCACAACGCCGCCCAGAACTTGCGAAATAATGTAAGGCACAACCTCACGGGCAGGAATACGACCGCCGGCGAATAAACCTAACGTCACTGCCGGGTTAAAGTGTCCGCCTGATATATGTCCCACCGCAAATGCCATAGTCAATACGGTAAGGCCAAATGCCAGCGCGACACCGGCAAACCCGATCCCAACTCCCGGAAAGCCAGCGGCAAAAATTGCACTGCCCCAACCGCCAAAAACTAATACAAATGTGCCAATAAATTCGGCAGATAATTTTTTAAACATACAATTTCCTGGCGTCAGCCATTCTGTGAAAATTTCAAGTGATACAGATACCGCACCCCTAAGAGATTATTTCAAGGGGTTGTTTCTGAGATTATCATTTCAGTGTTTTAGTCTGACCAAGCAATAGACAGAGAGTAAAGTATTTCGAACAACCCCAAAATTGGGTTCTTCAGGTTAAATATTAGTAATAAATTTTACTGAGATCATCAATCAAATCTGTATTCTCATTCATATTTCCATTCGATGATGCCATGTTCACTAATTGCGGAAGGCATTCTGCCAGAAGCTTAGAAGCGTCATTGAAGTTGATGCCTAAATGATCAGCCAATTGATTAATCTCGCTGGTATTAAGCATTTTTTGAACGAGCTCACTACTTATAGCCCTATTCTTGTCATCACTAAGCCATGATTTTACAATATCACTGAACTCCCCATTTTGAAGACGATTCACGATAGAGTGGATCCCTCCCTGCTGTTCTACCCACTCAACCACCCCTTTAAACTCGTCACTAATCTGATCACTTAGACCCAGACTTCCCAAAATATTTTGTATTAAGCTCATATAATTACTCCTGGAATAAATTAAATCGGTCGAATATTAATGCTGTTTTTTTGAACGCAGCATATGCATAAAAAACAGAAGAATCACTGCACCTAAGGTAGCAATTGCAACGCTGGGAAAATTAAAACCATTTACATTACCCAATCCTAATGATGTGCTGACCCAACCGCCTGTCAATGCACCAGCAACCCCGAGTAAAATAGTCATGAACAATCCAATATGTTGTTTCCCAGGCATAACACATCGTGCTAAAACACCTGTAACCAGACCAAATAAAACCCACGATAAAATACCCACAACGCCCACCTCATTTAAATAAATATTGTATATTTAACGTTTGGATATATATTACTTGTGCTTTCATTTGGATTGCAAACCTAATTTATAAATGTAACCTAAACATTAGATTTTCATGAGAGGCTTCATATGAATATTTTTGAAAAAGTTAAAAACATCGGTAGTGAATTGTTAAATGACGTACAAAAAAATGACACCACAACCCCGGTAACTAAATCAGAAAATGTACGTACCTACACCGTGAAAGAAGGAGATACATTAAGCAGTATTGCGAAGGAATTTTATCACCAACCCTCTCAATACATGAGCATCTTTGAAGAAAACAAAGATCAACTGACTAATCCTGATCACATCGTCACCGGCCAGGTTTTACGCATCCCAGAGTAATTCAGTTCATATCCCAAAGTTAATCCTCATCTGAATGATTAACTTTATTCCTGGAGGGCGAGTTTTCATTGTTTCAGCTACGCCTTCCATTTCTCATTTTTTTGTGATTCGTATATTAACCCTTAACGTTACGAAGGATTAATCTCAAGAAAATTTCCATTTCAGATATGAACAGATATTACATTTTCTCAATTCAAAAAATGATGTGCATAAGAATTTTATGAGTTGTCCGTTTCGGGTTTATACCTTTAAAAATATCAAAACCCGGCAGCGATGCGCTTTCACGCTAAAGCGTATTTGTTCTACTGACCGCATGAACTACACTTCAAGGAGTTACAGGATGAGTTTTTATTTTGTCAAAAGCATTAAACGTTTGACGGCTGCATCATTGCTTTGTCTGGTCGCAACCACTTCGGCGTTTGCCGGCATCCCCGGCAAGTGCATACAGGGTTCGACGATAGACTGGGACTGCGTTTGTGTTTACTGGTGTGCTAACAGTAATGGGGGTGCAGCCTGTAATTGCGACCTAAACCCCTGAATATCAAGTTGCCTGTTTGAGATTTGGAAGATATCTGGTCGTTTAGCTAGGAAAAATTTGATGTCGTTAAAGTGGACGAGTATAGCAGCCGTTTTAACGACCTATCTCAGGTGTTAGCGACTCACGAAATCGGCACTCAAAGACCAGAATTAGGCGGGCACATTTTTTCCCTGCCGATAGAGAGACATGTGTTTTTCTTCATTCCCTCCGATACTTCCATCACCGTTATCCGTATTCTGAATCAGTCACAGAACGTTGTTCGCCATTTGCTCTAGCGGTAACGACCGTTGGGGATAACTACTGCATCAAGCACACCGAAATTGTTATTTCAAAGCGATAATATTGTGGTGCAGATGCGGATATTTTTAGCGCCAACTGACAGGTTTCTCGTGATATTTTTTTTCAAATTTGTCCTGCAAAGATTCACAATATTTCGTGCGCAAAAATGTGCTGTTAGCACCATCACTTGAAGTTGTTTTACGAAGCCAGCAATATTCAATGAGTGATTTATCCAGACGTTTGCTATCTTCTTTTGTACGGCCAGCAACCGGTAAAGTTTCTTTATCTGGTAAGATGCCTTTATCTGAAAGATAAATAAGCACAATGCAACATATAATAAAACCTAAGAACATCCTAAAAATTTTCATTCTGGCTCCACAACAATCGAAATTTGATTAAAGAATTATTCACAGGACAGTTTGGCTTCTATCGTGCCTGTATAGTTTCCCGGTCTGGCTGACGACGGCACGTCGTCCAGTTCAACGGTATAGTCTTTAATCAGGTCTCCCCTCCATTGGGCATCCGCTGCATTCCAGTTGGTGGTGAGGATGAATCCACGATGGAATAACTCAGCGTGCCATCGCCCTCGCTCTTCATGAGTCCGCCGTTGCTATCATGAGCACTTGGTTTGTATGACGTATATTGTTACTCAATGAGGTCACCTGGCTGCATCAACAGGCAGGACAATAAGTCTATATCCGCCTTAGCAAAGGAAAAAATCATCCGGTTAATCAACTCAGTTTCAGAGATATTTAGCAGGCCAGAATAATTTTGCAGTATTTTTCGGCATGGGGAAGATATCTTGATTTTCATGTTCTTCCCATCGCCCTGTTGAAAAGTAGAGTTAGCCATCAGATAGTTTCCTTTATTAGTGTGAAAATAACTGTTTAATTCATATATTAATTGATTATAAAAACGCATTTTTATGCGGATGTGTAACGATTGTACTTCATTCAGGTTTTTCAAGAAAACGCAACAATGAAAATAGGTTTTTATGCTAACTGATTACGGGTGAAAATGAATAATCAGTCTTTAAGATGAGTAATCTTCTTCTGGATTTTTTTATTTAAAGTTCATCATCACAGTCACATTTACATCATACTTCTCTGCCTGGGCTCCTGATTTTACTATGGCATCAACTTCAGGTGTCACGGTTTTTGTCGCGCCATCCAATATTTCACCTATGCTGTAATTAGATGATCCGTCTGCCGTCCATTCTTCTCCTGACTTTGATGAGTCATCGCCATAAAGCATTTTTAAGGTAATACTATCATCATCATAAACATGATTACCCTCATTCGCCGAGCTGGTTGATAAGGTTAAGTCTACTTTTGGTATATAATGAATCCCGCTAACATTATTACAATTAACAGTGATTGGAAGCGTTTTTTTCGCCTCTTTGTTCCCATTAGATGATGTGCTTAGTGTCGGCATGACTAACTGCGACTGCACTGAAAGTGAACAACTTGGTGGCGGAATATTAATATTTACAAATACTTTTGCCACTAACATATAGTCTGTATCTTGTGGCCACCAAGTTTTTGCCTCTAGATCGCACTGAAATATCTGTGTCTTTGATTGGGTTTGCGTGCCGCCCGTTTGTTCAATGGATATCCATGCTTTTGTTGTTATTGGAACAGGGTTCCCTGCGGTTACATTAATATTTCCCTGCTCAATTTTATTATCAGCAACACCTAAAATTTTGACAGAAAATCCGCTGGAACCATAGATTGCACGACAGTCACCATGATCCCCACCTACCGGTGACCAGTGGACATTGAACTGATTAGCACCAATATCCCATATTTCTTTGGAAAACTCGGTTGTGACTGGCTCTGGTAATTCTGTATAACCGTTGCCGACCCATAAACTAAAATTATCCTGATTTATATTTACGGTCGTTCTCGGGACGGCACCAAAGCATAGTGTACACGTCAATGGTATTATAAAAACTAATGCTTTATATAGGAAATGCATACTCACTCCAATGCCGTTAAGATAATTTGAAGTCACCGGGATATTCCCGGTGACTTTAGTTTTATTCGTACGTCAGATATAAGGTAGCCAGGCTGGTTAATTTACCCACAGTTACACCACTTGTGGGTGTATCGCCGTTAGAAGCATCAGCCTTCGCAGTTCGAACCATTTCGGCAAGGAAAGTTAAATTGGCGTTGTCACCCGAAACAGGATAGTCGACAGATGTCAGAGCATCTGGGGTCATCACTGTATTCTGAGCGGGGCCACCTAACACTTGAACGGCCACACCGGCAGCTCCATCTTTCAGAGTATTAGCAAAATCTGAAGATTCTGTGGCGTCTGGAGTCCCCTGAGCAGTCACACTGATCGTGTTCACTCCGCTGCAACCCGTCAGTGTCAACACGAACGGTTTGATGGCACCGATATCGCCAGGTGTGGTCATTTTATCGGCAGAAACTTTACCCAAGTCTACTTGAATATTTTTAGTCCCATCCCAGCCGGCTTGGCATGTCGCTGCCGTAATTTCACCTGTAATTTCTACCTTTGCTTCAGCTGAGCTTGCCGTTGCGGCAGATGCATTGCCAATGGACAGAGCAACCAGACCCGCCAATAAACCCATTTTTAAAATATCTTTTTTAGACACGCTATATTTCCTTTTTATGTTAACAACATTTTGTCCGTTCTCATTCGTAATAAAATTGAGTGGGGACATTGATTAATAGCAGGTTTCTGCTATTAGAATTAATGGTGGCTGAGGAGACTTAACTTCAATATTATATTTTGCGGCACATTGTTGATCTGCTCCCAATCCCCATTTGGCTTTTATATTTCCTTGTGGGTGTAACCCGGTTAAATAGACCTGTCCTTCTTCCCCGACCATGCCGACGCTATTATCACTGGTACTTACCGTAGTACCGAGAGGGAGGGGCTTTCCTGCATGTGTTAATGTCATCAACACACGACTACCCGAATGAGTGGCAAAATTTGCCCTGACTAAAGCACCCTTTGTCGGAACGACATAATCAACCGCATCATCAATATCCGTCGAGTTATCGAGTCGGCTGATATCCAGAGAGACCCGGTTTTCATGGTACGTGTTGGCATAAGGAATAACGCTGTAGCCTCGCCAATCTGTAGATATACCGTTCTGATTATCTACCGGCACACCTGATGCCCCCGGCGCCGCAACCAGTATATTCGTTGCGCCTAATGGCTCACTTAACGTTATCCCCCCACTGTGGAGTACGACGCCGCCGGATGCGCCGTATCGGATTTGTTTATAATCTGCGCTGTAACCATATCCCACGGAGGCATCGCCGTAAGTTCCACGGTAGCCCAGAGCCACATCACCGCTGTTTCCGTCTTGCTTGCCGTATCCCTGAGAAACACTCCAGTCCAGATTATTGGCTTCAAGGGCCGTGCCGCTGATGTCCATTTGATGCGTCAGCTTGCCTTCACTGTCCCGGTTTGCGTTATAGGTTACCCAGGCCTGATGGGCATCATCCTTACTGCTGCCATGAGGCGAAAATACATCCAACGGGACGGTCAGTGAGAAGTACAGAGCACGGTCAGCTTTTGGCTGGCCACTCATCCTGCTGTAGCTGTAGGACAGGGTGTAACTAACATGACCCACGGCGGAACTGAAACCCGTCTGTAATGACGTTGCCGTAGCTGAATCATTCCAATAGTTCTGCCTGCTGCCGCTCAGATAGAGTTGTCCAAATTTTCCAATGCGCTGGGAAATGTTGGCCTGAATGCGTTCCCGTTTATTGCCATAAAGATTGTAATAGCCGGACCATTTTTCCTTAACGGGCTTGCCTGAGGCATCTAAGCTGTCTGTATCGTAAAGCCAGCCAGACATTCTTTTGAGTGCGGATTCATCAAAAGTATGAAATCCTTTCGTTGAATACCGATAGCCAGCCAGTTGAAACGTTGTTCCTGTCATGAGCAGGGAGCGGGCGTAAAGGAACCGCACGGACTGCCCATCATGGCGTGAGCCATCGCTCAATGTGCTGTCAGCCTGAGTAATGTCAGCGGATAGTGCACCCCAGTTACCCATATTGATACCGGCGCCTACGGCGATAGACTGATAGTCAGACGCAATCTGCGTACCGCCATAGGCCGTGATAGCATGGGGTAACCCCCAGAGCAGATGCCCTTGTACAAATGCCGGGCTTTCATAGCCGCTTCTGTTATAGCGCCCGGCCGTTACGCCAAAGCGCGTATGTCCTTGCCGCTGGAGTACGGGTAATGATGAGAAGGGCACAGTGAAAACCCTGACCGAACCGTTAGCTTCCGTCACCGTGACTTCAAGATCTCCGCCTGAAGAAACAGGGAAAAGATCATCAATAACAAAGGCACCGGCAGCCACGTAAGTGTTGTAAACCACGTTCCCATGTTCACGAATGGTCACCTTTGCATTGGAATAGGCTGTGCCGTGTATTTCAGGTGCGAATCCGCGCAGCGTGTCCGGATACATACTGTCATCCCGGGAAATTTGCAGGCCACGAAATGAAAATGCGTCAAAGACGTCACTGTCTGTCGTGCTGTCACCCATCGTCAGTTCACTTTTCAACGGAATAATGGTGCGTTGCACATAAGTATTCTGATGTACCCACTGACTTCTGCTCTCTGAATTACCCTGGTACATATTCCAGTTGCTGTTATCCCTTAGACGCCAGGGGCCAAAATTAAAACCACTGGTTAAGTTCAAATAGTTGCTGCGAGTTGTGCCAAAACTTCCTCGGTTTTCAGCACCACTGAGCTGATAACTGAATAAAGCCGCAGTGATCCCTTCGTCCCATTTTTCGGTGGGTATCGAAACGTTGCTAAGCCGTTTTAAAGCCGCCTGGGGAATACTGATATCCAGGCGCATTTTCTGAAAATCAAATGCTGTAAAGGCCTGAGGGACGTATTCCCCGGGTGAAATACATTTCCCAGCAGGTGTATTCGCAAGTCCATCAAAGTGCGAGACATTGACCCCCATCCATATCAAGTTTTCTTTCGTCAGACATGCCATCAATCCTGTATGGTCATGAATGTGAGAGGGGGAAGCATTCTCTGAAGAGGTGTTTCTAAGTTCACCCTTAGCCTCTTCATCTGGAGACGATGCCTCTTGCACTGCGGTAAAATTCAGTGACTTTGCCGCCAGAAATTTTCCGTTGAGATAAATGTCTACCGAATATTCACCTGCAGGTTGTGTTGCTTTTTCAAATCGTGAAAGGTCAGCAATATTGTCGTTGTATCCTGATAGCATTTCAGGGTCAAAATGCAGGGCCGCGTGCGAAAAAAAAGGAAGTGCTGATATTACGGTCCACAAATACCGAAAAATAATTATCGAATTTTGCTTACCCATAGCACCACCTTCATTTTTAACGCTCTTAGTTAATCGGACGTGACAGTAACTTAGTTATTGCGCCACTATCATTAATCGTTTGAAAAAAAATTGTGTTTGCGTTAGCTGATTTCACAGAACTTAATACACTTTCTTTCGGCCCTACCATGACGTCTTTTAATGCCGTGCCGCCATATTTAATACCCGTCAGCGTAATGTAGTATGGGGTAGGGTTAGATATTCTTACCCCCCCGGCATCTCGGCTAAAACTCAAAGATTGCGGTGCTTCATCAGAAGTCGGTTTCAGGCCATCGGGTCGTATAAATAATTTAATTCTGCTTGCCGTCGCCACTTTGAACTCACTGGCATCGCTTTTCTTCTCATCAGTAGAAGGAATGGCTTTGGCGATAAAGTAATAAAGCGTTTCTCGATCCTGCCGCTGGTTTTTATTCACATGGAAAATATGAAGCGTATTTTCATTTCCTGGCTCACTTAAATACAACGGGGGAGTCACGATAAGGTCTGCACTTTTACGCCCAGCAGCATCTTCAACCCACGACTGAATCAGAAAAGAATCCGTCGTGGATGAGTTCAATACCGACACGGTTTGCTGCCCCGATTGTTCAGGATATACAATTCTAGTAGCCTGAATGGCAACGCCACCGTCAGAAAATGCGCAAAAACAGGTTAAAGAACATATTCCTCCCAAAACCCACTTCGTTCTGGATTTAGAAAAAATCAAATTTCTGAAAAATGACATTTTAAGTTTCCACTTCCAATATTAAGATTTATGCTCGTCTAACGAGCAGGTCTCGGCTACGATCTAACAGACGAAATTAATGCCCCAAGTATAAATATGAACAGGTGCTGAATTTACAAAAAATATTAAGTAATATTTTTCATGCTAATGTTCGGTAAGCTAACTTCTACAATTTATTCTTTGTAAGAAACGCCACTGCATTTCTTCATCCAGACTTTTGGCGGCATGATACTTCTGAGCAATAATTCCTGACTCTATGCACATAGCCAATGTGTCATGATGTCGCGTCATTTCCTGATAATCCTCAATGATGTCGAAAGGTGCAGGATGTGTTTTGTTCTGTAAAGAAAATATGTCGCCCTGAATTCTTTGCGTTGTGTGTTTCAGGGGTAACGTTAATCCCATCAGGATCCCAATCATTATTAATAAACATGAAATGAGCATAGTAGATATTTTCATATTGTGATTTCGAGCCCAACCTAAAATAATAAACCACACTCTTAGAATGCGCGCGATACCATACCCCCTGTCGGCCTTATATTATTTTTCAGCTAAAACCAGGCACTCTCCGGTGATGTGGTTCGGCATAACCGTCCTTTGACTGAATATCTTACGGGAGCAAAGTTCAATTAGCTGGTGTTTCATAACCAGCTCTGCAGTTGATGACACATCATACTTTCTCATCACCCTTCTCTTTTGCGAACTGACCGTTTTATCATTAAGGTTTAATATCTTTGCTATTGAGCAGGGTTTCATTCCTGCCAGTAACAGATTGATGACTCTGTATTCGCAAAGCGTAAGTTCTTCCGGTGAATTATCAACGCAAACTTTATCTGAACTGCATGCATCTTCTATTTCATACGCAATACGCGCCTGGCTATTGTGCACATTGATAAAAACACAGGTTACACCCCATAGTCCTCTAATGATGCGCCTGACAGATTCCGGTGCGATAATTATCGCTAAATCACATAAAGAAAAAAAATGTGATTCTCTGCATAGAAAACTAAAGGCTTCAGCTCTGGAGCGTTGAGTTATGATGAAAATGATGGTATGTGTACAGGAGACCCCAATGCTGTGTTGATTTAGAAAGTCTGTCACGCCTAAAGCAGCATAGTTATCATCTGTAATAATCTTCACTCCGCTTGTTTTGGTTACCTCGATCTCCACACCCCCACTCCTTTAAAAATAAGCACCGTCGTCACCTTCAAATCGATGAGCTGCATGATAAGGGGATTCTGAAATATGACAAATCATGAATATCTGATGGATTTTTCATGCGAGATGCTGCATCATAAATAAAACACATTGTATTGATATTATTGAATATTTAAGTGTTACCGCTTGCCCATGCGATCGGATTGCACTTGTCAGATTCAACGTGATGAGAGTTTTATGATATTTTTAAGTTATTCAATGGGACTAACAGCGACCCGGTGTAATGAAAATGATGAAGATTAAAGCCATTCTTCTAGAGGGTAAGGTCGCTTACGAGCCAGATACCCATTCAGTTTATAACGTGGGAGATGAAAAAAATCAGGTTACACTGGCCATTCCCGCCAGCCTGTGCTTTTTCGATTTACTGCAAAAAAAAGGTGAAATTGTCTCGCATGATGAACTGCTATCCTCCGCCTGGGAATCGCGGGGAATGATAGTGGCACCTAATACCCTTTATCAGAATATGTCTATTTTGAGAAAATCCCTTATCTCACTAGGTATTTCCAGCAATATAATCAAAACGGTCCCCAAACGCGGCTTTGTTATCCCTTCAGACTTTCCTGTTGAATTTATTTATGAAACCGAAAATACGCTTCCTGAAAAATCACAGCAAGAGGCGTTTGATAAGAGCAAACCACCCGAAGTGATCTCTGCCCCCCCTCCTGAGCACACTGAAAGTGTATCTCGGTGGGTACAAAACCTTGTTTTAACCTTGATATGTGGCCTGGTCGTTTATAGTAGTTACCTTGTCTCAAACTACCTGGGTGAAGACACTATCCCTCAATACATTGCGCCCGATTTTGTAAAAATCAAAAGTATGAGTGATTGTCAGATTTTCAGAAATGTTTCACTTGAAGGAGACGAATTCTTTACAAAATTCATGACCGACAAGAATTTAACCTGCGGGAAAGAGAAGTGGTGGTACCTGACAAACTATCCCCCTTCCCTGCAGGTCTCATTATTACGTTGTTCAAAAGAACTTAATGTAAAATCATCGCCAACAACGTCGCTGTGTGTTTCGGACTTCTACAGTGAAAGTGATCAATAAATGAAGATAATTCACCTTCGTTCTATCTGTGTTTTTATGGTTCTTATACTGTGCGCCGGCATGGGATATTTACTAAGTAAAAAAACCTTGTATGATAAAGACACATTTTTCTGCACATCTAATTTTACCATCCACAATGGCAATGAAATACTCAGGTTGTCGATTAATTTTAATTTAAATCACGGCACGGGATTTACCACTATGAATGGGGCATTGTATCGTAATGGTATTAAGGCGTCAGATATTAATATTGAAAAGGAATTTCTGTACACTCAACTAGATGGTGAGTTTGCATTTGCACAAAAACCTCAGGGTGTTCTGGAGTTAAACAACAGTGACATGACTGTACTTAAAAAATATCTCCCCGATTTTTACATCACCAATACGGCCGGAACGCATCATGTCAGGATAAAAACCATCAAGCCGGGGGTCTGGATCTTCACCACTACCCCAACACCTTATCTGGTCTGTTCGGAATATTAAATATGCCTTGTTTAATTTCGCCAAGGAAAAAAATGACCCGATATTGACAGTCTGATGTCTAAAAGAGCGTTTACCCTGCGGTGATGTTTAATGCGGATAATAGAGGGATATCTGGGCAGTCTTGCTAAAGGAATATGAATTTGTACGTTGAGCTGAATAAAAGCGTAGGGGAGAGGATTTTCCATGCGCTCTTGTTTGAAATTATCGCTAATTTCATTCTTTCTGTTGTCGTCAGCCAGATGCTGGATGTTACGCTGACGGCCGCAGGTTTTCTCTCTTTGATATCCGCCTTCGTAGCCACGATCTGGAATTATATTTTTAATCTGTTCTTTGACAGGCTGCAGGCAAAAATGGAGTTCGACAGAACACTGTGCGTGCGGTTGATGCATACCGTCAGCTTTGAAGTGATCCTGATCGCCACCCTGATCCCGTTTGCCATGTTTATCCTGCACTTGCATTTTATGCAGGCCTTATCGACAGAAGTGGGGTTGGTGTTGTTCTTTATACCCTATACCCTGTTGTATAACGGGCTCTATGATTATCTACGCCCCCGGGTGACAGGTGCTGTGCGTCAATCGCGTTGACTGAGTTACCCTCCTAGGATTTTTCTGACGATCATTTTCTTGCCTCTGCCCGTCTGCAGATACCAGGGCTCCTGATTGGGGTTTCGCCCCAGACTGCCTATTGTCATTTTCTCAAGATTAGGGTTTATCCGTAGACTGCCCAATTTTCCCCTCCCCCCCCGCACCGCCGATTTTCCCTTTATAATCCGTAGCTTACCCCACTACCGAACGAGATGGTAAAGATTGATCCTAAACCCGCCCAGGGCTTGACCACCTCTGGTATAATCCGTGTTGTATCAGTGGCTTGCATACCGTCTGATGCGGTAAGGCGGCGGAAACGGGCGCGTTCCCGACCGCCCTATCCCCTCCCCCGCACGTTGAGCTTTTTCCGGTATAGCGGAAAACTCCCCTAAACGACTGATCACCATTTTGGTATTTATTCCGCTCGATGGGGACGCGGTTTTTCGGCACACTGTGTTTAATCGGGTCTTCCCCTGTTGTGGTGGCTATTGTAGGATTTTGGCTGTTCACCGTACAATGGGAGATGTCACTTGAATAATGCTGCTGTTGTCATCAAAAATTACACTTCTGCTTTTCCTGACCCCATTTCGATAACGAAGAATGATACTGTCGTTATCAGCCATTGTGACCTTGAATATCCGGGGTGGGTATGGATAACACTCCCCTCAGGCAAAGCCGGATGGGCTCCCCAACAAATATTTTCTCCCCTCAGTTCTAATGAAGTTACCTGTCTTGAAGACTACACGGCCCTTGAATTATCAGTCAGGTCCAGCGAGAAAATTACTGTCATCAAGTCTCTTAATGGCTGGTACTGGGCGCTTAAACACTCTGGAGAGTCTGGTTGGGTGCCAGAAGAATGTGTAAATCTTTTAAGTATCTAATCAACCCGGAGCACTTTCATGGACGAAAAATCCCTCTATGCTCATATCCTTAATCTGTCCGCACCGTGGCAGGTTCAGTCCCTTTCTTCTCTTGATGAAAAATCCGGTTCTGTGAAGGTCATTGTCGGCATTGCTGGGCACGCACAACTAACCTGCCCAACCTGCGGTAAATCCTGCTCCATACATGATCACCGGCGGCGCAAATGGCGTCACCTTGACACCTGTCAGTTCACCACGCTGGTTGAGGCTGATGTCCCCCGTGTTGACTTGCCGGAGCACGGTTGCCAGACACTGCCGATTCCCTGGGCAGGGCCAGGCAGCCGCTACACTTTGCTGTTCGAGGCCTTTGTTCTCTCATGGCTGAAAGTCAGCACCGTGGATGCTGTCAGAAAGCAACTTAAACTCAGTTGGAATGCCGTGGACGGCATTATGATGCGCGCAGTCAAACGAGGATTAGCCCGGTGATCTCCTCCCTGAAAACAGTGCCAGTCTAAACTGAAGTATCCGGTCTTTCTTTCATCTCACTGAGAGGCATATCAACCATGAAAAAGACCCGTTATACCGAAGAACAGATAGCCTTTGCCCTTAAACAGGCCGAAACCGGCACTCGGGTGGAGGAAGTGTGCAGAAAGATGGGGATTTCTGAGGCTACTTTTTACAATTGGAAGAAGAAGTTTGGCGGCATGGGCGTCACGGAACTGCGTCGGCTGCGTCAGCTGGAGGAAGAGAATAACCGCCTGAAACGGCTGGTCGCCGATCTCAGTCTGGACAAGGAAATGCTGCAGGACGTCATCCGAAAAAAGTTCTGAGGCCGGTGCAGAAACGCGAGGCGGTCGAATACCTGCTGGCGGCGTACCGCATCGGGGTTCGCAGGGGATGCCGGCTGATGATGCAGAGCCGAACGGTATACCACTACCGCAGCTGCCGCGATGACCGGGCCCTCACGCAGCGGATACGGGAGATTGCAGAAACCCGCATTCGTTATGGTGTGCAGCGGATCCATATCCTGCTGCGGCGCGAGGGCTGGCTGGTTAACCACAAGAAAACCCATCGGATTTACTGTCTGGAAGGGCTGAACCTGCGGTCAAAACGCCCGCGGCGGCACGTGACGGCCAGGCACAGGCGTATCCGCCCGGCCGTGACCGCTGTGGATCAGTGCTGGAGCATGGATTTCGTTGCTGATAATCTGTTCAACGGACGCCGGATCCGTGCCCTGACTGTAGTCGATAATTTTAGTCGTGAATGCGTGGCGATCGAGGTAGGCCAGGGGCTTCGCGGTGACGATGTGGTCGCCGTGATGGAACGGATCAGGCAGACACAGCAGCGTGTACCACAGCGGCTACAGACGGACAACGGCAGCGAATTTATCTCGAAAACGCTGGATCGCTGGGCGTATGAAAATCGTGTAACGATGGACTTCTCACGCCCCGGGAAGCCCACAGATAACGCCCTGGTTGAGTCATTTAACGGCAGCCTGCGTGATGAATGTCTGAACGTGCACTGCTTCCTGTCACTGGAAGATGCTCAGGAGAAGATCGAGCACTGGCGGCAGGAATATAACCAGTACCGGCCACATTCCTCGTTAAATAACCAGACTCCGGCAGAATTTATCCGAAGCCTGCAAACAGGCCCGGATCTCTGATTTATCCTGGCACCGATATTGGGAAGGGATCATATCCTGGCACCGATATTGGGAAGGGATCACTGTTTGCAGGGTTGTATAGCACACAACAAGCGTAAGTTTTCTATGTGATATTCAAAGTTGAAAGAATGTCGTTAGTTATATTAATAACAGCATTCCTAGCAGGGAATAGTTTCTCTATATTCTCAATTTGTTTACTTTTTAGAGAAGGGATTACTCCTGATAAGTACTTATTTATTAATTCCTCAACTCCTGCAACGTCTGTTACATAATAAAAACCACTAGAAAGAATTTCTCCTATGTCGTTGAAGTCTGCATGTCCTTCTCTTTCCATAAATATTATATCTTTTTGTAGGAATTGACACTCCATTAACATACTAATTCCATCGGTTATAATTAGATTACAGGCCGAACAAATTTCTGCATACTCTGCTCCATAATAAGAATGGCAATTATCCAAGCCATCCCAGGTTGTTATAAATGTTTCGTACTCACCATCTGGGATAGGCGACATATCTCCAGTGAGTTGCGTTACTAATGCAGGGTGAGGGCAAAAGACAAAGTCGATTTCTTTCTCTGATTGAGCGAGAGCAAGCATATCTCGCCACACCAATGGGAACATGCCAAAATCACTCCATCCTTTAGTTACGCTGTGATGAGGAGACCAAAGTATTCTATTATTCCCATCGGTACCGAATGGCCAGGATGGTTTCACACTTAAAAGATATTCAATTTTAGGATGCCCCACCACCTTAAATTGCCTTCCATCCATAGAACCATTAGTTATTGCATTATGCTTAACATACTCACTTGAACAGTAAGTTCTCCAACTCTTTCTATGATATGGACTATCAACCGCAGAATCTTTTATATCACCAGTATAGCTAGCATTTTTAATTATATTTGAGATCCCATAAGGAATGATTGCCAGCTTAGTAAAATTGAGATTGTCTGATGAAAAAGCTGGTGGGTAATCTGCATCCCATTGAGACTGCCTAAAAATCACGTCCGGTGATATTGACACCAAAATATCAAGAGCCTGATAGGAGTCTTGCATTCCCAACCTGATGTGATGGACGCATTGCTCAACTAAAAAGTAGTGAACGAGTGGCTCACCATCGTAAGAACTTTGGCCCGGGAATCTCTTATTAATAGAAGCCACAATTACGTCTACTTCATCAACTCTAGATAATTCATCGACCAATCCACCTATGGCATGCCACGCGTTTATATTATTAACTAAAAATAAAATCTTTGGTTTTATTATGGTTAATTCTTTAGTGTTCTTTGAGATAGAATTCAATATCATTCTATTTGATATTAGGGATAAATTTATTTCAGCGAGATTTTCCAACAGAATTCCTTGGTTCTCATTAAGATTGGTGAAATTTTCGTTATATTCGTATGTTGCAAACGCTTTTCTTTTTATTTTTGAAATAAATTCTCTAATTTTCATTACCTTAACCATATACCCTGAATGAGTTCCCCAGAAAATTCCAAACTAACTTCTTAATGGGAATGCCGATAACTTAAGAAAATGAAATCTTAATTGAGATTTGGATGTTTGTTGCGCCGTTATCAGACAGTACGGCTACAAACCATCGTGTTACAGGTAACATCATCTACTTACCTTATTTTTAAGTAAAAGTGAAGTAAAGAAAATAAACTTTCTCTTACGTTTGGAAATTTTTAACATCTGAATCAAACTGAGAAAGGATCTAAACCTAAGAATTTGCATGACCGCCTTCGAAGCATACTCTTTTTTTAACGAGTCGTTAATGATACTAAGTGCCCAATGATGCACATCCAACTCAAGTTCAAAAAAACTTTTCTCTTCATCATAATTTAACAACTCACCATATTTTGAAAAGACTTGGCTGAAAATATCAAAGTGCACATACAGGCGCTCATCCTTGATCGAGATATCCTGTCCTATGCGTCCCTGACGGTAATTATAGTAGCAATTAGGTATAGCGCTAATGGCCGAGGCATTAAAAAAAGCATCGAATTGGAATGGCAAATCATCGAATCTTTTTATATTTTCAGGGAAAAAAATTTTAGCCTGCATAAGAAAATCTTTTGCGTATATTCTTCGCCAAATCGTCGGCCGTTGATGAAGCAGATCTAATCTGGAAAGCTGAGTATCAAGAGGAAACGTAGTTATTTCTCCTGCTTCGTAGACCTCCTGATAACCACATTGGGCAATTTGCGCATTGTCAGCGATGGCTGAACGAAGAAGGTCATTAAACATGTCAGGTTCAACCCAGTCATCACCGTCAACGAAACCGATATAATTTCCTGTGGCGCTCATTATCCCGAGATTACGTGCGGATGCGCACCCTCCATTTTGTTTACGAATAACTCTGACCTTGTTTGGGTACTGTTGCTGCCATTTTTCAGAAACAGCAACGGAATTATCTGTAGAACCATCGTCAATGATCAGAATTTCAATACTTTCTAATGTCTGGGAAACTAAAGAAAAAATACACTTATCAACGTATGCACTAATGTTATAAACTGGAACAACGATTGAAACATCAACGGCATAGGGTGAACGCTTACCAGTTAATGGTTTGTCATTGTCTGAAAGCGTCCAAAAAAAAGTATCAACCTGGGTACGGCAGACCCGATGGATATCTAAGGTATCCAAACGTAGGGTATTAATTTCCCCGCAAATATGTTCTACGGTCCAGTGTTCACATATATGCTCCAGGGTATCCACAGTCAAAAACCTGGCGTCAACACGTACGGAAACTGTCGCTTTGCTTAGGAGTTCAATGATTGAAGAAGATTTTGGCTCAGAAAAAACTGATACCTGCTGTTTCAGTGAAACTTCGTTTTTAAGTATAAAATCTAAAATCGATAATTTTTTTTCATCATCTTCAATTATGATAAATTTTCCCGATTTAAAAGTATCAACCGCCGTTAGGAATTCAAGTCCTGACCGGAAACCCAAGAAAACAAGATAATCACTCCCTGCTGAATAAAAATTGACACCACTGCTCATTAATTGAAGGTGAACTTTGTCCTGAAGATAATCTTCATTACGTAACTCATGAGGCAGTTTTATTTCAAGTTTAGAGGTTTTATTAAAAGATAACATTTCAATTTCTCTTTGTAAATAAATTGCTACTTAAGAATTTAGTAATTATTTTTTTGAAAAACACCACGCTTGAACGACCAGAATTACAGCCAATGCATTTGATAAAAGCAAGTTTTATCAAAAAATTACGCTGTCCTGCACTGTAAGAGGAAATAAAAGATGTTTCCCCGCTCAACATGGCGAACATCAATACAATTTCTCGTAATGATTCAGATGTAGACATTGCGCCGATAAGAAAATTCCTGTTATCAATATATTTTTTAGAGAATAATTCTATGCACTGGTGGTAATACTCATGTCTGTCAGATGACCGCGTATTCATACCACACCAGTAAATCATCCTAACTAATATCGCAGCGATAGCCTGTTTCTGTGGTGGACTGGTAGATATCAATGAAATTGCAAATAGTGTCTCTTTTGCAACGGTCAGCATGTCGAATCTTTTATCATCACGTTGCTGAGTTATTTTACCACTTCTGTTAATACGGTAATAATACCCTACGTCATCTATCAAACCTATTTTAGTTGCTTTCAACAGTGATAAAACATGTGGTGCTACATCTTCATAATGAATGCCTGGTTTGAATTTATTAATGTGCCTTTCAAAGAAATCTCTTCGAATAACTCTGCAATTTGTATTAGGCTCAAAATTTAAAACATAAGGATGGGAAGTGGAATTAATTACTAGCTCTGTTGCTCCACTGAGCGCTTTATCCCATAATTTTTTATCGTAGAATGGTTCAATGTTCTGGGTGTAATCATCATATGTGACTGAGCGAAACATTACGATTTCAGCTGTTGTTACTTCTGCATACTTCGCTGCCTGACATACAACTTCAAAATTTAGCCAGTCATCACTATCACAGAATGTTATGTATTTTCCACGAGCATAGCGTAATGCAGTATTTCTGGCCTCTGAAAGGCCTTCATTTTTCTGCTTAATAATTAGCACATTTTTTTTATAATGATTAACCCAATCGAGTACCACTTTCATGCTATTGTCTTCACTTCCGTCATCAACAATGATTATTTCGATGTCCATAATTTTGTCTTCACGAAGTGAGGATAACGTGCGTAATACAAATTTCTCTGTGTTAAATACAGGAATAATCACTGTCATTAAAGGCGGCATAGAATGTAAGCGCCTGTCAATTACAAGGATTTCTTTCATCTTAAAACCTCCACTCATTCATAAATTTTTTTAATTTATTCAGACGGTTAAGCATTGTAGTTATAAAATGTTACTATTTTTATACATTTCTTTCTTTCGTTTGAATTCATTAACTCCAATTCTCTGGGGCTTACTCAGAAACGCCTGTGACAAGCAATCTTTTGGTTGCTTATTAAGTACACTTACCCAACTGGTGTTCAATCTGTGCAATCATTATCTCTATTATCATTGTCAATCGTTGACCTGCTACTGTGAATCCCGAAATTTACACCTACCAGATGATGATGAAAACGGATTAAGATAAATTCACTGTAATTCATTCTGGCCTATCCAGTCAGACTTCATAATCCGGATGATAACGCCCAAGATAAGCAAACCAGATTGCAGCAATCAGTTCACCACTGCAGTTTAGAGGGCATGAACATGATATGAGCTAAAATAGCTCATATGCAATTTCTCAGAAAATTATAAGGGAATATTCAGAAATATTTTTTCCAATACAACTCAGACGTTAGGTGGTTTATTTCTTTTTTATAATTTTTCGCTATATATCCGAACGTCACTATCCCCCAGGAAATGCATAGTATCGTTTTCAATACTAAAATGACTGCTCTTCTCGCACTGCGGGAATGCAGACAATAGGAGTTTTTTTCTTCATTGAAATAAATGACGTCTCGCTTCAAAAACGCATACCGTGTAGGATGTATTTCAGTGCTATTTATTATAGTTTTTGATTGAGGTAAAAAAACACTAGGGATAAGGTATCCATTTAATAATAGCAATCTTAGAACTTTGTGCAGTAGCGTTTCAACTTTCAATTTAACAGCAAAGCCTCTATTAATAACTTGATGACAAATAAATTTTTTTTCTTCAGCAATGATTTTCGACATCAGCAATTTGGCCTTTGTCGCATCCGGGTCTTCGCTCCAGTTGGTTGGCCCCTTCAGTACATGCTTATACGCTTCGAGTACGGCTTCAGCGCAACTATACCGGTAGGAAAAACACAATAAAATGACTTTAATCAGTACAAAGAGTGGAATCGTTAGCCGCTTCACTAACGTTGGATAGAGAAAGGCCGGAAGCAGTAAAGCCCGGGTACTTAAATACTCCACCCATGCGCTGTATTTTGACTTAAAGTTTTTCTGCCATGAACACACCCCATTTAGTGTGACAATATCAGGTCTATTTATTATGCTAAAAAGAATATCATCACCGCGGACAAAAAAAGGAAAAGCGTAGTGGCGTACTACTGACACAGAAAATGCACAAAACCACCATGCAGCATAGTTTGGAGTTTGAGCATCTTCGTCAAATTCACTCAATCCATCCGGCAATGTCACGTCCAGATCTGATTTGAGAGGATACATTTGTAATTGCCTGTAGGGATATAACGCCCCGGCCTCGTAGACGACACCAGGTTTTTCTGCGTAAAGCATCGCCCCTGCGATCATTTTTTCATTTGTATTCGCTAGCTTCAGGAAAGCAAATGCCCTTCTTATACTTTCGACCTCACAGGAAGCATCATCATCCATAAGCAAGCAGAATTCTTCTGTACCTCGTCGTTTCACCTCAATTAAACCCCTGGTGAATCCACCTGCCCCACCCAAATTTTTATTTTTGATACAAACAATATTTTCTGAGTCAGGGACCGTGATTTCATCTCCATTATTAACAACATACAAAACTACGCGTGACTGGAAGGAGGGATTAGACAATAGATCATTGTTAATGCGCTGTGCTGCTGACTGTATTTCCTCCGGCCGGTTGAACGTAGGAATGATGATGGCAAGGCGGCGCTCATCTGTATTTCCGCACTGAGTGCTAAAGGTAAAGCGAATGATATGGCTATCAGAAATAGCTTGCCAGTGAAAATACAACCGTCCGTTAGGCAGATCGTTCATATTGATATTGAATGTGCAAACTCCGCTGTTTGCCTCCTTTTGCGCAATAATTCTTGTTTCTAAGCCCTGTGATAAATAGAGCGTAACCATGCCATGGCCTTCCACTTCAGCCAGAAAGGAAAGATTTTCTAATTCTGTATGTTTTCTCCATTTATAGAGCGAGAAAGCATTAAAAAATGAATCAAAGCTAATGTTATCCCCTGCTGGGATGCACCACATTTTGCGTGTAGTATTCCAGTATGAGGTTTTACCCGCGCTAAAATAGAGGGCGTCAGCAGCTCCAGGAACTGCGTCTGGATATACGCTGCTTTGTAAAATCAGGGTATTCATTGCTTACTCCCGGTTTTTAATGTGCTCAATCTCATAAATAGAGTGCACCTTGTATACATCTTTCAACGACATTACTTTGTAAAATTGTCCGGGCCGCGTAGCCCGTCAACTATCCCCCGATACCATGCGGCAATGCTTTCGCGGCGGGGGGCATCGCGTGCTGCACCATACAACTGAAATGCCAGTCGTAAAACAGTGACTGCCGGGCTCCATAGCCCATCCCGATAGAACATAGGTAACCATAATATATTACGCGTCAGAAAATAGCGTTTCTGAGGTGAAATTTTGGTTTTCGGCAGTACGGCATGATTAAAATATAGTTCAGGGCACCACAACAGCACTGCGCCCTCATTTGCCAGCATGGCACCTGCACTCAGATCGTCATAATAGAGAAATAATCTGGGCTCAAGAACCCGCTGTAAGAACGGTACCCAGCGCCGAGTCAGACATGCTCCCACAAAAGTTAAAGACGCCACTTTCGTATGAGATCCTTCTTCGGGAAGCCAGGCTCCGGGGTTTCGTAAATAATTCAGCGTTTGCCAAAAAGTCCGGGGAAATCGGGCAAATGGCAAATTCATCGGGCAAGCATTACCGTCCAGATCGCGCACGTTACTACAATATCCATCAGCCTGGGGTTCACCTGCCAGTATCCTAAGCCAGTCAGAAGCTGGCCAAGCGTCATCATCAAATAAGCAGACATGCGTCCAATCGACCTGGTTTATCAAAAATCCTAGCCCAGCGCTAAACCCTCCCGCTCCACCCGTATTTTCTGGCAAATTTAGAACCCTCAACCGTGAATCAATTTGTGTGTTGAGCCATTCTGATGTGCCATCACTGGAAGCATTATTCACCACGACTACAGAGTGAAAGTCCATTTCACATACCCGCCCTAAACAGCGTTGCAGGCTGACTAAGCGGTTATAAGTGACGATCAGTGCTGCCACTCTCATACGGTGCTTTCTGGAAAGACAGGACATTCACCAGCGATATATTGCTGTGCAATGCACATTGCATCATGGATAACTGCATCCATGTCCTGATAGCGGTAAGTCGCGAGTCTGCCCGTGAACGTTACGTTCACCATTTCTTGAGCAAGCCTGAGATAATGGTTGAGAATCGGATCTGCTCTCGTTTGCCGTATCGGATAATAAGGGACGTCTTCCGGCTGTGCTTCACGTGAGTATTCCCGCCAGCAGACGGTCTGCTCGTGATGTTCCTCTGGCATGAAATGTTTATGTTCGGTGATTCTTGTCCACGGCACTTCTTCATTGCTATAGTTCATCACTGCACATCCCTGAAAATCACCCTGGGCAGTAAACTCCACAAAATCGAGGGTTCGATAAGGTAATCGACCGGCTTCATAATTGAAAAAGCTGTCTAGCGGACCGGTCCAGAACAGATGATGATGATTGGCAATATCCCATGCCTGACGGGCGTTAACCGGGTGATTCAGGTGCACCGTAATCAGGGGGTGATCAAGCATAGCAGATGCCATTTGTGTATACCCCTTTATAGGGATACCCTGTCTTACCTGCTGAAAATAGCGGTCATCATAATTAAAACGAAAAGGCAGCCGACGCAATATCGATGCTGGAAGTGTTGTTGCTGAGCGCCCCCATTGTTTTTGCGTATATCCTTTAAAAAACAACTCATAAAGTTCCTGTCCCATCAGCTGTAACGCCTGCGCTTCCAGATGCTCAGCCTCATTCTTAGATGATATCTTCAACGTTTCTAGCCGATCACGTGCCTGCTGAGGTGTCAGAGTTGATTTCCAAAACTGGTTTAACGTCAACATATTCACTGGTAAAGACCATACTTGCCCTTTTGCGATCGTCCGAACCCGGTGACTGTAATCACTAAATTTGGTGAACCGTTGCAGGAACGCAAAAACATCGGGATTGTCTGTGTGGAAGATATGAGGGCCATAGCGATGGATCATGACCCCTGTTTCTGGGCAGCGTGAATCATGGCAATTACCTGCCACGTGATCCCGGGATTCAAGCACGGTAACGTTAATTCCGTTATCAGCAAGAATACGTGCCAATGTGCATCCGGCAAGGCCGGCACCCACTATTGTTACCTTACGATTGGCTATCATTATATAATTCTCCTATGATTACGTGGTCTTGACGTGATGTCACCTTGATAGCGAGGTAATATTTCGGCAGACGAACCGCTGGCTTGCAGATGGCAGTTTTCGAACCACAACACCCGGTCGCAGAATGTTTCAATGTCCTTCGGATTGTGGCTGACAAACAAAATAGTGACGCCTTGGCGCTGGAAATCCTGAAGAACCGTCAGGCATTTTTCCCGAAAAGCGAGATCCCCTACAGCAAGCACTTCGTCGATCAGCAAGATGTCAGGAGAAACCTGAGTCATTACGGAGAATCCGAGCCGCGCAAGCATCCCGCTGGAGTAAATTCGGATTGGCTCATCAATGAAGCGTCCTAATTCAGCAAAATCAATGATGGCGGGCAAAGCGCGATTGATATCCTTTTGGCGCAATCCCAATAGCGTTGCATTCAGGCGTATGTTTTCTCTTCCGGTTAACTCTGGATGGAATCCTGCACCAAGTTCTAGCATGGTCGCCACGCGTCCGCGCGTGGTAACCTTTCCTGAAGTGGGTCTCAGCACGCCAGCCACCAGGCTCAGTAATGTACTTTTGCCCGCACCATTGCGCCCGATCAGGGCTACAGACTCGCCGGGATAGATGCGAAAACTGATATCTTGCAGAGCAAGATGATGTGAATCCTGCAAAAGTGCGCGGATCCTATTGGGGTGTAGCAACAGTGATTTGAGTCCGCTGCCCAGGTGGCTATATAAAGGATAACGCTTGGTTACCCGGTCAAATTCTACAGCAGGCAGCATCAGAGGATCTCCGCTAGACGTGGGGACAAGAGACGCAAAATCACCCACCCGACCAGCAGACTGCTAAGACTAAGCGCACACATGATGCCCAGACTGTGGCCGGAAACATGTCCGTTCATAAGTAAATCGCGCCACGTCAGTATGAAGGGGGCGAGAGGGTTAGCATGCAGCATCCACTGCCAGCGCTCAGGCAGCATTTGAGGGGTGTAGAGGATCGGTGAGGCGTAAAACAAAGCCATCATTCCGAGTGATATGAAGCGTTCCAGGTCACGCAAGAAAGGGGTGATGGAGGCCACTGCCCAGGCTAATCCGGTCAATAACATAACTTGCAGGCTCCACAGCAACGGCACTCCCCAGATCCACGAGAGTGAGGGCGTGACACCCGTGAGCAACATTAACGATGTTATCACTGGCAATGAACACAGAAAATGACCGCCTTCCATCAACACTTGACTTAAAGGTAACGCGCCACGGGGAAAAGATATTTTGCGAATAATCACGGCATTTGCCAAAAAAACCGTGGTTGAATTCCCTATCGCTGCAGTCATCCACTGCCAGGGAAACAGGCCACAGAGAAGAAAAAGCGGATAATTGTCTACCGGTACACGCATGGTTTCTTTAAAAACAACGTAGTATATGATGCCGAACAGTAAAGGGTTCGCCACCGACCACAGATAACCCAATATGCTACTTTTGTAGCGCACGCCTATCTCTTTGCGAGTCAGTACCTGAATGAGTTCCAGCCAATATCCCGGAGAAATCATGACAGATCTCCCGTGACGGTGATATTTGTTGCCCGCGATCTGCTTGAAAGCATCTCATAACAATTCAGCATCTGACGGGAAGCATGTTCGGACGTAAAGTGACGTACCACCAGCTCACGCCCTGCGATACCCATTTCTGCACACAAAGCTGCATCGGTGAGCATCTTACCCATTGCCTGATAGAATGCCTCCTCATCCCCTGGCGGTACTAATATCCCACATGAACCGGTTTGCAATATGGTGCCGCATCCTCCCTGCCCGAAAGCGACAGAAGGCCGCCCGCAACTCGCTGCTTCCAGCAAAATGCGAGGAACGCCTTCCGCATAACGGGTCGGCAGCGCGACGATCGACGCCTGTGACAGAAGCGCTGGCATATTGTGACTGACGACATAGCGTTCAATATCACCCGCATCAATCCAGCGTTGCAGCTCTGTCTGCTCAATCGCATCGGGATCTCCTGGAACCGGCAAACCGGCTACTACCAGCGACAGTGGAATACCGTCTTTACGCAGGCGTTGACAAACACGGATCAAGGTATCAAGACCTTTCGACCTGATCATCCGGGCTGCAAAAAGCACCACTGGCGGTGTTACAGACGAAGGCGGTGAAAAGGCAAACACCGCGGGATCGACACCGGAAACTCCAATGACCGATGTCTTCACTTCGTCCAGGCAAGCCATGTGAATCAGTGTCTGACGATCGGCTTCATGTTCAAATGTCAACAGACAATGAGACTGTTCTGAGGCCGCACGCCACCAGCGGCAAGCAAAACTTCTTACAAGACGAGCTTGAGGACTGTTGAGACTGAACAACCGCCCCAGACCAGGAAAACAGAGAACAACGCGAAATCGCCTTGCAAACCAGGCACCAATCAGGCAGGGTTTTAGGGTAATACAATGCAACAGATCAGGTTGAATGGCGCGCAGTAAAGCTGCTGCCTGCCATGCTCCACGCATCAAATTGAAGGGACTGCGCGAGGTGCTGCACAGATCTAGCGTATGACAGATGATTCCCGCCTCCCTCAAACGTTGTAATGGACCACTGTCGGACATTCCCACTAAAAGGTGTACCTCATAACCGGCATGCTGAGATGCACGCGCACGGTCAAGCCAGTGCAGGGCAAAATAGCTTGCATCATTAACGAAATAACACAGTTTCATGATCTGTTTCCTGGAGTAGTAAAGCGAGGATCTGTAGGGAATGCCTGGGCACCCCGCAGCATCCAAAAATTAACAAGCGCGGGTTGTCGCGTTGCACGATAAATTTGTATTAACGAGGCAATCAGGTTGGCATCGTTATGAGCCTGCAAAAACTTCGTCGCTTCAGTGACAAAAACATCGAGCAACCTGCGGTCATGCGTGTGAGTAAATGACATCAGAAGAGAGGCACAGCGATCGAAGGCGATGCGCTCAGACTGAGCCAGAGGATTGTTCAGGGGGTAAAGCAGTCGCGCGTCCGCAAACCGAATCTTTTCCGTTTGCGAAATCAACCTCTGAGTTTGGACCCCGGTCAAGATAAAGAGCAGTCCACCAGCGGCAAGCAGCGCAGTGAATGAATGAAGAGCTAGATGGGACCGTGCTGATAGACGATGGCTACTGCGGCGTTTCGCACTTTCTGGCAAAGCCAGGCACAGCAACAAAACCAACGTAACGCCATGTATTGCGGACAGTGCAAAAGGAGACTCAGTCATCAGATGCAGCCAGATAGGCAGGCTAAGCATACATAGCCCGCCGTATCTGCGACGGTTCACTTTTTGCAAAGGGATTAACCACAACGAGGCAAGCATCAGAAGCCCTATCACCGGGACCATCCCCCCTTCTGCCCAGGTGTAGAGGAGTTCGTTGTGGGGATGATTCACAGTCATCGGGCTCAATTTTATTAGTCCGGCAGAAGCTAATGCGGTGGGATACAGGACTTCGAAACTGCCCAATCCATTCCCGAACCAGGGATGTTGTCTAATCTGAATCAGCGCTCCACGGAGCATTTGCAATCGCCACGCATTGGATTCTTGTCGCATCCGATTCAGATTAAAGTGTGCATTGGCAGGGCTGGCGTGTGGCCCAACTTCATGCGCGGATGCAATGACTTCCTGCATGACTGGATGGGGTTGCCAGTGAGGTAACACCGTGGTGCCCACAATAATACCGGCGGTCAAAAATAATACAGACATGAGAACACGTCTGCGCGTCGTACGGATGAAGGTCATTACTCCGCTGACTGAAAGGACAGCACCAAGCCAGCCCGTGCGTGAGTGTGAAAGTACCAGAGCAATAACGATCACAAAACCCGCGAAACTCCACAACTGTGCATTACGTTGCGATTTCTCCTGAAGCTGGACCCAAAGAACACACGCGAGTGCTGTTGCTAAGAATGACCCCAACAGATTCACCTGCAGTAACGCCCCTAAAGGTCGCCCTTCAGCGGCGAATATGTCGTAGCCCAACCATTGCCGAGACCAGAGAGGAAATAACAACTGAAACAAAGCCATGACTGCCTCAATAAAGCCTGACAGTGCAATAAGAGCAACAAAATATCGACGCTTGTGGAATGATAAATTCTGTTGTAGAAAAATATAAAATAAAAACATCAGCCCCCAAATATAAAGGAATCTGGGCAATGAATTTAAACGCCAGGCTAATAAAGGTGACCAGAACATCGGTATTGTTAAAAATATTGTTCCACATAATGTGAAGGCAATTATTTTTTTAGCCCGCAGTATTTTCGGCATGCTGCTGGCACCGTTCAGTGCCAGTATCCATAAACAAATACTGCCCCACACAACCAGGTTTGAGACAAGATTAAGGCCACCACCGCCATAAGTTGGCCACGGGAAATGCATTAACAACAAATAGGTAACTGCTGGCACCAGCCATAAAGCAATATTTTTGAAAGACCATAGACTCTTAGTGTTCTGAGCGCGTAGCGAGAGTAAATCGCCCCGTGAAAGTAATTTTTTAACAAGATCTTCAATTTTATTCATTTAATAGCCAGAGCTCTTTATTTAAAAGCAGAGGCTATGAAGTTTGTTACAAACCGGCGCAAGCACTCTGCATTAGCACGCAGAAAATCAACTCCTTATTATCAGAGACCATATTTAGCGCAGCCCTGCGCTTGGTATTAAATTCTGTTCACATCTTTAAATTCGTTCAACTCATAAACTTCTCACGAACACGGGAGAAAAAACAAAAGGCGAAATCTAACAGCATGTAAAATAGGCCATTTCACCCCAAGCACAGGGGGTGCTTGCAGTCCGAAGTTATCAGAAACTTTAGATAAATTTGAGGTGTTCATGAGGACGGGTGCTGGGAAAGTGAGCAGGTAACGCACAAACTAATCCCAGAAGACGGCTACTAGCAGTGAAAAAAATGCATCACTGCGCCGCTGTAAATTAGGTAAGCCAGTAGGTAAAATGCTCTCCTGTGTTTTCGCTGTGGATTCTTGGGTTATTAATACCGGTACGTCGACTTAATCAGTCGACGCCGGAGTAAAAGGGAAAAATAACAGAAAGTCACCAGGAATGTAAGACGAGTATTTCTGATGCCATCGCCTCAGCAGCTTTCGTATAACCCTATGTAATTAACAATCACTAACTTTCCCGAAATCTGATAAAAAAGCAAAACTTTTGAGAGGCCATTGGTCTGGATATATATTTTCGATCTAACGTTAAAGCAACTCTTCACTAAACTTGTAACGACCAATAAAAACTCGCCACAGATTTAGAGTATTTCCATTATGTTTTTACTTAACCACATAGCATTTAAGGAGGTCATCTCATTGTTTCCTGATGACATTCTGTCGATGACCAACTCACCAGTGACATATTATAAATCTTCTTATCTTTACTGGTGAACATCACTTCTCCCTCTTTGCTACCGCGTTTGCCATAGGGCATCAACAAATTGGCACTGATGCCGCTGCTGACAACCTTATTTTGCTGTTCATCACTCAGAATGAAGCAACTCTTAGGCATTTTGAAGTCTTCATTGAGAAGGTTTGCAACATTAACGTCAAACACAACTTCGTAAAAAATCTCTCCATTTTGGGCAAGTGATCCTTGTTTTTCTTTAAACGAATCAATTCGCAAATCCGGTGTTGAAATAGGACTGGCATGCGCAGTAAATGTAAAAAGAATCAGCAAAGCACTACACATAAAATGTGGCATTTTCATAGTTTATTCCTCATCAATTTTAAGATCCGGCCTGGCATTTCGAGGCCAGAACAAAACGATAAAATAAACCACCGAACACCCCGCCCACCAGTGGCATCAACCAAAATACCCACAACTGCTGCAATGCCCAGGTTCCCTGAAATAATGCAACAGCGGTACTACGCGCCGGGTTCACAGAAGTATTCGTTATCGGAATGCTGATAAGATGAATCAGGGTCAATGCCAGGCCAATGGCAATGGGTGCAAAGCCCGCAGGGGCACGCTTATCCGTTGCGCCATGAATGATAATCAGGAAGATAGCAGAAAGAACGCCTTCGCTGATCAACGCAGCCGAAAGGCTGTAACCGCCCGGAGAGTGCGAACCATAACCATTGGACGCAAAACCACTCGCATTAGCATCAAATCCGGCATGTCCGCTGGCAATAAGGTACAATACGCTGGCCGCCACGATGCCACCCAGAACTTGCGAAATAATGTAAGGCACAACCTCGCGGGCAGGAATACGACCGCCGGCAAATAAACCTAACGTCACTGCCGGATTAAAGTGCCCACCAGAGATATGACCAACCGCAAATGCCATAGTCAGCACGGTAAGGCCGAATGCTAACGCTACACCGGCGAAACCAATACCAAATCCTGGAAAGCCAGCGGCAAAGATTGCACTGCCACAGCCCCCGAATACTAAAACAAATGTGCCAACAAACTCGGCAGATAATTTTTTTAACATACAATTTCCTCATGCTTCCACGTAGTGAAAAATTCAAATTCACACAGAAACCGATCCCGGAATAAGTAAACTAAGGGGTAGTTTCTGACATTACCACACAGGCCTAACCATATAACAGACAGAGGGGAATATATTTGAAAAATCACGGCGTTCGAGCGGTTATGCGTATTTGTCTGGCCCCCTCACAGGCACCGGAGTCGGTCCTTCAGTTAGGCTATGGTGTGAGGACATTTTCTTCATACCAATACATGATTATTATTTCAAATATGTACTTATAGTAGTTAAAAAGACGCCCCACTACTCATGCATACCTCATAGATTTATCATTGGCTGCGATAAATTAACTTTATTTATAATTTACAATCAGTTAATAAAAAAACCAGAGTAGTAGATAAGATATTCATTATATTCCCATGAACTTACTTACATTATTCACCCAATGCCTTTCCTATGGCAGCGTTTAGTACATCGGAGTCAGCCCCGCCCGGAATAATCGTCACGTTCTCAGCCGTTGCACCATTCACAGGCATCACAATTATGCTCGGAGTTCCCCGGAACCCCAGGTTTATGGCAAGTTCGTCGGTCCGAGACAACACTTCCAAAGCTTCGTCATTATTGTCCTTGAGCTTGCCCGCGCTTGCGGCAATTCTATTAATATCCTCTTGCCGCAACTTGCCTTCATTATGTCCTGTTGCAAAAATAGCATTATGGTAAGTAAGGTATGCATCAGCACCTTTCTGCTGCCATACCTGCAGACCTGTTTTCGCTGCTGTAAGAGAAGGCTCCCAATGTTGTGCAAAAATCGGCCATTCTTTAAACACGTATCGTACCTTTGGATTTTCCTTCATAACCGCTTCAAGTACGGGCGCCTGACGGGCACATACCTTGCATTGATAATCAAAGAACTCTATCAGAGCAACCTTCGCATCGTCAGGGCCGTAAGATGGAGTGGATTTATCGTCCAGCAGAGCGTCCTGATGGCGCAGAACAGCAGCTATCATCGCCTTAATTTGCTGTTCCTGTAACTGCGCATCCAGCTTTTGGCTTATCTCGAGCAGCGTTTCCGGATGTGCCATCAGATAGTCTTTCGCGGCCTCACCAATCCACTTCTTTTGCTCAGTCGTGAAAGGAGCTGTATTCGGTGCCGTCTGAGTTATGGGTTCCGGTAAATTGCCCGCAGATATATCAGAAGCCACATTATCGTTCGCATCTGCAGAGTCAGGAACTGACTCTGCAGTGGGTACTAATGGCTTCGCAGTTTCACTTTCTGAGGCTCCATTAGCGGGAGCTGATATTCCGTTTAAGCTTTGAGTTTGAGTCGATTGGGCTGTCACCTGCGGATTAACATCAGGTGTTTTAATCAATGGTGGCTCTCCGGCTATGGCCAGCACGTTACTCATAGTTCCTGTCACCAACAACACAGCTAAAGCAATACTATTTAATTTCATTTCTCACACACTCCTATTTGTATTAATACAATACAGTGTTATTTCGTTGCGGTAATTCGTACGAGGGATATCAGAGTCTTAAGGCGAACAATGGAACCGGTTATCCTTAGGCCAGTATCCCCGGGCCTCTCACAATTTCTATGCAAATCACTCACGGGGTAAAATTAAGCTGAACATTAGCGCTATTACCAGCCCGCGGAAATCCTGCCTTAAGTACGGATATTATCAATTCATACGAACGGCTATGCGCAGCAGGAGCTCGTCGGATAAGTCACCGTTGTATTCACCTTGCCCAATGGTAAAATAGTGCCCGTAAAATCAGCATCAGCCAACGATCAAAGTCCCCACTTAGCCATTCCATTCGCCATATAACAGCTCGTGATATGGGCGTATCAATAGATGAGACTTATATTTGAGTATATAATTCTATTGGGAAGACATGCTCATCGATTCGATATTATTGTTCATGGACATACATTACCAGTGTGGAAAGGCCAGCCTAGTTCAATATGTTCTAGGTCAACAACGATTTTCATTCACTGCTGTGTCATAATCATTACAGCACTAGCGGTGAATGTGCCTGTCGCAATTCCACGCGCAAGCACATTGTTGTCGCGTACTGCACCAAACTCAAGGTTCACAGTAGTGGAACCTGGTGCGTAGGTTGCGGTGTATTCATCGGTCGTATTCACAACAGCGCCATTATAGATGATGCCAACACCCAGCCCGGTCGTCCCGGTTTTTACTGATTGTTGGCCTCCACTCACCATTGGCGTGAATTCGAATTTCGTCGTCAGCGTCGCTGAAAGGTCACCATTGCAAATTACGGCAACGCTTTTCAGAATGTTTGTTGCGCTCCCTTTTATTACACCGGGCTTAAGCACGTTGCGGTCCACGTCACCGAGAGAGACTTCGAGAGCAGACCCTGCATTTATGCTGCACGTTACTGGTTGTAGTGGTAACGCCCTGCCATCAGCGCAGTCCCATACGTCCCCTGTCTTCCATTCGCGCCCGGCGTCATCGACAAACGAGTAGCACATGTTAAAATCATAAGGGATGGTCACGCTTGTAGACGCACCACCCGCATCTAGACTCTGCATATTTAGTGATTGGTCTGGAACGAGCTGCCACTTGTTCGCAGCATCGACAAAAGACGAAGACCTACTGATTGTACAATCGCCACCGCTTTTTTCGCAGATGTGAGCCCGCATAAACCACACCCCTGCATATTCCACATACCCTATCTCATACACGGGATTCCACGGCGCCAGCCGACCAGGAGTTATGGTGGAGCCACCGGGCCACCACGCGTCGTTTGTGCCATTACTACGAGGACACGCAATCCCATTGTTACATGCCCTCATTCCTGACGTACCGTAGTCAAGTGACGAGTCATAGTCAGGCGTTACCGGGTGTTCGATAGGATGTGAAGCGACCGCATGTTGTTGCAGGGTGATCAGGACGAACCCCAACAACGTTCTAACCCATATACTTTGTTGTGTCATGTATACTCCGTTCTTATTGGATTGCGGGAGGTCAACAGGATCTCGCCCCGAATTTGCACGACCGAACGAATTTATCGTTCCTGCGACAGACCGCGGTGGCCCTCTCGATTATTACCTTTCACACCAACACCACAAATATGAGATCTTCATAACCTTGGGTTGCGCCTAACGCCGTTGGTGTGCCGTTCTAAAGGCATTTTTTGGTAGATTATTGTTCAGTGAGTCACAAAACGAAAAACACCTATACGTTTAGCAGATTTATAATTTTGGTAATGCCAGCCATGAACGCCATCGGCGACCGTAATGCCTCAACGATTCCCGCCGATCAGCATTATTTACACCCTCCAGCTTCAGGGATTGGCTTCGCCGACGAAACTCCTGCCGGTAATTTGCTAATGCGCGAGGGGCTACGGTGACCGAATTATCTTTAAACCCCCACCCCACCAGTCGAAGGTGCTATGAGGTAATCGCCCGACCTGAGTCTTGTCAGGATGCATCTCAAACCCTGCATCATCGAGGAATGCCAGGAGCTGATGTCTGGCACGCCGCATTGCCCAACGGGACGAAGATAAAATTAATATATCATCCATATAGCGGGCGTAATAAAAGCCCTGTTGCCCCAGTTCTGACATCGCACAATCCAGGTCATACAACAAACTCGCTCCAATTAAAGGGCTTAGCGCACAGCCACGGCAGATGCCTTCAGGTGTAAAATAGTCTCCACCGTCATCAACACTGGCTGTCAGATATTGTCGCAGCAGTTGGCAAATGACATCACTCAGCACATATTGTTTAAAATGCTGCCAGATGTGTACCCGATCCATATGCCGGTAATATCCGCGGATATCAGTGCGAAAAATATATCCACGTTTGAATTCCGCAGTGTTCAGCAGTCGATAGACTTCCTGCCGGGAACCTGTCACACCACCGTGACCTTTTACATGAGCACAAACAGGATGGACGGGCAGCACATGGTACAACCGCAGTGAAACCCATTTAAGTACCAAAGCATCTCGTGCAGACCAGACGACATGTGGTTCACCTGATGTTTTTCTACATATTTGCAGAGGGCTAAGTTGGTACATTTGAGTTTGAATTAACTTGTAAAGTACATCTCTCTCGCGGTGAACAGGATGTGTCCATCGCCACCTTAGATCCCAAACATCACTATTATGTGGATAATGTAACCGCTGCCGGCAAAGCCAGTCATATGCAATTTGCCAAAGAGGGTCTCGGATCGCCGGGCCAAGTGTGTGCATATCATCGGTATTCGGCAACCAACGTCCCCCCAGCTGTAAATGTCTGGGCCGAAAGTTCAGCTCCTTCTTTGGTCACGAGCTTTGCCTTCAGCGTTGGTGGATGTAAAGGGTCATCAATGCTGATCGTTTTGTTCAGTTCCATAGCGACACCATCTTTCAATATCTCCACACCCAATTCCGGGACTTCAGGCGACTGCAACGCTTTGTTATCCCAGTCAGGCGATCCCGTCGTAGCCGTCACCTTTATACTGACCTTATTGAAGGTATCGACACTGCTGCCACAGTCCAGCCGATAATTGATATCCTGTTCATAGCCTCCGAGGCTTACTTTGCGAACACTTACATTCCCAAAAGGTACGTTAATCACCTCATTTTCATTCACTGTACAAGGGGTCACAGTTTGTATCAGGTGGCCTGTGAACGTATAGGTTACACTGTCCCCAGTCTGTGCAGACAGAGCTGGTTCCAGCGTAAATATCAGGAATATTACAGCTATCCTGCAAAAATTCTTCATAAACAGACACCCATCATTCGAAGGCCATGGTCAACGTTGCGCTGGAACTGATGATTGTGTCATCAGTAAGGCTGCCGCCATCACCTACAAGTAACAACTTCGCTACCAGCTTCGGCGGCTTTCCCAAATCGACCGTAAAAGCCGAATTGACATCCTGAACGACATCATCTACCACAAGCTGGATGGCCAGATCCTTAGAGGCGATTCCATTGACCGATGTACCCAACAATTTATGACCTTCATAATCTACATTTTCCTGATTAGCAGAGGATAAGATCATTGTTGCCGTGCCTGCAGTGTCACCAGTGCAGGTCATGTCGCTGACGAGGGTCGTGCTATATGTACTTTCCAAGACATTTCCGCCTGTAGTCGTGTGGTAACGCACATCACCAAAATTTACGTCAGACTCGCGGCCATTGGTGAATGTGCATGAACCATTGGCCACAACAGTGCCTGAAATATTGATATCCATAGTAAATTGATCGCCGGTAGCGCGAATGCTTTTAGCCTGGACCCCCTGTTCAACCAGCAAAATCAGCATTGCCAGGATAACAGCAGCGGTTGTTGTTCTCATGCGTCGTCTCCTGATACCCTACGGGTATGATGCATCAATGGTGGCTGCAGCGGTAAACTCTCCTGGTACCAGGCTACGAGCAGAAATGGCATCGGGTTCTGCCTCAACATAGGCCTGTAGAACAATAGCCGTGGTTCCATCCTTCAGAGGAAATGCCTGCGTCGGCTTATTGAGGGGTAAACGCTTCCCGTCAGGCGTCTCAATACCAATAGCGATACCTGATGCTCCGGAACCGGTGGCAACCAACAGCCCTGGCAGCGGTATACTTTCCTCTCCACCAAACGTTAGATTTACGTCACTGCCAAGAGAAGTATCACAGTCCGTTAAGGTCACAGTAAATGGCACGCCATGTGTGCGCGTATCACTGTATAAACCCTTTTCAATGACGGTACCGAACTTCACCGACAACGTGTTGCCGTTGACATCAAGCGTGCAGGGTTCGCTGACTAACGTTCCACTTATCTGCAAATTATTATCCACTGCTCTTGCCGGTCGCACACTCAAACCAACCAGCAAACAAATAAGTCCGAGAAAGATCGTAGACAAACTTACCGTTTTGTTTGTGATTCTAGCCATAACTCACTTCCACATTTGTTACCACGCTGAATTCCCCTGTAGCAAAGTGGCTCATGAATGTGTACCGGGATATACAATATAGATAAAGTCGTCGTCACTGGGTGCCACAAATATTGGTTCACCGCGGTGGCTGGGAAACACCCTTTCATCTGGTGTTCCCTGGGAATAGGCTCTTGAAGGCGAGCAATCAACCAGCTTTAGTGCCACTGACCATACAGTTAGCCGCGGTACAACTAAAAATCAATTTGGGACGGCCGCCATAATCATTTATGTAAGTGAGAACGGGGTTATTCCCTAACGCAGACGCACTGCCATCAATTATTAAGCTGCTTTTTGGAGATACCATAGCAGCCTTGAAACTGGGTGCATTAGCAGCCTTATATGAAGACGACGCACCTACAATGGTAACGTAATAACCAGTCGGATTATTCAGGCGATAATGGTCGCCTTCTTTCGTCAGTGTCAGTTGCTTCTGTGGAATATTCGCGTCACCTGATTGGAGAGCCAATGCCCCGGGCCGATAAAACAGTTTAATCCGAGTCTGCAGTGCAATTTGTAACGTATTAGGCTTATCACTTCTTGGCGGAATTTCTCGCGTATTGAAGTAAAACAGTGATTCGCGATCCTGTGGTAGAGACGTTATTGCACCAGTAGGCTGTACTTTCACCTGGCTCTTCGCTCCGGGTTCAACCCGCTGAAGTGGAGGTAAGGCTGTAAGTGGGCTATCAATTTTCTGCCCCTGTTCATTCTCAATCCAGCTTTGAGCCAAATACGGTAACGTTTTATTTTGGTTGGAAATACTCAGAGCCTGCGATTTCTGTTCAGCGTTAAATATCACGCGTGTCCGATCCAAAGCAATGGCAGCCTGAGCCGTTTGCGCTGTCAGGAGGGCGGTTATGGCAATGGCAGCCATACGGTAAAAAGTTTTCAATTTCACGTTTCCTATCATTCCGGCATTCACCGGGCTACATGTCAGAATCTGCAGCACATCTTTATTGAGGCTACAGGGTATTAATTTAAAGATCGAAACCCATGAGGTTTATGGATGAGCGCCTATGTCTAACTTAATTTCTGATGCGCTCTCATCTTTGTTTCGTGTCACAGTATTAGTACTTTCTGCAACCTCAGATTCGTTAGAAATAACCCTTTGAATCAATCATGGCGGCTACCGCCTTTATCCTTTTCACGATGGAATGTCATTTGTCAGACATGGCAACAATAAAATACGGGTCACATCAGACTGCTGGGGGGAAGGAAGTGAAACCCGACATTGCGTTTTGCCGTCCCAGGTTACGTCCATTACTCCGCCAGGCTTCATCCCTGAAAGCCATACCTTACCGTCATCCCCAATGATACCGGTTTGAGTCTTTGTCTCATTCAACACTGTTGAACCAAACGGTGGTACGCTGCCATCAGCCAACTTAACTATCGCCATTGCTTTCAGACCTGACAAAATACCAAACTTTCGATAACCAATGGCGCCCTCAGTTAGTGTGTCCTGAACCACCGAACGAGTGGCATCCACGTCATCTGGTAGGCGATCCAGATCTACATTAATCGTGCTGCGGTAGTAACTGCTGACATCTGTGATCACAGCCTTACCGAATCTATTGGTGTTCGTCACCGCACCGTTACCTTGAATAGGTACATCCGCCACGCCATCGCTATCGACCATCATGCGTGTCCCGCCCAAGTTGCCAGTTCGGTGCAATGCGGCACCCTCAGCGGTAGCCGTCATGCCACCTTGCAATGACATGCCGACAGCTGTGTAATCACTACCCTGAAAGCTGGCATTGGCACTCATCTGTGCAATATCACCTTCATGATTAATGTAACCACTGCCGGTACCGCGCCCGTCGGCGGTTGCCCCGGCGGATACGCTATAGTTGTTGTTGCTGTCGATTTGATTGTGATAATTCGCACTATGACTGCTGCCTCCCCCCCCCGACTGGCCACTGTAGCTTATTGTTCCACCCTCTCCCCAAGGCAACGTCAAACTCAAATACATTCCGTCATCGTTGCTACCATTCCGCTTTGAACGATAAGCGGACAGGCTAAGACTGACATTTTTAAAGCGTCCCAAATCAAAACTTTTCGACAGGGAGGCATTCCAGTTGTCGGAAGGTTGACGATCCCAATAAGTTTGATGTCCATAGCTCAGATATGTACCCATGTTCAGAGTTCGGAATTGTTTGTTAAGCGTCACGGTGTACATTTCCTTACCACTTCCACTGCTAGTACCGTTGTGGTCAAGGGCATTCAAATATTGCTGCATAGTCATAAAATTACGTTGAGAAAAACGATAACCAGCAAATGTAATCTCGCTGTCATACTCATCAAAGCGTTTGGAATAACTCAGTCGATATGAGCCACCCTGTTTTGTTTCGTTTTCCGGCAACGTAGCCCGAGACTGCGTCATATCAAAAGATAATGCGCCTAATACCATCAGGTCACGCCCACCCCCTAACGCAAGTGCGTTATAACCTCCGGCGAACAGTCCACCACCGTATAGTGACCAACCACTATCCACCCCCCAGGAAAATTCACCGGTTGCGAATTCCGGTCCCTGACTCTTATGATCATAGTCAGAGGGTTTTCCCGCAAATAACTTATAGCGGACTAGGCCGGGACGCGTCAGATAAGGGATAGTCGCCGTATCGACCTGAAAGGTCTGCACACTGCCATCCTGCTCCTGAACCTTTACGTCCAGCTTGCCAGAAACCGCATCACTGAGGTCTTGAATACGAAACGGGCCAGCAGCCACCGTGGTTTCATTAAGCACCCGGCCTTGTTGACTAATAGTGACTTTCGCATTAGTTTTAGCCACACCTGTCACCTCCGGCGCGTACCCGCGTAAGTTCGGAGGTAACTGATTGTCATCGGTGATCAAACTGGCACCTGTAAATCGGAAACTATCAAACATAGAAGAGCTCAGATAATCCTCTCCCAGCATAAGTTTCGCTTTCAGTGAAGTGATGGCACGATAGGCATAGTAGCGATTCCAGTCCCAGGTCTGCTGCGCACCACCTGTTTGTCCAGAGCTATGATTATATTGAGCCTGCCAGTCCGCGCGCAGACGCCAAGCGCCAAGGTTGGCACCTGTTGTACCATTTCCACTGACTGATTGTGTTTGCCCGCCGGAAGTCTGGCGAGAATTAATTGCATTGAGAGCGTAATCAAAGATGGCCCCAGGGACACCATTATCCCAGCGCGAGGGGGGATCCCAATTATCTGAGGTATATTCGACGAAAGCCTGGGGGACATTCAGGTAGAGAACGCTAGCCCCTAAATCACCGCGTACCACCATTCCCGGTAAAGACTTCATATCCAGACACTCACCGTTATGCCACCAAGAAAGGTTACGCGTTGCGCTGTCTTTTAAACCCAATTTCGCTACAAGGTCCGATGTCAGGCAAGCTTCTGAGTCCTTTGGGTTGTCATCAGGAGGCATAAAGACAATATTTCTTTCAGGTAATTCCGTTTTATTGACCATGACAGCCAGCAAATACTCTCCAGGCATGATATATCCTGCCCTGGAAAATCTATTTAAATCAATATGATCCCGATCTTTTACGTCCAGAACATCCATATTGAATTGGACGTCATCATCAGCTGCGTGGGCTATAAAACTGATACAGAGACTCAAGCCAAAGCAGGCTATAGTTAGCCGAGTTATAGACATGAGAACTGCACCTTAAAAATAATCGATTTTGTAACGAATCGCCGTGTGATAATTACCAGCCAAAAGGCGTGAATGTTCCCCAACAAGTCGGACGATGTAATCTAATTCCATTCCTTCAAATCCTACCGTCTGGTGAGGAATTGGTTGTCCAGGTATAACCAGATTCCCTTCGGTATCAGAAATTTGCAAACCGATGCCAGAAGCGCCCTCCACTCCGAATAGACTCTGGTCAGGCGTTCCGTCGAAAGTCACACTGAATGGAAACATTCTTGCTCCGCCTTCATCCTCAAGCTTTGCGCGACAGTTCACCAGATGGATAGCAATCTGTCGGCCAGGTTTCTTGGTGTCATGTCTTAGGTCGCCTGTAGTCTCGATGCCAAGTCCCACTGTCTGTTCCCGATCTGCTACATCAATATCGCAAGGGGCTTCAAGGATACTACCGCCCATGCGGATAATACCGTGCCCAATAGCCCGCTCTGCCTGAGCACTAATGGTCAATAGGATTATCAGCATGAAAAGTACACCTCGGAAAAAATGCAAAGTTCGACCCGTTTTAATTGTGTTTGGTGCAATCATCTGCCCGACGTAGTGCCGGACAGATGACTGAAATACCACGCCCTATCTTTAGGGACTCTTAAAAACCAACTTATTCGTAAGAAAGAGTAAAGTCGGAAACAGACTGGAATTCACCCGGAACGACTGCGGCCGAAGCACCATCGCCCTGCAGATAGGCACTGAACTCAAGGGTATTAGTACCATCTTGCAGCGCATGTGCAGCAGAAGGCTCGTTAAGGCTAATGTCTTTACCAGAACCATCCGTAAGGCCAATAGATGCACCAGAGGCAGTACCAGTGATCCCCAGATGTTTTGCGTTGGTGGCCCCAGGAGCTCCAGTGAAGGTTGCGGTCACACTTTTCTTGGTTGCCCCGGTACAGTTTTCCAAGTTAATATCAAATACCTTCGGGGTGGATTTACCTTCATCGGCCAATGCAGCAGATGAAACCTCACCCAACTTAACTGTTTGACCATCTGAATCACTACTAATAGAGCAAGGCGCCTCAATAATTGAACCTTCGAACTTAATTGTTCCGTGTCCTTGGTCTTTAGAGGCTTCTGCATTCGCAACTCCGCAAATTAACGCGGTACCTACACCCATTGCCAGAACAAGCTTACTAATTTTCATAACTTAATTAATCCCTGCCATACTATTATGATACCTGAAATTAATATTCAGGCGTTTATCGATTTAAAGTAAACCAGTTTATTACCATAAACACAGCCCTCTCAATCGGAAGAAAAACTAGCATCTTGAAATAGTTCCTCTTACGATTAAGAAGACAATAGAAGTCTTATCTACTTATACGAAATATCACCCCTATAGTCCTTCTCTTCTTAGATGCGCCACTGCATTTTTTCATCCAAATCTGAAGAATCCCGGCACTCAACACAATTACTCCCGCCTCGATACACATTGCGATCGCATCATGGTTACGTGACATTATTTGGTGAGCAGCAATAATGTCAAAAGGAGCTGGCCCGAAACTTTCTTAACATAGGAGTGTTTTTTACCAAATATGTATCTTTACTAGAAAGTCTCAATACTTTTTAAAAGCTAACCAGTAAAAGAAAAATTAACACCCCCCTTCTTCCTATTCCCAGAACGATTATGCTCAAAATTCATCAGCAGAATTCATCAACAAACAGGTCAATAAATCGCAATCTGCTTTTCGGTATGAAAGTATCATTCTATTCAGAAGCTCTTCTTCAGTTATATGCAACCACTCACTATAGTCTCTGAGGATTTTCGGCACTCCGGTAAAAGATGAACCTTCATAATTGTAGTGTGGTTTATCTTTTTTCTAAATTGCCAAGTTTGCATACCCATATTTTGTTTTCGGTTAAACGTAAACAGCATTTCATTTTGATGGTGCATTTTACATGCCAAGCCCAAGAACTCTACTCATAAAAACCTCACACCACATTCAGAAAAGAAACAAACCCTATCATCATGATTTAAAAAGATTTTAACAGAATACCTTTGCAGCGATACCATGCCTCTTAAGATTTACATGAGATGAAAAAAACCCAGAGCGAATCGAGTAGAGTTTTTGCGAGAAAATCGGGGTGTAATTTTTAATTTTCATAGGACAATACTCCAAATAATTGCGCCTAATGTTGTTCTGCTTTTGCAATCTTATGCTTTTCATCAGTAACCGATTGACAGTTTTCATACAGTAGCTAAATTTTTATCATCAATCGGTACACAAAAAGATGGCTATTATTTATAGCCTTCTTATCGTGTAAGGCATACCCATCATTATAAAGCAACATTTTAGGCACTTATTCTGAGACCATTGAGAAATCTATCCACGAGCGAAATAGGCAGATAGTGGTGGTAGCGCGCTGAAATTTAGCTGCGGTTGTTGCCGCGAAAGAGGATCATTGTTGCTAGCTGAAAATTGGCGGTTCTACTTGGGAAGCGATACCAAGGGTGATGTGATCAATTGTTGGTAAGCTAATCAATAGATGCTATGACCTTTGATGATGTGAACCTGATGAGGTTTGCGTTTGTGGGGAATTTGGACTTTTCTTCGCACTTCTCAGGCCATGGACAAGTAATGCAAAAATGTATGTTGAACTAAATAAAAGCGTAAAGGAGAGGGTTTATCATGCGCTGTTGTTTGAAATTCTTGCCAATTTAATCCTCTCTGTGTTCGTCAGTAAAATGATGAACGTCACACTGACCACTGCCGGTGTCCTCTCTTTGATATCCGCTTTCGTGGCCACTGTTTGGAATTACATTTTCAATTTTTTCTTTGACAAGTTTCAGGCAAAAGCAGGGTTCTCCCGTACGCTCAGTGTGAGGGGGATACATACCGTCAGTTTTGAGTTGATCCTAATCGTAACCCTGACGCCATTCGCTATGTATATTCTGCACCTGCATTTTATGCAGGCTTTGTCTACAGAAGTTGGACTGGTGTTATTCTTTATTCCCTATACCCTGCTGAATAACGGGATCTACGATTACCTGCGTGCCTGGTTGATTGGCAATAAACTGGAAACCCGCTGAATATTTCACCGTCTCCGATTGCCGTTCTCACATGATTAGGGTTTACCCCTAGACTGCCCAATTGCCCACAGACTTATCCCCCGTTTTTGTGGATAAGGCTACATTTAGTGTTTGGCATCTCAAAAAAAAACCAGATGTTGCGGTTTTTACCCGTTTAACGTGGAGAAATTTTCGGTTGACGTCAAAGGAAGGGTTTTTCCAGGCGATGCGGTATAATGTATTTGGATTCAGGGGCTTGCATACCGTCTGGTCAGGCGGCAGCGACGGGGCGTTGCTGACCGCCCGATCCCCTCCCCCGCACGTTGGGCTTTTTCCCGCATAGCCGAAAACTTCCCAAAACGGCCGATCGCCATTTTGGTATTTATTCCGCTCGATGGGGACGCGGATTTTCGGCACACTGTGTTTAATCACAGGAAAATCGCCGCCCCAAGCCGGCTCCGCGACGCACATTGCGGAGATTAAGAAATTGAGCCTAATCCCTCACGAAAGTTTTCAGAATTCCAGTAGCTAAACTCCGAGTTTGCAATGACGAGAAAATCCCACTTCCCGAAATAGCCTCTCTCTTCTGTGAAATCTGACCACTTGCCACCCCGGACCCATCGCATTCCGTTTTCTGCCATTACCGGCAACCGCGGCCGCCGGGCGGGGTTTTGGCTAAAACCCCACTATATGGTGTTCATATCCACATCAATCCACTAAATGCAGCGCCTAAAGGATCCTTTTTGGATCCAGGCTGCGCAACACGCCAAATTATTTGATTCCGTTTTATGGCATAATCCCATAAGTCGGAAACGATGACCGGAAGCGTCCACGAGTTTTTGCCGTGGTATCCGCCCCGCCGCTGGGCGAAAATGGTCACCTTAGCCGCCGCCGGCGGACAATTTTACGCAGGCAGCGCTGTGTGAATTCTGAAAAGCGATCAGGGGTGAGTTAGGCTATTTTTTACGTAGCGCGATCTCGGCCATTTTTGGCCAAACGTGATGACATTTGCGGTTCTGTTTGAAGGGGAAGATGACCGATGACTGAGTTGACCACGCTGCCGGGACCGGAGCGTCGCCCCATGTTAATGGTGCGTCCGGAAGATCACCGGCGCGCGCTGGCACTTCGGCAAATGGCCATGGCCTACGCCGACCTGCCAAGATACCTCTTATTACCGGAGGTCAGCGCCCTGCTCCACTATTTACCCGACTGGTCGCAGCACGCCCTGGTGTCCACGCTGTGGAACACCGGCGGGCGGATCAATGAAGTGCTCGCGTTGAAAAGGCGCGACTTCCGGCTTAACGGCGATTACCCGCACGTGGTGATCCGCACCGCCAAGCAGCGCCGCGCCGGTACCGGCCGTCCGGCCAAGGGAAAATCAGCAAACCGCGTGGTGCCTTTGTCCGATCCGGGGTTTGTGGACGAGCTGCGCCGGCTGTTCGCCAGCACGCGCGAAAGGATTGAGACCGATGCGCAGATCGGCGAACGGCGTCCGCTTCCCATCTGGGCGGCGACCGACAGAACGGTTAGAAACTGGTTAACCCGGGCGGTCGATGAGGCGAGGCGTGACGGCGTCACGTTTTCGGTACCGGTCACCCCGCACGTATTTCGGCACAGCTACGCCATGCACCACTGCTATCAGCATACGCCGCTGAAAGTGCTGCAGGCCTTGCTGGGACATGAGAAAGCGGAAAGTACGGAAGTGTATACGCGCGTTTTTGCGTTAGACATTGCGGCCAGTCAGCAGATCACCTTCAGCATGCCGGAGTCCCAGGCCGTAAGCCTGCTGAAAGAAACGCATATTTCAGGGGCCTTTTTGATGCAAAAATAACATCCTTAAGGCACATATAGGGGTCAGTTTGGAGATCGGAAATTATTGCACGGTAAGCCCTTAGCAATAGGGTGCACTCCCCTGCTACACAGCGTTTTCAGGGGATTTGGCCTTAATCGGATAACCTAAATGCGATATAGCAAGAGCGATAACATAAAAGCGATAGCCACTGACACTAATCAATCCCTTACGTATCTGGATTGGTTAAATAATGTGCTTGACGTACAAAAATTTCCGATCTCCAAACTGACCCCAAATAAATCTTAGCGTAAGATATTTTACGTTTTCCAAGCGGCCCCCATAGAGAATGAAAATGGCGTCAAAAGAAACAAATAAAGCAACATTTCGAAAGTCAGCAGCATCATCACCGCTGCATAAGCCCCTGGCTAGTAGACAGCACGTGGTGTTCTCTCCTGCCAGCCAGGTCACGGCGGACGGCATTTTTGGCATCGATGGACGGTACATTTTCCTACTTGCGGAGGTGTTTGAGATATTGGTCAGGGAGATTACGTCAAAATGTCATGAAGGGACGCAGGCGGAATCTCTGCGCGGTCTGTACGGGCACCTCTGAACATGGTGAAATTCTCCCTGCTAGAAAATGCTCTGGACTCAGTGGAAACTGGACTGGAAAATCTGACGGATGCGCAGTCAGGCAACAGTAACCGATATTACAAGCAGTGCCTGCTCAATCTTTTTCAGGGAGCAGAGCTTTTGCTTAAGGCCGCAGTATCCCGCTTTGGTACTGACAAGATTTTTGTGGATTGGTCCCTTAGAAAACACTGCAAAGATCCGATTAATCCTCTTGAGAGCGAGCTTCATGCCTGTAAATCAGTCGATATTCCTGGCCTGTGTGACCTGATTAAAAAACATTATCAGACCGAATTTAGCGAAGATAGTCTAAAACTTCTTAAGGCGGTCGCTATCGAAAGAAACAGAATTCAGCACTTCGCCATCGAAATTAATCCTCAGGTTCTGTCTCTTCAGTTACGCTCATTATACGAGCTCATTTATCGACCTGCCTTTCTGGTTATCCAATACGATGAAATGGATGATTCGTGGAATTCCGCTCTACGGGAAAAAATCATTTCCTTTGAAAAGTCTTTTCTCGATTTAGCAATTGGCGGTGAATACGACCTTGCCATGTGTCCTAAATGCGAAAACTGGTCGCACTTTATTATTCACCGAGGAGAAAGCTTCCCTGTTATGACCAGCTGTATTTGCTGTGGCTACGGGTTAAAAGATTTGGAATCTTGGGATTATCATGAATGCCCTGAGTGTGGTGCCGCAGGTCTGGTATATGATGTAGTGCGAGGTGCTGGCGTTTGCCTTTGGCATAAATGCTATTACAGCAAAGAAGGCGGCTTCGTGGAGATGTATCCCTGCGAATGTGGTGATTATAGCATTGAAGATAGGTGCCCTACCTGTGAACCAGAAGACGACTGAATTGCTTTCTATCTTGAGTTGATTGAGGGCATCTGCGGCAAGGGCATTTGCCACAGCTTCAACGCATAGCTCCATTGACCTGATCCCCATTAATCACACTAATACCCCTAAACCGAAACTATTTATTTTAGCCGGATTAGGGTATTTCGTATCAATCATGATTAGTTTGCGATCTGTATTCTATTAATTTTGTAGGAATGTAATGATGCAAATAATCGTCTATGTTTGTTAATTCCATTCCATCTACCGAGATTTGTTTACCAGCAAAAGTAATGTTGTGTTTTATCTTTTTATAATGCATTCTTTCTTTCGGTAACCATGAGTCGGACAAAATAAATCCTGAAAATTCTCTTAAAGAATGGGAGCCTGTAATGACTTTTTCATGCACCCAAGATGGAAGCATTTTAATCTGTGGCATGTCTGGATAATTAATTCCACTAAACCCTTCAATTAACACAATGGCACAGACAGCCCAACTCGTTGTGTCTTGCTCCTTGATTCCGAGCTTATCAAGAATAAAATCAATGTGCATTTTTGCGTGAAATAATTTTTTCTCTGCTTGAACTACTTTTTTACGGCATTCTTTTATTTTGTAAAACACCTCGTTGGGATCTGAAGGTGTTAGCATCCATTTCAGTTCATAAACTAATATGGTTTTTGTCTCAATATCTATCAATGCCGCATCTATTTCGCCCCCAGAGCTATTCGGCAAGTGAAAATTCAACATTATTTTATATCTTTCAGGAATGGAGCCCACAAATTTTTGAGTCATATTGACTTCAAAGGATTCACTTGCTTTGCTGAAGCCTTTATCATCAACTCTTAAGTATAAAGATAAGGCATTTCTATCGTAATTTAATGTTGTAATCAAAAGAGGAGCGATTAAGACCTCTCCATTATTTACAAATAGAGGTTGTAAAGCCGGGTCTGGATTGGAGGTATTAAACCCATATGTTAGGGCTTTCATGATATTTGTAATTACAGGTGATGATAATCCACTAATTCTATTTATCCGATCAATTAAGTCTTCTTCTCTTAAGCTGATTACTCTTTGGTCAACTCCACCGCCTTTGATTTTGTAATGTTCCGCACTTGCTTTTATGCAAATAAAATGGAAAATACAAATAGCATTTAATGAATTAAAAAAACGCCTAAAGTCCGAAACAGACGACCAGGGAAATCTCCAGTTTTCGGGTAAGTCCATAGACTGACTGTTTAATATTTTTTGGTATATACTATCAATTATATCTTGGTCGAATTTGTAGGATATAGTATGTCCTAACACGCTCGATACTTCTAAACAATTTTGATAAATATCTGAATTTACACCAAGCACTATATATCCAAGTAACAATGAAAGAGAAGACTGTTGGATCTCTTTGCTTAAATTCGAATCATCAGATCTAGAATATTGCTGAAGCATTCTACTTTGACAGTAATCTACATGATTCCTAAAAATAAATCTTATTTTGCTATCTTTGAATTCAGCCAAGTTTTGATAAACCGAAATTACATTCCAATTTAGTTGCATATAAGTATTGATAAGCTTTATTGATTTTGAAATTTGTATATAGTTCTTCCCATTAAAATAGCTCTCTTTTTTACATGGGGATTTTTCTTTGCATTTTTTATATATTAACGATAAATACATTTTTAATGTCAGTTTATGGTTTTCCAATTCGCTAACTAGATAAGCATTGTCTATGATTCTTTGAGAGTGTCTGATTCTTTTTAAAAACGCGTGAAGATGAAATTGCATATAATCTTCATATACTGTGAGCATCCTCCATGTTTCTAAGTTTATATTATTCGAAGTCATTTCAATGCTATTGTATTGTTCGTCTATTAGGCTTTCAAAATATTTTAGTCTTTCCATTTTATTCTCTATTTTTAATGACTTTTAAAATTTACTTAATGATGAATCTAGAATTTTTCAGGGTAGATATTTTCAATGCTCACATTGTATTCGCCCTTTTCCGCCGCTAGTCTTATTTTTTTATCCAGCATATCGATAAGGCTTATATCTTTTTTTAACATATGATACAAGTCATAGCCTGTGATACAAATAACACTTTTGTTTCTCCCCCACGCCCCTAGTGCCTCAGAAGAAAAACCCTGCCAGCTAATAAATACGCCGCGTGCCCAAGATGCTTTTTCATTGATCTTTGCCTGGAACACATGAAGGTTTGGGGCTGCTGTTTTTTGACTATGCCATTTGGCCTCAACAAGATATGTTTCATTATGTAAAATGAAACTTCCGTCAATTTGCTCTCCTGAAATTCTAAATCCACTATTCGGCGAAAGTCGGAAGGCTTCGAACAACTTGTTAAGCCACACTTCGAATTTATAACCTCTCTGTTGTGGCTGTAGTAATTTCATATCATCTAATTCTTTTTTGAAATATGAATAGTCAATGGTATATGTAGCTTCTATTTGTACAGGTGCGATTCCAAAAGAAGATAATGCATCCACTTTCTCCAATCTATCTATGAGCTGGCAATACAACATTTCATCACCAGACGTTAACGGATTGGTATTCATTCCCTTTCGATATTGCCAGAGTTTATCTAATACGTTTAAAACTGTGTCTCGGTCAGACTTTTTAATGAAGCAGCGTAAGCGTTTTGCTTTTGAATTCCCGTCTTCTTTATAAATATCACTGTCTATATCTATTGAGAGTTCTTCTTCGAAAAACTCTCTCATTGTTTTGTCTGAAAAATCTAAAATATACCCAGCGCCATATGCGTTTACGAATACGTCATCGAATAATTTTACATCGCGTGAAATGAATTTCATGGCTCCCCGCCGTTTCCCTGATCAGTGCTTAATTTTCTTCCTTCATTTTATAGACCTTCACGCAAAGTGCCAGTTTAAAGCCTTTAAGGTTGATACGTTGAGACATTGGGGTTTACCTTGAGACTGCCCAAATTTTTACTCATTCACACCGTTTCGGCATTTTCTCTATCTACGTCAGCAGGTTAATCGCAAAATGGCCAGCGATTAAAGACTCATCCTAAATTCGCCCTCAGCGCGAAGACCTCTTGTATAATTGTTACTGTATCAGGGGCTTGCATTG
>NZ_SOAO01000020.1:0-53416 GCF_004364755.1 Rahnella sp. BIGb0236
ACCAGGCTTAGTATAATGATGTGTTTTGCATCAGGTTTCTGCGGTCGGCTTAGCCAGTACCGATAGCTACTGCGATGGATCCCGAACACATTGCAAATAAAGGCAACAGGAAACCGCGTCCTGAGTTTCTCAACTAACGAGAATTGTTCAGGGAGTCTGACATCAAGAGCGCGGTAGCCTTTTTTAATATATCGTTTTCCATTTCAACACGTTGCAGTCGTTTTTCTAATTCACGAATGCGAAGTTGCTCAGGCGTCATCGGAGAGGCCTTTGGGGATTTCCCTGCGCGCTCTTCTTTAAGCTGGCGAACCCATTTATCCATCGTGGATTTACCGACATTCATTGCCGTTGCAGCGGCGGCAACGGTGTAGTGCTGATCGAGTACAAACTGGGCAGCTTCGAGGCGAAACTCGGGGCTAAAATTACGTCTGTTACGTCCGGTCATAATGTCACCTGTTTTGACTATGAGGCGATGATATCACCTCTATTCAGGTGGCCAGATTTAGTATTCCACTTCATTGACCTGCTCCCCGTTTATTAGTACACCCCGATGTTAGTAATGTCTTCATAAGCCACATGAGGACATCCCCATGAAGAAGCGTTTTTCCGGCCAACAGATCATCAGTATTCTCCGCGATGCTGAAGCCGGCGTATCCGCCCGTGAACTCTGCCGCAAGCACGCCATTTCCGATGCCACGTTTTACACTTGGCGTAAGAAGTATGGCGGTATGAAGGTGCCCGAGGTTAAGCGTCTGAAGTCGCTTGAAGAAGAGAACGCCAGACTCAAGAAGCTGCTTGCCGAAGCCATGCTTGATAAGGAGGCGCTTCAGGTGGCTCTGGGGCGAAAGTACTGACGACAGACCAGAAGCGGGAAGCTGTGGTGTTGATGTGTGATACAACGGGTCTGTCGCAACGTCGTGCCTGCAGGCTCACAGATTTATGCCTGTCGACCTGCCGCTATGAGGCTCAGCGTCCGGCGGCTGATGCGCATTTATCTGGGCGCATCACTGAGCTGGCACTGGAGCGCAGGCGTTTTGGCTACCGCCGCATCTGGCAGTTACTGCGCCGTGAAGGGCTTCATGTTAATCACAAGCGCGTGTACCGCCTTTATCATCTGAGCGGGCTGGGCGTAAAACGCAGACGACGTCGTAAAGGGCTGGCAACAGAACGTTTGCCGCTGCTCCGCCCGGCAGCGCCCAATCTGACCTGGTCGATGGATTTCGTCATGGATGCACTGGCCACCGGTCGCAGGATCAAGTGCCTTACCTGCGTCGATGACTTCACAAAGGAATGCCTGACTGTCACTGTTGCCTTTGGGATTTCAGGAGTGCAGGTCACGCGTATTCTTGACAGCATTGCGCTGTTTCGCGGCTATCCGGCTACGATAAGAACTGACCAGGGGCCGGAATTTACCTGTAGAGCACTTGACCAGTGGGCTTATGAGCATGGCGTGGAACTGCGGCTTATCCAGCCCGGCAAGCCGACACAGAACGGATTTATTGAGAGTTTTAACGGACGCTTTCGCGATGAATGCCTGAATGAACACTGGTTCGGCGACGTCAGTCATGCCAGGAAAACCATCAGTGAATGGCGTCAGGATTATAACGAGTGCCGCCCGTACTCCACGCTGAATTATCAGACGCCGTCTGAATTTGCGGCGGGTTGGAGAAAGGGTAATTCTGATAGTGAAGGATCCGACATTACTAAGTGAGCGTTGTATCTAATCCTGGGGGCAGGTCACTAACAGTTTAAGGTGAATTTTAACCAGATTACATTCCTGTTTCTGTCTGGATCAGTTTTTGGGTATGGATTTGCTTTAGTACTTAACTAATTGATTCAACCTGTGAGCGCTTTTCTTTATTCATATGTTATCCACTTTTCCACAGGTTAGATCCAATAATAAGATCCTATATAGATCATCTAATAGATCAAAAGAGATCCCCGATCCCCTGTAAGCCACGTCCTATAAGGGTTTAATCGACATTGCTAACCACTATGAGAAGTAAACTAACCTCTATATAGAGCATAACAACCACTATACAAGGTAAACTAACTTCGCTGGTGAGGGAGTCAAAACCACTACAGTGAGTAAATCATAAATCGAGCTGTGGGTGGTGTTCTTGCAAAATGATTCCGATAAATCGATGAAACTTAGAAACAATCCTCAAGATGATTGATATGGTCAAAATAATGCTCACAGTTTAATCACAAAGTGGGTTCTCAGTTATGATCGCCCAGTGGATCTTTATCGACAAACTTAACGCTCTGTTTTTAAAGTTATCCTATTCTTCGATCCAATAATAAGATCCTTATAGAACCTATAAGACCCGAAGAGATCCCCGGTCCTCTGCAGGCCTTGTCTTATCTGGCAAAAATGAAGATCGTTAACCGCTGTAGTCAGTAAAACAACCACTGTGAAAAGCAAACTAACCACTATGATCTGTGGTAAAACCGCTATAGTGAGTGTTAGTATCCACTGTATTGTGTATTACGAGTCTCTTATCCACATTCCTTGTGAGAGCTGATAATGTCTGAAAATGAGCCTAAAAACATAGAGATAGCGAAGGCTTTCTCTGAAACCGATAAGCGAACGGGTGAACTTGTTACTCTGGTTCCTAACAGCAATAACACTGTTCAGCCTGTAGCATTGATGCGGTTGGGCTTATTTGTACCCACCTTGAAGTCTACTGCTCGAGGCCGTAAGGGTCAGATGAACTCAATGGATGTCACTTCTGAGCTTAAGCAGCTTTCGATCGTGAAGTCTGAAGGATATGAGAACATTAAGATCACCGGTGCACGGCTTGATATGGACAACGATTTCAAGACCTGGGTTGGGATCATCCATGCTTTTGCCAAGCATAAGGTCCTGGGAGACTCTGTATACCTGCCTTTCGTTGAGTTCGCTAAATTATGTGGCATTCCCTCAGCACGCTCCTCAGCGAAGCTCAGGGCGCGTCTGGAAGCCTCTCTTGAGCGTATCGCAACTAACACCTTGTCTTTTTCGAACAAAGAGGGGGACTATTACGTTACTCACCTTGTTCAGTCAGCAAAATACAGCCCGAAGAAGGACGCCGTAGAGCTGCAGGCAGATCCGAAGATTTTTGAACTGTACCAGTTCGATAAAAAAGTTCTTCTCCAGCTTCGTGCCATCAATGAACTCTCCCGCAAAGAGTCTGCTCAGGCTCTCTATACGTTCATCGAAAGTCTTCCGACAGATCCCGCTCCGATTTCTATGTCCCGCCTGCGTGCTCGTCTTAATCTGACATCACGAGCCATCACACAGAACGCAACTGTTCGTAAGGCGATGGAACAACTTAAGGCTATCGGCTATCTCGATTATACGGAGGTAAAACGTGGCAAAGCCGTATACTTCTGTATCCACTATAGGCGGCCAAAATTGAGACCGGCTCAGATCCCTACGGGTATTGGTGACGATGTCTATGATGTCCTGGACGATGAACATATCATTGATGTCCCCGCTGAGAAGGATAGCGATTCGGCAGCGCCGCGTGAGATGGTTATGCTGACCAAAGAAGAGCTTGAGTTGCTTGAACAACTTCGCCAGGCTAAGAAATAGTTTCATTCCCCTGTCATTCCCTGAAGCCGAAAGTCTGCTGAAAGTTGATAGCAGGCTTTTTCCTTAACCACTGTGGTAAGCAAGCCAACCACTGTAGTGAGCAGACTATCCACTGCAAACAGCAAGCTGGGCATTATAAAATTCAGCTAACCACTGTCGTCAGTAATCTCTACTCACTGTAGTGGTTATTTACTTATTTCGACATTACCCCCCTAGTAGTCACTAACCCGCAATCCTATATAGTCGCTGAGTCAGTGATCACTAACTTATTACGATCTGTCGCTATTTGCTCTCTGTAGTGGTTAATACTCATCATAGTGGTCGTTACTGACTACAGTGGTTTTCTACTCACTCTAGTGGATATCACTCGCTGTAGTGGTTGGTACTTACCATAGTGGATATATGCCCACTCAAAGAGAATGCTCTCTATAGTGGATGTGTAAAATGCCTAACTGTAGGTAAGCGATTGTTGTAGGGGGGATTTGAGACACTGTCACTTCTGCTGTGATACTCGTGAAACACTCCTTATGAGATCTCTTAGGCACTGTGTGCTGGCACTTATCCTCAAAACGGTTTAATCCACTATTTTGGGCGCTTAGCAGTGCCGCTATTTGAAATCCTCTCAGCATGTGTACCGTCTATACTTAGAATTCTAACTGAGGGTTCTTTATGTGTGGACGATTTACCCAGTACGAACCGCGTTCTCACTATGTCGATGTGCTTTCCCCTGACAGAGAATTCGCAGGCGGCATCGATGACATCCCTATTGGCCGTTATAACGTCGCTCCCGGGACTCGCGTGCTCATACTCAATCAACGCGATGATAAAATCTTTATCGATCCTGTTAAATGGGGCTATCAGCCCGCCTGGGCAAAAGAATCAAAGCGACCACCGATGATTAACGCGCGTATAGAGACAGTGGCAACGAGCAGGATGTTCAGACCCCTGTTCGAACATGGACGCGTGTTAGTGATGGCCGATGGCTGGTATGAATGGAAAAAAGACCCGGCTGATCCGAAAATTAAACAACCTTACTTCCTCTACCATAAATCACATTCTCCCTTATTTTTTGCTGCGATAAGTCGTTTTCACCCTGATGCCTTAGAGGTCCCGGATGATGATGGCTTTGTTATCGTCACAACTGCGAGCGACGAAGGGCTACTGGATATCCATGACCGCCGGCCATTGGTATTAGATCCTTCAGATGCGCTGGAATGGTTAGACAGCGATACTTCCCCGCAGCGCGCTCTTGAGATAGCGCAGATGCAATCGGAACCCCCTTTTGCATTTCAATGGCATCCGGTGACTAAGGAAGTTGGTAGCATAAGAAATAATGGTTCCGAACTGATTGTGCCTATAAGTGATCCACTGATTTAAATTTTCACTCGCATGAGGTCACTGAAGCGTGTTGTATAAGCTGGAGAGAGCATTTGACGCTTCATTTCCCAGGATTTTTGCATGCCCTGGCCAGCGAACCACACCCGCCCTTTCCCGCTATGATTGATTCCATCGAGAACCGCCATGAGCTGCTCACTATTTGATCGCGGCTGGTACTCGTCGAAAAGACCGAACTGGGCGACACCCTGACTGTAAAAATCCCCCAGCATCACGCCGCATTTCTGAAAGCGATGGCCATCTTGCCAGATTGCATCCAGACATTTAGTTGCCGCAGCCACGATATCCCTGCTGTCCTGAGTAGGTATCTGAAGCTTGGTTCCCGCCGTTTTACCGTAATAGACTTCATTCACAGCAAAAGGACTTGTTTTGATGAATGCAGAGATATGCCGGCAGTATTGATGCTCACCCCGGAGTTTCTCTGCAGCCCTCACGGCATGACTACATATCGCTTCGCGCATCAGATCGTATTCTGATACGCGATCACCGAATGACCTTGAGCAAACGATTTGTTGTTTGGTCGGTGCGAACTCTTCCAGTTCTAAACACGGTTCTCCACGGAGCTCCCTTACCGTACGTTCAAGCACAATATTGAAGTTCTTGCGGATCAGGGGAGTTGGGGTATCTGCAAGCTGCAGGGCAGTTTTAATCCCCATATCATTTAACTTTTTCGAAATCCTGCGTCCAACACCCCAGACTTCCCCGACTTCAACGAGTGCCATCAGTTTTCGTTGACGTGCCACCAGCGAAAGGTCAACAACGCCACCCGTCTTTGTCCATTTTTTTGCGCTGTAATTGGCTAATTTTGCTAAAGTTTTGGTGGGTGCAATGCCGACACCTACAGTGAGTCCAGTCCACTGGAGAACTTTGGCTCGCACTTCCCTTCCGAACTCCTCCAGATCCTTGCAGTTACTGACTCCCTGCAAATTCATGAATGCCTCATCAATGCTGTATATTTCTACAGCCGGAGACATCTCCTCTAACACCGTCATTACCCGTGTGCTCATATCTGCATAGAGCGCGTAGTTACTGCTGAATGTCACGATCTTATGCTGCTCGAAAAGCGCCCGCATCTTGAAGAACGGATCGCCCATCTTGATACCGAGTTTTTTTGCTTCGGCGCTGCGGGCAATTACGCAACCATCGTTGTTGCTTAAAACCACGACAGGTCTTCCTTTCAGGTCAGGCCTGAAAACAGTTTCACAGCTCGCATAAAAACTGTTTACATCAGCCAGGGCGAACATTACTGAAATCCGTTGATGCTGAAAGTCACCACGCCAAACACTTCCAGTTCATCTCCACCGTCATGCAACACGATGGGAGGAAAGTCCGGATTCATTGGCACCAGCTGAACAACCGGGTGTAAGCAGAGGCGCTTAACAGTGTATTCACCTGCAAGTGAAGCAATGATGATATCGCCGTGCTTTGCCTGCAGGCTCCTGTCCACAACAAGCATCGAACCTTCGTAAATACCCGCATCAACCATACTCATCCCTGTGGCCATCACGAAATAAGTAGCGGCCGGATGATTTATACAGAGCTCGTTTAAATCAATGCCCTTCTCAATATAATCCTGAGCCGGCGAGGGAAATCCAGCCTGAACTTTATCTTGAAAGAAAGGGGTCAGCAGCTTCAAAGGCTCAGGTGTTGGGTAAAAGACATTCATGATTGATACTCACTAAATACTGTTTATGCATACAGTATAATCATGGGTTCTCTAGCTTGTGAAGAGCTTATGCCTAGAAAAGTCTTAGGCTCCTGATCAGCAAGGAAACAAAAATTTTGCCCCCTACTCGTCCAGTTCCCAACGCATCTTCTGGCTTAGTTTAAATATTTCTGGAATATGACGGAGCTATTTCTTACTGATGGAGTCATGGGGGATTAAATGGAAGAGGTATTTCTTACGCATGCATACGGAGGGATCTTGTTGATGAAATGTAGAACTTGATGCTGGGAAGTACTCTCTGCCGGCAATGTTCAGGTTAGAATCTCGCGGTTCGACTTAATTTTCTATAAGCCCACAGTATGCGGTCAGGGCTTAGGTCGGCAATTGGTTTATAGTTAACTGCATGTTTATAAAGTCTTAATTTTTCTCGGTTGCGAAGTTACGCCGTAACTATTGTTTATTGAAGAAGCAAGCTATATGAATAAGTATTACTTCATACATAATAATTACTCGATAATACTTCACATATATATTTTATGAGTTATCATTTAGGAAATGCTACTTTCGATATCACAGGTGACAAATGATCACGATTATTGGATGCAATAAAGGCGGTGCTGCCAAAACAACAACGGCCATCAATCTGGCAGTTGGTCTGGCTCTTCGTGGAGAGGACGTTTGTCTTGTCGATGCTGATGTTCAGCGTTCCGCTTCCAGATGGTATGCAGAGCGCGAAGCCTCAGGTATCACTCCATCCATTACCCTGATTGAAAAACGAGACAACATTTCCCAAACGCTGAGAAGCCTGGATGAAAAGTTTGCTCATGTCATCGTGGACGTCGCGGGACGCAACAGCCGGGAGTTGATCACGGGGGGTACCGTTGCCCATCAGATTATCGCGCCCCACCAGTGTTCACAGTTAGACCTGGATACTATGGTTGAACTGCAGCAGCAGCTTGAAAGTATGCGCGATTTGAATCCTGAGCTTAAGGCCTACTGCTATCAAAGTATGGCGACGACTAACCCGCTGTTGCAGGGTAACGAACGACATGAGTTTCTGGAGTATGTGCGTGAGTTTGAAGGGCTCATTCCTTTGACCGCCACAGCATGTTACCGAAAGGTTTACCGTGATGTTATGTCAGAAGGTAAATCAGTACTCGAGACATCTAACGAAAAAGCCAAGGCAGAAGTTCTGGCATTGCTGAATGAGGTATTTTAATGGCCTTAAAGAAACCCCCATTTTCAAATCGCCGAGTCGTAACAGAAGCTGAAGCTGATGCTCTTGCTAACAGACTGGCCGACCGACCTTATGGTGACGAAAAAGTTGTTGCTGAACCTGCTCAGGAAATTCTGACTAGGACAACTATCTCTTTACCTCAGAACACGCTGCGAGAGATTGAAGATCTTGCCCTGCATAATAAGCGTAATGGTATTAGCCCGAAAAGCGTAAGTGCAATCATTCGTGATGCCCTGGATACTTACCTTAAAAAGGTTTGATACCAAGCAGCATTGGTAACCAAGCGGCTACCAATGCCGTTTTCACCAATCTCAAACATTTCCTTAGCCACCGTGTTCCTTACTGCCTTCTCTCCTTTCCAACGTCTCCCATTGAGCCCAACGTTTCAAGAACGCTCTAAATCCAAGGTATCGGATTCATTTCTGAGTGGGTTTAATCATTATTAGGTAATAAATATCAAGTAATAAATCACACTTAACACTGTCCTCCTATGGCTTAGATTATTTGTGAAATACCAAGTATGAAATGTGAGATGTGATTTTTAAGTTAAGGCATAACAAACTACATTACTGAATAAATGATGTTTCATACCTCATACCTCATACCTCATATCTCACACTTCATAAGTGAAACATCCTATCGATTACTGCACTTCTCCGAAAAACGTTGAAGGCATGCCCGTCTTTGTATGATTTACTCAGGGCGTATGTCACAACACATAAGTGTGAAGTATTAGTTGTTACTTCACCAATTTTTTATTGTTTATACACTATCCACAATTCATACCTATGCAATATGAATTATTACATCATACTTCCTAACTCCTAACTCCTAACTCCTAACTCCTAAGTGACATTTACCATTAGCTTGAAAGGATACTTATCCATAGAGAACAGCATGGGAGACATTGCGAAGTCGAGTGTCTATGCAATCATGCTGATAGAGAGGTATTAAAAGTTCAAAAGTGTTATTTATGAATTCACAATTCATAATTCATGCATGTGATTAATGCGTGGTGTCGGGTTGATTCTATGACGGGGGACTTGGGCGTGCGCGTGAGGTAGAGCTCATGACCATGGTAAACGTGTTAATGAATGATAATACTTACTATTTCATAATTATTATTTATGATTAAAAGTATAGCTTTCTGTATTACGTAGCACTTCATAATTTATAATTCACACTTCATATTTACTATTTAACATTTTTTAAGTTCTCTGTGGTGTTTTGCTGAGAGAATAAAATGCGTTCAAATAATGCATGAGGATTCTTAGTGAATAACAGTAAACGGCGCGATAGGCATTGCTGAGGTTGGTTCTTTTTGAACAGAGTTTCATTCATATACATATATAAGTAAATTGCAGTTTCGGAAAATCAGGGGCAGGGCGTCACCTTCGGCACGGCTGTCGTGAACAGAGTCAGGCTGCCTGTCTCTGCCCTTCGGGCTTCCATCCTGACGCAAAACCACGCTTACAGCGGCCAACGGCCGCGCCGCTTCACTGGCCTGCGGTAAAGCAGCAGGCCGCTGTCGGGCAACGGCGATTCGCTGCCGCTCGTCGTCGTTGCGGTGGTATCCGCTACGTCCATCTATGGTGCCGTCTCTCCAGTTAAGCCCCTCTCGCCGGGGCTGACCAAAACACAGCCGCTGTCGTCCGTCCAGGGTAAATAAACGCCCCCAAAACTTTTCCGCGTACCTCCGAAAACTTTCGTGTTCGCCCCGGACGTTCGCCCTCGTCGGTGTTTTTTTACGCCCTTGCGGCGGAGGAACTCAACTGGAGATGTGGTAACACCCAGCCAGAAATCCAGCCGGATACCACAAAACGTCAAGGTCGCGACAAAGCGAATCTTACCGAAGATATGGGCTAAAAGCCCTGAAAGATAAGGAGAGTCATCATGGCAGAACGTGGAATTAACAAAGTCATCATCGTGGGTAATTTAGGTCAGGCACCGGAAATCCGTTACATGCCAAACGGCGGCGCGGTCGCCAGTCTGACGCTGGCCACGTCCGAAAACTGGCGTGACAAAGCCACCGGCGAGCAGCGCGAAAGAACCGAGTGGCACCGTGTGGTCGTGTTCGGAAAGCTTGCTGAGATAGCCGGTGAATACCTGACCAAGGGCGCAAAAGTCTACATCGAAGGTCAGTTGCAGACCCGCAAATGGCAGGACGCGCAGGGCATCGACCGTTACACCACGGAAATTGTGGTCAAGGCAAACGGCACGATGCAGATGCTGGGCAGCGCACAGGGCAACCGTCAGTCGGGTGACGCAGCGGGTTCACTGGCACCGGCAAATGCGCCGTCTCATTCCGGTGAGCCTGCCGTTGACCCGAAACCAGCAAAAGCCACGCGCGGCAAAAAATCCACCAAAACGGCACCGGCGCAGCAATCCGCACCGCAGGGGGGAGAATTCCCGCCGGTTGATTTTGACGATGATATCCCGTTCTGAAGATGACCTTAGACATTAACCGCCCCGTATTTGCGGGGTATCACAAGGAGTACCGAGTTATGGAAAACCACGATCACGTTCTGCTGCCGGAAGACACTTTTACCCGCCAACAGGCTGAAGCCTTTGCAGATGCTTACGAGAATATCGCGATCGAGGACGATCAGGGCACGCATTTTCGCCTTGTCGTTCGCATTGACCGGCAGATGGTGTGGCGGGCGTGGGATTTTGAGCCTGAAGCAGGGGCTGGTCTTAACAGATACATCATCAGATGTGGTGTGAGAAAGCAGTAAGGCAGTGAAGTGAGGTGCCGGACGGGGAAAACGTCCGGCAGACAAAATCAAAACTTACGAGGTATCAATTATGTCAGTAGCCGAGTCTAAAGCAGTTTCTAAAGCGAGTAAATCCACAAAACGTCCTAAAAATACCGCCGTTACCGAGGCCGTTGAGCAGGCGCTGGCGAATACGCCGGTCGAGATGGTGCCGTTCAGCCAGCTGTCTCTGTCTCCGCTGAATGTGCGTAAAGCAGAGCCGGATGCGGCAAAATTGCAGGAACTGGCCGGCAGCATCAGAGCCGTGGGCGTGTTGCATAACCTTATTGTTCACCGCCTGCCTGATGGCCAGCTGGGTGCCGCCGCCGGTGGACGCCGTTTTCGTGCGCTGAGTATCCTGCTGAACGAGGGGGCGATCGCACCGGATTACGCCGTGCCGGTGAAAACCGTCAGCGATGACGTGGCAGAGGTGGTTTCAGCCATCGAGAACTTCCAGCACGAAAGCATGCATCCGGCTGACCAGATTATGGCGTTCGCCCGCATCAGTGCCAGCGGCAAAACGGCAGCAGAAATCGGTGGCCTGATGGGGTACAGCACCCAACACGTCCAGAAATTCCTGCGCCTTGCGGGGATGGCTCCGGCACTCCTGACTGAGCTGGCTGAAGACAAAATCAACGTCGATCAGCTGCAGGCGCTGTCTGCCTCTGAAGACCACGAACGTCAGCTGGACGTCTGGAAAAATGCCTATGGTTATTATCGCAACCCGAAAGAGTTGCGTGAGGCGGTGCTCAGAGGCGAAGTCTCTGCGGAAGGTCACTGTCTGTTAGAGTTTGTCGGTCGGGAGGTTTACGAACAGGCCGGGGGCGGGTTCCGCTTTGACTTGTTCACGGACGAAGGATTTATCAGCGATACCGTCCTTCTCGACACTTTAACCCGCCAGAAACTCACTGAAGTCGCGGGAAGTATCGCACAGGCAGAGGGCTGGAAGTGGTCAGAGGGACGCACTGACGGCATCAGCACCTACGGCGATGATGCGCAAAAATACCTGTTACTCAACCTGCCTCACAGTGAACTGACCCCCGAGGAAAGTGCGCGGTTTGATGTGCTGGATAAGCAGCTGGAGACGTTATCGGAGCAGGACGATGCTGAAGACGCAGACCACGACGCGCTGGAACAGGCCGCTGACGCCTGTCAGGCCGAAATGTCTGCCATCGAACAAAACGCTGAGAACCGTGCATGGACTGACGATGTGCGTGCTAACGGCGGGGTGGTGGCTTCCCTGCGTGGTAACGTTATTAGCGTGCGCCGTGGCGTGATGCTGCGAAGCGATATCCCTGAAGTCGATAAAAAATCCGGTGTGGACCACACCATTGCCAGCATCCGCACCGAAGGTGGTTCTGACGCGACAGAGCAGCCGCAGGGGAAAGCGTTGTCGGCGGTGCTGGCCAAAAGCCTCTCCAGCGAAAGAACGCTGGCAGTACAGGCTGCGCTGGCAGAACAACCGCAGATGGCACTCGTGATTTTTGTCCATGACTGCCTAAAGTCAACCTTCGATCACCGGTCTTATACCTTCTCAACCCTCAAGGTGACCCTGCATGCCAAAACCGGCCTGATGCTCGACAATGCGCCCACGTCTGCCGACGGTCTGGCCATCCAGCATCTCAACGCAATGCACGATGCGTGGCAGAAACTGCTGCCACAGGACTGGCATACAAGCTGGGACTGGCTGCTGACATGGGATACGCAGGCGCTGATTAACGTGATGGGTTATTGCCTTGCCAGAACGCTGGACGGTGCATCAGAACGCCTGAGCGACAAAGACGGCAAGGCGGGTAAAGACCTCGAGCCGGTGGAAAACCTGCTGGGTTTCACGTTGCGTGACTGGTGGATGCCGACCAAGGCGAATTTCTTCGGGCGTATCAGCAAAGAGCAGATTTCTGACAGCCTGTCTCAGGCAGGTCTGGGCGGTGCATCGCGCGACGTTCTTAAGATGAAGAAAGCCGATGCGGCTGAACTGGCTGAAGAGAAAATCCTGCTGACCAGCTGGGTACCTGACTGTCTGCTGCCGGTCACTGCCCCAATCGCGTTACCGGAAAGTGACGCGGTCACTGCGACTGATGCCGGAGAGCCTGAAACCGGCGCAGAAGCCACCGCAAACGCCTCTGAATCTGACAACATTGCCGCCTGACAGGAGATGCCGCTTCGCAAGGGGCGGCAGTAACGACATGACCCGATTGAATGAATTATCGTTTGCCGAGTTACACACGATGAACGGCAGTGAACTGGAGCAGTACGCAGAGCGCGGTGAGGCTTCTCGTAGCGACCTGAGCCGTGGCGTTGTCCACCAGCTGCACCTGTCCGATAACTGGCTGTGCGACATGGAGCACCGCTGCGAGTTTGGTACCGGTGCGCCGGTAAATATCAGGCTGACCCTGAAATCTCACCCGCAGGTCGTGGTTTGCCTGACCAGCAGCAGCGACGATGTGCCTTACTGGCAGGTGAGCCTGCCTTTTGACGGCGGGGTATCGGTGGCGTGGCTTTGCTGCAGCGAAACGTTTGAGCCTGCGCTGATTTTTGATGCCCTGCGCACACTAGAAACGCTGGTTGCCACCGGACTGAACACCCCTGAGCAACTGGCTGCAGCGCTGCGAAAAACTGGGGGTGCAGTATGATCCCTCGTCACCTTTCGTTAGTGCCCGTGAACCCGTTTCAGGCTGCTGCGCTGCAGGCCATCATTGATGTGGAGGACGGTAGGCGTCGGCGGGGTCAGTACCCGTATGCGGTCGCATTGCTTAAGCAGCTGCGCGGCGGTAAAGCGGGGCGCATTACTGCCAGCGACGTGAGCCGCGCTGCAGCAAATTACTGCCCGAAAAACCGGGCCGGTGAACCGAAAGAACGCTATCTGGCGGCGCTCGATAAACTGGTTGAAAGTCGTGGTGACGTTTGCCCGCTGCCGCTGTCGGGCTGTGCCGTCAGCCAGTATTTTCCTCAAACCGGCTATCGCCTGAGTGAACGTCAGCACCGCCGCTGGGATGTCAGCTACAGCCGCAGGGAAAAAAAACAGAATAAGGAACGCCTTCAAAAGCGCAGGCGCTATCAGACTGCGGTGGCACAGGCAGAAATTGAGCTGGCATTCGTGACCCCGACAGGGCTGGAGGTATGGTACAAACGGCAGGAAAAGCGGGGCATATATGACGATGACCTGACGGATATGTTAGCGGCGTGGGGCGGGCGTTTTACCGGTGTGCAGGTAAGGGGGTTTTTCTCAGGTCAGCCGCTGTGGGCGATCCTTGATGAGATGGGCTGCGAGCTGACAGAACGTCCGGCTGCCTTGCAGCGACTCGATGAACAGATGTTGCCGAACCAGCTACACAATCACCGGAAGTGAACGATATGGCGATATTCCCGCTGTCGTTATTTGTACACTCTCAGCGACCTTAAGATGTAATTAAACATTATAGCGGGCTCACTCCCCTCGAATATTAAATTAGCGATAGTTGCATTACATTTGTCACCACACTAAAATTAGCACTACATTTGTCATTACAACAAAGGACTTCCCTATGAGCACAATGCAGATCCGCGTAGAAGAGAATTTAAAGCAAGAAGCTACACAAGTGTTAAAAAAGTTAGGCATCAACCCGTCTGATGCTATGCGGCAGTTACTCCAGTACGTCGTCGATAATGAGAAATTGCCATTTTCTGCCGTGTCTGTGGTGGTGGCTGAGAGCGATAATGATGAAGACATCATTAAAATTGTTAAGGAGCGCATGGCGCACCCTGCTGCCCGTATTCGGGTAAATATTGATGAGATTTGAGATTGAGTTTGATGCACGGGCTTTAAAAGAGTGGAAGAAGCTTGATGGAGCCATCAGGGAGCAATTCAGAAAGAAGCTTAAAAAGTTGCAGGAAAGCCCGAGGATCGAGGCTAACAAATTGCATGGCGAACTTAGAGATTGTTATAAAATTAAGCTGAGGACATCTGGTTTTCGGCTGATTTATCAGGTGATAGACCAGGAAATAATCATTTTTGTCATTGCCATCGGTAAGCGTGAAAAGGAAGAGGCCTATTCTGATGCAGAAAAACGGCTACTATCCTGAATCTGGCAGGTTTGTCCTGCCAGTACTTAGCAACAGAAAACTTTACAGAAATACTGCTGCGGCTACGCCGCCGCTGTTCTTCCACTTTCATCTATCCCCCCTGTGCATATTATCTTGTTCGTTCTAATTCATTAGTATCTGACGACTTTCTTTATATCTCCTTTTGCTCATCTTCTGTCTTTTCTTTCTCACCGTCATCATTCGGTTTTCAATAACTCTTCTCTGTCGGGCGTCTCCCTGCGGGAACAGGCTGTCGTGAACAGAGTCAGCAAGCTGTCTCTGCCCTGGCGGGCTTCCATCCCTGACGCAACCCCAGCTTGCAGCGGCCAGTGGCCGCGCCGCATGAACTGCCGGTGATGAAGCCACCGGCGCTAAGGTCGCCACGCCTTGCGTCGTGTCGGGTGCGTTCATTCTCGCCGGGCCGTCTGTGTGCCATCACTCAGCCAGCCCTTCCGCTTCGGGCTTTAACGTAGCACCGCCTGGTCATTCCCCAAGGGGTGAAATGCACTTCGCCAAAACTTTTCCTCGTCCCTCGTAAAACTGTTGTCTCCGCCCCTTGTTGCCTGCCTGCGTTGGTACTCCGTTGCCCTTGCCGCGAAAGAACTCACTGAGAGATGGACTAACCACTGAAGGGGAACCACCAGAATGAACACACAAAACGTCAACACCGCCGCTCCTGAATCTACTGAAAGATGTGGGCAAACCACGTCTCTGCGCATGGACGGCTTTATTTCCGACATTTCATCTTCCCATCCTTTTGATGTGGTTCGTGCCGATGTGGTTATTTCCCGTCTCGAAGTGCAGGCACATGCAGGTTGCGGGTTGCATTACGAGATTTACGAATCGCGCCTTATCAGCAGTGCATTAGATCACCTGTGCCGCCTGCCGATGAAAGACCGTCCGGTATTTATCGGCGCGGCAGACCGCAAAGGGATCACGCTGACGTGGGCGCAGGAAGAACGCAGTCAGGCGGCTTACCGTGAAGTAATGGCTGAGATTGCTGCAGAGCAGGAATAAGGAAAAACAATGATCACATACATCACCGACCAGAGAGAAGGGGAGCCGGATATTTTAACGCCGGTTCGGCATGACCCCCTGATTATCAGGACGCTCGGCGGGATTGAGATATTGCGACAAAAAGCACCACAGGACGGCTGGACGCATGACCTGTTAACCACTGTTCAGCCGGATGATAGTGGTGAAGGCTCAGAAGCCTATTTAGGCGCTTCATGGGTTGGATCAACAGAAGTGTAGTACGAATGGCGGGATCGTCCCGTCATCACAACCAAGGAGAAACACCATGTATACATCTGAAATCACCACCGGCAGCGCGGGAGAAAACCGGTTTGAATGGAACGCAGCGGCGGAGGCGGCCTACTGGCAGCAGTGTGAAAAAATCGCCTATACGGACGTGTCAGAAATCACCCTGACGGTATTTATGGACGCGATTGCGCTGATGTACCCGAAAGATTGGCAAGGGGACGCACACTGTGAGTCATTCAAACTGGCTGAAATGGTGTGCGGAGACGTCACGGACATTTACGCCAAGATTGGGGAGCGTTATTTCACGTTCCGCGATAAGGCAACCATGCTGCATGAGGCGATTATCCGCCGGATCACTAAGGAGGTGTTAAGTAAGGAAGAGACGTGCCAGAAATGAAAAAAGCAGACTTTCGTCTGCTCTCTCGTGCCGGTTTATCCCTTGGAAAGCTAGACCGGCTATCAATATCCGATTGGAGTTAACACTATGAATATCGACGCACAGATAATTGCATCGTCCGCGCCATTTGTAAAGTCTGAGACGGCAAAAAAGCACCTGCGCATTGTGCGGGAACCGCTCAACAGTCAGGACATCACCGTACCGCTCAAGGCATTGGGGCGTCACATCGTGAAATGCCATCGTAAACGCCAGTCCGTCAGGGTGCCCGCCATGCGAGTCAGTGAACTCGGGCAGGTATTGCGCTCGCTGGAGTTAAAACGGGCTTACGCCTGATGGCCTTGCCGCCCCGCGGGGCGGCAATTTACTGACTTTCAAGAGGTGAACAATGCCGAACAAACTGATTTTTAAAGCTGAGACGCTGATGCCGGTTATTCAGGACGTGAAGAAAAATGCGTGTGAGTTGTGGTTTCTGGCTGATGACGGCATTTACCTGACAGCGTCAACCGCAACCTTTATCCGGAAAAAACGCAACATCTGTTATGCAGAAGGATTTGATCCGGATTTATGGGACGACGCAGGGGCGCATTTTGACGCGATTGATAGCGTACTGGGTAATGGCGACATGTGGGAAAGCGTAAATTTGCAGCCAGAAATGCTGGATGCCCTGATGACCGGCAGGGCGGATCTGGCGATTGAGGTCACGGACAGCGGCTTTATATTTACAGCCCGCCAGCGGGATACGGAGGAAAAATCATGCTAAACGGACAGATTAGTGCGTTAGCCGATTTGGAAATCAACGGACAGCGGGCGGGGGAGGTGATCCCGTCCGTGGCGATTGACCGTATTCTTGCCCTGCGGGAAAACGGCCTGAAACAGTACGCCGAAGCGCTGGACAAGCTTAACTCTGCCCGCAAGTTGCTGTTAGCCGCCACCGGCGGGGAGTATCTCTATGGTTTTGAAGTCTGCGTGAAGGATGCGGTGAGCTGGGCAGACCAACCGGAGCGGGCAGAAAAGGCCATCAAAAAGAGCGTAGACGGCAAAATCTGGCACCGGCTGATGAGTGAAACCGGCATGTTTACGTTGATGAGCGGTAAGCAGCGTGACGAATGGGACAGGCAGACAGACGGTGAAGACATGCCGGAAATCACGCTGGATACGGTGCTGGCAACGTTTGATCAGTTGCATACCCACAAAAATGACACGTTCGAACAGGGCGTGATTGACGTGTTCCGCTCGCTGTCATGGGATTACCGGACAAATAACCCGTGCAAATTTGGGAAAAAAATCATCGTGTCGCGCCTGTTTAATACTTACAGCAGCGGCTATATCACCTTTTCGATTTCAGGGCGTTCAACGCTCGACGATCTGGCGAAAGTTTTCTATCTGCTGGAAGGGCGGAACGTGCCGGATCATCGGATTTCCGAAGGGGCGAAGTTCAGCGACCACTACCAGCGGGAAGGTTTTTCCGGCAATGCCTACGAAGGGGAATATTTTTCCCTGCGGTATTTCAAAAAGGGTACGGCGCATATCACATTTAACCGGCCTGAGCTGGTAGACCGGATGAATGAGATTGTTGCCCGTTATTATCCGTCGATGTTGCCTGCAAGAGTGTAGGCCGGTGCGCTGGCGGGGAATTCTCCGCCATATTTTGGCCGCGCGAAAAGCTCTTGCAGGTCACTGCTGCGGCTACGCCGCGGCGGCTCTCCCGCATTTTGTTCTATTTACCTCTTCAGCGCTTTGCTTTAACCCGGGTGATATTCCCTGCCGTAATCTTCCTTTTTTTATTGATCCTCATCCTCTTACTACACCTGCTTATTTTCTGAATGTTCTTTCTTCCTGGTTATCTCTGTTTTGTCCGGGCGTCCCCTGCGGGCGGGCTGGTCGTGAACAGAGCCAGCAGGCTGTCTCTGCCCTGCGGGCGCCCATCCCTGACGCAACGGCAACTCCGGCTTGCAGCGGCCAATGGCCGCGCCGCTATCACTGCCGGTGATAAAGCCACCGGCGCTAAGGACGCCACGGCGTGCCGCCGCGTCGGGTGTATTCATCCGTCTGGTTCAGTGTGTTCATCACGGCTTGTTATCGCGCGGGTGGCTGAACGTAGCACCGTCTGGTCAGCCTACAAGGGGTGAAATGCACTCCGCCAAAACTTTTCCTAGTTACTCGTAAAACTTTTGTCTCCGCCCCTTGTTGTCTGCCTGCGCCGTTACTCCGTTGCCCCTGCCGCGAGATAACAGACCGTTAGATGATTTTTCACCTTAAGGAGAGAACCCGGATGCACACACATAACGTCAACGTCAAAACCGCCACAAGAAAAACGCCCGAAAGATTTTCACAGGTCAAAATCTACAACGTGATTGCCGATCAACAGTCGTTGTTATTACGTCTGGTCGGTTTATGGAATCTCCAGCTGTCACCAGAGGAAGAGGAGGAAGAAGTCAGCATGTTAGTGCTTCAACTGGCTGAAAACGTCCGGTTATACGGCGTGACAGACTGGTCTTGTAAGAAGCCGAAAATTTTATGGGATATCGCCTGTTTCTGGATCCAGGCACAGAAGATGGCCATCAGTTTATATGAGATGAAAGGCGCACGCGCCGTGGAATATGCCCGCAGTGAACTGGCCGATTTTTTAACGCATGAAAAGTATTACAGGGACAGAGAAAACGCCACCGCATAAGCAGACATTCAAACCTTCATTTATTTCGGGGAGAGACTTCCTCTATCATAAAAGGACTAGCACAACATGATTTCATTATGTTCATTGCCTCAGAATAAAAAAAATCAGTCACAGATTGTCGTGGGTACTGTGGTAACAACGAACCTGTATTCATTGGGGCGTGGCGTGGTATATCAGATCCGCGGTGAACAAAAGCCGGACACCATAGAAGAAATGGGCGGCGGCGTTATGGTCAGCGGCGGTAATGCTGAATTTGATATTGTTTATCTCTGCGGGAGATACAGTAAACGTTTGCCGGAGTGTATTTTGCGTGGCGTGCAGTGGGAAATTTTAGACGAAGTGGTCAGCGCCGATAAAATCAGCAGACTACTTGTAAATGCAGAAGAGTGTGCAGACAAAGAAAAGATTGAAGAAGAAAAGAATGCCCGTGCATTTTTAGCAGAAATTCAACGTTTAAAGACTGCGCCGGAATATGCACATCTTGAACAAGGAAGTTGCAGCAGCGGTAAGCTGGCGGCTAAAAATATTCGCAAAGAACTTAAACAGTTTAAAGGCATAAAATTTTCTGTCCGAAATAGACATTATGGTTCTGTGGATGTTAACTGGACGGATGGCCCGACGCTGGAACAAGTGAAAGCCATCATCGACAAATACAAGGATGGTTATTTCAACGGAATGGAAGATATCTACGTATCCAAAGAAACGCCGTTTAATATGGTTTTTGGCAGCGCACAATATCCGAGTGCTAAGCGTTCGTATTCAGACGCAATGATCGGAAAAGCGATCGACAAAATAATTTCTGCCTATGATTTGAAATTTGAAGTTTTACCGACAACCGAAGATTTCATAACGGGGAAGCTGTGGTCAGAAAAGCGTGAGATTTTCCATCACGGCTTACAGTCTAAAATACATGAGACTCTAGCAGGGATAGAATAAGAGAGAAGGGCGGTGTTATGCCGCCCTGAAAATTTTTGTACGCGCCGGTAAAATGCTTACCGCATTGAGCGGTTCACATTTTATTCCCCGCCCGCCCCGATGGAAATAAAACACTTTCCATCTTCCCGCTGCCCCAGGGGGCGCCCTGATTAGAACGACTTACCCACATACCCACAATCAGTCATTTTAACCCTGAACAGGTTAAAATGCGCTGCGGCTATTTCACCGGAGTTTGAAAGGTAAAATAACCTTGCTGTCCTCATTTGGATATGTGGATAAGTCGTTGCCAATTTTCTGACTAATGAATTGTCTTTTGCATTTTTATATTCATGTAGATTGTGTGGACTTCTTTTCCGTACTTAAAACGCTTAGCCTTCTGTTCAGGTTTTTGAGAGAAGCCTGCATTATATGCTCCGACAGACTCCCAACTCACTCCCCAGCGCTTGAAAGCGATCGCGAGATAATAGGCGCCCGTGTAAATGTTCATGCATTCATCCGTGTACAGTTTTTGCGGCGTAATACCAAAGCGTGAGAGGTGCGAAAAATTCTGAGAGTGGATCTGCATTTTACCTACAGCGTATTTATCCTGGCTAATGATATTCATCGCCTGTGAGTCCATCGATGATTCACGAAAAGCGACAGCTCGCAGGAGGTCCGAGTCAATATGATAGTCCCTGCCTGCTGCATCAAAACAATCTGAGGCATTGGCGGCGAACGTGAACATGAAACAAAGCCAGGTGACAATCCTTAGCATTATAATTCCCTTTAGCTTAGACCCTGCTACATCCTCACATTTTTGCCAGGAAATGCCAAGCGCGGTTATTCACAAGTCCGGAAAAAGCGACAGTATAGAAATGCCTGCTCCTCTAACCAAAAGACTCACACCCCTCGCAAGATTTCATCTTGCCTGATTTTCCTTTTAAACCAGTAAATTGCTTAGAAATTGGTTTTCTATATTTCGTTATAAGATTTTTAGACGAGTATATAAGTACTCTTTATATACTCTAGTAATACTCTGTATAGAGTTGCTAGATACTATACCCTTACGGGACGGGAAATTCATGCGGCTCTACTCTAGAGTATACTCTTCGTGAAAGTATAGGGGGGAGTATAATAATTCTTGCGTGGTAGATCTGTATACTCGACAATAGAGTACAGCAACCATTCTTTCGAAATAAGGAAAAAGTAAATGCCAAGGATTCAGACTTTCGTTAGTAATGACATTGAAATGAAGCTTAGCGATATTGTTAAGATCAAAAGGAGTGAAGGTGCATCAAAGGATGAGGCTAACATCTCTAACACTACGGCAATGATTATCGAGCTAGGCATTCGTGTATATGAATTGCAGCATGAACGTAAGGCCAACGGGTTTAATCAGATTGAGTTTAATAAGATTCTTCTCGATAATGTCGTCAAAAGTAATCTGGTTTGCCAAAAGCTCTTAGCGATTAGTACACAGAATGTAGAGGTTAAGGGACAGGATGCTCTTTCTAATCTAACACTTATTGCTGGCCAAATTAAAAATGCATCAGATGCAGTTATGGCAAACTTTTTCTCTGGCGAAGAAGATGATGATTAAGATATTTCCAACTATTGTAATTGGAACTATTTCTAAGCAAAGCAATATACAGTTATATATTCTGATTTAAAGTAAATAACCAGTTTATATACGTTGGTAAATAGATTAATAAAGGGTATATTAAAGGCTTAAGTAATATGGAAGTTAGCGTTGGTAACAGAGGCTGCAACCTCTATTACCAACTGACCAAAAAACAACCTGAGTTGGAGGCTGTCATGGCTGACGGTTATATTAATGATCCCGCAAGTGGATCTCAATCACTTTCGCATGAGCAAATTCGTGCGTGGCATATGTTATGGGGAATGAGTGGTGAACCCTGGTGCGTAAAGGATAGTGGCGGGCTGTTTTTTTATGCGAATGATGCTTATTTAGACATTCTAGATGTCCCCGCTGGAACTTCTGTTTTGGGAAAATCAGACGAAGACTTGATGATCTCTGCCCGAAGTAATGTTGTTGCAGTTATCGTATCAGGGAATAAATACTCATTGTCTGAGTCTGTCTTTGATCAAGCTAACTTTATTTTGAAAGTTTCAAACAGATGTACAGGAAAAACGACTTACCTTTACTTTGATAAACATCCTATTTACCTGCCCAATGGCTCTGTTTGCGGATTTTGCCTTCATGGTCGCAGAGAGTTTATTTTTTCACTTAATATGTTTTCTAAAGGTAAATTTGCTGTGAAGATTAAAGGTAATTGCCCTGCTGATATCTTTACAGAGAGACAATGGGAAGTTATCTATTTCCTGCAGCAACATTATACGAATGCTGAGATAGCGAATATCCTTTCGATATCACCCAAAACTATAAATAATCATGTAGCTCAGATCTATAAAAGGGTTGGTGTTACAGGCTCTTCAGAGTTTATGATTTTCTGCCAAAAATGTGACCTGCTTAACTATATACCTGTCAGATTACAAGATCATATGCTTATGTAACAACAAAATATGACCGATTTTAAATTTTTTCTAGTGAATATTTAAAGTCGGTTTTTTTGTACCTGTATCTCATAGAAAACATAACCCTAAGTTTTATTTGAGTTTTTTAAACCCTAACCTTTCCCCCTGTATCACTTCAATTTTATTCTGTATATAGGTACTTTATACCTATTTTCAAAAGTCGCTCAATACGTATCATTAATGCATTGCATCGCCAGACTAATACAACACGTAAGGAAAATATTCACATGGAAAAATTTGTCTATAACAAACCCGTTAATGAGGGGGTTACTTTAGTCCTGAAGATAGATGCTGAACTTAACCGCCGCCTTACCGAAGCTGCCAGGCTTGCTCAGCGCTCTAAGACAAAAGAAGCTACCGTCAGACTCATCGATCATCTGGCAAACTTTGAAGGTATTGCCTTTGTGGGTAACCGAATCAGCACAAAATAACCGAGTCGGAGTTACAGCACTATTTCCCCGATAGTGTTGTAGCGGCGTAACTCTGTTACCCGGAAACCCTTATTTTAAATTTTACATGGAGTAAATTATGGAATTGTCTATCAAGGCAAAGGGTATCTCTGTCTTCAAAAAAGTAAAATCTGCTTTTACCGAAATGAATCAGGCCCTCAAAGCTGCCGGTGGCGTTATTCCTGCCATTGCGGCGCTGATGTTCTTTTCAGGTAATGCGTTGGCTGATGACTTAATGGCTGCGGGTAAGGGAACTGTAACGGATACCTTCGGTGCGAATTCTGCCATTGCCACTTGGATTATTTTGGCAGAAGTAATCGTCGGTATCATCACATATATCAAAACCAAAAATATGTTCATGCTGTTTGGTATTGCGGTCGTTATCGTGTTTACCACTATCGGGTTCGGTCTGGCAGCTTAATAGAGATTAAAAATGAATACGGGAAACAATCTTGATAAATACCGTTTCCCGAAAACATTGAGTGAACAGCGCCGCTTTCTCGGATTGCCATTTGATGAAGCTATTCCCTCCATCCCCGTCTTAGTATGGGGGTTGTTAGCGCACAAAGCATTATTTGGAATGGGGTTAGCGGTGCTGATTTGGTTTTGTATTCACAGCGCGAAAAGAGGGAAGGGCAGTATGTGGCTCTATAACGTCCTGTACTGGTATTTCCCCACCGTCTTATTTCGCACCGTCTTCAAGGTCATACCCGACTCAAGTTTTCGGCAATGGATTAAGTAAATAAATCAGGGACTGTATTATGGAACTTACCGCCCGAAATTCCTCAAATAAAATTATCGCCTGGACGATGGCTGCGCTATTTCTGTTGCTCGTTCTCGCGCTGGTGTCCGTCATTCTGTTGGTTGTGCAAAACCGGTATCTATCAGCACATCAAAAAACGACCACGGTGCCGATGGCGTTCACGGCGCCGTTCTGGACGTCGGAGTCCGAAACCAGTCCGGGTTATATGCAGATGATGGCCCTGTCGTTTCTGTCCCTGCGCCTCAATGTATCGCCGGAAACCGTCGATGCCCAGCACGAGTTTTTACTCTCCTTTGCCAAACCCGGCGCACAGGCCGATTTCAAAGTAACGCTCGCAGGCGAGGCGCGCCGCATCAAGCAAAACGAGGTCAGCAGCGCGTTTTACCAGACGCAAATCAAGGTGTATCCGGTTGAGGGCGTCGTGGATATTCGCGGCATGCTCAATACCTGGATCGGCAACGGCAAACCCACGTCTGAAATTAAGCACTACCAGCTCAAGCTCGATTACGCCGGCGGCGTCACCACCATTGCCGCATTCCTGGAGGCGGACGATGCGAAAAAATAAACGTTTACTGCTCAGCCTGATGTCCTGCGCGTTCCTGTCTGCGGAGGTGATGGCCGCCACGGCATCCGTTTCCCTGAGCTTTCCGCCGAACGGCCAGTTTCAGCTGACGGTCAGCAACACCAACCCGAACCTTATCGTGATACCGGGCGACCGTATTACCGGCATCAGCAGCGCGGCGGGCAAGCTGACCGACAAGCGCAACACCCGCGACGGCGCGGTGCTGTTTTCCTCAACCTCCGACAAGCCGTTTACGCTGTTTATTGAAACCGAACACGGTCAGGTCGTGTCAGTGCAGGCGACGCCCCGCGCGGGTGAAGGGCGCAGCTACCGCCTGCTGAATAGTGAACCGGTGGCACGTCCTGCGGCAAAAACGTGGGAAACCAGCCAGCCGTATGAGTCCCTGCTGGTGGAGCTCAATAAATCCATTCTAAAAAACCGCATGCCGGAAGGGTATGCACCGGCCAGCACCGAATATGACCGCCTGTCTGCGCCTGCAGGGTTGTCCATGACGGCGGAAGAAGCCTGGACGGGCAACGCACTGCGGGTTGTTCGCTACCGCGTGTCTAATCCGTTTAGCTATGCCGTAGCGATGAAAGAGCAGGATTTCTGGCGAATGGGCGTTCGCGCGGTGATGTTTAGCCCGTCCGCGCTCTCGCTGCTGCCGGGCACGTCGGTGACCGTGTATATCACCCGTGCGCAGGAGGTCAGCGATGGCCAACATTAATGCGCTGGTCAAACGTAAGCAGATCGCCCTGTTCATTGCGGCAGTTCTCGGGATATCCGCCGCCGTGGGCACGGGCTGGTACGCGTCCAACCTGTCCTTAAAAAAAGAAGCCAAAACCAAAGCGGCTGCCCGCGAACCGGCGCCGGACATGACCGGCGTGGTAAACACCACCTTTGATGACAAGGTGCAGCGCAGTGCTATCACCGAATCCCAGGTCACCAGCAAGGAAGTCCGTAAAGAAATGGACGCGCTGCGCACGGAGCTGGACGCGCTGTCGCGCGACCGTAAGGGTGACCAGCAGCGCATTAACTCACTGGAAGAAGACAACAAACTGCTGCAGACCCAGCTGGAGGCGGCTAATAACGCGCCGTCCAGCGAACCGATGCCGTCAATGACACAACCGCTGCCGGGTGCTGTCCCGCCGCCGACGCAGTTCTATCCGGGCGCCGGCGTACCGCAGGCGGGTGAAACCACCTTCGCTCCGATCCCCCCCAAAGCCGGCGGCATTGAGAACACGTCATTCAGCTATGAGAGCCAGTCTTCAAAACCGGCGTTGCCCTATATCCCTTCGGGCAGCTTCACCGACGCGCTGGTTATCGAGGGTGCTGACGCCAACGCCGCCGTGACCGGTGCGCAGAATACAGCACCGATGCAGTTTCGCCTGACCGGCAAGACCCAGATGCCGAATGACAAAGAGTACGACCTGACGGGCTGCTTTGTGACGGCGGAAGCCTACGGCGACGTGTCCAGCGAACGCGCCGAAGTGCGCACCCGCAGCATCAGCTGCAACAGGGGCAGCGACATCATCGACCAGAAAATCCCGGGCCACGTCAGTTTTATGGGCAAAAACGGCATTAAGGGAACCGTCGTGATGCGTAACGGCAAAATCCTGGGCTGGGCGTTCGGGGCCGGCTTTGTCGATGGTATTGGCAAAGGCATTTCACAGGCCTCAACGCCGCAGGTCGGGCTGGGTGCAACCGCAAGTATGGGGGCAGGCGACGTGGCGGCGGCCGGCGCGGGCGGCGGCGTCAGCCAGGCGGCGAAAACGCTCAGCGATTACTACATCAAACGCGCCGAGCAGTATCACCCGATCATCCCGATCGGTGCCGGTAATGAAGTCACCGTGGTGTTTCAGGACGGCTTCCAGTTGGAAACCATCGAAGAAGCGCGGCTTAAAAAAGCCCGCAGAACGCAGTTGCAGCAGGCAACGAGCAGTGCCAGCGAGGCGGTGACAACCCCGAACATGATGGACCAGCTGAAAGATTTCAAAGTGGGCGATGTGGTCCAGCCGTATACAAATAATGGAGAGTAATCATGAGTAACAATAACGCAGGAACTGCACGTTTTCTGATGCTGACGCTGGGGTTTACCGCCGCTTTTATGCATATCTTTGGCGTCGCGTTGCTGAAGTGGGAACTCAGCCATTCATCTTTATATGCTTACGAGCTTGCCCTGGGTGTCACCTCGCAGTCCGGTGCTGAGAGCATAAATACTGCAATGAATACCGCATGTTATGTCGTGACCTGTTTGGCAATCGGCGCATTTTTCGCGTGGCTCTTTGGCGTTGTTTTGCAGGTCTGCGAGTACGCATTACATCTCGTTTCGCGCCAAAAATGCCATGCCAACGGCACCAACATAAAGCTCGACGTGGTGTGCGGGCAGGGAGAAAAACGATGAAACGCCTTCTTTTACTTCCTCTGGTCGGCGGCGCCCTGCTGCTGACCGGCTGTGCCGGCGTCAGTGGCGATCTTGAATGTAACGCCACCACCAGCGACCGCTGCATGACGATGGGGCAGGCCAATCAGAAAGGGCGTCAGCTGTCAGGTGACGTCGCGGGAAAGCCGGCTGCGGCCGCGCTGCCAGCCCTGGTTAACCCGCCGCCGTTGGCATCGGTCACGCCATCTGCAAATTCGTATGCGCTGCCAGCCCGTCCGGTTGTGGCGAGCGCCGTACGTCCTGCGACGCCTGCACCCGTGCGTCCGGCTCCCCTGAGTAGGCCGCTGGTTACCACGTCCGTGACGCCGTTGTCCCTTCCGTCCTGCCCGACAGGGCGCTGCGACAGTCCCGGTCAGGTGCGCGTGCAACGTTCAGCGGAGGGGATTGCTCACGTCTGGGTTGCGCCCTGGGTCGATACCGACGACGTCTTTCACCAGCCCGGTCGCGTGTCGTTCGTCGTGAACGACGCGAAGTGGCAGATACCGCAGTCAATTCAATAAGGTCGCCTGAACATGGAACGTATCGTTGAAACCTTTAACCGTCTGATGTCGTCTTTTAAAATGCCGGACGGCGCCGCCGAGGCCAACCGCACCCTTGGGGATATGCAGTATCCGCAGCTCAGCAGCCATCTGCCTTACCGTGATTACGATAAGGAGAGTGGTCTGTTTATCAACAAAGGGTCACTGGGCTTTTTGCTGCAGGCCATCCCGCTGATTGGTGCCAACGAGCACATCATCGGCGTGCTCGATGACATGGTCAAAAGCAAGCTGCCGCGCAACACGCCCATCTCTTTCCACCTCGTTTCCAGCCGCGTGATCGGCGAACAGATTGACGCCGGGCTGCGGGATTTTCGCTGGACGGGCAAAGACGCCGATAAATTCAACGCCATCACCAGGGCCTTTTATCAGCGTGCAGCGCAAAAGCAGTTCAACAGTCCGACGAACCTGCCGCTGACGCTGCGTGATTACCGCCTGTATATCTCCTATGCGATGAAGACCAAAAAGCGCACGCCGGCGGCCATCACCGAACTGACACACCTGCTCAAGGTGCTGCGCGCCTCGCTGGACTCGGCCAAAATTACTTGTGTGCCGGCATCGCAGGACGAGTTTGTTCATCTTATTGACCAGATGATCAACCACCGTGAAGGTGAGCTGTACGCCGAGCCGGCGAAGGTGAACGCCTTCGACGAGCTGAACCGCGTGTGCGTCGACCGCAGTCTGGATCTGAAGGTAAAACCCGATTACCTGACCGTCTCGCTCAACCAGCCGGGCGGTAAAAAATCCCACACCCGCGTGATGAACTTCATGCTGGAGAAGAACCCGGACATCTTCTTCCTGTGGCAGGGCGGGGACAATATCTGCAACCTGCTCAGTCCGGATCTGAGCATCTCAAATCCGTTCGTTATCACCTTTACGCTCGAGGCCGAAGACCAGGTCAGCACGCAGGGCGAGGCGTCGCGCAAGTTTCTCGATCTGGATAAAAAAGCTAACTCGGCCTATGCCAAAATCTTTCCCGGCGTCACCAAACAGGCCAAAGAGTGGGGCGACCTGCGCGAGCGTCTTAACAGCAACCAGAGTTGTCTGGTGCGCTACTACTTCAATATCACCACGTTCTGCCCGGACAACGATGATGCCGCGCTTATCTGTGAACAGCAGGTCATTAACACCTTCAAAAAGAACGGCCTGCAGCTGTATGCACCGACCTATATGCAGATGCGTAATTATATGGCGATGTTCCCGTTTATGGCGGCGGAAGGCTTGTGGGAAGACATGAAAGCCAGCGGGGCAACCTGCCGGACCGAAAGCACGCAGGTGGTGAACCTGATGCCGCTGGTCGCCGACAACCGGCTGTGCGGGGGTGGCCTGCTGGCCCCGTCCTATCGCCACCAGCTGGCCTTTTTAGACATTTACGGTACGGGTCTCGGCAACACCAACTACAACATGGCGGTCACCGGCACCTCGGGCGCGGGCAAAACCGGTCTGGTACAGCCCATACTGCGCAGCGTGCTGGATTCCGGCGGCATCGTCTGGGTGTTCGACATGGGCGACGGCTACAAGTCGTTTTGCGAAAACGTCGGCGGCACATACCTGGACGGCAGTTCGCTCAAGTTTAACCCGTTTGCCAATATCACCAACATCAACGAGTCCGGTGAACGCATCCGCGACCAGCTGGCCGTGCTGGCCAGTCCGAACGGCACGCTGGATGAGGTGCACGAAGACCTGCTGCTCAAAGGCGTCCTTAACGCCTGGAACGCGAAGAAGAACCAGGCGCGTATTGATGACGTGGTGTTCTACCTCGATGAAGAACGCAAGTCCGATCGCTACAGCAACTCGCCGGGGATCACCGGCCGCCTCGATGACATCATTGAGCTGCTGGCTAAGTACACCACCTCCGGGATTTACGGCGAATACTTTAACAGTGATGAGCCTTCCCTGACCGATGACGCCCGCATGATCGTGCTGGAGCTGGGCGGCCTGCAGGACAAGCCGGCGCTGCTGGCGGCGGTGATGTTCTCCCTCATTATCTACATCGAAGACAAGATGTACCGCAGCCCGCGCAGCCAGAAGAAGTGCTGCACCATCGACGAAGGCTGGAAGCTGCTCAACTTCAAAAATGAGAAGGTCGGCGCCTTTATCGAAACCGGCTACCGCACCGTGCGCCGCCATCTCGGCTCCTTCATCACCATCAGCCAGAACATCAAAGACTTCGACGCCGACGATGCGTCCTCTGCCGCGAAGGCGGCGTGGGGCAACTCGGCCTTTAAAGTGGTGCTCAAGCAGGACACCGCCGAGTTCAAACAGTACAACCAAAACCGGCCAAATCAGTTCAGCGAGCACGAAAGGCAGGTGATCGAGAAGTTTGGTGATGCCAAAGACCAGTGGTTCAGCAGCTTTATGCTGCGCATCAACGACACCAGTTCATTCCACCGGCTGTTTGTCGATCCGCTTAGCCGCGCGATGTTCAGTTCTGACGGTAAGGACTTCGAGTTTATCCGCGAACAGCGCAGCCGTGGGGTCGACATTCACGACGCGGTGTATGCCCTGGCAAAGCGTAAGTTTGCCGATGAAATGGATGAGCTGGAAAACTGGGAGGATGCCGCATGACGACATTGCAGAATTTAACCGTTGAACCGGTTGACGGGACTGCCCTGTTTCGCGGGGCGGACAACGACCGTGATAACCCGAATATGATTGTTATGACAGGGGCCGGTGAAGAGGGGGACGCCCTGGTCAAAGTCGTTCTCTCACGCTATCTCGCGGGCGGAGCCAAAGTGTGGATGTGGGATCACACCGGCGAATTTCATGCGTTCTGTGGAAAATCCTGCGGACAGATCATCAATGCCAGATTGCTCAGCCTGAACCCGTTTGCTCATGTCGTCGACATCGAGCAATCGGTACCCGGCCTATGCGAATGGTTGTTGTCACTGGCAAATGCCGACATACAGAACGAAGCCGTAGTCCTCTCTGCAATGCGTCATGCCGTTCGCTGCGTCTGGCGTAATCGACAAAACAGGGCACGCATTGATGACGTCGTAAAAGCACTCGAAGGGCAGGCGGTGCGGTCTGAAGAGGTGCGTAAGGTGACGACGGCACTGCGCCAATATCAGCGGGGCGGAACCTTGGGCCAGTATTTTCTGGACACGATGCCTTCGCTTTGCCTTGAGGATGGCCTGTTGTTATTCAGCTTCGAACGCATGGAAGCGCAGGAACCTGAGCTGTACCGCGCTTTAACGCTGACATTGCTGCTGACAGCGCGTCTGGATATGCAGCAAAGCCGGGAAAGACGCGACGTGGTATGCATACTGGAATCTGACGTGCTGGATACTTCATTTGCTGAGCCTCATGCGCAGTCACTTTTCAGGCAAGCCTTGAGTACGGCACGGAGGGAGGGTGGGGAATACCTGATACACGGATATCAGTGGCCTGACTGTCAGTCCGTTACTGACGCGCTGAAGTTGTCTTTCATCCAAATTATTTATCTCACCTCTCCGCTGGCGGCGCGGTTTCTTACAGCGGGGGATGGTCATCCTCTGCCCGACGCCGGGAAAAGCATACTGACCTACATTCCCGGTACCGCCGAAGAAAGCCTGTTTATCCGCAAAACCAACCGTCACGACGTCACGCTGAACCGTCTCTGGCTGTCGGATGCGGAAATGGGGCAGTGCATTGACCGGCCTGAAGATGACGAGAACCTCATGGAATTGCGGGACATGGGGCTGACTCATTACGGAGCACTGCAATTTCTCGGCGCTTACCGGCGTTTAGGGGAGACACAGAAATGACTGAAAAGACCTTTTCGCAACCTGTTCAACTGACCAAAAAGCGCAGCAAACGCCGCAACCGCTGCATTGTGCCGGTGGCCATCGTGGCTGTCGCGATGTTGATGCTGAACGCGGCTATTTCCCTGCTGCTGATTCAGTGGCAGCAGCCGGTCACCGTGGCCTTTGATATGAAGGGCACGGTTGACCAGTTTATGACGCAGACCGCGCAGCATCAGCTAACGCAGGGACAGAGCGATGCGCTGACGCTGCGCTTTACCACCGCGCTCGATGTCAGCCTGTACGACTACCAGCGCCGCCACGACGCGCTGATTTTAGTGACGCCGTCCGTGGTTACGGGTGCGAAGGACATTACGGCCGATATACAGCGCGACGTGGCCCGCCAGATGCGCACGGCTAAGGATGAGCAATGAAACGCGCCTGCCTGATTGTGCTGTTGTGCGGCCTCGGCACCGCCCGCGCTGCTGATTTAGGCACATGGGGTGACTTATACCCGATTGCCGAACCCGACCTGGTCGGCACCATTAAGCAGCGGCTGGGCGACATGGAAAAAAGCGGCGAGCTGGCTCAAAAACAGGATGAGTTTAAACAGCGGGTGATTGAAAACAGCCTGCGTCCGACTCCGGTCCGGGGGTTAGCCATTGCGCGGGAGAACACCACGCGTCTTTATGACCCGACCTTTGTTGTCAGCCAGGACATCCGCGACCATCAGGGCACAGTGTTTGCTAAAAAGGGCCAGCGGGTGAACCCGCTCGACAGCGTGCCGTTTATGCAGACGCTGTATTTCATTGATGCCGACGACAAGCGGCAGCTGGCGTGGTTTAAGAGCCAGAAGTCCACGACGCTGAGCGTCAAAGTCATTCTGGTTAACGGCGACATCGCTCAGGCGACCAAGGCCCTTGGCACGCGCATTTATTTCGATCAGGACGGCGTCCTGACCAAAAAGTTTGCGCTGACCGCCGTGCCGGCGCGGGTTATCGCGGCGCCTGACGGTGAGCATCTGCAGATTGATACGTTTGCCGTGGAGGCGCTGCCATGAACCTGCTGCGTTCCGTTACCCTGATTTTTGCTCTGTTCAGCAGCGCGCAGGCCGTCGCCGCCGACCCGCAGTGCGAAGGCCGGTTTGTGAATCCGATCACCGATATCTGCTGGGAATGTATTTTCCCTATTTCCATCGGCAGCGTTGCCGTGTCCACCGGCACCGTGCCGGACACAGCGAACCCCGGCAGTCCTATACAGTTCTGCCCGATGGGCATTTTGTACCGCGTCGGATTGGCGATTGGCTACTGGGAACCGATGGCCCTGACGGACGTGACGCGGTCACCGTACTGCATGGTCAACCTGGGCGGTTTTAATCTCAACGTGGGCAACGTCGGTTCCGGTACGGCGGGGCAGAGCGACAAGCCGGCGGCCGGCGCGTTCTACCACGTCCACTGGTACAAATATCCGCTGACCTACTGGCTCAACATCATCACCTCCGCCGGTTGCCTGCAGGGCGGCGACATGGATATCGGCTACCTTTCCGAGCTTGATCCGATGTGGAACGACAGTTCGCTGGGCCTGATTATTTCTCCGGAAGCGATGCTGTTTAACAACGTCATCGCGCAGGGTGCCTGCGCAGCGGATGCCATAGCCAGCGCGGTTTATAAGCCTATCGATGCATTGTTCTGGTGCGCCGGTTCGCAGGGGTCGATGTACCCGTTTTCCGGCTGGGTTTCCAACGAGTTCAGTGCCCTGCAGTCCTCGGTGCTGGTCAGCGAGCGCATGGCCTTCAAGCTGCACCGGCAGGGCATGATCATGAACTCCATCGGCGCCGACACGGCGGTCTGTTTTGAGTATCCGTCCCCCATTATTCCCAAAGAGCGCTGGCGGTATCAGATGGTCAATATGTATCCGGACGTCGTGCAGTGCCACCCGTTCGGTCAGACGGTCATGCGATGGGAGGCGGGGCACAACCCACCGAACGGGCGGAAGAACTTTGGTTATCTCATCTGGCGTAAACGCAACTGCGTATTTTTATAAGGAAGCGGGTTATGGACAACATCGATCGTATTACTGAACTGGAACTGGGGTTGTTTGAGCTGCGCTTGAAGGCTGTCACCTGCAAGCCCCCTCGTCAGTCAGCGTTGTATTGCACTGAATGCGGCAATGATATCCCTGACCGCAGGCGTAAAACCCTGCCGGGCGTCCAGTTGTGTGTGGGATGTCAGGAAGTGACTGAAGTGCGTGATCGTAATTTCGGAGGGCGCGCATGAAAAGTTCCCGTGCGCTGTTACTGGCTACCTTGTTCACCCTGCCGGCATATGCAGCGGCGGCTGTACAGGACGACCAGCAGTTTATCAACGACCAGCTTCGTGCCGGTGATTCGCTGCGCGGTGCGCCGATGCCTGATTTTCTGCGGTCGTTGCCAAAGTCACCTGCGCTAACAGGACCGCAGCAGTCCTTTATTGACGGACTAAACGCCGCCACACCGCAGGTACAGCCGGAGAAACCGGTGCCGCAGGCGCTGTATTTTGTGTCGTTCTCTATGCCAGAGGACGGGCTAAAAGCCCTGGTAATCGAGGCTGACCGCCTGCGCATTCCGGCCACGCTGCGCGGGCTGATTAACAACGACTTTCGTCAGACCGCGAATGCGGTACTTAAACTGGTGAACGATGAGAAGCGCGGCGGCGTTCAGGTTGACCCGACCGCCTTTAAAACCTACGGCATCACAGCGGTGCCTGCGCTGGTCGTGACCTGCAACGGTCACTATGACCGCGTGGGTGGCAACATCGCGCCGGTGCAGGCGCTGCGAAAAATTGCCGAATCAGGCGAGTGCATTGCGGTGGCGAAACAGCTGCTGACGGCGGCGGGAGAATCGCTATGAATAAATGGGTGACTCTTCTGTTATGGGGTGCATTGCTTTTCGTAATGGCGTCGCTTTTTTGGGTGTTGTCCGCCAACGCCAACGACCAGTACAACGCTGGTTCAGGCTATGCCAGCAGTATTAAAGACAGCAGTGGCAAAACTGTCACCGGCTTTACGCCGTCTTCAGTGCTGCCCAACTACAACGCTACCCCGCCAGAATCCGGTTACTACGGCGGCGTGACGGCGGGCAGCACCAACCTGGATACGCAGGGAAATCAGGCGCTGGCCACCAGCGAGGCGGGCAAGGCCATCACCGACTCGATACTCAATAACCCGAAAGATCCCATTTCGATGGATGCGCCGTTTATCAGCGCCGGTACCGACGCGCAGGCTAACGCTGAAGGCGTCACTGACGGCTCGTTTGACGGCTGTGAGGCGCAGCAGGTCAGCAAAACCGAGTACACCACGCACATCTGCGAGCGGGATATTAACGTGACGCGCACCTGTACCCGCGATGCCACCATCACCGGGCAATATTACCCGGTCAACGTGCAAAAAAGCCTGCGTATCACAGCATTTTCCTACAACAAGGAAAGCGGGCGCCTGCGCGCCGACTTTGCCTCACCGGTCACCGGCACGGTGCTGGCCGCCAGTTTTGACTTCGTTTACGCCGTCTCGACCGGCGGCTACACGCAGTCTACGACGATTACGCTGCTGGGCACGTCGGTGACGGTGCCGAAATATGGCAACGGCAACTATGGGCTAAATGCCACGAATTACGCCCTGACGGCGGGGCAAACGCAGAGCGTCTATTTCGTGGTGAACCAGAGTCAGCATCAGGACACGTTTTTAAACGGCATGCTCAACAACCTGAACAGCGGTAAAACCACCTTCGTACTCAACATGACCGTGATGGTTCAGGAGCAGGAGTGGCGGGGGCAACCGAGCTGGCCGGCTGCCTGTGCGCTGTCGCAGGAGGCAGGGGCGCAGCTTGTCAGCAGCATCTGTTCTGCGGGCGGCGGCGAGCGTCAGATTGTGGTCGACGGCGTTGCGCACAGCGTGTACAGCGACTGCTGGCAGTACACCGATACCTACCGGACGCAGGAAGCCGACGAAGGCACCTGTGCCACCTATGCCGCCAACCCCGCCTGCACACTGGCCACCCAGCAGTGTGCGTACTCCCTCGACGGGATTTGTCTGCATCAGAACGTGACCTACAGTTGTGAGAGGAAAATCACAGGCACGGCCATGGTGTGTGGCGGGGAAGTGTTTTGTTCGGACGGCTCCTGCGCGCAGGTAGTGGGCGGCCAGAGCGACAGTTTCCAGAAAGCGGTCTCTCAGCTGGCCGCCGTCGCCGCTGCGGGTCAGGACGTGGCGGATCTGAACGACGTCAATGTCAGCGCCTTTACCGGTCGCGGCCAGTCGTGCCGCAAGGCGGCGGCGGGCTTTAACAACTGCTGCAAAGCGTCCGGCTGGGGCAGCGACGTGGGGCTGGCCAACTGCAGCAGCGACGAAAAAGCGCTGGGCAAGGCGAAAGAGCGCCTGCTGACGGTGGATGTGGGCGAATACTGCAGCAAAAAAGTGCTGGGCGTGTGTCTGGAGAAAAAGCGCAGCTACTGCGTCTTCGACTCCAAACTTGCCCAGATCGTGCAGCAGCAGGGCCGTCAGTGGCAGCTGGGGATCGGCTTTGGCTCTGCGGAGTCTCCCAACTGTTCCGGCATCAACGTCGCGCAGCTCCAGGCGCTGAACTTCGCCATCATGGATTTTAAAAACTTCTATGCCGACCTGGAAAACGGCTCCGCTATCCCGGACGGTGACGCCCTGACTGAGCGCATCAAAGAACAGGTTGCGGCGCAGATGCAGCAGGCGGGAGGCGGAAAATGAGACGCGCACTCTGTCTGCTCCCCCTGCTGCTAACGGTCACGGCGGTGCACGCTGACCAGCCGGTGCTGAACGATTCGGTCGGTTGGCACTGGTACAACGAGCCGCAGGATGAAGATGAATCAGAACTGACAGCGCCGGCGCTGGCACCGGCACCTGTCATGACGCCGTCAGAGCAAAAAGCGCAGCTGCAGCAGGCGACTAAAGAGGCGCTGGATACCGCCATTTTGTATCCGACGCCGCAGAACTTTAAGCGCTATATGACATTGCAGAACTTCTGGACGGGCAAGGCGGGTGAGTTCAGCCAGTCGGCGAAGCAGGCCATGCTGATGTACCCCGAGCTGGACTACAACCTGAAGTTCAGCCACTACAACGGCACGGTACCCGCCCAGCTGCAGGCCGATCAGGCGAAGGCGAAAGACGCCATTGCAGTGCTCACCGCAGACCACGGCCTGTTCTTCTTCTACCGGGGTAAAGAGCCGCGCGACAGCCTGCTGGCCAGCGTGGTGAAAGACTTCTGCGCCGGGAACGGGATCAGCCTGATTGCCATCAGTGTGGACGGGGCGATAAGCCCGACGCTGCCGCAAAGTCGCATCGATAACGGTCAGGCTAAGAAAATGGGGATCAGGTATTTTCCGGCGCTGTTTCTGGTCAATCCGCGTGATGAAAGCTATCAGCCGGTGGCCTACGGGTTTATCACACCTGATGACCTCTCGAAGCAGTTTTTAAACGTGGCCACCGGCTTTAAGCCGAACTTTTAAGGGATTAAATGATGATATCAGCACGCATTACAACGGCTTTTATTACGACGCTCCTGCTGAACACAGTCGCTCAGGCGTCGACCTGGGATGACATCCGGGCGATAGAGGCGGCGAAAGGAAATCCTTCCACGTCAGTGCCGGTTGGGCCTGCTAAACCCGCTGTAAAACACGCTCGCTGGTCGCAGCTTAACAACGGCCAGCGCGTCAACCTGAACGACTGGAAAGTCGTGGTGTTTATGCAGTCCACCTGCGCGTACTGCCACCGGTTTGACCCGATGCTAAAAGCATTTTCGGAGGAAAGCGGCCTGTCGGTGACGGCGTTCAGCCTCGATGCAAAAGGTGACGCGGCGTTCCCGGATGCGCTGCAGGCGACGCCGGAGGTGATGGTGCAGTTCTTCACGCCGGGCATGCCGGTGGCCACGCCGACCACGTTTTTAGTCAACGTCCATACGCTGGCCACCTATCCGCTGCTGCAGGGCGCGGTGGATAAACCGGCTCTTGCTTCCCGCCTGGACGAGGTGTTTCAGGTGGCGATGAACGGGAGGGGGCAATGAGGTTTTCTTTCTTCAAAAAACAATTGGGCAGCCGACCGGACTCGCTGCTTAAGACAGTATCCCTGTATGTGGTATTGACCGGTCTACTGATTCTGGTGGCCATTGGCTTGTCCTTGGGCATGTGGGGCATTTTGCATAAGCCGCTTCCCCTCGGTTTTTTTGTCGCTGGAGTGGCAGTCACCGCTGCGGGCTGTGCCGAGTTGATGGTGGATGATTCTGTTCGCTTTATTAAACGTCAGTTGCAGAAATATAGCGTACGCAAAGGTGGGACACGATGAAACTGGCGACGATCACCTGTCTTATTGGGTTGCTGCTCGCTGCGCCGGCCAACGCCGATGTGAACAGCGACATGAACAGCTTCTTCGGCAAGCTGGGCTTTGACGGCAACACTTCCAGGCCGCAGGTGTGGCAGGGGCAGGCGGCGGGCTACGCCAGCGGCGGCTCGATGTACATGCGAACTTCCGTCAGGCAAATACAGATGGTCTCCCTGGCGCTGCCCAGCATGAGTGCCAGCTGCGGAGGCATTGATGCCTATCTCGGCTCTTTTTCACACATCAACGGCGAGGAGCTGCAAAGGTTCGTAAAACAAATCATGGGCAACGCCGCCGGGTATTTCTTTGACCTCGCTCTGCAGACCACCGTCCCGGAAATGAAGCAGGCCAAAGACTTCCTACAAAAGCTGGCCTCGGACGTGAACAGCGCCAATATGTCGAGCTGTCAGGCCGCGCAGGGCATCGTCGGCGGCTTATTCCCGCGCACGGCGGTGAGTCAGAAAAAGGTCTGTCAGGACATTGCCGGCGAAAGCAACCTGTTCTCTGACTGGGCGGCGTCGCAGCAGGGCTGCACGGTGGGCGGCAGTTATGACAGCGTCACCAATAAAGCCAGCGACAAGACCAAAGATCAGGTGATGAAAAACAAGAATGTGATGTGGGACGCCATTAAAGAGAAGGGCATGTTCAGCAGTAATCAGACGCTGGCCGAGTTTGCGATGAGCCTGACCGGCTCACTGATTTATGACGCCAACGGGCAGATAAAAATCCTGTCTCCGATCACCACCAATGAGGACGTGCTGAAGGCGATGATGAACGGTGGCAGTGCGACCATCTACGCCTGTGATAGCAGTGATTTGTGCGTGAACCCGAGGCTGACCAGCATCACTATCAGTGCGGGAAATTCCATGAACGGCCAGGTGATCGCCCTGCTCAAAGGCATTCAGGACAAGGCGGTGAGTGATGACCCGCTGTCCGTGGCCGAAAAGGGTTTTCTGGAAGCAACCAGCATTCCGGTGCTGCGCTATCTGGTCGACCCGCTGTCGGTCAATATCGGCCCCGCCGTGGTGTATCAGCTGGCTGACTACATCGGCTACGACATCATGATGCAGTACATGAACGAGATGATTAAGCAGGTCCGCACGCTGATGGGGGGTAAAAGCTATCCGGGTGAGGTGGCCGACCAGCTCGACAAAAGCCTGACCCAGGCGACCACGCTGATTGCCGAACTGCAGACGCGGGTGCAGATCAAGCAGGATGCGGTGATGGCGGTAGAAAGGCAGATGAGTTACCTGCGCCAACAGGTCTCAAGCCGTCTTATTCAGCGCTATCAGGGCAACTACCGGTTTACGGGAGAATAATATGGACGTTATTTACACGATCAGCGGCGGCGCATGGTTTCGGGATTCACTGAATGCCGTTGCAGCCTTTACCCAGTCGGATACCGGCCGCAGTCTGATGACGATTGGCACCGTGTTGTCTGTCGTGACCTGCGCCGTTGCCTGGATACGCACCCACGATATTTTCACCCTCGTGAAATGGGCCATGATCCTCACGATTATTCACGTGCTGATAAATGTGACCCGGCCGGTACAAATTATCGATGCGACCAGCCCGCATGAAGTCTATCAGGTGGATAACGTCCCTGTCGGACTGGTACTGCCGGCGACGGTGATCACCACCGTCGGCCACGGTCTGGTGGCCGGGTATGAGTTCTTTATGCATCAGCCCGACGCGCTGGCCTACAGCCAGACGGGGATGTTGTTCGGCGCGACGCTGGTTGGCAGCAGCACGGACTATGAGTCGGTCAGTGCGGAACAAACCGACATGTTCGCGGACTATGTACAGAACTGCGTGGTCGGGGACATGCTGCTCAACAAGAAATACAGCATGAACGACCTGATGAACAGCGCAGACCCTTATACGTTGATCTTCAGCAAGCCCAGCCCGCTGCGCGGCATGTTTAACGAGGAGGGCAAGTTTATGACCTGTCAGGAGTCGGCGGCCATCCTGCAGAAGATGATGAACACCGACGCCAGCGTCGGAGGCACCACGTGGACGCATTATATCCGCAAGTATCTGGGCAACAAGCCGGAGCGGGCCGCGCTGTACAGCCAGCTGATGGGCGACAGCTACCAGTATTTTTACGGCGCAGGGAAAAGTGCCAGTGAGATTATGCGTCATAACGTCACCCTCAACGCCCTGCGTCACGGCTTTGCCGGCTATGCGGCACGCAACGGGGATACCGCTAGCCTGGTTAACCTGTCGGCGGAATCGTCGTTTGCCAAAATGCGCATGTCGCAGGCCACCAGTGCCAGCATCGCCACCCGTACGCTGCCGGTGATGCAGACGGTGCTGACCGGCGTGCTGATTGGCCTGTTCCCGCTGCTGCTGGTGATTGCCATGATCAGCACGCTGTCATTCGAGGTCATGAAAGGCTACGTGTTTACTTTTGCTTACCTGCAGAGCTGGCCGGTGTTGTTTGCCATTCTGAACAACGCCATGAACTCAAATCTGCAGGAGAAAACCAGCGGTATAGCAGTAACGCTGTCCAATCTGTCAGAAAGACAGCAGATGTTCTCCGATGTCGGGACAACAGCAGGCTGGCTGGCGTTGTCCATTCCCTTCCTGTCGTTCTATCTGGTGAAAGGGCTGGGCAACGGTGTGTCGCAGGCGGGCAGCTATCTGGGTTCCGCCATGCAGAGTTCGGCGTCGCAGTCTTCGTCACAGGCCGTGGACGGTAACTGGTCGTTCAACAATATGCAGACGGATAACGTACAGGGCGGCAAGTGGGACACCAACAGCAGCCATGCCAGCGGTCAGATAACCAACCAGACCGGCACCGGTGCGACGGTGACGCAGACCGGCGACGGTGGCACGGTCTATAACACCACCGGCGCAATGTCGAAATTGCCGATGGATATTAACTTTGGGAAAGCTGAGAGCAGCGCAGCGCAGCGTTCTGCCCGCGAAAGTTTGGCTGAGTCCCAAAGCCACCTGTCGGGCTACAACCATTCGGTGAACAGTGCATTTAACCAAGCGAACCAGTTCTCCCAGCAGTATGGCAATAGCTCGACGATGAGCAGCGGCGCGGACAATGCGCAGAGCATGAGCGATACGATCGCGGCGAACAAGATGGTCTCTGCCGCCAAAACCTATGCGCAGAAAAACAACATGAGCTTTGCCGACGCGTGGAGCGAGATGGATAACAAAACACGCCAGCTGCAAGCTAATGCTGGAATTCGGGGGAGCGTTGGTTTTGATTCCAACAGACAATTTGCTGGCAAATTGGCCGGTTTCGCAACTGGTGCCAGCATTAAAGGTGATTTCCACGCGGGCGTGGAAGTTACAGCAGCGTCCGGCAGTCAGGATTCGATGAGCAAGTCAGGCACTTCAGGTAAGGATTTCTCTGCAGACAAAAACAGTCAGGAACTCAACGATTTCCGCGAAGGACGTGACGTGCTCACCAGTCACCGGACGTCGCAGTCGGGCAGTCATGCGGACAACACGGCAAACTCCAGGCTGGAGCAGCTGAGTGCTACATTGGCAGAGGCAGACAGCCAGTACCAGCAGTACACCGACAGCATGACCCGCAGCCATGAATACAGCAAAATTGCTTCTGAGTCTGAAACCATGACGGCTCAGACCCAGAGCAATTATGCGCAGGAGTTTGTGGGCTATGTTCAGGCTCAGGCACCTGAGCGTGCAGAGGCGATACTGACCAATACGGCCAGTCCGGAAATACGGACAGACCGCGAACAGCTGGCAGAACAATTCATGCATGACAAAGTGCATTCCCGCGTTGAAGGGGATTTCGAGGCGAATCGGGCCTCTCTTTCTGAAGGCATGCCGACAGTGCAAAACACGGTAGCCCCTGCGTCAGGCAATGCCTATCAGCGAGGCGAAGCCGAAATCGCCAACCGTACCAATAATGCCGCGGTACGCACGGACAGCGCTGACCGTGCCAGTACCATGATTGATGAAAATAATAAGGCAATATCTTCACAAGGGCTGGAGATAAACACAGTAAAAGATGGTATAAATAATAATCGGGACATCCTGAAAGCCGACTATCAGACGGCAGAAAATACGTACTCTGCCGAGCATGATAAAGCGCAAAAAGCACAGGACTCCTTGCTTCCCCGCATGAGCGAAATACGAGAAGACGCAAAAAAAAATTCGGCCAACTTAAAGGATGAGGACGGTGACAAATGAACATGACCAATAAAATGATTAAAGAAGATGTTGCAATGATCTCGCGCGTCTTCTTAAAACAGGAGTGTGAGGTGCCGCCATTTTGGAAGTGCATGCGCCCGGGGCTGAGCATTTTTTTGGGGCTAGTCGCCTGGCAGACTTTCTTTGCGCTCACCACCGAAAATTTTAGCGGGGGGATCTCAATTGTCTTCGCTGTATTTATCGGTTTTATTATTTTTATCAGTTGCTTTGGTATGAGTGCGAAATATTATTCATTACCTGAAGAAGTAAGAGATAAATCAATAATCATACGGTTTATGAAAACCAAAATAAAGTATTATGCATGTTTTGTGATGCTGGTGTACGTGATATTTACCTTGGCTCTTAGAATGACTGATGTTTTTATCCCTGTCGCGTGCATAATATTTTTTTTCATAACTTTTTTTATTTCCTTCTTCATCTTTTTAGCCGACATGGGACGTTACGACCTGTCACTTTTTAACGCTGCTATCTCCGCGTGGCGGGGTGAAGAACCTGACGGTACGCTTAAAAAAACCGAGTAAATACTGACTGATTTTGACCGCTAAACCTCACGTCACGGCGTGAGGTCCGGCCCTCCCTTTGCCTAAGGAAAGGTTATGAGCTTCAACTCCCGCGACTTTACACAGGGCGGGCAGGTTGCGTTTATGCGCCTGCGGATGTTCCTGCAAATAAACAACATCATTTCGTTTTATATGATTATGTCGTTCCTGATCATTACGGTTGCGACATTATTTATCCGCATGAGCATACAGAACATCATGAATGGGCTGATGTATTGGTATGCCACAACAATAGCACCTTTCCAGAAACACATTGTAAATCCGACGATTTACCATCTGGATTATTACGGCAAAAAACTTAACTACACTGCGATGCAAATTGTCAGTGATTCCTACACGTCATATTGCGGACAACTGCTGAAGCAGGAAATCATTATTTCTGCGCTGATATCGCTGGTTATGGTCTTTATCGGTACAGGTGTATTTTTCTGGTATCTGGGACATCTGGGTAAAAAACAAAGTGAGGATGAAATCATCGGCGGCCGCGTGTTAAATACCGACGTGAAAGTCGTCGCCAGAATGATGAAAAGCCGCGATCAAGCCTCGGATATTAAAGTCGACGATCTGCCGATTAAGAAAGACAGCGAAATTCAAAACTTCGGCATGCATGGCACCGTCGGTTCCGGGAAGTCCACGCTGATGCGTAAATTCCTGACCTACCTGCGTGAGCGCGGCGACCTGGTTATTATCTATGACAAAGGCTGCACCTTCGTTGAGGAGTATTACGACGAAACCAAAGACAAGCTGCTGAATCCGCAGGACGAGCGCTGCGCTAACTGGGACATGTGGGGCGAGTGTCCGACGCTGCCGTCGCTGGAAACCATCTCCACCTCCCTCATCCCGATGGGGGCATCGGAAGACCCGTTCTGGCAGGGCTCGGCTCGAACTATCTTTTCTGAAGCCGCGCATCGCATGCGTAAAGATCCGGAGCTGAGCTATAACAAATTTCTGCGCACCCTGCTGGCTATCAAGCTCGACAAGCTTCGCGAGTTTCTCGCTGGTACGCCTGCCGCGACGCTGGTGGACGGAAAAATCGAGAAGACAGCTATCTCGATCCGAAGCGTGCTAACCAACTACGTGAAGGCCATGCGTTATCTGCAGGGCATCGACCGCAGCGGTAAACCCAAATTCACCATCCGTGAGTGGATGCAGGGCACGAAGGTGGGCGCTAAAAATCCATGGCTGTTTATCACCTCTAACCAGCAGCATCATGAGTCGCTCAAACCGGTCATTTCCATGTGGCTGAGCATTGCCGCCGACAGCCTGCTGTCGATGGGTGAGAACCGCCACCGTCGTGTCTGGTTCTTCTACGACGAACTGCCATCGCTGCACAAGCTGCCCGGGCTGCCCTTTATTATCGCCGAAGCGCGTAAGTTTGGTGGCTGTTTCCTGCTGGGCTTCCAGTCCTATCCTCAGCTGGAAGAAATCTACGGCAATAAGTCTGCCGAAGCCATGTTCGACCTGCTCAACACCAAGTATTTCTTCCGTTCACCGAGCGCACTGGTGTCCAAATTCGTCGCCGAAGATATCGGCGAGACGGTGCGTAAGAGGTTCAGCGAGCAAACCAGCTTTGGTAACGAGTCGGTGCGTGACGGTATCTCCTTCGGTAAGGAAGAAGAACGGATCAATATCGTCAGTCACACTGACGTGCAGAAGCTGGAAGACCTGGAATGTTTTGTCACGCTGCCGGGTGATTATCCGGTGGTGAAAATGGCCCTGAAGTACCAGAAACTGCCGAAAGTTGCTGAAGCCATCCTGGAACGCGACGTTGAATCCAGCCTTGACCCCGAGATTGAAGAAGATCTGGAAAGGCGCTGGGCGGAAGAAAGCATGATGAATGCATTATTCAGCCAGGATGCATCGGTCGAAACTCCGCCAGTTGTGCCTGCGACTGCCGCCGTGATCCCCGCCGGCAGTCAGGTCAACATGCCGCCTTCGCCGGTTCCCGCAAACACAGTAATGAACACGGCCTCCGCGCCCAGGGTGACAACACCTGTCGCTGCAGCAGTTGCGGCGGCAGAGACTGCTGAGACAGCATCCGCCGGTGGCCGTGATGAAGAAATCGATATTGAGCTTCCCCCTGGCATGAGCGAAGACGGCGAAATCGTTGACTATGACGCCTATGAGCAGTACGCCGCCCAGTCCGAAACGCAGGACGCCATGCGCCGCGAAGAGGTGAACATCAATCACAGTCGTGCGGAAAAAGGGAATGACGAACGTGACGGAGGCTTCTACTTATGATGAGCATCAGTCCGATAGCCGGCGATGCCGGTTATTACTCGAGCCAGGATAATTACTACGTACTCGGCAGCCTCGAGTCCCGCTGGCTGGGCGAGGGCGCTGAAAATCTGGGGCTGTCCGGTGCAGTGCTGGACGCCGAGATGAACGCCATGAAGAAGGGAATTTTGCCCGATGGCAACGTGCTGTCGCGCGTTGAAAACGGCAAAGAGACGCACCGGCCCGGCTATGACCTGACGTTTTCGGCGCCCAAAAGTGTCTCGATGATGGCTCTCATTGGCGGCGATAGGCGGTTTATTGACGCGCACATCCGTGCGGTTGATACCGTCATGAAAGAAGTGGAGGCGCTGGCCAGCGCACGTATTACCGAAGGTGGCCAGACGCAGACCGTGCTGACCGGCAATATTGTTGCCGCGCTCTATAACCACGATACCTCCCGCGACTTAGACCCGCAGCTGCATACCCACGCGCTGGTGTTTAATGCCACCGAGGCGGAAGGCAAGTGGCGGGCGCTGGCCAGCGACACCAAAATGAGAACCGGCTTTTCCGAAACGATGTACGCCAACCAGGTAGCGCTGGGCAATATCTACCGCCATTCGCTGCGTGAGTCTGTGGAAAAGATGGGCTTTGAGACGCATAACACCGGGAAAAACGGTCTGTGGGAAATCAAGGATGTGCCGGTGGAGGCTTTCTCTCAACGTAGCCAGGCAATCAATGCCGCCGCCGGTGACGGGGCCTCTTTAAAATCACGTGATATCGCCGCACTCGATACCCGCAAGGCCAAAGTGGCCTCCGACCCGCTGGTACTTGTGGCCGAGTGGAACGAGAAGCTGAAAGAGACCGGGTTTAATCTTCCTGACTTTGTCGGGCGGGCGAAGGCGCGAGAGCTGCGCGGCGCAGACGTCAGCGAATCCGCCGGCGTTGCCCCTGACATGGCCACCGCCATCGGCAACGCCATTTCTACTCTCAGCGACAGCAAAGTGCAGTTTACCTATTCCGACATGCTGGCCAAAACCGCGTCGCAGTTGCCCGCCGAACCCGGACTGTTTGCCCGCGTGCGCGACGGCATCGACGCGGCCGTTGAGCAGCAGCGTCTTATCCCGCTGGATAAAGAGAAGGGCATTTTCACCTCTGATATCCACCTTCTGAACGAACTCAGTGTGCATCAGCTGGCGAAAACCGCGATGCAGGAAAACCGCGTACTGAGTTTTCCCGAGCGTGCAGTGGAGCGCTCCCGTTCCTACGCCGATGCTTACTCCGTTCTTAGTCAGGATAAATCGCCGGTGGCCATTCTCTCCGGGCGCGGCGGGGCGACCCAGCTGCGTGACCGCGTCACCGATGCGGCCATCATGGCCGGTGAGAACGGGCGGGACGTGGTCGTTCTGGCAGCAGACAACCGCGGACGGGATTTTCTCTCCCTTGACCCGCAGCTCGCCGGAAAGGTGATGTCGCGCAGTGCCCTGACCGCCGACCTGACGCTGCCCCCGCAGAGCACGCTGGTTCTGGCTCAGGCAGAAAAGCTGTCCCTGAAAGAAACGCTGCTCATCCTTGAAAAAGGCCAGGCGCAGGGTGTGCAGATGCTGTTTATCGATTCTGAAAACCGCACCGGCACCGGCAATGCCCTGTCGGTGCTCAAAGATGCCGGCGTGCCGCAGTACCGGTTTTACGACGGTTCTAAAACCCTGACTACTGTGGTGAGCGAAAGTGACAAACACCAGCGTTATGACCGTCTGGCTCAGGACTATGCTGCGCTCAAGGCCGAAGGTCAGCCGGTGGTGGCACAGGCCAGCGGTCCGCGTGAGCAGGCGCTGCTCAATACGGCTATCCGGGCAGAACTGCAGGCGACCGGCCTGCTGGGCAAAGACGAACGCCAGATGTCCGTTATTCAGCCGGTCTGGCTGGACGGCAAAACCCGCACCCAGCGCGACACCTACCGCGCAGGCATGGTGATGGAGAAGTGGGACAAAGACACCAAAACCATGACGCGATACGGCGTCGACCGCGTCACCGAGAGTACCAACACCCTGCGTCTGGTTTCAGAGACCGGCGAAGTACGTGTGGAGAAAATCAGTGGACTCGACAGCAGCTGGAGCGCTTTTGCCCATAAAAAGCTGCCGGTCGCCATCGGGGAACCGCTGATGGCGGTGGGCCGCGAGCTGGAAGGCAAAGTCAAAGCGCGGGATGGCATGACGGTCACCGGTTTTGTGGACGGCGGCGTCGTGGTCAGTAAAGGGGATACATCGCTGGTTCTGGATACCTCACGCGCCCTGAAGCTGGCCTCTCCGCTGGTGGAGGGGCTGGGGGCGAGCGTCAGTGAGAACCAGGTGGTGCTGGCCGCTACCGGTACCCGTGATCTCAACACCGCCGCGCTCAACCAGCTTTCCCGCAGCGGGTCGACGGCGAGGATTTACACCGCACTCCCGCAGGACAGGGCGGAAAAGAGGCTGATCAGCAATCCCAACTTCAGGGTGGCCAGCGAGCAGGTGAAGGGGGTAGCCGGTGAGCGAAACCTCGATGCCGCCATGCTGAAAAACCGCGACTCTCTGAATACGCCGGTAGCGCAGTCGGTCGCGCTGGGCCTCAGCCGGGCGCAGTCGCAAAGCATCGCCTTCAGCAAAGCCAACCTGATTTCCGCCTCGCTCGGCTGGTCGCCGGACGTCACGGTGTCTGAGGCCAGCGCTGAAATCGACCGGCAGGTTAAAAACGGCGATCTTATCAGTCTGTCGCCGGTCGCCGGTGCCGATAGTGGCCTGATTGTACCGCGTGTCACCTATGAGATGGAGAAATCCATCATCCGTTCGGTGGCTGAAGGTAAAAATGCCGTAACGCCACTGATGGACACTGTGCCAGAGAAATACCTCGCCGGGCTGACCGGCGGTCAGCAGGCCGGCACCAAACTTATCCTCGAAAGTCCTGACCGCTTTGTGGCCATTCAGGGCTACGCCGGTACGGGTAAAACTACCCAGTTTAAGGCCGTGATGGCGGCACTCGGCAGTCTGCCTGCGACGCAGCGGCCGGAGGTTATTGGTCTGGCTCCGACGCACCGCGCCGTGCATGAAATGCAGTCAGTTGGCGTGCAGGCGCAGACGCTGTCCTCATTTCTGAGCGAGGAACGTCAGAAGAATCTTGCCGGAGAACAGACGGACTACGGTAATACGCTGTTCCTGGTGGATGAGTCTTCCATGGTGGGCAACCGCGATATGGCCGAACTTTACCAGCGTATTGCCGATACGGGCGGGCGTGCTATTAACAGCGGCGACGTCGCGCAGTTGCAGCCTATAGAACCCGGCCAGCCGTTCCGACTGCTGCAGAATCGCAGCCCTATTGATACCGCAGTGATGCAGGACATTGTGCGGCAGACTCCTCAGCTGCGCCCGGCTATCTACAGCATGATCGAAGGTGATGCCAGAGGCGCGCTGGAGAAAGTGGAAGCCATATCGCCTGCACAAATTCACCGTAAAACGAATGCGTGGGCGCCGGCCTCCTCAGTCATGGAATTCAAAGCACCGGCAGAAAGTCAGCCTGACGCGGGGGCGATGCCTGTCACAGACCAATCCAGAGCAAATGAACCCGCAGACATTATTGACGCGATCACGCGTGATTTTGCAGGGCGTACGCCGCCTGCGCAGGCGAAAACGCTGGTCGTGGCGCACCTCAACGCCGATCGCCATGCCATTAACCAAAGTATTCACGATGCGCTGAAGAAAAACGGCGAGCTGGGGACGGGCGAACTGACGCTGACCGTACTCGAACCTGCCCGCATGCCGGAAAAGGCACTGCGCAGCGCTCATGGGTTCAGCGACCATGTTGGTCACGTGGCCGTGATGAATAATCAGCATATGACGGTCAGCAGCGTGGACACAGCGCAGGGACTGGTCACACTGACAGATGAGTCCGGTAAACCGGCAGTGATTTCCAATTTCGAAAACAGTACGCAGGACATTTCGCTGTATGTCCCCCGCGATATCACCGTCAGCACCGGCGACCGCATGCGTTTTACCCGCAGCGACAACGAGCGGGGCTATGTGGCCAACAGCCAGTGGCAGGTGAGCAAACTTGAAAACAGCGGCCGGATTACGCTGACTAACGGTGAACAGGAAAAAGTACTGGAGCCCGGGCGCCTGGTCGAAGATGGACATATCGATCTGGCCTACGCGGTCACGGCGCACGGGGCACAGGGGGCCAGTGAGCGATATGTCATTACGCTGGAGGGTACTGACGGTGGCCGTAAACGGATGGCCACACGGGAAGCGGGTTATGTGACTCTGTCGCGCGCAAAGGAGCACGTGCAGGTCTACACGGATGACCGTGAGAGTTGGCTGAAGCAGCTCGACCGGCAGGCCGAGCGCCATTCTGCACATGATCTGCTGCACCATGACACCGACCGTGCTGCGCAGGTGGCCGAAAAGCTGTTATCCACGGCCACGCCATTACAGGACACCCCGCTCGGGAGAAAGCTTCTGCAGACCAGCGGTGTGGAAGCCGGCGAGAGTATGGCGAAATTTATCGCTCCCGGGAAGAAGTACCCGCAGCCCCATATCGCACTGCCGGTCTGGGACAGCAACGGTAAACGCGCCGGCGTCTATCTCGATGAAGTGCGCTTTATGCCGCAGGGCGGTGGCGCGTGGCTGGACGGTGCGCCGAGAGTCATGGGCAGTGATGATGCTCGGTTTGCAGGACTGCAGGTCAGCCGGAATGGCGATACGCACGTCGCCGGCAATATTCAGGAAGGATTGGCGTTAGCCTGTCAGCATCCGGACAGCGGTGTACTTGTCCGACTTTCTGGCTCTGGAATTCCTCACAACCTTCCCCGCATCACTGGCAGTCATCTGGCCACGGACGATGAGGTCCTTCGTCAGGCGCAGCAACCGGAAAGCGAACCTCTGCCATTTATCCCTTCTGAAGATGAGAAGAAGCACGCTGCGCTGGATAAAGCAGCACAGGCCGCTGCCGTGTTACCAGAGGAAGAAAAACTGCGCCTTGCCGCTGATGCTGTTCGTGCAGAACAGGCGAAGTCATTACCTGAGCCAGACAGCAAAGCACTGGCTGAAGCCGCAGGGAAACAATCAGATCCTGCAAATCTGAGTCAGGATCGTGCCGTCTTGCAGGTTGCAAATCAGGAACGGTTGGCGACAAAACTTCAGCAACTGGAACGCGAAATCATCATTGAAAAAACGTTCGGTGAGTGAATTACAAAACTACCGGCCGCTGACTGGCAGCGGCAGTTCTTAAAAGGAGGCAGACAATGACGAAGATGGATTTTTTACTGCAATTGCGGCGTTGCACAAAGCTGCACACATTAGAGCTGGTCACCAGTCATCAGAGGGAGCGACTGCCTCAGGAATGGGTCAATGAGTTTGAGCTGGCAGCCGATCATCGGCGGGCTGAAATCATCACCGGCAGATTGTTTGACCGGGTCCCCAAATCCGTCTGGCAGCAGATTGACTGAAGAAGTGGAAAACACCGGCAGGTAACGGGATCTTATCTCAGGGAAGGGCGAACGTAATATGAGTCATATAAAGCAGGTAGGGCCGGCAGGTGGCACTGCTGAACTCAGGGAAGAAACACCCGTTAAAAGTAAGCGGGGTGAGTCTAACAAACTTCGCAAAGGGCGCTCCAAAATTCACCGGCGTTACACGCCTAACCTTTGCTGTGCCGTTCCAAGAGGGACCGCGTCTAAAGTGGTGGCTCGCGTTCAGAACCACGACTGGCACCGCAATTTGGATCTTATCGCTCTCAGGCGCAAAGGTTATGTTCCCTACACTAAACGTAACAATCCAAATTTTGTCCCGAAACCTATGCGCATCAGGGCAAGGGAAGAGATCCGTGAGACGCTGACGGTTCTTTCCATGGCGATGGCCGCGCATTGTGACTATAACCCCGACAGTGACTATTGCTTTGAGATCATGATGCCTTTTGAGCAAATTGCCGCTGCTGCAGGGATGCTTCATGTCTATGAAAACGGACGGAAAGCCTATGACAGTCCACGGGAAGCGTTGTCTGTTATGGAACAGATGGGGTATGTCATTGTGGATCACGATAAAGATCCGGATGCTGGCCAGAACAAACCGATGCGGATCTGGCTGGCCGATAAGTTTTTTACCTCGCGGGGGATCGCCGGCGAAGAAATTAGAGAGTGGCTCGGTAAGTTCAAAATGTGGGCGCTTAAAAAAGGGCTGACAGAAAGCCTGCGTAAAAAATACGAGCACCATTTATTGCGCCTTGAGGCTTTCGGTCTGGATCTTAAAAGGAAGCACTCCTTGCGTAACCGGCTGAAGCAGATCAAGCGGTGGGTTGTCAGCCCGGATCTCGAGGAACTCAAGCAGACAGCTATGGCGACCCTGGAAGGGGAGCTGGACACGCTGGTAAATAAAGATAATTCGCGTATCGATCGTTTACTTGATGACAAAGACATCCAGCTACGGGCACTGAATAGAAAGCGCAAACAGCAGCATCCGTATTACAGAGCCTGGGTCCAGTGGTCAAACAGTGTCATGCCTCATGAGGCAATGACTCTCGAAGCGTTATTCAGACATGCACATCCGGGACTGGTGAGTTCTGACCCGGAAATGTATTACCGGTTATTACTCGAGCTCGCCAATAACCGTTAACTCTCCCGATTATGGATATCTCCTTCACCGTGCTGACAGCATGGGGACTTCTTACATCCTGATACCACCAACATACCCGCATTTCTTAGCTTTTATCTGTTAACACCGTTATCGACCAAAAAACTCCGCAAATTTTGCCTTCAAAGTGACGCATATCCGCTCGGTAAACGATGAATCTCAACATGCACGAAAGTTAACTTCGTCGCCAGTACGACTTCAGCCATTAACTTCGAACGTAATTTCTGAACAAAAGAAGCCCTTTAAAAAGGGAGTGTTTTCAGTGCGTCCTTTTAGGTACGCATCTGATAAGAGACGCCTCCACTTCGTTACGGAAACAACTATTGCGAATAGATGGGGGGCATATCCTTACTAATTCGGAGTTGCTTACAGAAGCAACAGGGAATTGTTTTCCTTAGAAATTACGATAAGTTAAGGTGCTGGTATTCATGAAGAAAAGGATGGAAGTTACGGTATGCACCCTAAGTACAAAAGTTTGCTCAATACATCGATTCTTATTGCATATGCGATGCTAATTCTCGTTTTGCTGAAATATGAATTCTTATTGTTCGCCTTTGCAGTTTTCTACATACCATTTTTTGTTTATATCATAAGAAATTGGAAACGAGTTTTTGAGAAAGCCTCTAATTTCATAGGTACGGTATTCTTTACCAGCGGGATCTTTTTCATCTGCAGAATTTTTTCTGAAAAATCCCTGAATGCAACCTTTCAGGTCGATCACGAATTTCTAAACTACTCTTCCTCAGTAAGCGGCCTTCTTGCGGCAATACCACTTTGTATCGTACTGACGGGGTTGTTTCTTTTCCTTCGATATTGGGTCAAAGTTGCTTACTACAAAGCATCATCACTCTTCACCACTAAATACGATGAAGAGTATAACTCGCTATCTTTTGGGTTTAGTTACTTCGTAATTGGTGGATTATTCCTTACTGCTCTTCCGTTTACTTATATTGACTCGAAAGCTCAGGAGTATTATCTACTCCTTGATGCGTACCCGTATTCTGACTGTAACAGGTATGCAGCAGTCGATAGGAATGTGGCTTATATCCGACAAAACAAGCACGCATGTTTAAGAGTCGAACTAAAGGGCTGGGGAAGACCACCGGTTTACACTTCCTTCGCAAGCCCTTTGGAATAAGGTTGCCCAAAGTAATTAGTTACAACATTCACATGACGTCTTTAACTACGCCGTGCAAATCTGAGGCTCCCGAGCTGCCCCCTGAACACCGCACCGTGCACAGCGGTAACTCCTGAGCGGAACCCGACCGCCCTGAAAAGCCGCGCCGCCCCGGCCGAAGGCCGGGATCAGTGCCGCTTTAATAGACGGATGTTGTAACTACTACTTTAGTGTTGCTGTGAGAATGTCGGTTTGGGTTGTGGGAAACACGCCCGTAAGCGCCCAAAGGGCGCCAACGCGGCAAGGCCTTGCCGTGACCACTCCGACGGCGTACCTAAAGTTCTGTGGGGTTTTAACGTAGTTAAGTCTGGCAGGCAGAGTGGGGGATTGAGGATACCAGGGGCTGATAGTCGTCGGTGATGCTGGAATAATCAGCCCCCGATTTGCCAAAAAGACTTACTGTCGCCTGCATGCCCTGGCGGGCATAAAAATCTGCACTGGACGTTATTTTAAACGCTCACTGGCCAACTGATAGACGTCACTGCGTTCTCTTTTACCAACGGCTACGACTGCGATAATCAGGAAGTTATCAATTACTTCGTAGACTAAACGGAAGCCCGATGCGCGCAGTTTGATTTTATAACACCCAGGCATCCCGCGAAGTTTGGCCGAAGGAACATGAGGATTTTCGCAACACTTTTTCAGTTTCTTGGCAAATTGTTGTTGAAGCGCCTTATCAGGGGTCAGTTTGGATATCGAAAATTATTGTACGTTAAGGCTATTTTTTGACCTTTCGACTTTAGCTGGTCTCAGCCGACGAAACTTACCGGAAGCCGGTATCCGGTTGCTTTTCCATATATAATCGCCTGTCAGATTGATGTGTTCCCAGCCTAACGGGGACAAATGCGACAGCAGTTGCTCGTTGATCTTCACCCCTTTGCGCTTCAGGGCATCGACCGCTCTTTCCATATAGACGGTATTCCACAGGGATATGGCAGCCGTCAGCAGCGTCAGTCCACTGGCGCGATAGCTCTGATTTTCCGGTTTTCTGTCCCTGATTTCACCCAGCCGGTGTAGGAATACCGCACGCGCCAGCGCGTTACGGGCTTCTCCTTTATTCAGTCCCGCCTGTACCCGCCGACGAAGTGCCGGATCGCGGAACCAGTCGAGCATAAACAGAGTTCGTTCAATACGACCAATTTCCCTCAGTGCTTTGGCAAGTCCGTTTTGTTTGGGGTCCGCTTGGAAAACGGAATCTATGGTCACTCCCGTTTTTGCAACACCGATTTTGACGATAAATTGGCTTGCTTGAATCTATCCGGCGTCTGAATGG
>NZ_SOAO01000021.1:0-52430 GCF_004364755.1 Rahnella sp. BIGb0236
CGATGGTGCGAGATGGTCGTGAATGGGCAGCAAATTAATCGCTGCCGGATTGACATTCGACACAGCTGCTCCCCCTTCGCAGGGGGAGGAGCTAAAAACCGCCCCGGTCTGGCCGCCAGACATTGCTGAGAAAGTGCTCAGTTAGCTCCCACCCCTGCGAAGGGAAGGGCCGGGGTGGGGTATTAATGGCATCTGTGAACTGACCCTTTTTTTCGCACCCTTTCTAACTCATTGATTTTACTAAATCACGCAAGCCACATAAAAAGAGGGTATTTCTGCCGAAATAGGAATAATCTTTTGCAGTTCAACGCCTAAACCTGAAAACCCAACAGTTCACTGCCGCATAGGCCGCTTAGAAAGGCTGAGTAACATATCCCGTATCCATGCTGGGGTTGCCGAAGCCATCGGCGTAAAAGCCGAAACCATCTGGCCGAGCCGTTACACCGAAATCAACTACAACTGAGACCGGCTCCCTCCCCTGCGAAGGGGAGGGTTGGGGTGGGGTATTAAAGACGGCTTAACTGTTTGCGTTTCCATCAAACCCACACCCCATCCCAGCCTTCCCCTCGTGAGAGGGGAAGGAGCAAAAGCAAAGCGTGCTGCTTTGAGTTCACTGCCGCACAGGCAGCTCAAGATCGCAGGTCAATGCAGGAGGGCGCGATCTGATTATTGAGACCACAAGCGTTGAAAATTAATTAATACTAAGATCTGATTTAAAAGATGCCTGCTAATCATCTTTAGCAATGACAGCAGGCATTTATAAAAAATCATCATGAGTTATTATTTCGTGCAATAAACTCTTGCTTCACGAGGTGTATATATTCCTAAAGTGATGATGCGCAGGAATACATCCATACCTGATTCCTGAACTTCAGTACGAACAACTTTATTTGCGCCGCCACAAATTTTTGCTGCGTCTATTGTATGTTCTTGCCCAATACCATTAACGAAGAAAGCTTGTCTGGTAACATGAGCGGGTTGCTCTGCAATACCCTCATTTAATTTGAATGTCTGTTGAGCGCAGCCTGACAATGCAGTGACAGCAAGGACCGAAATAATTAATTTTTTCATGATAACTCATATTGATAATAAAGAGGTGAAATCATATATTCTGGCCTGTTGATACTTTCACAAATCCGACCACTCACTATTATTCGTTATTAAAGTACTTGGTTTACTCTGTGTTGAACTATGTGAGGATTGAGGCTTTTCTGTGTTGTATTAACGGAGGGTAAAGGTTATTAGCCGGTTGCATTTTAATATGAATGATAATCAATAATATTCAGCCATTATACTAATAATAAACGCTGCGTATTTATGCGGATCACGATTGGGCTGACTGTTTACTGCCGTCCAGCCAGCCCCAGCACTCACCCCACCAAATCCCGTTCAACAAACGCCTTGCGCCACTGTGACGGCGTCGTCCCGAGCCGCTGGCGGAAGTGATGGCGTAAAGTTTCCGGCGATCCGAAACCGGCCTGTTCGGCGACGCGGTCGATACTCAGTGTGCCGTTTTCCAGCAGGGCGCAGGCTTTTTCCAGCCTTACGCTCAGCATCCATTCGCCCGGCGTGGTGCCGGTAGCATCATGAAAACGACGCAGGAAGGTACGGCGGCTCATGCCAGCTTGTGCGGCGAGTTGATCAATCACCAGCGGCGTATTGAGATGGCTGCGTAAATCATCGAGCAGCGGAGCGAGGGTTTTTGCCGGATGCCGCGGCACTGGCTGTTGTATCAGCTGCGCCTGATTGCCTTCACGCAGCGGCGGCGTCACCATCCTGCGCGCGGTGCGGTTAGCGACTTCAATGCCGTAATCGCGGCGGATCAGGTGCAGACACAAATCGACGCCCGCCGCGCCACCGGCTGAGGTGATAATGCTGCCTTCATCGACATAAATCATGCCATGTTCAACCTGTACCCGCGGAAATCGCTGCGCCAGCACATCGGTGCTGTTCCAGTGCGCGGTGGCGCGTTTGCCGTCCAGTAAACCGGCAGCGCCGAGCACGAAACTTCCCGCGCAGATCGACACAATCCTCGAGCCGTTACGATGTGCTGTTTGCAGGGCCGCGATCAGCCGGTCAGAGGCCGGTTCGTGGATGCTTCGCCAGCCGGGGATGACAATGGTTCCCGCATCTTCCAGCAGTTCCAGCCCGCCATCGACCAACAGCCGCACGCCGCCTTGGGCGCCAAACGTTCCTTCCTCGACGGAGGCGACGGATAACTCATACAGCGGTTCGCCGGTGAGTTCATCGGCGCGACCAAACGCTTCGACGGCTGTCCCGAACTCGAAGGTACACAGACACTCATAGGCCAGCAGCACCAGCCGCCGGTTTCGCGGAGCAGGATTGCGCGGGGAAGACATCAATGACAGACCAGCGTTTTGCATAAAAGGAAAACCATCAGATTGGCATGATCTTGACGATATATGGCATCCGCGCGGATTTCTACGCCGCCGTCAATCTTCCATGCTGTGCGTCTCTTACCCTTGCAGGATTTCAGCATGAAAAACACCTTCGCCCTGATGGCGGTATGTCTGGCGGCTCTGATGTCAGGACTGGAAATCTCCAGCGTACCCGTATTATCACCGATACTTGAACAGCAACTGCATGCCAGCTTCCGTGAACTTCAGTGGATCATGAACGCCTATACGCTGGCCTGTACCACGGTACTGATGGCGACCGGCACGCTGGCCGACCGCTATGGTCGAAAACGTGTTTTTATCCTCAGTATTGCTGCGTTCGGACTGACGTCACTGTTATGTGGTTTAGCAGGCAGTGCGCAATGGCTTATCGCAGGACGTTTCGCGCAGGGGCTGAGTGGCGGTGCGATGCTGACTTGCCTGATCGCTATCCTCTCGTCGCAATTTCCGCAAGGAAAACCACGCAGCCGGGCTTTCGCTGCATGGGGAATAACCTTTGGTTTCGGGCTGGGATTTGGCCCGGTCATCGGCGGCATACTGGTTGCCTGGCTGAGCTGGCGATGGGTGTTTCTGATTCACGTATTTATCGCCGTACTGACCCTGATTCTGGCGCTGAAAAACGTAGTGGAATCCCGGGACGGACAGTCCCAAAAACTGGATCTCGGCGGGCTGGTTACGCTGTCGGTCACGGTGATGGGCGCGACGTTCCTGATTACGCAGGGCAGCAGTCTGGGCTGGAACAGCCTCACCGCAGGCGCCGTTCTGCTGGCGACTGCCGTCAGTGCTGCGATGTTCATCTGGATTGAAAAACGCCATCCGCATCCGATGTTCGATTTCTCTGTTTTTCGCATCCGCGCATTTTCCGGGGCGCTGATGGGATCCATTGGCATGAACTTCAGCTTCTGGCCGCTGATGATTTATCTGCCGGTCTATTACCAGGGCGGGCTGGGCTACGACAGCGTATCCACTGGTCTGGCGCTGCTGGCCTACACCTTACCGACTTTGCTGATGCCGCCGCTGGGCGAAAAGCTGACGGCGCGTTTTGGTGCGTCCCGGCTGATCCCGGGCGGGTTATTCGCAATCGGTGCGGGCTTTATGCTGATGCACATCGCGGTGGTTCATCATCTGAGCCTGTTACCCGGTGCGTTGCTGGCAGGCATGGCGCTCGGGCTGACCAATACCCCGGTCACTAACACTACCACCGGTTCGGTCGCAGCAAACCGCGCGGGAATGGCCTCAGGCATTGATATCAGCGCACGACTGATCACACTGGCGATCAACATTGCGCTGATGGGCAGCCTGCTGGTGGCGGGAATTGCCGCGAGCCTGAAAAAGGTCATGCCAGCCGCAGGGGAACTGTCTTCTCTGGCAGAACGTATTGCCGGTGGCGCAGTGACTGAGGACTTGCCCGGTGCGCAGATTGCGCAGGCGCTGACGGAGGGTTTTGCCGTCATTCTGGTCTACGGCATGGTCGGGGTGTGGATGCTGTCGCTGATGAGTTATGTGCTGTTTAACGTCAGACGGCAAAACAAAGCCCGAACCGCAATGAAAACTTGAGAATGTACGACGGGTGGCGTACATTGCGGGCAGTGTTTTCATCAGTGTTCATCATTAAGGAAGAATATGATTATTTATAAAGTCGGGGATGAGAAAAAGGCGATGTGCGGCGTGTGTGAGGCTTTTCGCACGGTGAGCTATCAGCTGCGCGATGTGCCGTTTGATGACGGCAGTGGTGTGGTGAAAAATATCATCGCGGGCGTGTGCAAAACCTGCGGCAATGTCGCGGTGATCCCTTATCAGTCTGTGCCTGCCATCCGTAAACAGCTGCAGGTACAACGTAAAGCCGTGGAAACCCGTGTGCCTGCGCACATGATTGATCTGCTGAATCTGGCCAGCGCGGAATTGGGGGCAACCCCTGATTTCGTGCCGTTACTGCTGAAGTATTACATTCATCAACTGGCCTCAAACCCGGAGGCGGCTATGCGTATGGTCACCCTGTTGACCTCCGAACTGGCGACCGGTCTGGCCAATAAGCGTCTCTCGCTGAAAGGGCGTGAGATTGGCAATGATATCGAAAAGCTCAAAAACCTTTCCCAAATCGACAACACCACCGAGCTGCTGAAAGGCGTGGTGCTGATGATTCACCACGATCTTCTGGTCAGTCCGGATAGCCATCGCATCGCACTTTTAAAGAGTTTTGTCGCCACCGTGGCCTGATCTCATTCCCCCCGAAAAAAATCTGATCCCTATCACATAAAGTTCCTCTTCTGTCTGCCGATAACTGTTCCAGATAATTCTCATTTGAAAAGGAACAACATGTTTAACCGTATGAAAGTGGTCACGGGCATCGTGATCTTACTGGTGGTCTTCGGTGCTTTACAGTTGGTATCCGGTGGCCTGTTCTTTAAATCCCTGAAGACAGACAAAGACAATTTCACCACATCACAGCAGATCCGTTTACAGCAGGCAGAATTTAATGCCAGCTGGATTTATCTGCTGCAAACCCGTAACACCCTGAACCGCGCGGGTATACGGTTCATGCTTGACGCTAACCAGATGGGGAGCGGGGCAACGGTCAAGGAACTGATCGATACGGCGACGAAAGATCTGCAAATCGCCGATCAGCACTTTGCCAATTATCAAAAAATCCCGGTGGATGCCAGCCAGAACCCGCAATACGCGGAAGAGGCTAAAAAGCAATATCAGGTGCTGCACGACGCACTTTCTGAACTGATTGAGCTGATTGGTCTGGGGCGTATCAATGACTTCTTCGAACAACCGACTCAGCAATATCAGGATAACTTCGAAAAAGCGTTCGTCACCTATATCGATCAGAACGATCACCTCTACGACAACGCGGTAAAAATCAGCGACAACTCTTTCCACCACGCCATGTGGATGCTGGGCACTGTGCTGATTGTACTGGCTATTTTCATTGTTCTGGCCTGGGTCGGCGTACAACGCGTTCTGATCCATCCGCTGAAAAATATCGTCGATACCATCCGCAAAATTGCAACCGGTGATCTGACGCACGAAATAGTCGTGAAAAGCCGTAATGAAATCGGCCAGCTTGCCGATAGTCTCAAGTACATGCAGGACGAACTGATCCGCACGGTCTCCGGTGTACGCCACGGCGCTGATGCGATTTACAGCGGCGCGAGCGAAATCTCCGCAGGCAACAGCGATTTGTCTTCACGTACCGAGCAGCAGGCGTCCGCGCTGGAAGAAACCGCAGCCAGCATGGAACAACTGACCGCCACCGTGAAACAGAACGCCGAAAACGCCCGTCAGGCCAGCCAGCTGGCGCTGAGCGCATCGGAAACGGCACAGAAGGGTGGGAAAGTGGTGGCAAACGTGGTCGATACCATGAATGACATCGCCAGCAGCTCGAAGAAAATCACCGACATTACCGGTGTGATTGACGGGATTGCCTTCCAGACCAACATTCTGGCGCTGAACGCCGCCGTTGAAGCCGCGCGCGCAGGTGAGCAGGGCCGTGGATTTGCGGTCGTGGCCGGTGAAGTTCGTACTCTGGCGCAACGCAGCGCACAGGCAGCAAAAGAAATTAAAGGGCTGATTGATGATTCTGTCAGCCGTATTAATACCGGTTCAGTGCTGGCGGAAAGTGCCGGTGACACCATGCACGACATGGTCAATGCCGTCACGCGTGTGACTGACATTATGGGCGAAATCACCTCGGCATCGGATGAACAAAGCCGTGGGATCGAGCAGGTCGCACAAGCCATTACTGAAATGGATCGGGTGACACAGCAAAACGCCTCACTGGTTGAAGAATCCGCGTCCGCTTCGGCGGCGCTGGAAGAGCAGGCCAGCCTGCTGACGCAATCCGTGGCGGTCTTTACGCTGAGTCAGACCACAAATAACAACGTGCGCCAGAACCCGGCCTCTTCGGCCAGACTGCCTCTGTTGACTCCGAACCTTTCAGGTTCAAAAGCCGGTACAGGTGGAGCGCAGGGTACAGATTTAACCGAAAACTGGGAAACCTTCTAAGCACGTACATCAACATCGCTACCCAACATAGCCAGGTTTGCAGGAAGGCGGCAAACGAGGAAATCCCGATGCGCTTACTTCAGTAAGAGATTCGGATGACTGAGAGCAGCCAACGCAACTGCAGACCTGAATATGAAGGGTATTAAGAAATAAGGTGCCGGTCAGGGCTGACACCTAACGAGGTTATCCATGTTTAAGCACATCCGTGTGTCCACCTGCATGTTTTTGTTATTGATAGTGTTCTTTGTAATGCAACTGGTTAACAGCGGATTATCGCTGCAGGCTGCCCACACGGATAAAATGAATTTTGAACAGATATCCAACACCACGGAACAACGCGATGCGCTGAGCCAGACCTGGTCTTATCTGCTGCAAACCCGTAATACCCTGAACCGTGCAGCAACACGTCTGGCGCTCCAGCAACCGCAGGACAACATCACTCAGCTGATAGCGGATGCCAAAAGCAGCCTGAAAAATGCCGAAGATTCTTATGCCGCGTTTCTGGCGCTGCCACGCAGAACCGAAAAAGCCGCAGAACTGACCACCGTGAACAAAGCCAGTTATCAGGCGCTGCATGACATGTTGCAGACGCTGATTAACCTGCTGTCCACCGGTGACATGAATGGCTTCCTGAACGGTCCGGCACAAAAATATCAGGATCAGTTCCAGAAAGACGTCGGCGATTATGTCGCCTACGTGGGCGGACGTTTCCAGCAAGCCAAAGCGCAAACGGCGGCGTCATACCAGAACGTTATGATCAACACCTCGGTGGTGCTGGTATTGCTGATTGCCCTGACCGCGCTGGCGCTGGTCGTTACCCGCCGCATTCTGTTTACGCCGCTGACCGTGATGCGCGGGCATTTTGACCGTATTGGTGCCGGTGATATCTCCGCGCCGATCACGGTAGAAGGGCGCTACGAAATCAAAGTCATGCTGGAAAGCCTGCAACAGATGCAGAAGTCGCTGGCAGACACCGTCCGTACCGTCCGTCACGGGGCTGACACCATGTTCTCCGGTCTGAAAGGCATTGCCGCCGGCAACACTGATTTATCTTCCCGTACCGAGCAACAGGCGTCGGCACTGGAAGAAACCGCAGCCAGCATGGAACAGCTGACCGCTACCGTGAAGCAGAATGCCGAGAACGCCCGTCAGGCGACACAACTGGCGCGTGATGCGTCGAATACAGCCGAAAAAGGCGGCGAACTGACCGGCAATGTGGTGAAAACCATGAATGATATTGCGGGCAGCTCGAAGAAAATCAGCGCGATCACCAGCGTCATTGATGGCATTGCATTCCAGACCAATATTCTGGCACTCAACGCGGCGGTAGAAGCTGCCCGTGCCGGTGAGCAGGGGCGTGGATTTGCGGTGGTCGCCGGTGAAGTGCGCAGTCTGGCACAACGCAGTGCTCAGGCCGCGAAAGAAATTAAAGCCCTGATTGATGAATCCGTCAGCCGTGTCAGCCAGGGTTCAACGCTGGTGGAATCCGCCGGGAATACCATGGATGACATCGTGCGTGCAGTAACCCGTGTCACCGACATTATGGGCGAAATCGCGTCGGCGTCTGACGAACAAAGCCGTGGGATCGAGCAGGTTTCGATTGCCGTGACGCAAATGGATCAGGTTACGCAGCAAAACGCCACGCTGGTTCAGCAGGCTGCTTCTTCCACGCATGCGCTGGAAGTCGAGTCTGAAAATCTGACCCGGGCAGTATCGGTGTTCCGCCTGGCCTCTGCGGACGGAGCGGTTTCACGCCGTGGCCTGCAGGCTCAGGGCGTAACACCTCGCCAGGTGGCGCAACCCGCGTTACTTCCGGCCACCGCGCGTGCGGGTTCGGCAGATAACTGGGAAACCTTCTGACAGGGTCATCTGATGAAAAGTCAGCGGATGAAGAGTAATTGGGTACCCGTAACACCACCTGTCCATTAATGGAGCTGCACCATGAATCAACCAGGCTCGCCAATGAGTGCTGATAACACCTCGATCATGGCACAGATGATCCAGCGTTTACCGCTGTCCGATACCCATTTCCGCCGGATCAGCGAGCTGATCTATCAGCGCGCGGGTATTGTGCTGGCGGATCACAAACGCGAAATGGTCTACAACCGCCTGGTCCGGCGGTTGCGGATCCTCGGGCTTAATGATTTCGGCAGCTATATGGCGCTGCTGGAAAACGACAGTAACAGTCCGGAATGGCAGGCGTTTATCAATGCGCTGACCACTAACCTGACGGCATTTTTCCGCGAAGCGCATCACTTCCCGATCCTGGCGGAGCATGCCCGTTCGCGTCCGAATAATTACAGCGTCTGGAGTACGGCGGCGTCGACCGGCGAAGAGCCGTATTCCATCGCCATGACGCTGAGCGAAGCACTCGGGCCGCGCATGGCAAACTGCCGCATTCAGGCCAGTGACATCGACACGCAGGTGCTTGAGAAAGCCACGGCGGGCGTGTACCGGCTGGAAGAGCTGCGCACGCTCAGCCCGCAGCAGTTGCAGAAATTTTTCCTGAAAGGCACCGGCCCGCACAGTGGTCTGGTGCGTGTGCGTCCCGAACTGGCGCAAATGGTGGCTTTCCAGCAGCTGAATTTGCTGGCAAACCAGTGGCAGCTGAACGGTCCGTTTGATGCAATTTTCTGCCGTAATGTGATGATTTATTTCGATAAAGAAACACAGGAGAAAATTTTACGCCGATTTGTTCCGTTACTTAAACCGGGTGGCCTGATGTTTGCCGGACACTCCGAGAACTTCAGCCAAATCAGCCGGGAATTTTATTTGCGCGGTCAGACCGTCTACGGCCTCGCCAAGGAGAGGTAATGAATAAAATCAGAGTGTTGAGCGTCGATGACTCGGCGTTAATGCGTCAGCTGATGACTGAAATCATCAACAGCCACCCGGATATGGAAATGGTGGCGACCGCGCCGGACCCGCTGGTGGCGCGCGATCTCATCAAAAAATTCAACCCGGATGTGCTGACGCTGGATGTCGAAATGCCGCGCATGGACGGACTGGATTTTCTGGAAAAACTGATGCGCCTGCGCCCGATGCCGGTGGTGATGGTCTCCTCGCTGACCGGTAAAGGCTCGGAGATCACCCTGCGTGCGCTGGAACTGGGGGCGATTGATTTCGTCACCAAACCGCAACTGGGGATCCGCGAAGGCATGCTGGCCTACAGCGAGATGATTGCCGACAAGATCCGCACGGCCTCGAAAGCGCGTCTGAATAAAAGCGTCAACATTGATCAGCCGCGCATTCTCAGCCATACGCCGCTGCTGAGCAGTGAAAAGCTGATTGCCATCGGGTCGTCTACCGGCGGAACCGAAGCCATCCGCCATGTGCTGCAACCGCTGCCGCCGACCTGTCCGGCGCTGATGATCACCCAGCATATGCCACCGGGCTTTACCCGCTCTTTTGCGGACCGTCTGAACAAGTTATGTCAGATCACGGTGAAAGAGGCGGAAGACGGCGAACGTGTACTGCCGGGCCATGCGTATATCGCGCCGGGCGACCGGCATATGGAGCTGGCGCGCAGTGGTGCCAACTATCAGGTTAAGTTGAACGACGGTCCGGCGGTGAACCGCCATCGTCCGTCGGTCGACGTATTATTCCGTTCGGTGGCGCAATTCGCCGGACGCAATGCCGTCGGGGTGATCCTGACGGGAATGGGCAATGACGGAGCCGCCGGCATGCTTGAGATGCACCGCGCAGGGGCTTACACCCTTGCACAAAACGAAGCCAGCTGTGTGGTGTTCGGTATGCCTCGTGAGGCTATCGCCACGGGTGGCGTAAACGAAGTGGTGGATCTCAGCCAAATCAGCCAGCGGATGCTGGCACAAATATCAGCCGGTCAGGCATTACGTATTTAATTTTTCAGCCTTGCGCTGGGTAGCAAACCTTAGGAGTAGATAAAACATGGCCGATCCAAATCTGAGATTTTTGGTAGTAGACGATTTCTCTACCATGCGTCGTATCGTTCGCAACCTGCTGAAAGAGCTGGGCTTCAACAACGTTGAAGAAGCGGAAGACGGTGTCGATGCACTGAACAAACTGCGTGCCGGAGGTTTTGACTTCGTGGTATCCGACTGGAACATGCCTAACATGGACGGTCTGGATCTGCTGAAAACCATCCGTGCTGACGGCGCACTGTCCAAACTGCCGGTGCTGATGGTGACGGCAGAAGCGAAGAAAGAAAACATCGTTGCCGCCGCACAGGCCGGGGCCAGTGGCTATGTTGTGAAACCTTTCACCGCCGCCACGCTGGAAGAAAAGCTGGGCAAAATCTTCGAAAAACTGGGCATGTAGGAGTACATATATGGCAGAGATACCAATGCCTGCAAATGATGCAGCCACCGCGGGCGATATTATCGCCCGCATTGGGCAACTGACCCGTATGTTGCGTGACAGTATGCGTGAACTTGGCCTGGATCAGGCCATTGCTCAGGCGGCAGAAGCGATCCCGGATGCCCGGGATCGTCTGGACTACGTGGTGACCATGACGGCTCAGGCGGCTGAACGCGCCCTGAACTGCGTCGAGGCCGCACAGCCACGTCAGAACAAACTGGAGTCGGGTGCCAAAAAACTCGACAAGCGCTGGGACGAGTGGTTTGAAAATCCGATTGAATTATCGGATGCCCGCGAACTGGTCACGGACACCCGCAGCTACCTGAAAGAAATCCCTGAGCACACCAGCTTCACCAATGCTCAGTTGATGGAAATCATGATGGCGCAGGACTTCCAGGATCTGACCGGTCAGGTCATCAAACGCATGATGACCGTGGTACAGGAAATTGAAAATCAGCTGTTAATGGTGCTGATGGAAAACATTCCTGAACAACAGGTTAAAGCCAAGCGCGAAAATGACAGTCTGCTGAACGGCCCGCAACTCGACGCCAACGGCGTCGGTGTGGTGGCTTCGCAAGAACAGGTTGATGATCTGCTGGATTCATTAGGTTTCTGATGAAGAACGTGTTGTGCCCATCCGTTTCCTGCGAAAGGAGGCGGATGGGATGTTGGCTCCCTTTGCTGTATTTTCCTTCCTAAGTCCCCGCGAAAGCGTTACGTCACGCTTAACTCCAATATTTTTTAAAATATTTTGCCCTTCGGGGATCCGGTATTCTTAATATTATCCGGGAAATATCCTGCATCATAAATAAGGCAGATCTGGCATCGGGCACGGCTGAATTTATCCGATGCGCTTTATCTTAATTTTATATCAGAAAACTCCTGTGACATAGGTAATGGAACGGTTGATTTTGCTCGTTTTATGTCATTTCAGGTGTATTGCCCAATTAAAAAACCGCCGCTACAATGCGCCGCATCCGACAATGAAAGCCTGAATGTTTCTGTTCTGGGTAATTATTTCGGAGCACAGGAGGACGTGTTTTATCATGTTTTTCTGTGCGGGGATTCACTGGAAACAGGTCAGTGAATAATATCCCCAAACTATTTTTATATTAACTCTGACTAAATAAGGATATCACAGATGAAAAAGATCAACATGAATGAAGCAAGCGCAATTGTTGGCGGTACCACGACTTGCGTAAACAGCTTTGAATTAAACCTGGTGGGTGATGCAACCGTTTGTAATGCAGTGAAAACTTGTACTGACAAAAATGGTGTTGTGACTAAAACCTTCACCGCTGCAGCCATCATCAACTGCGGTAACGTAGGCTGAGAAACATTTGTTTCTTATTAAATCAGACTAAATAGTTTTACTGTTTATCTGACAGGGCGTTGTATTACCTTTACAACGCCCGCCTGATATTTCCCCGGTGAGCGTCGCGTATTATTATTTCAGGATGAAAAGCCTCCCATGAAAAAAAGAATTCTGCCCATTCTGGCGTATACCGTTTTTGTCGCAGTTATTTCAGCGCTGATTACGACAGCCTGGATCCATTACCTTGTACGCAACCAAACCAGCGATGACGGACAACAGGTTCTGACGTCGCTGTCGGCGGATAAATTAGCCAAAAGTCCGATTACGGATGGGCAAGATATTATTGAAATCTTCTCATACGGTTGTCATTACTGTGCATTAAACGAAAAGAATGTTGAGGCGCTGGAAAAACGTATGCCAGCGGGCAAGAAACTGGTTCGTCTGCACTTCAGCCTGGATAATCAGGGCGGACTGGCGCGCTTTGCACCGGTATTTGCCACATTACAGGTGATGGGCATTGAAGAAGCCCACCGTGAAAGCGCCTATGACGCGGTCATGAAAAATCACATTGATTTAGGTGATCCGGCAAAACGAGATGCGTGGCTGGCAGAGAATAAGATTGATGTCGATGAATACCATAAAGTCAGTCAGTCGGCAGAAGTCAAAGACCTGCTCGATTATATGACCCGCGTTTCACAGTATTACGACATTAATGCGACCCCGACCTTTATTGTGGCCAAAAAATGGGTAGCGATTCAGGATCGTGATTTTCCGTCATTCTCTGACAAATTACTTTCTATTTTGAAGAATGATCAGGCGCCGGAGAAATAATGAAATTCGTTGCCCTGTGGTGCGCGCTGTTTTGGAAAAACCTCACCGTCAGATGTCAGTGGTTTTTGTATAAACTCCGGCTTACTGGCTACAGGGCGCATTGTTTATTATTCCGGCACATGCATTATCGCGTTATTTTTGCCTTGTCCCACGTCAGCCGCTTTTTAGGGCTGACAGGGCGTGATGTGAAGTTACGGGCGGCGGTCGCGCAGTCTAACCGTCAGTGTCTGATGAATGACAATCAGAAATTTGATTATATCTGGCTGACCCAGCGGCGACAGCTGCTGATTCAGGCGGTGACCTACGGACAGAACCGCCGTGCATTACGTGAGCTGGCTGACTGTTCGGCCAGGCTCAATGCGGTGGTCGAGCCGCTGCAACGCGCCGGTCAGCCGGTGATCCTCGCGCCATTACACATGGTGTCGGACGTACTCAGTACCATGGTCGGTGCCGCGGCGTTTCCGGGTAAAGCGACAGTCATTACCTCGCGCAGCGCGGATGCGCATTCCGCAGCAGAACGGCAACTGGGCGGCGTTGATCTGACCTATTGTTCGATACATGAAGATAATAAAAACATTGCCGGGAATCTGATGACGTCGGTCATGGAGGCCGCCGATAACCAGCGGAATATTATTTTATTCCCGGATATCACGCCTGATTTCACGCAGTACGCGAGTAAAGACAAAGCTGAGAAATTATCCTGCCGGATATTTGGTCGTCCCGCCAGTTTACACAGCGGTATTATCCGGCTGGCACGAATGATGTCTGCGAAGGTGATTTTTTATCATCTTTATTATGACAAAGGGTTAAATATCGTTATTCATGACCCGGTCAGTGCTAAAGAATTAAAAGAAAAAATGCCGCGCATTATTGAACAAAGTATTCGTGAACATTCAACCGACTGGATGCTGTGGCATTCACATTCGTTATTTTTTATTAATGAATGAAAACCCATCCGCAACAGCGCAGCGATATTACTGAAAAGAACAGGGCGTTTTAAGGTATCGATTATGGATAATATTATTCCTAAGCTGGTTTATCAGGCAGAAACGAACGAATGCGCGCTGGCCTGTGTTTCTATGCTGGCGGAAACTCAGGGCATCAGCGCACCGCTTGAAGCGTTACGCGAACGTTTCCCGACATCGTCTCACGGCACCGCGCTGTCGGCCCTGTGCGACATCTTATCTGAGCTGGCGATCCCGGCGTATCCGGTGGCGTTTGATTTCGATGAGCTGGCAGAACTGCCATTACCGGCCATTTTGCACTACGGTGCCAGTCACTATGTCCTGCTGGCCTATCGTCAGGGCAGCTATGTCTGCGTGATGAATCCGGCGATTGGCGAACAGCTTCTGCCGGTTGCCGCGCTCAAATCTGAAATCAGCGGTTACGCGGTGGTGCTCGATCAGGAGGCGCCGCGCACTGCGCAGACAGCAGAAAAACAACCGCGCACGCGTCGTTTCCGTGCGCTCGAATGCATGAGCCTGAAACAAACGGCGGCGATCCCCGGTATTTACAAGCTGATGTTGCTGGCATTTCTGGTGTCACTGACCTTGTTCATCATGCCGGTAATGGTCAGCTCGGCAATCAACAACGTTTTCTCTTCCGGCGGCAAAACCGAATTCCCGTATTTCTATTATCTGCTGGCCTTCGTGGTCTCGACGCTGCTGGCGTTTATTGTGCGCAGCGTGACCGAGCGGTTTATCAAACGTTTTGTCGTGATGCAAAGCGTCAGCGGTTTTGCCCGGTTGCTGAACAACACGCTTTCGTTCTTTGAGAAGCGCAGCCCCGGCGAAATCTACAGCCGTTTCTCCAGCTGGCAGATGGCGGCGGCGCAAAAAATCGAGCTGGATAACGGCCTGCGTGTGGACTGGGTGGTCGGTGTGATTGCGCTGGCAGTGATGTGCTATATCAGCCCGCTGCTGGCCGGCATTTCCGCCATCGGCGTCACGCTGATGGGGCTGGTCAGCGTCTGGGCGATTTTCCGCGACCGCCATTACACCCAGCAGATTCAGGTAAAGAGTGCAGAACAAAGCGACTTCCTGCTGGAAACGATTCAGGGTTTCGCCACGCTCAAATCCGCCGGGCTGAACAGCCAGCGTCAGGCGGCATTCGCCGGATATGCGCTGTCGCTGTTTGACTGCCGCCAGAAACAGAAAGTGTACGAGCAGGTGAAAAGCAGTCTGTATCAGCTGATTGGCAGCCTCGAGATGGTGTTCTTTATGCTGCTGGCGCTGCCGTTGCTGAAAGATAACCGGATTTCACTGGGTGAATTCTTCGCCTACAGCTTTGTGCGCCAGATTTTTACCGCTTACATCACGCAGATTTTCTTCTCTGTGCTGCAAAAGAACCAGCTGCACGTGATTGATACCCGCGCCGCCGATCTGTTCCCGCCGGTCAGGGAAGAGGCCGCCGGTGACGTGCTGCCGCCTGTCCGCTTCAGCCAGCAGCTCAGCTACCGGGCACTTCAGTTTGCTTACGATCCCGGTAAACCGGTGCTGGATCACGTGTCGCTGACGGTGCGTCAGGGCGAAACGCTGGCGATTGTCGGTGAGTCGGGCGCGGGGAAAAGTACGCTGCTGAAAGTCATTACAGGGCTTATCGAGCCTCAGGGCGGAGAAATCCTGGCCGACGGACACCCGGTCAGCAGCCGTCAGGCACAGAAGCTGTTCTTCCTGCAAAGTCAGGAGGACATCCTGTTCAATACCAGCGTTCTGCAAAACATCACGCTGTTTGATCGTGAACACGACGCGCAAAAACAGCTGCGTATCGATAAGTCGCTGCGCGGGCTGAACCTGACGGAGGTGATCGACCGTCTGCCAGGCAAACAAAACGCGCTGATCCGTGAAAGCCATCCCGCGCTGTCGCTGGGGCAACGCCAGCGTCTGATGCTGGCGCGTGCGATGTACAGCGATTGTCCGGTGATGGTGCTGGATGAGCCGACGGCCAATCTCGATGAAGAAACGGCGCAGCAGGTGATGCAAACCCTGATCAGCCATTGCCGTGAATACGGGAAAACCCTGATCACCGTGACGCACAGTGAAACCGCGCTGTCCCTGTTTGACCGGGTCTGTGTGATGAGAAATGGCCGCGTAGCGGCGACAACGGGGGCTGTGATTTCCGTTATCACTCCGCAGGGAGAACCGGCGTGAGTAACTCAGTCAGACACATCGCCGCCGGACGCCGCAAGGTCATTTATACGCTGATCATTGTGTTGTTGATCCTGCTGGCCGGGGCTGCGTACGGCATACACCGCATGATGTCCGGCACCGTCGCGCCGCAGGTTTCGCAGGCTATCGGCCGCGGGGATATCGAAAAAACCGTACTGGCGACCGGTATCCTCAAGCCTTCCGCGCAGGTCAACGTCGGTGCGCAGGTCAACGGTCAGTTGAAAAAACTGTATGTCCGTGCGGGCGATCGCGTTACCAAAGGCCAGTTACTGGCGGAAATCGACCCGACGCTGCAACAGAGCGAACTGCGCAAATCCGAGGCGGAACTCGACAGTGCCGTGGCGCAAAAACAGGCGTCGCTGTACACGCTCAGGCAATATCAGCTGGAGCTGAAACGTCAGTTACAGATGGATCGCGACGGCTCAGGCACCAAAAGTAATCTCGAGCAGGCGCAGGCTAAAGTCGATACCCAGAAAGCGCAAATCAAAGTCAACGAAGCGCAGATTGTGCAGGCGCAGATGGCGCTGGAAACAGCGAAAGCCAATCTGGGTTATACGCGGATCCTCGCACCGGTGGACGGACAGGTGCTGGGCATCGTCACCAAAGAAGGGCAAACCGTGGTCTCCTCGCAGACCGCGCCGACCATTCTGGTGCTCGCCAACGTCGATACCATGACCGTGCAAACCCGTATCTCAGAAACCGACATCCTGAAAGTGCATCCCGGCCAGCCGCTGTGGTTTTACGTGGTCGCCGATCCCAAACATCGTTATCAGAGCGTCATGGGCACCTTGCAGGACGCGCCAAACGACGCCTTACAGGATGAAAGCACCAGCAGCCAGACTCAACAACCTTCTGCCGTCTATTACAACGGCGTGTTCAGCGTGCCGAACCCCGGTCATTTGCTGCGCACCTCAATGACCGCGCAGGTCTTTATCATCACCGAACAGGCTAAAAATGTGCTGCGTCTGCCGGTGATGGCGCTGGGTCAGCCACTGGGCGATGACCGGTATCAGGTGCAGGTGGTGAACGGCGATAAGACCGAACCACGGGTGATCCGTGCGGGCATCAATGACCGTCAGTTTGTCGAAGTGAAAGACGGGTTGCGCGAAGGTGAGCAGGTGGTGGTGATGCAAAATGAGGCTGTGACGGCAAATGGCTAATTCTCCGGTCATCGAACTTTCGCATATCTCCCGCCGTTTTGGTGAGGGCAACGCTGCCGTCACGGTGCTCAAAGACATTTCCCTGCGCGTCAATGCCGGGGAAATGCTGGCGATTATCGGCGCGTCCGGTTCGGGTAAATCGACGCTGATGAACATTCTCGGTTGTCTGGATAAGCCGTCGGAAGGCGAAATGCGCATTATGGATGTGCCTGCGCATGTGGCGACCAGCGAACAACTGGCGCAATTGCGCAGCCAGTATCTGGGCTTTATTTTTCAGCGCTATCACCTGATGCCGTATCTCACGGCCCTCGAAAACGTCACCATTCCGGCGCTGTATACCGACATGCCCGCGGCGGCGCGTCAGGCGCGGGCGGAACATTTGCTTAACCGGTTAGGCCTTGGCAACCGCATGAATTACCGGCCTGCGCAGCTTTCCGGCGGGCAACAGCAACGCGTCAGCATTGCGCGGGCACTGATGAACGGTGCGCCGGTGATCCTCGCCGATGAACCGACCGGCGCGCTCGACAGCACCAGCGGTCAGGAGCTGATGGCGATTTTGCATGGCCTGCATCAGGCGGGGCATACGCTGATTATCGTCACCCACGACCGCAGCATTGCCGAACAGTGCCAGCGTATTGTCGAAATCCACGACGGCGAGATTGTCGCGGATCGCATCAATCCGGTGATGCAGCAGGGCAAATCTCAGGGGTTACCGGCCATTGCCGCCACCGGACGCACGCCGCTGTGGCAGAGCCTGAAAGAAGCGGTGCGCATGGCGTGGCGTTCCCTGCTCGGGCACCGGATCCGCGCTTTTCTTTCCATGCTCGGCATCATTATCGGCATCTCTTCGGTGGTGTCCTCAATGGCGGTGGGCGAGGGCGCGCGGCAGAGCATTCTCAGCCAGATAAGCCAGCTTGGTACCAGCACCATCGAAATTCAGCCCGGTCTGGGCTGGGATAAACCGCGTCCTGATTTTGAACGTTCCCTGACGCTGGAAGACGTGGATTTGCTCGGCAGACAGCCGTACATCGACAGCCTGTCGCCGGTGGTGAGCAAAACCGTCATGGCGATCCGTGGCGGTAAGCAGGTGCTGGTGTCGTTGTCGGGCGTCAGTAACGGATTCTTCCGTGTGCAGGGGCTGAATTTTATAGCCGGAAACCGTTTTACGCCGCGCGATCTCGATGACCGCGAACCGGTGGTGATCATCGACCCGAATGTGCGCAGCACGCTGTTTCCCGGACAGGATCCGCTGGGCGAAATTATCCAGCTTTCCGGCGTGCCTTACCGGGTGATCGGCGTGGCGGATAAAAAAGGGCCGAAGTACATCGGCGAGCAGCTCGGCGCGTGGATCCCTTACACCTCGCTGCTCGAGCGCATGTCGGGGGATACGCCGCTGCAATCCATCACCCTGCGCATTGCCGACGGTTACCCGACGGATGTCGCCCAGCGCAACGTCGAACAACTGCTTGATGCGTCGCATGGTAAACGCGATTTCTTCACCATGACCAATGATCAGCTGACGAAAACCATCCGTAAAACGTCGGAATCCATGACGTTACTGATCACCGCAATTGCCGGAATTTCGCTGCTGGTGGGCGGTGTGGGCGTGATGAACATCATGCTGGTGTCGGTGACGGAAAGAACGCACGAGATTGGCATTCGTCTGTCGGTTGGCGCACGTCCGGCGGACATCATGCGTCAGTTCCTGATTGAGGCGGTGGTGATTTGTACCCTCGGCGGTCTGACCGGCATTGTCGGATCCGGCGTGGCGGGGCTGATTTTTTCTCAGGTTACGCAGGAATTCACCATGATTTTCACCTGGCCGCCGATCCTATTAGCCTGCGGTTTCTCGGCGCTTATCGGACTCGGCTTCGGCTTTTTCCCGGCACGCAACGCCGCGCGTTTGCATCCGACAGAGGCGCTGGCACGCGAATGAACAAACTGAATTTACTCTCAATGGCGGTGATGACGTTACTGCTGACCGGCTGTGGTCAGGCGCTGAAAAGCGAATACCAGCGGCCGATGCTGTCAGTTCCGCCAACCTGGCGCGTGCAGGATACCGGCGAAGGCGTGGCGAAATTTTCTCCGCACTGGTGGGATAACTTTGATGACCCGCAGTTGTCACGGCTGATTGTTTCCGCATTGCAAAGCAATAACGATCTGGCGCTGGCGGGCATTAAACTGCGGCAGGCGCTGCTGACGGCGGGACTCTCAGATCTGAATCAGACCCCTGATTTCTCCGCCAGTGCATCGGCCAGCAACACCAAAAATATGCGCCGCGACACCACGCCGGTCGAAAGTTACGCAAACTCACTGTCGGCCTCTTATGAGCTGGAGCTGTGGGGAAAACTGGCGCGCACCCGTGAGCAGTCCGACTGGCTGGCAAAAGCCTCGGAACAGGATTTGCAGGCCACGGCGCTGACGCTCATTGGCACGACTTCACAGCTTTACTGGCAGATTGCCAGCCTCAATCAGCAGATCAGTAATTTGCAGCAAAGCCTGGCGATTGCCCGGGAAACGCAGGTGATGGTGACCTCGCGCTGGAAGGCCGGTGATCTCGGTCAGCTGGATTATTTGCAGGCACAGCAAACGGTTTTGAGCCGCGAAAACAACCTGCGCGATTTGTATCAACAGCGCGATGAAAACCGTAATGCACTGGCGATTTTACTCAGCCGCCCGCCGGGGCAATACCCTGCGGAGCGTCAGTCGCTGGATATTCATCAGAGCGTGCCGGTGGCGCAGCGTTTACCGCTTGACGTGATCGCCAGAAGGCCGGATGTACAGTCGGCTGAACTGAATCTGCGTGCGGCGCTGGCCGGTTCGGACGTCGCCCGGCTGAGCTTTTATCCGTCGCTGACGCTCAATGCGTCGCTGAATGCCGGGGCTTCGGTGTTTCAGCAATGGTTCAGCAATCCGGCCAGAACGCTCGGTTCTGCGCTCGACCTGCCGTTTATCGAATGGAACAAAGTGCGGCTGACCGTTGAACAATCCGGTCTGGATGTGCAAACCGCGGCGATTCAGTTCCGCAGCGCGTCCTACAGCGCGTTGCAGGATATCGACAATGCCATGTCGCAGCGCCTGACCTATCAGCAGGAAAAACAGCGACAGCTGCAAGATCTGGCATTAAGTCAGCAGCGGCTGGCACTGGTGGAAAGCCAGTATCGCCACGGTTCGGTGGTGTATCAGACGCTGCTCGACGCGCAGAACACCTTGCTGGACAGCCAGAACACGCTGGTCACCACGCAATATAACTATCTGTATTCCACGATGAAACTCTGGCTGGCGCTGGGTGGCGGGGAAGACAACACATTGAGTCAACAAGGATAAAGCATGCAAAAGGATGTTTTACAGACGGCTGATACGCCGCGTCGGGTGGTCGTGACCGGTTATGGGGCGGTGACCCCGCTGGGGGTGAACTCCGCCGAAAGCTGGGCCGCGATCATGGATTACACCCCCGGCTACCGCTACTGCGACAAATCAGCTGCGGGGATTAAATCCCGTTTTTACGGCCTGATTGATCATGAACCTTCGCTCAAAGGCGTGCCTGCGGCAATCCGTCGCCGCCTGCCGCGTTATGCACGGCTGACGCTGGCGTCTGCGCGGGAAGCCATGCAGATGGCGTTTGGCGATGACAAACCGGAGCAACATTACGATTTGCGCGACTGCGGCGTCATTATGGGCACCGGCTGGGCGGGGCAGGATGAAACTCAGCTGCATTACGAAGACTATCTGCGTACCGGTATGGGATCTCCTTTTGGCTGCTTTTTCTCCATGCCGAATTCCGCCACGGCGGCAGTCAGTTTGCTGTGGGGATTGCGTGGCTATCAGAACACGCCGGTGGCGGCCTGTGCGACCGGAACCATGGCGGTCGGCGACGCTTTCGAACTGATCCGCAATGGCCGGGCCGGCATGATGCTGGCGGGCGCGGGAGAATCACTGCGTTCTGATTCGGCGGTATGGAATATTGACGTGCTGGGCGCGCTGGCCAGTGAACAAGAAGAGATCACCCGCGCCTGTTGCCCGTTCAGCCTGCATCGCAACGGTTTTGTGCTCAGCGAAGGTGCGGCGGTGCTGTGTCTGGAAGAACGGGAATCGGCCCTGGCGCGCGGCGCAAACATTCTCGGTGAGATCCTGGGTTACGGCAATTTCTCGGATGCCTTTGATTTTACCGCACCGGCTGAAGACAAAATTGCGCGGGTGCAAACTATCCGCCATGCGCTGGCGCAGGCCGGTATTGCCGCCAGCGATCTGGATTATATCAATGCGCACGGCACCTCTACGCCGCTCAACGATCTCAACGAAACTGAAGCGATCAAGATTGCGCTGGGCGAAACGGCGGCTTACGCCACGCCGTGCTCCAGCACCAAATCCTATACCGGACATCTGATCGCGGCGGCAGGCAGTTTTGAATCCATCGTCTGCCTGCAGGCGCTTGCGCATCAGATCATGCCCGCGACCTGCCATCTTGATGCGCCCGATCCGGCGTGCGATCTGGATTACGTCGCCAACGTGCATCGCCCGGCGGTACTGAACACCACGCTGAATCTGAGTTTCGGTTTCGGCGGGGCGAACGCCGCGCTGGTGATCGGAATGGGGAAATAATGCTGGCGGGTGACACTCTGCGTTACAGCCTGTCGGATGCCGAACGCTGGGCGGCATTTTCCGGTGATTACAATCCGATCCATTTTGACGCGGCTGAGGCGCGGCGTCTTGGTCTGACCGGATTATGCGTTCACGGAATGCGCGCAATGCTGGATATGAAACTGGTACTGACTACTTCGCAGGAAAAGCATGGGTTAACGGCAGACGGACTGATGTTCACCAGCCGTCTGCGCGAACCGGTGTTGTGCGACACGCCGTATCAGCTGCCGGTGCGCGAAACGCTGCGTGATGACGGGGTGCAGCTGAGCGCAAGCTTGCGTCATGCACAGACACAGCAGGCCAGCATCAGCAGCAAACTGACACCGACGAAGGCACTGGTGCTGTCGCCGCACACGCCGGGGAATACGCTGGCCGCGCAGGAACTGGCAACGCTGCATACTCAGTTTCTGGCTGTCGGCAGCCCGGTGGTGCCGGCGTGGAGCTTTCTCGACGCGGTGCTGTTTCGCCAGATGGTGAATGCCCCGCAGACGCTGGAAACCGTGCACAGTCTTTTACCGTCGCTTCAGGCGACCCGCCTGAGTGACGTTTTTACTCTGGTACAGGTGGTGCAGACGCATCATGAAACGCATTTTTCCCCGCGATTACTGACGCAGACAGGGCAGGGACAGCGTTTCGGCGCGATAGATTACGCCATCCGGCCGACGCTGGTTATGGGCGAAAAACAGCGCGGGCTGGTGCTGCTGGCAGGCATTCAGGCATGGCAGGCCGGTGAACCGCTGATGTCCGTCGCGGTCACGCTGAAAACCGGACCGCTGACGGAATAGCACACTGATTTTTTCATAATAAACAAAGACAACTGACTCACTTAAAGGAATAAAACATGGCGAATTATGATGAGGTTTACAGCAAGGTTTGCGAGATGCTGTGTGACGCGAAGGATCTGGAGCAGGAAGATCTCACCCCGGACATGCCGTTGTATCAGCTCAAACTCGACAGCCTGGATTACGTTGAACTGATGGTGCTGGCGAAGAAAGAGTTTGGCGTCACCATCGAGGCTGATTTGTTCGTCGATAACGTCAACATTACGCTGCGTGAGCTGTGCCAGTATCTCAGCGAAAAAGCCACTAAGCCATGAATGACGTCATGGGAAATCAATGGATTCTGGTCACCGGTGGCAGCCGGGGGATCGGACGCGCCGCCGTGCAGCGTCTGGCGAAAGAATGGAATGTGGTGTTTACCTGGTGTCAGGGCGAAAGCGCCGCCCGCGAGGTGGAACTGGCCTGCGTGGGGTTGCCCGGCCGGGTCGAAAGCCATCAGTGCGACGGGCGTGATGAGCAGGCGGTTACGCGTCTGGCCACTGACCTGCTGGCACGCTACGGCGCGCCGCACGCCATGGTACACAATGCGGGTATCACGCTTGATGCGCTGCATATTCACCAGAATGCGGATAACTGGCGCAACGTCATGGACACCAATTTAAACGCCATTTTCTACTGGAACAGCCAGTTACTCGAACCGATGATGATGCAGGGCGGGGGTTCGGTGGTAATGATGTCGTCGGTGACCAGCATAAAGGGTAACAGTGGCCAGAGCGCTTATGCGGCGAGTAAGGCTGCGATGATCGGCCTGGCGCGGACGTTATCGGTTGAACTGGGGCGCTTTAACGTCCGGGTTAACTGCCTGCTGCCTGGCTATATCGACACCGAAATCCTCGCGGATATGCCTAAAGACAAGCTGGTTGCACTGCGTAAAACCATTCCGATGAAACGTTTCGGAAAGGTGGACGAAGTGGCAGGCGCGGTGGCGTGGCTGGTCGGTGAAGACAGCAGGTACATGACCGGACAATCTCTCATTCTGGACGGTGGTCTTTCCGCCTGATCCCCCCCTTATCGTCTGCCTGACCCAAACAGGACGCATTGCGTCCTGTTTTTTTATTTTCGCACTGTCTCAGGTTCTTCCTGCTTTGCCTGTCCCCGAACATAGACGGTATAAAAACGACTTTTGGCGACCAGATCACCGTATATTTGGCACAACGTTCGGATGTTCTGCTTTTCCCCTGAAATAAAATCCCCGCCCGCGATAAAAATGCTTAAAAGGCCTCAGAAATTTCCTTGTAAAAAATTCCGGCCACAGGCAGGATAAAACGCCTCCGAAGTGCCGAAAATGAGAGAGTATTAAAGGGTAAACGCGAAAAAATGCCCTGCTGATTGTCACGGTCGCGACAGGTTAAATATAATTCACAACAGTTTAAAAAGGGTGAATTATTTTAAATCACGCCTCCGTTGTGGCGAATGTGATATAAACTTAATTGTCAGTGCTGATAAGCATAATGCGTTGGTTTTTATTTTATTTGATGACGTTGGGTTTAGGACGTATATTGAAAATGAGTGAATTAATTTTACAGGTATCACTTTAAGGAGGGCTTGAAACACACAGGGTTATTAAAACCCCTGTTATTAAACGACGAATTAATGAACCGCTGTGCAGCAGGCGATCACTAATTCCATTTTCGGAAAGTGTTGAATGATGAGTGCCACTGAAATCAATACTTATCCGGGACGACATGAACATGAAGAGGCACTATGAAAAATCGTAAATACCTGACTCCGTCTGAGGTTGAGAAACTGCTCGAGGCGACGTTGCGCGGAAGGCACGCAGAACGGGATTATTGTCTGATTTGGATGTGTTTTATCCACGGTTGCCGGGTCAGCGAAATCAGTAGCTGGCGGCTCTCGGATATCGACATGGAAGGCAATAATATCTATATCCACCGGTTAAAAAATGGCTTCTCTACCGTTCATCCTCTCTATATGCGGGAAAGGAAATCGTTAATGCTCTGGATGAATAAAAGAAAGCAATACCGTGGTGCGGATTCAGACTGGTTGTTTCTTTCTAACCGTGGTTCTAAATTATCACGGCAGCGCATTTACTGGTTAATTAGAAATTATAGTCAGGCCGCTAATCTGACTATTAATGCCCATCCGCATATGTTAAGACACGGCTGTGGTTTTGCGCTGGCAGACAGAGGGATTGATACCCGCTTAATTCAGGATTATTTAGGTCATCGTAATATTCAGAATACGGTTTTATATACGGCGAGTAACGCCAAAAGATTTAAAGAAGTCTGGTAGTTAACCTGTAATTAATTGTTTCAATGGAGTCATTTTGAACTAAATTGGAGCATACTCTAATCAGCCGGTAAATTTCTGTCAATACTGAATGCACCCCTCCGCAGAAGTTTATTAAAATCATATCAAATTCAGTTGCTTACACATTTATTTGTTATTTCAGCACACCAGAAGCCTCTCGGTTTTTTCTTATATCCACTTCCCTTGATTTCCCGTGTCATTCTCACCCTGCCTGCCAATACGTTAGTTAAATCTCACAAAAACTTCACGTCAAAGCAGTAAACTCCGCACAATGTCATCTATTTAGCATAATAAACCAAAGGAGTCACTTTAGTTCAAAATGAATCGTTTGGGTTTCGGGGTTAAACCCGTCCGGCGGCTTATTAAGTGGGGTGGAACCTCATGAACTAAATAAAGGAATGACAGATGGTTTTGTCAAAACTAATTCGGACACCGGGAAAGGTGTTTCGATGTGCATTATGTTAATAGGAAAAATTTCGTGAAAAAGAATCTTCTTGCTGTTGCCCTGATCGCGTCTTCTGTATTCGCTTCTTCTGCTTTTGCAGCAGATGGCGCCGTTAACTTTACCGGCACTATCACAGATGCGGCTTGTACGATCGATACTGCTTCTCAAAACCAGGATGTCTTCCTGGGTAATATCGCCCGTACCGCGTTCCCTGTGGCGGGTTCACTGGCCGCTGCCAAAAAATTCACTTTAGTTCTGACCGACTGCCCTGACACCGTGACCGGTGCGACCGTGCGTTTCGACGGTACTCAGGTTTCTGGTGACAACACCGTGCTGGCACTGACTGCCGGTGACAGCACTGCCTCAGGCGTGGGTATTCAGATTTCTGACAACCAGAACAAAGTGGTTCCGTTGTACGAAGACTCCTCTGTTTATCCGCTGGTCAGCACTGGTCCTAACAACCTGGACTTCAGCGCCCGTTACATCTCCCTGACTGACGCTGTCACCGTGGGTGATGCAAACGGCGTGACTCAGTTCACCGTGGTTTATCAATAAGCCTTTTGATTCGCTTCAGTTGAATTAAGTCAGACCAGGGGAGTGTATCCCCCTGGTCTATTTGAATGGTTAAGACAGGCAGGAACACCATGAAAACATGGCGCGCTACAGCGGTGGCAGCATTATTAATGACCTTTGGCATGGCCGCACAAGCGGGTGTCGTGGTCGGCGGCACGCGTCTCATCTATGACGGCGGCAAGAAAGAATCCTCCATCAATATCAGTAACCCCGATAAAACGCCGTATCTGATCCAGTCCTGGGTGGATGGCGATGAAAACGGCAAAACAGCACCGGCAGACAAAGCGCCGTTTATCGTGACGCCACCTTTATTCCGCCTTGACGGTAATCAGCAAAACATTCTGCGCGTTGTGCGTGCGGGCGGTGATTTGCCTGAAACCAAAGAGTCGCTGTACTGGCTGAACATCAAATCGATTCCTTCCGCTGAGAAGCGGGAAAACACCCTGCAGATTGCCGTGAAGACGCGCATTAAGCTGATTTTTCGCCCGTCTGGCGTGAAAAGTACCCTGGACGAGTCCGCTAAAACGCTGACATGGAAACGCACCGGTAACCACATTCAGGTGACCAATCCGTCAGCGCATTACATCACATTCTTCAACGTGAAAATCAATGGCAGCGCGATGAAGAACGTCACCATGGTCGCACCGCAGTCTGACGCCAGTTTTGACTTACCGTCCGGCGTCACCGGCGGCTCATTGAGCTGGCAATTCATCAATGATTACGGCGGCACCAGCACACCTTTTATTGCCAGTCTCTGACCTGAATTCATAACCAGCAGAAGTCTGTCACGGCGGTAAACAAGGAAGGCGAGGGAGAAGCGCCAGAAATTCTGGCTGCGTTGCAACATGGAATTAACACAATGAAGAACAAAACGAAAAGTCATAATTCGACCGGCTTTACGCGTTCCCGGCTTGCCTGGCTGGTGTCGTGCCAGATAGCCATGTTAACGGGCGGAACACATCTGGCCAGCGCAGCGGAATATTTCAACCCGGCCTTACTGGAAATCGATAATCCTGCACAGGGTAATGCCGATCTGTCAATTTTCGAAGATGGGGATTTACAGCCGCCAGGCACTTATCGTGTTGATATTTATCTGAATGGATCAGAGGTCGATACCCGCGACGTAAAATTTACCCTTACGACGGATGCGGCGGGTAAGCAAAGCCTGCAACCCTGCCTGAGCGGCGAACTGCTGCGGGATATGGGCGTGAAGATTGGCATGTTCCCCGGCATCCAGGCGACAGACGAGTGTGCCAATTTCACCGGTGCGATAGCGCAGTCTTCTGCGGCTTTCCGCTTCGATCAGCAACGGCTGGATCTGAGCATTCCCCAGGCGGCGCTGAATTCGCAGGCGCGCGGTTACGTGTCTCCGGACAAATGGGATCCGGGCATTCCGGCTTTGCTGATGAACTACAGCTTCAGCGGCGCGAACACCGAAGCGCGGGAAAACGACACGCGAAACAGCAATACCTATTACCTGAACCTGCGTTCAGGGGCGAATCTGGGTGTCTGGCGTTTGCGTAACTATTCCACCTGGAACCGCGACAGCAAAGGCACTGACCACTGGGATTCCATCAACACCTATTTGCAACGTGACATTCAGATGCTGCGGAGCCAGCTGACGTTGGGCGACAGTAACTCGCCGACCGAAGTGTTCGATACCGTCCCGTTTCGCGGTTTACAGCTGGCCTCCGACGACGACATGTTGCCGGACAGCATGAAAGGCTATTCGCCGGTGGTGCGTGGCATTGCCAACAGTAATGCGCAGGTGACCATCCGCCAGAACGGCTATGTCATCTACCAGAGTTACGTGCCTGCCGGGCCGTTCGCTATTTCTGACCTCTATCCGACAGCAGGCAGTGGCGACCTGAATGTGACGATCAAAGAAGCCGATGGCAGTGAGCGAAATATGGTGGTGCCTTTCGCGTCGGTGCCGGTGCTTCAGCGCGAAGGACATCTGAAATACAGCTTCACCAGCGGTCAGTACCGCTCGTATAACGATAACGTCGAAAAGACGCCGTTCACACAGGGCACCGCAATTTATGGTTTATCGCATGGTGCGACGGTGTACGGCGGCTTGCAGGCGGCCAGCAAATACCAGTCAGTGGCGATGGGGCTGGGTCAAAACCTCGGCAGCATCGGTGCGCTGTCCGCTGACGTGACGCAGGCCTGGACTAAACAGGAAGATGCGCCAAAAGACAGCGGTCAGTCTTACCGGCTGCGTTATGGCAAAAGCTTTGTCGAATCAGGCACCAACTTCAGCCTGGCCAGCTACCGCTATTCCACGGCCGGGTTTTACACCTTGCAGGAAGCGCTGGAAAGCTACTCCGGCGGCAGCGGGTATTACAGCGATCATAAAAAAAGCCGCGCTGAACTGACCCTGAGCCAGAACTTGTGGGAAAAGGGCGGTGCGCTTTCCCTGAGTCTGGTGAAAGAAGAATACTGGAATAACAACCGGTCAACCCAATCAGGCAGCGTGGGCTACAACAACACCTGGGACGGCATTTCCTGGGGGGTTAACTACACCTATAACCGCAATGGCACGGACAGCAACGGCAACCGGACCTATTACACCGATCAGATTGTGGCTTTTAACGTCAGCGTGCCGTTGAGCAAATGGCTGCCGGGCAGTTACGCCACCTATAACCTCAACAGCAGTAAAAATGGCAATACCTCGCATAACGTCGGGCTGAGCGGCACGGCACTGCGTGATGACAATTTGAATTACAACATCAGTCAGGGTTACACCACGCAGGGGCAGGGTGCGAACGGCTATGCCAGCGCCGACTATAAAGGTGGCTACGGCGAAGTGAATGCCGGTTACGGCTACGACCGCAGCCAGCGCCGTATGGATTACGGTCTGCAGGGCGGCATTTTGCTGCATGAAAATGGCGTGACCTTCTCGCAACCGCTGAGTGAAACGGTGGTGCTGGTGAAAGCACCCGGCGCGGACGATGTCAGCATCACCAGCAATACCGGGGTTAAAACCGACTGGCGTGGCTATGCGGTGGTGCCTTACGCCACGGCGTACCGGCGTAACCAGATTTCCCTGGATACCTCAACCTTGCCGGACAATGTCGATATGACGCTGACCAGCACCACGGTGATCCCGACACGTGGCGCGGTGGTGCGTGCGGACTTTGATCCGAACATCGGCCAGCGTGTGCTGATGACACTGACCCGCGCCAATGGCGAGCCGGTGCCCTTTGGTGCTACCGCAGGGGTGAACAACGGGGACAAGGAAAACAGCAGCATTGTCGGCGACGGCGGCCAGGTTTATCTGTCAGGTATGTCCGACAGCGGCACGCTGACAGTGAAATGGGGTAATTCAGCGGCGCAGTCCTGTCAGGTGAACTATCGCCTGCCTGAACAACCGGCCACGTCGGGTATTCAACTTATTAACGGAGACTGCCGGTAAGGCGGAACATGGAAATGACCGATCGTATGAATCAATTAACCACACACGTGACTTCTCCACGCCAGCCCATTCTCCGCGGCGTGTCCGGGGGTAAAAAGGGCGCATTGTTCGGGCTGTTGCTGGCCGGTGGCATGCTGAGCGCCAACGTGCAGGCAAGTGACTGTGCCCCGACGGATGGGACAAAATCCTATACGTTCAACATGACTTATTTGTTGACCGACCCGACTCAAAACACGGCCGGAAAGATCGTCAACAACGCCTATGAATGGAACCTCAGCGGTAACTACAATGTGACCTGTTCCTGCACCGGCGACTATGTCGGGGGTTACGTGACCGCAAAAGTGCCGGATACCGGGCTGGCGTACAACGACGGTAACCTGAATTATTACAGTATCAACGAGTTTCTGGCAGTGGCCAGTCAGGTCTATATTGCCGGGGGATTTGGCGATTATAAATCGACGCCGTTTACCAGTGTCAGTAACCAGAATACCGCCACCAGCTGCGCCCGATATCCTTATGCCACGGGCGCCCGCGGCACCATTTCACTCTACTTCCGCCGGCCTTTTGTCGGTGTACAAACCATTCCGCTGACCAAAGTCGTGGATGTGTATATCGCGTCTGATCCGACCACGCAGTCGACCGTTCCTGTCTCGACCGTCTGGATGAGCGGCACAGTGACGGTGCCGCAGTCGTGCGTTATCAATGGCGGGGGTGTGATCACGGTACCCTTTGGCGACATCATGTCGGGCGATATCGCCACCAAAGGTCAGATGGCGAAAAACTTCACGCCGAAAAACGTCAATTTCAACGTGGCCTGCACCAATATTTCCGAAGGCGTCAATGTCAGTCTCTCTTTCCAGGGAACGCCGGATGCCAATGATCCGACCGCACTCTCGACCACTAACGCCGATGTGGGCGTCAGGATCCAGGACAGCGCGGGTGCAACCGTGGCACCGCTCAGCGGCCGCTTACCGCTGACGATGGATTACGCCACTCAGGCGGGCACGTCGCAAATTAACTTATTTCCGATTAACACCAGTGGTAAAGAGCCGGGCACCGGTGATTTCACCGCCACCGCGACTATCCGCGCAGAAATACAGTAATTCCGGAACGTGACCGGTAAGGGAATATCACCAAGATGAAAAGCTTAGCGGCATTTGTAATAACTAAAGGAAAAGCACCGGCGCTGTTTCTGGCGCTTGGACTGGGGCTGACGGCCAGCACGCTGTGGCAACCGGTCAGCGCGGACACCGTACTGAATATCACCGGCAATATTAAAGCGTCGCCGTGCACGGTCAGTCTGCCTTCCGGCGGAATGAATGTGGATCTGGGGCAGAAGATTCTGGCCTCGTCGATGGCTGAGGCCGGGTCATCATCAGACTGGAAACCTTTTTCGATTGCGCTGACGGCGTGTCCGGCATCGACCTCCGAAGCCACCATGACCGTGAACGGGACACCGGATGAGGCTGAAAGCGACATGTATGCCAACACCGGCAGCGCCACGCAGGTGCAAATTCAGCTGCAAAGCAGCGACGGTACCGCACTGGGAAACGCGGGGTATAAAGTTCAGAACATTGATACCGCCACCCGCAGTACCACGTTTGATCTGCGCGCCCGGGCGTACAGCGCGCAGGGGAAGGTGACGCCGGGGACGATTGTCGGCAGCGTACAAGTCACGTTTACCTACCAGTAAGCCCATTTGCACGCTCAGCAACTGAGGGAAATCAGTAAGCACCATCAATAAAGAACGTAAGGATTTTGTACAGGATTATGTCCCTGTCGGGAATGTGACTGAGAAAACAAGGAAGCTATGATGAACAGTGTCGACAACCTCACGCCGGGTCATGTTGCCCGTGACGCTTTCCGCCCAAATTTACCGGCGGAAGGCGTACTGATTATGGACGCTTGTCCCGTTACTGCTCTGGGCATGAAGCGTGTACTGACCGCTTCCTGCGGCATCACAAAATCCGTCAATTATGTACAGCGCCTTGCAGGTATTCAGGCGGCCATCGCCCGCTCGCTACCGGCACTGCTTATCATGGACATTTGCGGCGAAAAGGAATCGGTGCTTGATGGCCTGCGCTTGCTGGCCCATCTGCAAGATTCACATCCGCAGATGAAAATTATCATCTGCACTGATTTCAGCGACCACCGCGTGCTGGAACTGCTGGCGTCTTCTCCGGCCAACGGTGTGTTACTTAAACACGAGCCGGAGCTGGCGCTGGTGCAATGTGTTTTTGACGTGATGGCCGGCGGGCGCCAGTGGCTGAGCCCGAAAGCCAAGAGGCTGGTGACGACCCCCGCGATGAAAAACCCGGCACTCACCGCCCGTGAACTCGAGGTGCTGACCTGTCTTTTCTCGGGCATGAGCGTTTCCAGCGTCGCACAGACGCTGCATCGCGATATCCGCACAGTGAGCACGCATAAGCGCAATGCGATGATGAAACTGGGTTTTCACAATGACAGTGAACTTTTTGCCCAGGGCTCATGGATGGCGAAGATTGGTCCGGCTGCCAGCCATTAATTCCGGTGGCAATAGGACATCCTCAAATGGAACGGTGCCGGGAAATGAAGCCCGGCAGCAAGGAGCAAGAGAGTTATGCATCATACTCATACATCGACCCGCGCTGTGGCGCTGATGGACAGCCAGCCGCTGACGCTCTCCGGACTGTCATCACTGATTACGTCCATTGACAGCGGCTGCGATATCCGCGTGAAAGAAACATGTCTGGAGAAAATCTCAGAAGCCCTGATGTATCAGTCCGTGGATATTCTGGTGACAGACCTGCAAAGCGCCCAGGAAAACCTGCACCAGGGGCTGGATATTCTGCTAAATCTCAGTGAGCAATTTCCCCGTCTGAATATGGTGGTTTATACGCTTTGCCATAATGGCAACGAACTGCGAAAGCTGGTCAACCAGCGCAATATCAGTCTGATTGCACGCGGTGAATCGCTGCGCGACACCGAGGATTATTTCAGACAGGCATTTGCCCGAAAGCGCGTCTTAAGCCCGCGGATCTGTTGCGACCTGGTGCGTCTGACTGAGCAAAACATTCAGGCTTCTGCACGGATCACGCGAAGCGAAACGGAGGTGCTGCGACATCTGTTTAACGGCATGGACCTGCGTGAAATTGCGCAAGCTAAGCAACTGAGCATAAAAACAATCAGTGCGCACAAATGCAATGCGATGCGCAAACTGGGTGTGAAAACCGATTCCGAACTGTTCCTGATGTTGAAAAACATGTGTTAAAAAAAGGTATTGAACAGGCCGTGAAGGGGAGGGGGCTGCGGGCGGGGGAAATGCCCCTTCATAAATAAAGCGGGCATTTCCGTTTCGGGGTGCAGAACACGATGACTATATATTGATGGCCCTGAATCGCTCTGCATTACTTGCCGTATAAATAACGGTATTTTGAATGTTTCTGTGGCCGAGATAATCCTGAATCAGCCGGGTGTCACAGCCTTTATCTGCCAGCGCAAACCCGCAAGCATGCCGGAGCATATGGGGGTGAACATTGACGTTGATACCGGCTTGTTTTCCATAGTTGCGTATTAAACGGTAGATCTGCTGGCGTGAGATCTGACCACCGTGTCGTGAGAGAAATAACCACTCAGTGTCTGGATCAAGATATTGTGAACGTACTTTCAGCCAGTCTTTAATTGCCTTAACCTCGCGGATCTGTAACGGGTGATGAACCGAAAAACCATTTTTCAGCCGGGATATGTGAACTATATTCGTTGCCAGTTCAATGTCGTTTACCCGTAACTTTGTGAGTTCACTGACACGAAGACCATGAATGAAACACATTAATAACATGCATTTATCTCTGACTGCGTTTTTTCCGCCCGCGGTTGCGGCGACCAGTTTCTCAATTTCCAAATGAGTGAGATATTTTCTCCCTGCCATTGTCCTAATCCTTTGAGCAATTCTTTTATTTTACAGGTTATTGTGCTTCATACGCGATGGTGAGCTATTTAAGCATTAGATTATACATTCAGCAAATGAATTATTCAGAGCGGGTATTATTCGACGTATTAGGTAATTAAATTTCGGTGTTTAGACCCAAAAAATATAATGTGATAATGAAATCATCATGCGTGAAATTAGTTTTCTGCACGCGCTGTATCATTTAAATATTATTTAAACAGGCTGCATAATTAATTGTTTTAATTATCAATCTGAGAGGATCCCAGGATTATTCCTATTACCTGTGCCGTGTATGACTGGCGTGTAAATCAAAAGCCTCCGGCGCGGGGATATTTGCGTGATTGTCACAAAATAGCCAAATGTAAATTTTACCGGTGACAACTCAGCACAGTACGTTATTTTCACTTTCCTGAGCCGGGCACGCCGTCCCGTTTGATTTAGGGAAAAGACCTCAAAACCTCCCTTTGTTCTCCCCATCGAACCTGCAGATGTTTGTCATGCTAAGCCTGAAATTGTGCCCGTGGTGTTTTACACGTCGGGTTAACGCTGACAGGAACCCCCGGTGGCTGAAGAAAGCGATCTCGAAAAAAGTGAGGCCCCCACCGCACACAGGCTTGAAAAGGCGCGTGAAGAAGGGCAAATCCCGCGCTCGCGCGAACTGACGTCCGTTCTGATGCTCGGCGGCGGGTTAACGCTGCTTTGGATGTCCGGCGAATCCATGGCGCGCCAGCTGGGTGTGATGATTTCGCAGGGTCTGAAATTCGATCACGGCATGGTCAGCGATGACCGGCAGGTGTTGCAGCAAATGGCGACCCTGCTCGGACGCGCGGTCTGGGCGTTACTGCCGGTGATTGGCGGCCTGATTTTGATCGCCCTTGCCGCGCCGTTACTGCTCGGCGGGCTGATGTTCAGCGGCAAGTCTTTTGCGCCCAAGTTCAGCCGTATGGATCCGATTGCCGGTTTCAAGCGTTTATTTTCCGGTCAGGTGCTGGCCGAACTGCTGAAAGCCATCCTGAAAGCGTTACTGGTGGGCACCGTCGCCGGGTTGTATTTGTGGCACAAATGGCCGGACATGATGCGTCTGATGGCGCAACCGACCATTCCCGCGCTCGGCGAAGCGCTGAACATGGTGGTGTTTTGCGGGCTGATGGTCGTCCTCGGATTAACGCCGATGGTGGCGTTCGACGTGTTCTGGCAAATCTGGAGCAACCTGAAAAAGTTGCGCATGAGCAAGCAGGACATCCGCGACGAACATAAAAGTCAGGAAGGTGATCCGCACGTCAAAGGGCGTATCCGCCAGCAACAACGTGCGATGGCCCGACGCCGCATGATGGCCGATGTGCCGAAAGCGGATGTGATCGTCACCAACCCGACGCATTACGCCGTCGCGCTGCAATACAGTGAAAATAAAATGAGTGCACCGAAAGTGTTGGCGAAGGGCGCAGGGAACGTGGCACTGCGCATTAAAGAACTCGGTGCCGAACACAAAATTCCGATGCTGGAAGCGCCGCCTCTGGCGCGTGCGCTGTACCGGCACAGTGATATTGGTCAGCAAATTCCGGCCACGTTGTATGCCGCCGTCGCTGAAGTGCTGGCCTGGGTATATCAGCTGAAACGCTGGAAGCGTGAAGGCGGACTGATCCCGAAAAAACCTCAACATTTACCAGTGCCTGATGGTCTGGATTTTGCAGCAGGAGAGAGTGATACCCATGGCTAATCTGGCCGCGATACTGCGTTTACCCGCCAACTTTAAGTCCGGACAATGGCAGGTGCTGGCAGGCCCTATCCTGATCCTGATCATCCTGTCGATGATGGTGCTGCCGTTGCCGCCGTTCCTTCTCGACTTGCTGTTCACCTTTAACATTGCCTTATCCATTATGGTGTTGCTGGTGGCGATGTTTACCCAGCGAACGCTGGATTTCGCGGCGTTCCCGACCATTCTGCTGTTCTCCACCTTATTACGTCTGTCGCTGAACGTGGCCTCGACGCGTGTGATCCTGATGGAAGGTCACACCGGCGGCGCGGCGGCAGGGCGGGTCATCGAAGCCTTCGGCCACTTTCTGGTCGGCGGTAACTTCGCCATCGGTATCGTGGTGTTTATCATCCTGGTGCTGATCAACTTCATGGTTATCACCAAAGGTGCCGGGCGTATCGCCGAAGTCGGCGCGCGTTTCGTGCTCGATGGTATGCCGGGTAAACAGATGGCGATTGATGCCGATCTGAACGCCGGTCTGATTGGCGAAGACGAAGCGAAAAAACGCCGCAGCGACGTGACGCAGGAAGCGGACTTCTACGGTTCCATGGACGGTGCCAGTAAATTCGTTCGTGGTGACGCCGTGGCGGGTCTGATGATCATGATCATCAACGTGGTCGGCGGCCTGCTGGTCGGTGTTCTGCAACACGGCATGGATCTCGGTCACGCGGCTGAAAGCTATACCCTGCTGACCATCGGTGACGGTCTGGTGGCGCAGATCCCTGCGCTGGTTATCTCCACCGCAGCGGGTGTTATCGTGACCCGCGTCGGCACCAACGAAGATGTCGGCGAACAGATGGTCACCCAGCTGTTCCGCAACCCGCGCGTTATGATGCTGAGCGCCGGTGTGCTGGGCTTACTCGGTATGGTGCCGGGCATGCCCAATCTGGTGTTCCTGCTGTTCACTGCGGGCCTGTTAGGTCTGGCGTGGTGGACGCGCGGTCAGGAGCTGAAAAAACCGGCGACCAAAGAAGCGGCACCGGCGGCCTCAGACAGCGGCAAGCAGATGGTGGAAGCCAGCTGGCAGGACGTTCAGCTGGAAGATCCGCTGGGCATGGAAGTCGGCTACCGTCTGATCCCGATGGTGGATTTTGCACAGAACGGCGAACTGCTCGGGCGTATCCGCAGTATTCGTAAAAAATTCGCGCAGGAGATGGGCTATCTTCCGCCGGTCATTCATATCCGCGATAACCTCGAACTGCCGCCTGCGGGCTACCGTATTCTGATGAAAGGCGTGGAAATCGGCACCGGCACGGCGCACCCTGGCCGCTGGATGGCGATCAACCCGGGCAGCGCCATTGGTGAATTGCCGGGCGAGCCGACGGTCGATCCGGCATTCGGGCTGGCGGCGGTGTGGATCGAACCGGCCATGCGCGAGCAGGCACAGATTCAGGGCTTCACCGTAGTGGAAGCCAGTACCGTGGTCGCCACGCATCTGAATCACCTGATCAGCCTGCACGCCAAAGAACTGTTTGGCCGTCAGGAAACGCAGGAGCTGATGGAGCGGGTGAACAAAGAAATGCCGAAACTGACGGAAGATTTCATTCCGGGCGTCATTTCCCTCACCAACATGCATAAAGTTCTGCAAAACCTGTTAGCCGAGCGTGTCTCGATCCGGGATATGCGCACCATTATTGAAACGCTGGCGGAATATGCGCCGAACCAGCAGGATCCGAACGAACTGACGTCTGTCGTGCGTGTCGCGCTCGGTCGCGCCATCACTCAGCAATGGTTCCCTGGCAACGGCGAAGTACAGGTTATCGGGCTGGATACCTCGCTGGAGCGTCTGTTGTTACAGGCGCTGCAAAGCGGCGGCGGGCTGGAACCGGGCCTTGCCGACCGCCTGCTGACGCAATCCGAAGCCGCACTGCAACGTCAGGATATGCTCAGTGCGCCGCCGGTTCTGCTGGTGAATCACGCGCTGCGTCCGCTGCTGTCACGCTTCCTGCGTCGCTCACTGCCGAATATCGTGGTGATGTCGAACCTTGAAATGACCGACAGCCGCCAGATCCGCATGACGGCCACCATCGGTGGTGAATAAGATGTGCCGTCCCGCGCTGCTGTTATTGACCGCGCTGAGCCTGCCAGCCATGGCGGCCTCCGGCTCGTGGTCGGATACGCAGCGCGGTGTCACATTGCAAAACCGGGGCGTAATGATGTCGTCGGGGGCCTTAGCGCCACCGGCCTCCGCGCCGGTCAGAAGTCAAAACGCGCCCACGATCACCACAATCAGCTGGAAGTACCAACTGCTGGGCGCAAGACCCGCCGGATTGCAGGTGAAGCTGTGCAACACAGTAAATCATTGCGTGAATCTGGATGCAGACAGCGGCGTTACCCAATCCTTCTACGGCCAGACAGCCATCGCACCGCTGCGGCTGGTCTATTTCGTCCCCGGCGGCGGCGCAATGAATACCCCGCTGCGGGTGATCAGTAATGAAGTGATCGTGAATTATAAGTAAGCACTCGACCGTCTCCTGCAATCCCTGCAATCCCTAAAAACCTTCTGGAAGCCGTCTCCCATCCCTGGTTATTCCCTCTTAGCAGTCTGTCATCATTCCGTTAATGTTGCGCGTGTAGTGATTTGAATCGTCTAACTATCCTTTACATGGGGATAGTTTTATCAGAATATAGGGAATCTCAGGGGCATGGATGAAAGCTGTATTTGTAGAATTACCCGTTTTTGAAGCACATCGGTCTGCATATCTGACGGACGATGAGTACCGGATCCTCCAGAATGCGTTATTGCTTTTCCCTACCTGTGGAGATGTGATTATGCATACCGGGGGGTTACGCAAACTCCGTTTTCCTGATCGTCAGAGAAATAAGGGTAAGCGTGGTGGTACAAGGATTATTTATTACTGGTGGGTCGCAAAGGCGCATTTTCTTCTCATTACGGTGTACGGAAAAGGCGAAATGGATGACCTGACCTTCGCGCAAAAGAAGATGTTAGGACTGCTGTTGAAACAGCATAAGGCGAAACAAGAATGACAATGAAAAGGGATCTGTTTGCTGAGATTGCTGATGGCCTGAATGCATGGGGTGAGGCTGGTCAGGGTAAGCGTACGCTTAAAACGGTGGAAAGAACTGTCGGTCGTGAAGTGAGATTGAGCGCGGTTGAGTTAAAAGAGATTCGGGAGAACCTGAATATCTCTCAGGCAGTTTTCGCCTATTACCTGCAAACCGCTCTGACAACCTATCAGAACTGGGAACAGGGCAGAGCGAAACCTAACCGGCAGGCCATTTTGCTGATAAAGCTGGTCGAAAAGGATCCGGCGACATTAGAGCAACTGGCGGGGCTGGTATAGATATCGTGGATATGAATTGGCGAACGGGAGAAGTGCTGAGGGGAAAGCGTTTCCCCTCGTTCGGCGTTAAACGGAGATCTTCCTGACGGTTTGCCCCGATACGGTTTCCTGCCCGTTCGGTCCGTAGAATTTCTGCGTCTGACTGGCGTTGAGGATCGCCAGCGCCTCAGTGTTATAGGCGATTTGTTTACCCAATAACATGCCGTTATGACGGTTAATCTGACTCAGTCTGGTGGTCAGTTGCACCACATCCTTCCACATCGCGGCGATTTCCGGCTGGCGGGAATAGGGTGCGGATTGTCTGAGGCGTTCGTCATGCTGACGACGCTGTTTATCAAGATAGTCTACCGTGGCTAACAATGAGCTTTTCTGCTCGGTGATATGTTGCAAGGCTGCACCATTAACGCGGCCTGAGCACAGTATCGTTTGTTCGTGATTAATCACTTGATCCAGCGCCTGCAACGTTTCAACCAAGGTAGTCATGGTCTTGATAAAGTTCTTCATCGGGCCTTATTACCTTCCAACTTTTTGTCTTTACACTGAGATCTTCAGTTTAAAAACCTTTGAGATAATCCTGCGTGTCCTGCAACAAAGCGTCGGCAATTTTGCCGGTATCCATGGTCAGTTTGCCGTCACGGATAGCTTGTTTCAGTTCGTCGACACGTGCCGTGTTGATATCCTGCGCACTTGACTGGGTCAGCGACGTTTGTGCTGAACTCAGGGTCACCGCCGTACCGCTGGTGGTGGTGCCAGAAACAGTGTCTTCTTTACGCGCGTTCTGTACTGAAGCTTCAGAAGTGTCGCGTTGCTGGATCGGAGTTAAAGGTGAAACACCTTGAGTACGATCGATAGCCATAAATTTCTTCTCCAGTATGGGGACTCAGGGTTTTGAAAAATGTCACGAAAACCCTAAAAATGCCGTCGTGGGACGACTCTGATACGTTTGTTATCGACATGTGGCGAAATAACTTTAGCCTTTATTGAAGCTTTTTCTACAAAACCCCGCTGCAATACCGGATTAAATTTCCACCGTCACAGACCCATCCGAGCCTACCGTTCCGTTGACAATCACGCCTGACGGCATTCTGATCCTCACGGATTCATTCGCGGCAGCATTGTTCATCGCCTTACCGGCACTCGATACATTGAAACCACTGCCTGTTGCCTGAACCTGAACATCCTGCCCCGCATGAACCATCCACGGACGGCGCAGCATGGAAAGCGTCAAAGGCTGCCCGATGCTGATATTGCGCAGCGTGATGCCGTTAACGGCCAGCTTACTGTCCAGCACCGCTTTAGGCGGTAACAAATCCAGACGCCCGGTTTTTTGTTGCATGTCTGTTTCCGCCAGATGCGATCCGGCAGGCACATTTTTCGCGGCCACCCAATAGGTGCCGCTCACCTGTACTTTGGTCTGCACATAGCTTTTGCGCCCGTTACAGTTCACCGCCACCGAGACATTGCCCCAGGTGCGACTGTTCGGAGAAAGCATAAATTGCGGCGATAAACATTGTGGCTGACGGGCGCTCGGGGTGTTGACCACCACCGTGACCTGCATACCACTTTCCGCATATTGCTGGCGGAAGAACTGCTGAATTTGCGAGGACAGCAGTGTATCGCTATTGGATGAAGCAGGCACGCTTTTGACCTGCGTTGTCTGCGCATAGCTCATGCCGCCGGACGTCGCACCGATCATGATGCAGCCCAGCGTGATGCCTAAACGACGGATTGTCTGCCTGTTCATACGCAATTTACCTTTGTGCCAACCTACTACTGGCGACAAGTCTACGCTCACTTCGCAATTCCTAAAGGGACAAATAGCGCCCGATTTTATGCTTATTCAGACGATAGGTAGTTGACACTCGCATTTATGCTGTCGACTCCAAAATCTCACTTTGCGGAGGGCGCATGCTCGACAAATTGAACGCCGCACTACAGTTCCAACAGGAAGCGCTCAACCTGCGCGCCCAGCGGCAAGAAATACTTTCAGCCAATATTGCGAACGCGGATACCCCGGGGTATCAGGCCCGCGATATCGATTTCGCCAGTCAGTTACAGAAAGTGATGGAGCAGGGGCGTGCCAGCGGCAGCGGCATGTCGTTATCGCTGACCTCCGATCGTCATATCGCGGCCTCGAACGTTCAGCCCGCTGATATGGATCTGATGTACCGGATCCCTGACCAGCCGTCAGCAGACGGCAACACGGTAGACATGGACCGTGAACGTACCAACTTTGCGGATAACAGCGTGCGCTATCAGACCGATTTGACCGTTCTCGGCGGGCAAATTAAAGGGATGATGTCGGTGCTGCAAGGATAATTCATATGTCGATGCTCGGTATTTTTGATATCGCCGGTTCTGCGCTTGCCGCGCAGTCTCAGCGTCTGAACGTCAGCGCCAGTAACATGGCCAACGCCGACAGCGTGACCGGCCCTGACGGTAAACCCTACAAAGCGAAGCAGGTTGTCTTCCAGGTGGATGCGGCACCCGGACAGGAAACGGGCGGCGTGAAAGTGGCGCAAGTGGTTGATGACCCGGCGCCGATGCGCATGGTGTACGAGCCGGGCAATCCGATGGCGGATGCGAAAGGTTATGTACAGATGCCAAACGTAGATGTGGTCAGCGAAATGGTGAACACCATCTCCGCTTCCCGCAGTTATCAGGCCAACGTCGAAGTGCTTAACACCACCAAGTCGTTGATGATGAAAACTCTCACTCTGGGGCAATAGCGGAGCGAACCATGGCAATTACGACGTCGATTAATGACACCACTGATAACACGACGATATCCAGTACCAGTTCCAGCACATCGACCACCGGCACCAGTTCGGCAGAAGACTTATCCAGCAGTTTCCTGACCCTGCTGGTGGCGCAGCTGAAAAACCAGGATCCGACCAATCCGATGGATAACAGCGAGCTGACCAGTCAGCTGGCGCAAATCAGCACCGTGAGCGGGATTGAAAAACTCAATACCACCTTGGGCAGCATCTCCGGACAAATCTCCAGCGGGACTTCCGTGCAGGCCAGTTCGCTGATCGGCCACGGCGTCATGGTATCCGGCAGTGCGATCCTGGTCGGCAGTGATACCGACGGCACCGTCAGCACCACACCTTTTGGTTTCGAACTGGAAACCGCGTCCGATACCACCACCGCCACTGTCAGTGACTCCACCGGTAAAGTCGTGAAAACCATCACTCTGGGATCCCAGACTGCCGGGGTTCACAGCTACACCTGGGATGGCACACAGGATGATGGCACCAAAGCACCGGACGGCAGCTATACCTTCAGCATCAATGCCCTGAACAATGGTCAGCAAATGGTGGCAACACCGCTGAACTATGCACTGGTCAACGGTGTGACCACAGATTCATCCGGTAATACCGCGTTGGATCTGGGTGTACGTGGAACCGCTACCGTGGATTCCGTACGCCAGATTTTGTAAGCGAATAACTCAGACCGCTCCCTCCTCTGCGAAGGGGGAGGAGCTGAAAACACTTCACACAGTAAACGGAGCTAACATGAGCTTTTCACAAGCAGTCAGCGGTCTCAGCGCGGCATCAACCAACCTCGACGTGATTGGTAACAACATTGCCAACTCCGCGACCGTTGGGTTTAAAACCGCGACCGCCTCTTTTGCCGATATGTTTGCCGGTTCCCAGACCGGTATGGGCGTTAAAGTTGCCGCTGTCACCCAGAACTTCAACGACGGTACCACGACGTCTACCTCGCGCGGACTGGACGTGGCACTGAGCGGCAACGGTTTCTTCCGTCTGACCGATGCCAGCGGCGGTGTGTATTACTCCCGTAATGGTCAGTTCTCTCTGGATGAAAACCGTAATCTGGTCAATACCCAGGGCCTGAGCGTGACAGGTTATCCGGCAACCGGTACACCACCGACCATCGCGGCGGGCGCACAGCCTGTTGCCCTGAGCATTCCGACCACCATGATGAGCGCCAACGCGACCACCGTGGGGACGATGGTGGCTAACCTGAACTCTACTGATACCGCGATCCCGGCAGCGACCACGTTCAACCCGAACGATGACACCAGCTACAACTACGTCAGCACCATCACCACCTATGACTCACTGGGTAACTCCCACGATAACAGCGTGTATTTCGCCAAAACTGCCGCCAACACCTGGGATGTGTATTCCCTTGATGGCAGCGACGCGACGGCGACCGCAGCCAAAATCGGTACCCTGAATTTCAGCACCAGTGGCGCACTGACCAGCACCGATGACGCAGCGGGCAACCCGACGACCACTCCGCTGACTCTGACCCTGCCAATGAGCACGGCGACAAACGGTGCGGTGGATCCGCAATCCGTGGCGCTGAACTTCACCGGCAGTATCCAGCAGAGTACCGGCAGCGACAGCATCGGTTCCCTGACTCAGGATGGTTATGCCGCAGGTCAGATGACCGGTTACACCATCAATGATGACGGCACCATTTCAGGGACTTACTCCAACAACAAAACCCAGTTACTGGGGCAAATTGTGCTGAGTAACTTCTCCAACCCTGAAGGTTTGAAATCTGAGGGCGATAACGTGTGGTCCGCCACCGCGTCTTCCGGTCAGGCTGTGAATGGCATTGCAGGTGAAGGCGGTTTAGCCTCCATGACCAGCGGCGCGCTGGAATCTTCCAACGTCGATCTGAGTGCTGAACTGGTCAACATGATTGTTGCTCAGCGTAACTATCAGTCGAATGCGCAAACCATCAAAACTCAGGACTCCATCCTGAACACGCTGGTTAACCTGCGTTAATAGCCGTTTTATCACCTGAGAACAGGGCAGCATTATGGATCACGCTATCTACACCGCAGGCGGCGCCGCCAGTCAGACGCTGGTTCAGCAGTCGGTGACGTCGAGTAACCTGGCCAACGCCAATACACCGGGCTTCCGCTCGCAGCTTTTAGCGATGCGCGCAGTGCCGGTGGACGGTGAAAGCCTGCAAACCCGTACGCTGGTCACCGCGTCTACGCCGGGCGCAGACATGACCCAGGGGAAACTGAACTACACCGGACGCCCGCTTGACGTGGCGTTACAGCAGGACGGTTTCCTTGCGGTGCAGATGCCTGATGGCTCTGAAGCCTATACCCGTAACGGTGACATGCAGGTTTCCCCCACTAACCAGCTGACCGTTCAGGGTCATCCGGTGATGGGGGATAACGGGCCGATCGAAGTTCCGCCGGACTCTCAGCTCACGATTTCAGCGGACGGCACCATTGCCGTACTTGAAGCCGGTGCTGATCCCAACACCATGGGGCAGCTCGGCAAACTCAAGCTGGTAAAGGCTGCAAACAACGAAGTCACCCGTGGCGACGACGGCATGTTCCGGCCAACCCCGGCCACCGTGCAGGCGCGGGGTGCCGCGTTACAGGCTGACCCGACCATTCACGTCATGCCCGGCACGCTTGAAGGCAGTAACGCGGACCCGGTGTCTACCATGGTTGACATGATCGCCAACGCCCGTCGCTTTGAGATGCAGATGAAAGTCATCCACAGCGTCGATGAAAATGAACAGAGTGCCAACAATCTGCTGTCAATGAGCTGATGATGGCAGAGGAGTAAAAACATGATCCCATCGCTGTATATTGCGAAAACCGGTCTGGATGCCCAGCAGACCAACATGGACGTCATCGCCAACAACCTGGCGAACGTCAGCACTAACGGCTTTAAACGCCAGCGTGCGGTATTTGAAGACCTGCTTTACCAGACCGTCCGTCAGCCTGGTGCGCAGTCTTCTGAACAGACGAACCTGCCATCCGGTTTACAGATCGGTACCGGTGTGCGTCCTGTGTCTACAGAACGTCTGTTCTCGCAGGGTAACCTGTCGCAGACCAGCAACAGCAAAGACATCGCCGTAAAAGGGGAAGGGTTCTTCCAGGTGCAGTTGCCGGACGGCACCACCGCCTATACCCGTGACGGTTCTTTCCAGGTTGACCAGAACGGTCAGCTGGTGACCTCCAGCGGTTATCAGGTGATCCCGGCCATCACCATTCCGGCCAATGCCCTGAGCATGACCGTGGGCCGTGACGGTATCGTCAGTGTGACCACGCAAGGTCAGACGGCGGCACAGCAGGTCGGTCAGCTGACGCTGAGCACCTTCATCAACAACAGCGGCCTGGAGTCACTGGGTGAGAACCTGTATCAGGAAACCCAAAGTTCCGGCGCACCGACTGAAAGCACACCGGGCCTGAACGGCGCGGGTCTGCTGTATCAGGGTTATGTGGAAACCTCTAACGTCAACGTGGCGGAAGAACTGGTCAACATGATCCAGACGCAGCGCGCTTACGAAATCAACAGTAAAGCCGTGTCCACGTCGGACGAAATGCTGCAGAAACTTTCTCAGCTGTAAGTTTTTTGTGTCAGTAAGACAAAAAGAGGACAGGGGCGGATCCGCTCCTGTCCTGAACCGGTTCAGATCCCTACCAGGTCGATTTTTTTAAAGGCGATAACTGTGGTGACCAAAAAAAACACGTCGGTAATGACTTCTTCTACAGACCGACCAGGCAAGCTGGTGCTGCCGCTGTTAATCACATTACTGGCGAATGGCTGCGCGTATATGCCGCACACCCCGCTGGTCCCCGGAACAACCACAGCGGCGCCTGCGCCTGCCGCACCGCCGGTTCCAAACGGTTCGATTTTCCAGTCAGTACAGCCGATGAACTACGGTTATCAGCCGCTGTTTGAAGACCGCCGTCCACGTAATATCGGCGATACGCTGACCATCGTCTTGCAGGAAAACGTCAGTGCGAGCAAAAGCTCCTCAGCGAACGCCAGCCGTAACGGCTCCACGACGTTTGGCTTTGATACCACCCCGCGTTATCTGGAAGGCTTGTTCGGCAATGGCCGTGCCGCCGTGGATACCTCCGGTGCGAACACCTTCGCCGGCAAGGGCGGTGCTGCAGCCAATAACACCTTCAGCGGCACACTGACCGTGACCGTCGCCGAAGTGCTGGCCAACGGCAACCTGAAAGTGGTCGGTGAAAAACAAATCGAAATTAATCAGGGAACCGAATTTATCCGGTTCTCCGGTGTGGTCAACCCACGCACCATCAGCGGCGCGAACGCCGTGATCTCCACGCAGGTGGCAGATGCACGCATCGAGTACGTGGGTAACGGCTACATCAATGAAGCGCAGAACATGGGCTGGTTGCAGCGGTTCTTCTTAAACTTATCGCCGTTATAACGAGGCAATCATGCGAAAACTTCTCTCCGGTATTCTCTGTCTGGCGATGTCTACCCTGGTGGTACTGCCCGCATCCGCCGATCGTATTCGCGATCTGACCACCGTTCAGGGTGTGCGTGATAACGCCCTGATCGGCTACGGTCTGGTTGTCGGCCTCGACGGTACCGGTGACCAGACCACCCAGACGCCGTTCACCACCCAGACGCTGACCAACATGTTATCCCAGCTCGGTATCACCGTACCGGCAGGCACCAATATGCAGCTGAAAAACGTGGCGGCGGTCATGGTCACGGCCAAGATGCCGCCGTTTTCGCGAGCCGGTCAGGCCATCGACGTCGTGGTGTCTTCCATGGGTAACGCCAAAAGTATCCGTGGCGGCACCTTGCTGATGACGCCAATGAAAGGCGTGGATAACCAGGTGTACGCGCTGGCACAGGGTAACGTGCTGGTGGGCGGTGCCGGTGCGTCTGCCGGTGGCAGCAGCGTCACGGTGAACCAGGTGTCCGGCGGTCGTATCACCGGCGGGGCAACCATTGAACGTGAACTGCCAAGCACCTTCGGGACCGAAGGCGTGATCAACCTGCAACTCAACGACGAAGATTTCAATCTGGCTCAGCAGATCAGCGATGCGATCAACCGTCAGGGGATGGGCGTGGCGTCGGCACTGGATTCCCGCAATATTCAGGTGGTGGTGCCGCGTGGCAACACCTCGCAGGTGCGCATTCTGGCGCAGATCCAAAATATCGAAGTCAACGTCGGGCCGATGGACGCGAAAGTGATCATCAACTCCCGTACCGGTTCGGTGGTCATGAACCGCGATGTCACGCTGGACAGCTGTGCGGTGGCGCAGGGCAACCTCTCTGTGGTGGTCGATCGTCAGAACGATGTCAGTCAGCCGAACACGCCATTTGGCGGCGGTCAGACCGTGGTGACGCCAAACACCAATATTTCCGTTCGTCAGTCGGGCGGGTCGATTCAGCAGGTACGTTCGAGTGCCAGCCTGAACAACGTGGTGCGTACCCTGAATGCGTTAGGCGCGACGCCTATCGATCTGATGTCTATCCTGCAGGCAATGAAAACAGCCGGATGCCTGCGTGCTGATTTGGAAATTATCTGATGAGCGATCTGATGTCGATGTCAGGGACGTTTGACCCGCAATCTGCGGCGTACGATACGAACTCCCTGAACAAACTGAAGCGGGATGTGGCGCAGGATCCGCAGGCGCACATCAAAGAAGTGGCTAAACAGTTTGAAGGGGTGTTCGTGCAGATGATGCTGAAAAGCATGCGTCAGGCACTGCCGCAGGGTGGCATTCTGGATAACGAATCCACCAAACTTTATACATCGATGTACGATCAGCAAATTGCGCAGGACATGTCCAACAAAGGGTTGGGCATGGCTGACATGATGGTGGAACAGCTCACCGGCGGCAGTAAACAACCGTCTGAACTGGCGGGTACGGTGCCGATGGCGCTGGATAACGAAGTGCTCAAAACCCTTCCGGTTCAGGCCATGGAACAGTACCTGCGTAAAGTCATCCCGACCGCGCCGGACCGCACCACCGGCGGCGCACCGTTGCCAACCGACAGCGGACAGTTCGTCTCCAGCCTGACCATTCCGGCGCAGGTCGCCAGTAAAGACAGCGGGATCCCGCATCAGCTGATCATGGCGCAGGCCGCGCTGGAATCCGGCTGGGGGCAGCGCGAAATCCCGACCTCCGATGGCAAGCGCAGCTTCAACCTGTTTGGTATCAAAGCGGGCAGCAGCTGGGACGGCCCGACCACCCGGATCACCACCACCGAATACACCAACGGCGTGGCGAAAAAAGTGCAGGCCAGTTTCCGCGTCTATGGCTCTTATGTCGAAGCCATCAGCGACTACATCAAATTGCTCACCAATAACCCGCGTTACGCACAGGTTGCCTCCGCCAATACCCCGGAACAGGCGGCTCACGCCCTGCAACGTGCCGGTTACGCCACCGACCCGAATTACGCCGATAAACTGGTCAGTGTGATCCAGAAAATTAAAGGCGCGGGCGAGCAGGCGGTGAAGGCATATAGCCATGATTTAAAAGATATCTTTTAGACCTGCAAATCCTCGTTTTTTTTCTCAAGTTTTAGCGGTGCAGGCCGATAACACGATCAGAATGGGAAAAGGGGAAAGCCCCGGTTCAGCTCCCTTAATTACACGGTGGTAAAAAAGTCACCGGCAGCCAAAAGGTCACTCATGTCCAGTAGCTTAATAAATACCGCAATGAGCGGACTGAACGCAGCGCAGGCCGCGCTCAGTACCACCGGGAACAACATCGCTAACGTCAGTGTGGCCGGTTATAACCGCCAGACGGCCATTATTGCTGAAAGCAACGGCACCTCAACCTCTGCCGGGTACATCGGTAACGGTGTTACGGTTACGGGCGTTAACCGTGAGTACAACTCTTTTGTGGTCAAACAGCTTCTGGGTGCCAGCGCAACCAGCAGTGCGTTATCGACACAGCTCGATCAGGCCAGCTCCATCGATGACTTACTGGGCGACAGCTCAACCGGTATCGACGCCACCATGGCGACGTTCTTCACCGGCCTGCAAACCCTGACCAGCAATGCCAGCGACAGCTCGGCGCGTCAGGCGGTACTGGGCGAAGCGCAGGGCTTAACGGCGCAGTTCAACAGCTCAGCCAAATACCTGAACGACATGAACACGGCGGTTAACCAGCAGATCACGCAGAATGTTGACCAGATCAACACCTATGCGACGCAGATTGCCAAACTCAACGATCAGATCACCGCGACCCGCGGCAGCACCGGGCAGGAGCCGAATGCCCTGCTTGACCAGCGCGACCTGCTGGTCAGCCAGCTGAATGACATTACCGGCGTGACGGTGACCCAGCAGGATGGCGATACTTACAACGTCTCCTTTGCCAACGGCACCCCGCTGGTCAGCGGTGGGTCGGCGAAAACCGTCGTGGCGATGGCGTCGAGTGCGGATCCTTCCAAACTGACCGTGGGCATGACGCAGGCGGACGGTTCCGTGACCGAAATTCAGGAAAGCCGTCTGACCACCGGTTCACTTGGCGGCACACTGGCTTTCCGTAAAGAAAACCTGGAACCGGCCATCAACCAGTTAGGTCAGCTTGCGCTGGCGCTGGGCGACAGTTTCAATACCACCAACAAAGCCGGTTTTGACCTCAACGGTGACGCAGGGACGGATTTCTTCTCCTTCACCGGCGCGACCACCGTGGGCAACACTAAAAACACGGGCACGGCAGCCGTGGATGTGGCGTATACCGACACCTCAGCGGTAAAAGCCAGCGATTACACCATGTCGTACAACGGCACAAGCTGGGATGTGACCCGCGTTTCCGATGGGGCAAAAATCACCCCGACGGCAGGGACTGACAGTAACGACGATCCGACCCTGGAATTTGATGGTCTGTCGGTGTCTGTCAGCGGCACACCGGATACCAAAGACAGCTTCACCATCAAAACGGTGAGTAATGTCGCAGGCAGCCTGAATGTCGCCATCAGTGATTCTTCCCTGATTGCCGCCGCCAGTGCCGCAGACAGCGGTGTCAGTGATAACACCAACGCACAAAACATGCTGAATCTGCAAACCGCCAAACTGGTGGAAGGCAAATCCACCCTGACCGGCGCGTATGCCAGCATGGTGAGTAACGTCGGTAACCAGGTTGCCACGCTGACCACCACCAGCACGGCGCAGGCCAATATTGTGACGCAGCTGACCACGCAGCAGCAGTCTATCTCCGGGGTTAACCTCGATGAGGAGTACGGCGACCTGCAACGTTTCCAGCAATATTATCTGGCTAACGCCCAGGTTGTGCAGACAGCATCGACGATATTCGACGCCATTATAAATCTCCGCTGATCCCGGAACTGATAAGGAACTGATGCCATGCGCCTTAGTACCAATATGATTTACCAACAGAACATGGATGCGGTGCTGGATGGTCAGAACCGTTTCCAGGCGACCGGCTTACAGCTGTCTACCGGCAGCAAAGTGAGCAAGCCTTCGGATGATCCGCTGGCGGCATCGCAGGCGGTGCTGGTGCGTCAGGCACAAACAGAAAACAGTCAGTATTCGGTAGCCCGTACCTTTGCCAACCAGAGCATGAGTCAGGAAGAATCGATTTTAGGCAGCGTGACATCCACCATCCAGGATGCGCAGACGCTGATCGTTCAGGCCGGTAACGGTACGCTGAGCGATGACGACCGCTCTTCACTGGCGACCAAACTGGAAAGCCTGAAATCTCAGCTTCTGAATCTGGCAAACAGCACTGACGGCAATGGACGCTATATTTTCGCCGGTTATAAAAGTGATACCGCGCCTTATACCCAGGATGCCACCACCGGCGAAGTGACTTATTCCGGCGGTACGACGGCGATCACCCAGCAGGTTGATGCCAGCCGCACGATGACCATCAACCATACCGGTAATCAGATTTTTGATACCCTAACGGGTGATGCGAAGACCGAACCGGGCGGTTCTGTCGGTGAATCGGATATATTCAAAACCATCGACGGCGCGCTGAAAGCCCTGACCACGCCATCCGCCGACTATACCACTGACACGGAATATACTGATGCCATCGATAAAGCCAACCGTGGACTGAGCAACTCACTCAACAACGTGCTGTCAGTGCGTTCTGAGCTGGGTACGCAGATGAGTGAACTGGACAATCTGGATACGCTCGGCGATAACCGTGAAGTCACCAACTCCACCAAACTCAGTAATCTGGTGGATACGGAATGGACCTCGGCGATCTCGACCTACACCCTGCAACAGGTCGCGCTTCAGGCGTCCTACAAAACCTACAGCGCCATGCAAGGTATGTCACTGTTCCAGATGAATTCGTAATCCTCTCCGGCGCGTGATCCTGCGCGCCAGACACCTTCTCGTTATCGACTGCATAACCGTAAATCTGCGGTTATGCAGGCACTTTTCTGACTGTACTTAAACCGGGTACTCTCAGCTTTGTATGTCGTCTTTCTAAGGTTTGGCGACATACTCTTTTTCCCTCTTCATATTTCAGACTGGCTCAGCGTTGGCTTCCTTCGCGAACCCCGGTCACATACTTATTGTATGCTCCCGGGGATTCACTCAGTTGCCGCCTTGATACAATCCGAACCAGTTAGAGGAATCTGTACTCGTTATTCAGGGGAACCTACCAGAGGATTAATCATTCTTAATGACCAAACAGGGCAAGTAATACGGGGAACAGGAACGGGGCGAGGAGGGAGGTGATGATCCCGCAAATCACCAGCGCCAGTGAGCTGAACGCGCCTTCCTGATAATCCATTTCTGCGCAACGTGCGGTGCCCAGTGCGTGCGAGGCGGTGCCCATCGCCAGTCCGCGTGAGGCTTTGGTGGTGATTTTGAGAATATTCAAAATCGTGTGACCAAAGACGGCACCAAGAATACCGACGAAAATCACACACACGGCGCTGATAGCCGGAATGCCGTTGATGGATTGCGCTGTCGCCATGGCGATCGGCGTGGTGACGGATTTCGGTAAGACCGATGCCGCAATCTGCGGTGTTGCACCCATCCACAGCGCGATCGCCGTGCCGGTGACCATGGCGACGACACTGCCGATAAAACAGATACTGATGATCGATTTCCAGCGGGCGCGGATCTGATGCAATTGCTCATACAACGGAAAAGCCAGCGCGACCACCGCCGGTTGCAGCAAATCATTGAGGATTTTGCTGCCAGCGAAATAGCGGGCGTAAGGAATATTTGTCACCAGCAGCAGCGGAATAATCACCACCATCGACATCAGCAGCGGATTGAGCAGCGGCATTTTTAGTTTGATGGCGAGCTTACGGGTGGCAAAAAACACGATAAGCGTCAGCGGCAATGACCACAGAATATCAATCATTTTTGTTCTCCGCCTTTTCGCCCACCGCACCGCGTTCGCCATGAATGTAGTGTGAACAATAGGCGACAACCAGCAGCACGATAAGGGTACTCACCAGACAGGACACCACCAGCGGGCCAAACTGCGTGCGCAGTTGCTCGTAGTAATTCATCACCCCGACGCCGATAGGCACGAACAACAGCGCCATATAACGGATCAGAATGTTACAGCCCGGTTTGACCCATTTAAACGGCAGAATTTGCGTGGAAAGCAGCCCGAACAGGATCAGCATCCCGATAATGCTGCCAGGTATCGTGAGTGGCAAAAGAGATGAAATCGCATTCCCGGCGAATAAACAGAGATAAATCAGAATAAACGCCCGAATATATTGAAATGTCAGAGAGGTTGCGTTGCTCATGGTGTTTCACCCAGTTGAATGATGCATTCATCATACAATTAAGATGTGATCTGTGCCACATAACTCAGTATGAAATTTAGGAATGAAGTGTATTCCAAAATGGCGTGCGACTGGCAGGTTTTGTTTTCTCCTTCACCGCGCCGGAGGGACGTTTCAGCGGGTATTGAGAAAGTAGCAACGGGTCCGTGACGTGCTCCACTCATGGCGAAGTGTGAGGCGGCAACGCAGTTTTGGCTCCTCCCCCTGCGAAGGGGGAGGCGGGGAGGGGGTTCAGCAGGCAACACCAGATTCCGAGTTGTCATTAATACCCCACCCCAGCCCTCCCCTTCGCAGGGGAGGGAGCAAGCCGGTTTTCGGCTCCCCCCGCGGCGAAATGTGAGGGAGAAAGCCGGTTTTCGGTTCCACCCATGGCGAAGTGTGAGGGAGCAACGCGGTTTTGGCTCCTCCCCCTGCGAAGGGGGAGCAGCTGTGTCGAATGTCAATCCGGCAGCGATTAATTTGCTGCCCATTCACGACCATCTCGCACCATCGCAT
>NZ_SOAO01000022.1:0-43121 GCF_004364755.1 Rahnella sp. BIGb0236
GGAAAGAGCCTTTCCCCGAGTGGTAAAGGAAAGGCCCTGGAAGTATCCTAAAGCTCAGAAAAAAGCCAGTCTGTTGCTTAACTGACTGGCATTACTCCTTCGGGAGCCTTTTTTATGTCATCAATACGTATACCCTAAATCATTTGAGTTGCAGAAAGGCGGCAAACGCAGGAATCCCAATGAGCTGACTTAAGTCACTGATTCGGGTGACTCAGAGCAGCCAACACCTCTGCAGCTCAAAGGATGACGGGTATGGGCAAAAAAAAACACCTGCCGGTTATGCAGGTGTATAAAACAATCAGGTCCAGGACAACAGATTTAGTGCCTCACTCAACGTTTTGCCTTCTGGATGATAGCGCATCAGCGTTATCGGTCAGGATGACAATAGGCACTGTAAATTGGCTCTGCATCATTCCCAGGTTTATGAAGCCGGAGCAAACATAATAGGTGGAATGAGCATCTACGGCGGGAATATTGCAGGAGACGTGCCACTATGGCAATACCCGCTGAAAAATATTTAATATCATTGATTATAAAGGATTTTATTTTACGCTGCAGAGATAACTCTTTTGACTGACCGCTTTTATCCCTCTCCTGCCCCCGGCGATCTGTCGTCTCTAAACGACATCAGAACCACCAGCTCAATTAACGCATGATTTTCAAAGAGATAAGTGTCTCCCGTCAGAGACAAAAGAAAACGGGTATGTCGCGGATAAACAACAAAAGCGGGAAAGAGAAAATGAAAGGTTTACTACAGACGAAAAAAAACCTGCTTTAAAAAGCAGGTTTCTTAGAATGTGGTCGGCGAGAGAGGATTATGCGCATCTTCGATGCTTGCCCTGCGGGCCGTTGCTAAAGCAACGTGGTCTCGCTTCGCTCGGCTCAAACCTCCTTCGGAGGTTCTCATCCTCTTTACTACAGACGAAAAAAAACCTGCTTTAAAAAGCAGGTTTCTTAGAATGTGGTCGGCGAGAGAGGATTCGAACCTCCGACCCACTGGTCCCAAACCAGTTGCGCTACCAAGCTGCGCTACTCGCCGATGTCGTGCATCTTACTACTTTCTGACGCTAACTGCATCATTTAAATGTATTTTGTGTGTGGTGCGAAGGGAGGGACTCGAACCCTCACATCCGAAGGACACTAACACCTGAAGCTAGCGCGTCTACCAATTCCGCCACCATCGCATGTCACAATCACAAAACCATTTTTAGAGTGGGGTGGCTAATGGGACTCGAACCCACGACAACTGGAATCACAATCCAGGGCTCTACCAACTGAGCTATAGCCACCATATCTCTAACTAACGTGAACTGTCTGACTTCAACATTCCACCGCAACTCTAGCGCATACTAAATGGTGCGCCCGACAGGATTCGAACCTGAGACCTCTGCCTCCGGAGGGCAGCGCTCTATCCAGCTGAGCTACGGGCGCTTAGCGCCGTTGCGGGTGGGGATACTACGGTTTTAACGTCTGGCTGTCTAGTGCTTTTTATCAGAAATATTGCGTTTGATTACGCTTTATCCAATACGCATTAAAAGTAAGCGTCTTGCCTTCCCCACCCATGACTTACGACGTTATTTTGCTTTTTCTGCCGTCTGCGCGGCACGCTTGTGCATGCCGAGGCCGAAGTATATCAGCGACACCGCCGCGATGAAAATACCGCCTACCAGCAAAGAAACCCGCGTATCCGGATTAATCGCCATACCGACCAGCACGCACGCCAGGAAAATCAGCGTCAGATAGTTGGTATAAGGAAAGAGAATCGATTTGAACGGATGGTTTTTCAGTTTCTCTTTATGTGCATCGCGGAAACGCAGCTGGCTGATCAGCACCACAAACCACGGCACCATGCCCGGCAGGACACTGGCACTGTAGACATACACAAACACCTTTTCAGGATTCGGGATGATGTAGTTCAGGCACGAACCGACCAGCAGACACAAAATGGTGATCGCAATACCGTACACCGGCACGCCGCTTTTCGACACATTGCTCAACAACGCGGGCAACTGACGGTTTTGCGACAACGCATACAACATGCGTCCGCAGCTGTACATGCCGCTGTTGCAGCCGGAGAGCGCGGCGGTCAGCACCACAAAGTTAATAATACCGGCCGCTGAAGCAATACCAATCTTCGCGAAGGTCAGCACAAACGGACTGCCGTGAGTGCCCATTTCGTTCCACGGGAAGATAGTGATGATAACGAAAATCGCACCGACGTAGAAAATCAGGATACGCCAGAGAATGTTGTTGATTGCACGTTTGAGCGTCACCTGCGGGTTCTTCGCTTCACCGGCGGTGATCCCCACCAGTTCCACGCCCTGATAGGACGCCACGACAATACACAGCGCAAACAGGAAACCCTTCCAGCCGCCGGCAAAGAAGCCACCGTGCGCGGTCAGATTGGCAAAGCCGACGGCTTCACCGTGGTTGCCAAAGCCGAAGAAGATGACGGCCAGCCCGACCACGATCATCACAATGATGGTGGTGATTTTGATCAGCGCGAACCAGAACTCCATTTCGCCATACAGTTTCACCGCGGCAAGGTTGGCCGCGGCGACAATGGCGACGGCGGCCAGTGCGGGGATCCACTGTGGCAACTCGGGGAACCAGTATTGTGCATAGACGCCGATGGCGGTGATTTCTGAAATCCCCACCGCTATCCACATAAACCAGTAACTCCATGCGGTGAGATAGCCATAATACGGCCCCAGATATTTATGGGCATAGACGGCAAACGAACCGGCTACCGGCTCCAGATGCAGCATCTCGCCCATAGAACGCATGATAAAGAAGACGAACACCCCGGCCAGAATATAGGCCAGCAAGACCGACGGCCCCGCCCATTTCAGGGTACTCGCCGCGCCCATAAACAATCCGACACCAATGGTGCCGCCCAGTGCTATCAGCTCGATGTGCCTTGCCTCAAGCCCCCGGTGTAGCCCACCCTTTTCTTCTTGATTCGCCATAAATCCTCAATTTCTCGTGTTTGCATTTGCCTTCCGGAATGACCGGAATGTTATTTTTATTGTGATATTCCCCCGCTGAAGGCGGAAAAACGGCGTTATGGTTCCGCATTTCAGGATGAGTTGCAAACCACAATGAAGAAAGATACGCATTGCCAGACAAGACGGGATGCAAACGGCGGTAACGGGCGAAATGAAATGAGAGGTAAAACGCCGCGCTTAAAATCCCGCGCGGCGCAAGTTTTACAGGCGACCGGTGTAGTAATAGCGAACGAATTTGAGCAGCTTAAGCTGACGGCGCAAACGGCTCGGTTGTAAAATCAGGCGGTAGAACCATTCCAGCCCCATTTTTTGCCAGATTTTTGGCGCGCGTTTCACATGGCCGGTGAAGACATCATAAGTTCCGCCAATCCCCATATAGAGGGCGTCGGGATGCACAAGGCGGCAATCGCGCATCAGGATTTCCTGCTTTGGCGAGCCCATCGCCACCGTCACAATGGCAGCGCCGCTGCTTTTCACCCGTTCGAATAACGCCTCACGCTGATCCGGCGGGAAATAGCCGTTCTGACTGCCAACAATATTGACGTTCCACTGCGCGCGCAGTTTCGCTTCCGTCTGCGCCAGCACATCCGCTTTGCCGCCGATCAGAAAGACCGGCGTGCCTTCGCGGCCTGCGCGCTGCATCAGCCCTTCCCAGAGATCGGCACCGGCAATGCGCGAAATCCTGGCCTGCGGGTATTTACGGCGGATGGCCCGCACGATGCTGATCCCGTCGGCATATTTATATTCCGCCTGACTGATCAGCGCGTTCATTTCCGGGTTGCTTTCGACGGTCAGCAGTTTTTCGGCATTCATCGCCACCAGTGCGCCGGTTTTGACCTGATGACCGGCAAAAAGATAATCGAGAAAATGGGCCATACTGCGAAAGCCCCAAAGGCGTATTCCACGAATATCGTATTGTGGAACGTTATTCTCCTGATTCATTCATTGTCCTTACGGCCAGAGGCTCCATGAGGTTTTTTCCGGCCGGCATTTTGGCACGGATCAGCCCGGCAGCGTCAAACATCCAGTACAGTAATTTTGCGGCGACCAGACAGGCACCGAAAACAACACAGAAAAAGACCACCCGCGAGAAGAAGGAATCCACGCCTTCGCGGGCAAGCACGATCATATTGAACACCGCACCGAAGCAGAAACTTTGCAGAATGGCCGCTTTGTAGGGGTTGGTGTCCGCCTTGCCTTTTTCGTACAGCCAGTCGAACCATTTAATGATCATCCCGACCGCCACCGCGCCCAGCGGAATAAACCACACGCCGCCCATGACCACCAGCGAACCGATCAGCGTCGGCGATATCGCCAGCCCGGAATGGTTATCCAGCACGTCCCAGGTGAAATAGTTGGCTGAGTTGAGCACGATGCCTGGCCGGTCATGCCATAGCCAGGTCGGAATAAAGACATAGAAATCGCGGACGATAGGCGCCAGCCCCTGGAAGCTGATTTTGTCGTAATTTTGCAGCAGCAGCCCCAGATTTTCCCACGGTGAGAAGGTGTCACGCGTCAGATACAGGAAGGTATAAAACGCCTCCGGGCCGCTGACGTTCAGGCCGTAGCGTTTCAGCGCCAGCCAGAACATGCCTACGATGCCGAGCACGCCCGCCGCCGCCAGCATCCACAAACTGATCCAGCCACGGACAATGCCGATAAACAAAAACAGCGCGAAGGCGATGATGATGTTCGCGCGTGTACCGCCGACGATAATGTAAGTCAGCAAACCAAACGCGACGGTGCTGACCAGGAAAAACAGCCAGCGGCGCGGATCAGGTTTGAGAAAGAACACCACCAGCATCGCCGGAAGGAAGAAGTAGAAGAAACGTTTGAGCGCCACGCCGGACACATCACTGGAAAATATCTGGCTGTAAGATTTGAGCTTAAACAGCAGAAAACCGTTATGCATAAAGAAGATGGAAACGGTAACGATGGCAATCAGCGCCAGCATTATCCAGGTCAGATGGGTTTCCACGCGGTTCATGGTAAACAGCGGACGTGACGGCCCCTCACGCTTTGCCCTGAGCCGCGTTTTGTAACTGACGTAATAAATGGCGTAGAAACAGGTGGCGGCCAGCATGGCCTGCAACAGGTTTTCCACCGGCACGACCTGGACATCAAACTGGAAAACCAGCAGACAGGTCAGCGGGAAGCCAAAGTAAAACGTCAGCAGATAGAGCAGTGAAAACAAGACGTTGAAGTTAAAACGCACACGGCGAAATTCTTTATACGTCAGGGTCAGGATGAACAGCAGCGAGAAGCCGTAAACCACAGACAGGCCGCCAAGCTGTGCCAGTGTCATGATGTTTCTCCCGCCGCCAGCAGCAACGCCTGTTGCCAGCCCGCGATGTAATTCGGATTAAAGAACGCAATGTTGTGGCGATCAGTATGCAGTAACTGACGACGCGCTTCCGCCACGGTTCTGGCATCCAGCGCATCACCGTAAAACAGCACCGGAAGATGCTGCTCGGCCAGATCCTGCCAGAACGGATTCTGACGGCTGACCACAAACGGCACGCCGAACTGGATCAGCAAACACTGTGTGCCGATACCCTGCTGGCGGTCAAAGATAAAATAGCCCAGCGAGCAACGGCGCAACACATCAAGGTAATCCGCAAAAGGCATTGAACCGGTCATCAGTTCAATGTTTTCGGGCGCAAACCACTTCAGCGCCTCAGTGCGCACCTGTTCGATATAACCGTCATTATTGGCCGGATACCCCATCGGAATAATCACCCGGATATCCGCGCCAAACTGCTGATGCAGCGAACGCAGCGCTTCACTATGACGGTTACTGCGATCGCCGGAATTACCGACCAGCACGGTCATGGGCCCTTCCGGTTCCGCTTGTTCGGCTGAAAGCGTCAGCGCCGGATCCATCCGCGTCGGGAAATAGAGCAACGACGACGGCACACGCGGGTGTCGCTGATGGAAATGAATCAGGTCGCCACGGGTGGCGAATACGTGACCGATCCGCCCCTGCGCCAGCCGCCGTAAAAGATAGAACAGGCGGAATTTCAGGCTTCCGGCAGATTCATAAAGATCGGCACCCCAGATATGCCAGCTGGCCTGCTGCGATTTAATTTTACCGGTCAGCAGGGCAATCCACAGGGTCGGGTTAAATTGCCCGTGAAAGAAAAAGTGATGGGTGCGATCCTGCGCACGGGCAATCACCGCGTCCGCCAGCGATTTTTTATCCGGATAAACCCGGATGTCCAGACGCGTAAATTCGGCAAAGGCCGACGCATCCGCTGCCGCCACCATAAAATGATAAATCAGCTTTTCAGGCGCGCATTCGGCCAGAACATCATTAAAAAAGCGCAGCACGGTGACATTATGGTGGGGAATGTCAGATCCCAAAACGTGAATCAGCGTTGTCATGCTCGTCTACGATAAATAACAAATACGGTGCAGCACAGGGCGAAATAAACGACATAGGTCGCCATATAGGCCTGCGCTGCGCCCAGAGAACCCCGTATCGGGATCAACCAGTGTGAGAATCCGGTCAGTAACGCGAACTGGCTGATTTCAGTCAGCACGTAAAAACGCAGAGAAGCTCTGGCGATCACCAGATACCCAAAAACATACGAGCCGACTTTCAGAACGTCACCGACCAGTTGCCAGGCGAACAGGTCACGCATCGCCACAAACTGAGAAGAAAACAGCAGCCAGATGGCGAAATCCCGTAACAGCCAGACCGTAAAACTGACGGCCGCCACGGCGGGCAATACGAACTTCAGCGATTTGACGATTTCGCGCGTCACGTCTTTTTTGTCGGTCAGGCGCGATAAAGTCGGCAATAAATACACGCTGAACGAGGCGGTGATAAATTGCAGATAGGCATCAGAAATGCTGCTGACCCCCTGCCAGATCCCCACGTCTTTCCAGCTGTAATGCGCCGCCAGCAGATTTCGCATCATCACATACGCCACCGGTAAGGTGACGGAGGTGATCAGCGCCATCAGCGTGAATTTTCCCAGATGGCTGGCAATAAAGCGATCCCAGCCCGGTTTCAGATACGCCAGCGGGAAGGATTTTCGCCGCCACAGCATCGCCCCGGCAGGCAGCATGACCAGCGCAGGCACCAGTGCCAGACCGGCCAGCGCGCCTTCGTAGCCACCCAGTTTGAAACACAACAAATAGGCCAGTAAACCGATCAGACTGCCACCGATCACTGCCAGCGCGTTGCCCATGGCATCGCGGTAACCTTTCAGGATGGCCTGAAAATAGTTGGCGCAGGCAATCCCCATCTGAATAAACGCCACGGCACGGACAACGGACTGATAACGATCGTGCCCGAATAATCCGACGCTGATCGGGGCGGCCGCTATCAGAAACACCGCCGCCAGCAGCGCCGAAAAACCTAAAATCAGCGACGACGACGTCCCCAGCACGGCGTTTAGCCGGGCGGGATCCTGATGATGTTCAGCCACATATTTGGTGATACCGTTGAAAATACCGGCACCGGACAGCACGCCCAGGACGGTCACCAGCTGACGGAAATTCCCCGCCTGCCCGACGCCATCCGGCCCGAACGTCACCGCCAGCAATTTTACCACCAGCAGTCCGGCACCGATTTTAATCAGCGTGGAACCGGCGGTCCAGACTGACGCTTTTGCCAGCGACATATCAGGCGAAATATTGCAGCATGGCCGCGATCACCGCGCGCTGCGTGTCATCGGTCATGTTATAGAACAAAGGCAGGCGCACCAGACGCTCGCTCTCTTTTGTCGTGAAGCGATCGACGCCCGCAAAACGACCAAACTCTTCGCCCGCCGGACAGGCATGCAGCGGGATGTAATGGAATACGGTCAGGATATCCGCCGCTTTCATATGGCGGATGAACGCATCACGATCTTCAATATCATTCAGGCGCACATAGAACATGTGGGCGTTTTGCACGCAATCTTGCGGGACAGAAGGCAACTGCACGCGCCCCGCGTCGGCCAGACCCTGCAACGCCTCATAATACTCATTCCAGATGACCAGACGGCGCTGGTTAATTTTCTCAGCGGCGTCGAGATTTCCCCACAGATACGCGGCCTGCAAATCGGACATCAGATAGCTGGAACCAATGTCGCGCCAGGTGTATTTATCCACCTGACCACGGAAGAACTGGCTGCGGTTAGTGCCTTTTTCGCGAATAATTTCCGCACGGTCAATCAGCTTCGCGTCGTTAATCAGCGTCGCGCCGCCTTCACCGCCTGCGGTGTAATTCTTGGTTTCGTGAAAACTGAAGCAGCCAATATGCCCGATCGTGCCCAGCGCTTTGCCTTTGTAAGTCGACATCACGCCCTGCGCGGCGTCTTCCACCACAAACAGGCGATACTTGTCGGCCAGCGCCATAATGGTGTCCATCTCACAGGCCACGCCCGCGTAATGCACCGGGACAATCACTTTGGTTTTGTCGGTGATGGCGGCTTCTATCAGGGTTTCATCGATGTTCATGGTGTCCGGGCGGACATCCACAAAGACGATTTTTGCCCCGCGTAACACAAACGCGTTGGCGGTCGAGACAAAGGTGAAACTCGGCATGATCACTTCGTCGCCGGGCTGGATATCCAGCAATAAGGCGGCCATTTCCAGCGATGCCGTACAGGAAGGCGTCAGCAAAACTTTCGGGCAGTTAAAGCGCGTTTCGAACCATTGCTGGCAACGCAGGGTAAATCCGCCGTCACCGCATAATTTGCCGCTACTCATCGCCTCGCGCATGAAATCAAGTTCAGTACCTGCCACCGGTGGCGCGTTAAAAGGGATCATCGTTTCACCTGTACAACCAATATGCCGTGCCGGTGACGGTGCCACCGCTGGCGAGATAAAGATTTAAGGCCGCGAGGTTGCTGGTTTGCGTGGCGACATATAAACGCGACACGCCCTGTTCAGCAGACCATTTTTTCGCAGCCGCCATTAATTTTTTGCCCGCTCCCCGTCCCTGACATTCAGGCCGGACGGCAAGCAGACCAATACGCGCTTCACCATCGGGCAGCGTTCGCAGCGTCACAAAACCCAGACTGTTGCCCTGCTCATCATCGACCCACAGGCAAAGATGGTCGAACGTGCCTGATACGGCTTTCTCCGCCCACGTCGCATAAAAGCGGCCGCTGTCTTCGGGCTGATACCAGGGCGAGCGAAAACGGCTGAAGCGAAATGCCTGACGGGCAATCGCGGCCACCTCGGGCATATCCTCCGGAACCGCGAGGCGTCCCGCCGGTAGCCCGAGATCGGAAGGCCCGATCCGCACACAAACGTCCGTCTCGCCTTCTGCCAGCCGGAAACCCAGCGCAGAAAGCGCGTCCAGTGTGTCTGTCTCACCGGCATCCACTTTCGCCTGCACCAGCGCATACTGATCCAGCCTCTGCGGCGTGATTTCCGGCGCAGAAGCATCCGGCGTCAGGCGGGCGCTTTTAAGCTGAAAGAAATCGCTCTCCCAGCCCAGCGGCTCAATATTGCCGTGGACGCGCATGGAGCAAATCCAGTAAATACTGCCCGTAACCCGTTTTTGCCAACGTCCGGGCGGCGCGTTTTACGCCTTCATCGTCTAACCAGCCATTACGCCAGCCAATCTCTTCCAGACAGGCAATTTTGAAGCCCTGACGTTTTTCAACGGTCTGCACGAACGAGCTGGCTTCGATCAGACTGTCATGGGTGCCGGTATCCAGCCAGGCGAAGCCACGGCCCAGTAACTCGACCGACAGTTCGCCGCTTTCGAGGTACATCTGGTTGATGGAGGTAATTTCGAGTTCGCCGCGTGAGGAAGGTTTAACCTGTTTGGCGAAATCCACCACCTGATTGTCATAGAAATACAAACCGGTGACGGCCCATTTGGATTTTGGATGCGCCGGTTTTTCTTCAATAGATAAAGCCCGGAAATCGTCATCGAATTCCACAACGCCAAAACGCTCAGGATCCATCACCTGATAACCAAAGACGGTGGCACCTTTATCACGGGCAGCGACCGAGCGCAGTTTCGGGCTGAAACCCTGTCCAAAGAAGATATTGTCGCCCAGCACCAGACAAGTCGGCTGACCATCAATAAATTCTTCGCCAATCAGAAAAGCTTGTGCCAGGCCATCCGGGCTTGGCTGCTCGGCATACGTCAGCCTGATACCAAATTCTTCCCCATTGCCCAGCAGACGCTGGAAGAAAGGTTTATCTTCCGGCGTAGTGATAATCAGAATATCGCGGATACCTGCCAGCATCAGCACAGATAACGGGTAGTAAATCATCGGCTTGTCATAAATCGGCAACAGCTGTTTCGACATGCCACGCGTGATCGGGTGCAACCGGGTGCCAGAGCCACCGGCCAAAATAATGCCTTTCATCGCTTATCCTCCGTTGAACCTTGCAGAGTAAACATCAGTCCTTCAGACCCAGACGCTCACCACGGTAGCCGCCGTCCTGAACGCGCTGCCACCAGGTTTGATTATTCAGATACCACATCACCGTTTTACGTAAACCCGTTTCGAAGGTTTCTGCCGGTTTCCATCCCAGTTCACGCTCAATTTTACCTGCATCAATCGCATAACGGAGGTCGTGCCCCGGCCGGTCTTTAACGAAAGTGATTAAATCGCGGTAATGCGTAAGGTGACCGGGCTTCTGCGGCACCAGTTCTTCCAGCAGTTCACAAATGCCCCTGACGACCTCAATATTTTTACGCTCGTTATGACCACCGATATTGTAGGTTTCGCCCACGCCACCTTCCGTCACAACCTGATATAACGCGCGCGCATGATCTTCAACATAAAGCCAGTCGCGGATCTGTCCGCCATCGCCATACACCGGCAGAGGTTTACCGGCTAATGCATTGAGGATCACCAACGGGATCAATTTTTCAGGAAAATGGTACGGGCCGTAATTGTTGGAGCAATTGGTCACCAATGTCGGCAGCCCGTAGGTGCGTAGCCACGCCCTCACCAGATGATCGCTGGCCGCTTTAGACGCAGAGTAAGGGCTGCTTGGTGCATAAGCCGTTGTTTCGGTGAACTGTGCATCGGTTGCTTCCAGATCGCCAAACACTTCATCCGTAGAAATATGGTGGAAACGGAATGCCTGCCGCGCGGGTTCCGGCAGGGTCTGCCAGTACTGACGAGCCGTTTCCAGCAACTGATAAGTGCCCACCACATTCGTTTCGATAAAGGCCGCCGGACCGTCAATAGAGCGGTCGACATGACTTTCAGCCGCCAGATGCATCACGGCATCAGGCTGATGGCGGGAGAAAACAGCATCCAGCGCCGGCCGATCATTGATATCCACCCGTTCAAAGGCATAACGGGGATCGTCTGAGACTTCCGCTAATGAATCGAGGTTTCCGGCGTAAGTCAGTTTATCGACAACGATAACCTTATCCGCTGTGTTCTGAATGATATGTCTGACGACCGCAGAGCCAATAAAGCCTGCTCCGCCGGTGACCAGTATTTTTTTCAACGCCATACCCCTTTGGTATCCACAATCCATGATTGCTCAATGTGATCGGCAGGGATCGCTTTGAACGACTGATGATCGACCAGCATCACCAGCAGATCGGCCTCTTTCAGCGCATCGTCAAGCGTATGCAGGGTGACTTTACCGTTCAGGGAGGCTGGCAGTTGCTGAACATTAGGCTCAACGGCCCAGGTTTCCCCGGCGTGCCAGTCCGCAATAAGGTGTGTGACTTCGACTGCCGGGCTTTCGCGCAGGTCATCGATATTCGGTTTAAACGCCAGACCAAAACAGGCGATTTTGATCTCGGCGGCACGTTTGCCGGTTGTCGTGAGGCAATCGGCGAGCGCCGCTTTCACGCGATCCACCACCCAGTGTGGTTTACTGTCATTCACTTCACGCGCGGTGCGGATAATCCGCGCCAGCTCAGGGTTTTGCGCCACAATAAACCACGGATCAACCGCGATGCAGTGACCGCCCACGCCCGGTCCAGGCTGCAAAATGTTCACACGCGGATGACGGTTTGCCAGACGGATCAGCTCCCAGACATTGATTCCCTGCGCATCACAAATCAGTGACAGTTCATTGGCAAAAGCAATGTTGACGTCGCGGAAGCTGTTTTCGGTCAGCTTGCACATTTCAGCAGTACGGGAGTTGGTGATGACACATTCACCCTTGAGGAAAATGTTGTATAACTCGCTGGCACGTTGCGAACACAGTGGTGTCATGCCGCCGATCACACGGTCGTTTTTAATCAGCTCAACCATCACCTGCCCCGGTAAAACACGCTCCGGGCAATACGCGATATTGACATCAGCCTGTTCGCCAGCCTGTTGCGGGAAGCGCAGATCAGGGCGCGCTTCGGCCAGCCATGCGGCCATTTGCTCGGTTGCGCCGACCGGCGATGTCGATTCCAGAATGATCAGATCGCCTTTCTTAAGCACCGGCGCGACGGAACGCGCTGCGGACTCAACGAATTTCATGTCCGGCAGGTGATCGCCCATAAACGGCGTCGGGACGGCGATCAGAAAAGCATCGGCAGGTTCAGGACGGGTCACTGCATGCAAAAAACCCGCGTCCACGGCCTGCTTCACCAGCAGGTCGAGATCGGGTTCAACGATATGGATCGCACCACGGTTAATGGTGTCAACCGCGTGCTGGCTGATGTCCACGCCGACCACTTTTTTCTGGCGAGATGCAAAAGCCGCGGCAGTCGGCAGACCGATGTAACCCAGCCCGATGACAGAAATAGTATTAAAACTCATTGTGCTACCCAATGATTTTTCAGTGCGTCAAGAATATGGCGACAGGCATCCCCGTCGCCGTAAGGATTGTGCGCCCGGCTCATGCTGTTGTATTCATCTTCATTGTTCAGCAGTCGGTTGACTTCCTCGACGATTGTCGCGGGATCGGTTCCCACCAGCCGGACAGTTCCCGCATCAACGGCTTCCGGCCGCTCCGTGGTTTCCCGCATGACCAGCACAGGTTTGCCCAGCGAGGGCGCTTCTTCCTGCACCCCGCCGGAATCCGTCAGGATCAGACAGGCTTTATCCATCAGATACACAAACGGCAGGTAATCCTGCGGGTCGATCAGAATAATATTATCAATGCCTTGCAGAATACGGTTTACCGGTTCGCTGACGTTCGGATTGAGATGCACCGGATACACAATCTGTACGTCCGGATGCTGGCGGGCAATTTCTGCCAGCGCCGAGCAAATCCGTTCAAATCCACCGCCAAAGCTTTCGCGACGATGGCCGGTCACTAAAATCAGTTTTTTAGCCGCATCAAGGAAGGGATAGTTTTCAGCCAGTTGCTGCGCCAATGAGGTGTCATTTTTGACGCGGTCACGCACCCAGAGCAACGCATCAATCACCGTATTCCCGGTGACAAAAATGCCGTCAGCAGAAATGCCTTCCCGCTGTAAATTGGTCCGGGCATTTTCGGTGGGCGCAAAGTGCCACTTTGCCAGATGGCCGGTCAAGACACGGTTACCCTCTTCCGGCCATGGCGAGGACAGATCGCCGGTACGCAAACCCGCTTCGACGTGCCCGACCGGGATCTGATGATAAAAGGCTGCCAGACTGGCCGATAAGGTGGTGGTCGTATCACCATGCACCAGCACCACGTCGGGTCGGAATTCGTCTAAAACAGGCTTCAGGCCGGTCAGGATCCGGCTGGTGATTTCTGTCAGCCCCTGCCCCGGTTTCATGATATTGAGATCATAATCCGGAGTGATTTCAAAGAGCCTCAAGACCTGATCGAGCATTTCACGGTGTTGTGCCGTGACACACACCCGGGATTCAAAGGCCGCATCCTGCGACAACGCATGCACCAGCGGCGCCATTTTAATGGCCTCCGGACGGGTGCCGAAAATCGTCAACACTTTCACAATGTGTTTCTCTTGTTTTTACGGCGAGTCAGCGCAACGCCTGCACCGGTTAAACCGCCGACAATGCCCCACATGATCATCAGCAAGGCCCGGCGCGGACTGTCACGTTTCACCGGCTCTTCAGGGGTTCTGAGATAACGGTAAGTCTGGAATTTCGCCGTCAGTGTCGGGCCGACATTCAGTGTCGACAGCATCGCCCGGTTCTGATCGTAATCCAGATCATACCCCGGCCCGGAAGCCTGCAATAATTCTAACCGCGCTTTCAGCATCGGCGTTCCCAGCAGGAACATGTCGGAATCAGGCAGTTCTTCGGCAGGCGTGTCCGTCACGCTTTTAGTGATATTTTGTTGCTGAGCAATCTTCAGCGCCTGCTCAGTGTTGTTCATTGTACGTTTGAAAATAGTCTGCGCGACTTCTTCCTGACGCTTCACCTGCGCTTTCATGGACTGCGTACGCGCCGCCCATGCGCCTTCCAGCTCGTCATATAAATGCTGTGCGGCACGGGCGCTGGCGAAATTCACATACTGGCGCAACAGTTTATTGGCATCCGGGGCGTTTTCAGCGGTCAGTTTGACAATATCATTGGGTACTTTCGCGTCGTCACGGGCGGTGAACTGAATGTCGTTAATCAGCTCATCCAGCAACACTGCATCCGCGCGGGGATCATTTTCCTGACGCTGTTTGTAATACGGGCTCTGCATCCAGAAGTCACGACGGGTATCGTAGGCAGCCAGTTGCATGACAAATTCATTGTACGCCTCCTCAGAGATGGGCGGACGGTTGTTGTCGGACTGCAGCGCATTACGTATATCTAAATTGCGCAGGAACTGTGCCTGAGAGAAATAGGACGACAGGTTATTCACGGTAGGACGATCGGTGATCGCCGTGGAACTCCACTCCTGCTTCATCAGGTAAGTCGACCCAAGCGCCACTAAAGCAAACAGTATTGCCAGACCTGCGATCCAGAATTTCCCTTTCCATAAGGTGCAACACAGGCCACGGATATCAAGTTCATTCTCGATGGTATGTTCGTTCTGGTTTCTTATCATTTCTGGTTTATCCACAGCCAGTTTGCCCCTGCATAAAAGAGAGAAAGATTAACAAACGGTCGAGCGACGAAAGCGTCTTTTTATCCGTTTAATAAACCGCGCAACACGCCAGGCGCGTTTTATGCAAACCCCGTAAAGCAGGAATGCGAAGAAGAACAGGATAAGCATGACCCACTCAGGCACAAAGGAAAGATGCTCACCAATAACACCGATAGCAGCCAGTATCGCCGCTGATAAGGTGATCAAAACAAATGCCTGACGGGGAGTAAAACCGGCGCGCATGATCAGATGATGAATATGCTGACGATCGGCCGAAAACGGGCTCATGCCCTTACGCAGACGACGGTACATGATAGCAATCATGTCCATCAGGGGGATCGCAATCAGCCAGAGTGCGGTCACCGGATTCATCGGATGTGACTCGCCTTGCGTGCTTTGCAACAGGATCCAGATGACCGTGAAACCTATCAATGTGCTGCCCGCATCCCCCATAAAGACTTTATAACGCGGCCCCAGAATCCCCAGGTTCAGCAAGATATACGGCAAGGTGGCGGCAATCATGGCGAAGCACCACAACGCAAGTTCCATGTGCCCGCTGTCATACATCACGATACCCATCGCGCCAAAACTGACGCAAGACAGGCCGCCAAGCAGGCCATCGATACCATCCACCATATTAAAGGCGTTTATCGCGGCCCAGACAGCAAACAGGGTAAAGAGATAACCAAACGGCCCCAGCAGCATTTCCCACGGGCCGATAATATGCCCGAGATTGCGCAAGGTAAGATTGGCACAACTCATCATCGCAACAGCCACACCGGCCTGCACCAGAGCACGAATTTTGACACTGATATCGTAGCGGTCATCCAGCGCACCGACAAATACCAGCAACCCGGCGCACAGCAGATACAGCGAAGAGTGAGGAATGCGGTAATCCGTGATCAAAAAGGTAAAGCAGATCCCTGCGTACACAGAAATGCCGCCGACCAGTGGGATCATCCCCTGGTGACGCTTGCGGTAATTGGGCTTATCGACCAGACCGATGATATTCGCCATCTTCCTGGCGACGAATAAAAACAGGAATGAAAACAGGAAAACGAAGACGAGTTCAGTACTCATATTGAGTAAATTCACAGTTAAGAGATCTCTGCAAAAATAAGGTGCGTGGATTTGAGAGCAAAAAAGTTTTTAACTTCATAGCCTTGCAACACATCCTATGGTGACAGTTATGGTTTTGTCTCAGGCAATACCTTATCTGTTGCCCTATTGCCGGGCAATTTGCCGACACGATAGAGAAAGGGCAATGGAAAAACCATCAGCTATTATCCGAATAACCTGATGATCTCGCCAAAGTAGCGTTATGGTAGCTACCAAAAGCAAAAAACGCCACGACTGTGCGTGGCGTTTGTCTGACTTTTACACCAAATTACGAACGTTTCATCATGTCGAAGAAGTCGTCATTGGTCTTGGTCATAGCAAGCTTGTTGATGAGGAATTCCATCGCATCAATCTCACCCATCGGATGAATAATTTTGCGCAGGATCCACATTTTTTGCAGCTCTTCGGACGTGGTCAACAGCTCTTCTTTACGGGTACCAGAGCGGTTGTAGTCGATCGCAGGGAAGACACGTTTTTCAGCGATTTTACGCGCCAGGTGTAATTCCATGTTGCCGGTACCTTTAAATTCTTCATAGATAACTTCATCCATTTTAGAACCGGTATCGACCAGTGCGGTCGCGATGATGGTCAGGCTGCCGCCCTCTTCCACGTTACGTGCTGCACCGAAGAAACGTTTCGGACGGTGCAAGGCGTTGGCGTCGACACCACCGGTCAGGACTTTACCGGACGCAGGCACCACGGTGTTGTAGGCACGCGCCAGACGGGTAATGGAGTCCAGCAAAATGATCACGTCTTTCTTGTGCTCAACCAGACGTTTCGCCTTCTCGATCACCATTTCGGCGACCTGAACGTGACGGGATGCCGGTTCGTCAAAGGTGGAAGCGATCACTTCACCTTTCACCAGACGCTGCATCTCGGTCACTTCTTCCGGACGTTCGTCGATCAGCAGCACCATCAGTACGCAATCAGGATGGTTGTACGCAATGCTGGTCGCGATATTTTGCAGCAGCATCGTTTTACCGGCTTTCGGCGGAGCCACAATCAGACCACGTTGGCCGCGACCGATTGGGGAGGCCAGATCCAGTACACGAGCGGTCAAATCTTCTGTTGAACCGTTACCACGTTCCATACGCAGACGTGAATTTGCATGCAGAGGGGTTAAGTTTTCGAACAGGATTTTGCTGCGGGCGTTTTCTGGTTTGTCGTAGTTAACTTCGTTAACTTTCAACAGGGCAAAATAACGTTCACCTTCTTTAGGTGGGCGGATTTTACCGGAAATGGTGTCGCCAGTGCGAAGGTTGAAGCGGCGGATTTGGCTTGGAGATACGTAGATGTCGTCGGGGCCTGCGAGGTAGGAACTGTCTCCGGAGCGGAGGAAACCAAATCCATCCTGCAATATCTCCAGTACGCCATCACCGAAGATGTCTTCTCCGCTTTTCGCATGCTGCTTCAATATTGAAAAGATAATGTCTTGCTTGCGCATGCGGGCCTGGTTTTCCAGTCCCATATTTTCGCCGAGTGCAATCAGGTCAGAGACCGGCGTATTCTTTAATTCGGTAAGATTCATAATGGTGGGTTCTTAAACTCGGGGTATGTCTCGAACATCTGTCGTGAATGGGTATGGCAGGGTCATCCATGCCTGTTTATTGTATGACACTTAAATAACAGCCCGAAAATCCAGCCGCAGGTAGTCGCTCGCGGGCGATTCTTGAGGGGCAGTGCTGATATTGAAGGTGTCTTAAAGCCGATTTTGTTAAAACCGTTAGATGGTCAAGCACAGTGCCAGTTCAATTTAATTATTATTCAAAGAAACTATCAGGCAGATGTTTTTGACACAACAGAGTAAAACGTAAGAATCAAACTACAGGTAAGCTCTATTTGCAGTAAGTCTAAACTTAGCATGCTTCTTGACAGGCGTCTAGCGGACAATGTGAAAAACACGGCAGCCCGCTAAACACCTGGCTTTGGTCATCCCGACCGATTACAGATTAGCTGTTAAGAACTCTTTCAGCTGACCTTTCGACAGTGCGCCAACTTTAGTTGCTGCGACTTCGCCGCCTTTAAATAACAGCAGGGTAGGAATACCACGGATGCCGTATTTAGGTGCAGTACCTGGGTTTTCATCGATATTCAGTTTTGCGATGGTCAGCTTGCCTTCGAACTCAGTGGCAATTTCATCCAGAATCGGAGCGATCATTTTACATGGACCGCACCACTCTGCCCAGAAATCGACCAGCACCAGCCCTTCGGCTTTCAATACGTCGTTGTCGAAACTGTCATCGGTCAGGTGAATAATTTTATCGCTCATGTTTACTCCAAAGGATTATCTTTACCTTGTTGATGTAGCATTAACCAACATTAGGTTGACTTTATTTCACCGGATACGCTTTCGTAAAGCAATAGTTAGCTGATATTCTACCACACTATGAGCAAAACACACTTGACCGAACAGAAGTTTTCCGACTTCGCCCTGCACCCGCTGGCAGTAGAAGCCCTTGAAAAGAAAGGCTTCCATTACTGCACTCCTATTCAGGCATTGGCATTGCCAATCACGCTCGCTGGGCGTGATGTTGCAGGTCAGGCGCAAACCGGTACCGGCAAGACGCTGGCTTTTCTAGCGTCTACTTTCCATTATCTGCTTTCTCACCCTGCTGCGGAAGGTCGTAAGACTAACCAGCCGCGTGCCTTGATCATGGCACCTACCCGCGAACTTGCGGTGCAGATCCATTCCGACGCCGAAGCATTATCTGAGTCAACCGGACTGAAATTAGGTCTGGCCTATGGCGGCGACGGTTACGACAAACAGCTTAAAGTGCTGGAAAGCGGCGTGGACATCCTGATCGGAACCACTGGCCGTTTAATCGATTACACCAAACAGAACCACATCGACCTGGGCGCGATTCAGGTGGTGGTGCTGGATGAAGCAGACCGTATGTTCGATCTGGGCTTCATCAAAGATATCCGCTGGTTGTTCCGCCGGATGCCACCTGCTAATCAACGCCTGAACATGCTGTTCTCAGCAACGCTTTCCTATCGTGTGAAAGAGCTGGCGTTTGAAAACATGAATAATGCCGAATCGATCGAAATCGAACCGGAACAAAAAACCGGTCACCGTATTCAGGAAGAGCTGTTCTACCCTTCAAATGAAGAAAAAATGCGCCTGCTGCAGACGCTGATTGAAGAAGAATGGCCAGATCGCTGCATTATTTTCGCCAATACCAAACACCGCTGTGAAGACGTCTGGGGCCATCTGGCTGCCGATGGTCATCGCGTTGGCTTGCTGACCGGCGATGTCCCACAGAAAAAACGCCTGCGCGTTCTGGAAGACTTCACCAAAGGCACGCTGGACATTCTGGTCGCGACTGACGTTGCTGCCCGTGGCTTGCACATTCCTGCCGTGACGCACGTCTTTAACTACGACTTGCCTGACGACTGTGAAGATTACGTTCACCGTATTGGCCGTACTGGCCGCGCGGGTCTGAGTGGCCATTCCATCAGCCTGGCTTGTGAAGAATATGCCCTGAATCTGCCGGCGATTGAAACTTACACCGGTCACAGCATTCCGGTCAGTAAATACAACAGCGATGCGCTGTTAACTGATTTGCCTCCTGCAAAACGTCTTGCCCGCACGCGCACCGGTAACGGCCCGCGTCGCAACAGCAATTCGTCTTCACGTCGCAGCAGTGCACCACGTAGCAACCGTAAACGTCCGGGCTGATAACCTATGCTAAGTTCCACCTCACTGTATGCAGCGATTGATCTGGGTTCTAACAGCTTTCACATGCTGGTGGTGCGTGAGGTGGCAGGCAGTATCCAGACCCTCGCCAGAATTAAGCGCAAAGTGCGTCTGGCAGCCGGTCTGGATAAACATAACCTGCTTTCTCAGGAAGCGATGCAACGGGGCTGGCAATGCCTGAAGCTGTTTTCTGAAAGATTGCAGGATATCCCGCGCGATCAGATCCGCGTCGTTGCCACCGCAACGTTGCGACTGGCCAGCAATGCCGACGAGTTTCTGGGCAAAGCGCAGGAAATCCTCGGCTGTCCGATTCAGGTCATTACCGGCGAAGAAGAAGCACGTCTGATTTATCACGGCGTTGCCCACACAACGGGCGGCCCGGATAAACGTCTGGTCGTCGATATTGGCGGCGGCAGCACCGAGCTGGTAACCGGCGTCGGCGCACAAGCCACCACGCTTTTCAGTCTGTCGATGGGCTGCGTCACCTGGCTGGAACGTTATTTTGCCGACCGCAATCTGGCAAAAGAAAACTTCGATCAGGCCGAGCAGGCGGCAATCGATATGATCCTGCCTGTGGCACCGGAGCTGATTGCCAATGGCTGGCAGATTTGTGTCGGCGCTTCCGGAACCGTGCAGGCCTTGCAGGAAATCATGGTCGCGCAGGGTATGGACGAACGCATCACGCTGCCTAAACTTCAGCAACTCAAACAGCGCGCCATTCAATGCGGCAAGCTGGAAGAGCTGGAGATTGAAGGTCTGACTCTCGAACGTGCGCTGGTTTTCCCGAGCGGACTCTCTATTCTGATCGCCATTTTCAAAACGCTGAACATCGAAATGATGACACTGGCGGGCGGCGCGCTGCGCGAAGGTCTGGTTTACGGCATGCTGCATTTGCCTATCGAACAGGATATCCGCCAGCGTACGCTGCGTAATCTGCAACGCCGCTACCTGCTGGATAACGAGCAGGCTGAGCGCGTGGCACAGCTCGCCGAGAACTTTTCTTTGCAGGTGGCGCAGGAATGGAAGCTGGATGCGCGGGCACGCGAACTGCTTAACAGCGCCTGCCTGATCCACGAAATTGGGCTGAGTGTCGATTTTAAGAAAGCGCCCCATCACGCGGCTTATCTGATCCGTCATCTGGATTTACCGGGTTTCACACCGGCACAGAAAAAACTGCTGGCGACGCTTTTGCAAAACCAGAACAACACCCTGGACATCCCGTTGCTCAATGAGCAAAACGCCGTGCCACCGCGTCAGGCACAGCGTCTTTGTCGCATTCTGCGACTGGCGATTATCTTTGCCAGCCGCCGTCGCGACGACACATTGCCTGCGGTGCGTTTGCGCGCCAATGATGATGAACTGAGCGTGATTGTGCCGCAGGGCTGGCTGGAACAGCATCCGCTGCGCGCAGAAGAATTAGAGCAGGAAAGTCACTGGCAGAGTTATGTCCACTGGCCGCTGTTTGTCGAAGAACAGTAACGCGTTGGTCTGTAAACCATAAAAAAAAGCAGAGGCCTGAGTGATCAGCCTCTGCTTTTTTATAGCTCATGTTCAGTGGCTTTTGGCTAATTGCCGCCCCTGGCTTTTGCCAGTTGCTCGCGGATTTTCTCCAGATGGCTTTGGCCTTTCACCATGCGTTCTTCGGCGCTGACCACTTTCCGTTCGCTTTCCCAGGCCAGATCGTCCTGAGGCAATTCCAGCAGAAACCGGCTCGGTTCGGGGCGGATCAGTTCACCGTACTGACGACGCTCGCGGCAAAGAGTAAATGTCAGCTCTTTCTGTGCACGGGTAATGCCCACATACGCCAGACGTCGCTCTTCATCCACGTTGTCTTCATCGATGCTGCTCTGATGCGGCAACAGACCTTCTTCCATGCCAACCAGATACACATACGGGAATTCCAGCCCCTTGGAGGCGTGCAGGGTCATCAGCTGAACCTGATCCAACTCTTCTTCGTTCTCGCCGCGCTCCATCATGTCGCGCAAGGTAAAGCGCGTGACCACCTGAGTGAGCGTCATCGGCTCATCCAGATCGGTGCCTTCCAGCATTTCCGTCATCCAGCTGAACAGCTGATTGACGTTTTTCATGCGCATCTCTGCCGCTTTCGGGCTGGGCGAGGTTTCGAATAACCAGCTTTCGTAGTCGATACCGTGGATCAAATCCCGCACTGCGGCGACAGGCTCGCGTTCGGCCAGCTCAGAAACAGACCCCATCCAGTGCGTGAAACGTTGCAGGGATTCCAGTCCGCGACCGGTCAGATACTGCCCCAGCCCCATATCAAAACTGGCTTTGAACAGCCCTTTGTTGCGCTGATTCGCCCACTCGCCCAGCTTTTGTAACGTGGCCGCCCCGATTTCACGACGCGGCGTATTCACGATGCGCAGGAAGGCGCTGTCATCATCCGGGTTAGTCAGCACACGCAGATAAGCCAGCAGGTCTTTGATTTCCGGACGTGAGAAGAACGAGGTGCCGCCGGAAATGCGGTACGGGATGCGGTTCTGCATCAGCATTTTTTCAAACAGGCGGGACTGGTGGTTACCGCGATATAAAATCGCATAATCGCCATAAGCGGTTTTATTGATGAAGTGATGGGCAATCAGTTCACCGACCACACGTTCAGCTTCGTGATCATCATTGTTGGCCGTCACCACTTTCAGCGTTTCACCATATCCCAGCTCAGAGAAAAGACGCTTCTCGAACACGTGCGGGTTATTGGCGATCAGAATATTGGCCGCTTTCAGAATACGCTGCGAGGAACGGTAATTCTGTTCAAGCTTGATGACCTGCAACTGCGGAAAATCTTCTTTCAGCAGCACCAGGTTTTGCGGCCGCGCCCCGCGCCATGAGTAGATGGACTGGTCATCGTCCCCCACCACGGTAAAACGCGCGCGGTTGCCGACCAGCAGTTTCACCATCATGTACTGGCTGGTGTTGGTGTCCTGATATTCATCCACCAGCAGATAGCGCAACTTGTTCTGCCAGCGTTCGCGCACTTCTTCATTGCTTTGCAGCAACAGCGTCGGCAACAGGATCAGGTCATCGAAATCGAGAATATTACAGGCACGCATATGGTCGTGATAAAGGTTGTAGCAGTGCGCGAAGATTTGATCGCGTTCTGACCGCGCCAGACCGGCAGCATGGGAAGGATCAACCAGATCGTTTTTCCAGTTTGAGATCGTCGACACTAACTGCTGCAACAATGTCTTATCGTTCTCGAGCCATTTTTCACTCAGCTCTTTCAGCAACGCCAGCTGGTCCTGATCATCGAATAAGGAAAAATTGGATTTCATCCCCAGCGCGGCAAATTCACGTTTGATGATTTCCAGCCCGAGCGTATGAAATGTGGCGATCAGCAAGCCCCGTGCTTCTTTGCGGCCCAGGGTTTGCGCGACACGCTCTTTCATTTCGCGCGCGGCTTTATTGGTAAAGGTTACGGCCGCGATGTGGCGTGCCTGATAGCCACATTCACGGATCAGGTGTGCGATTTTATTGGTAATTACCCTGGTTTTGCCGGAGCCAGCCCCCGCCAGAACCAGGCAGGGTCCGGTGACGAATTCGACGGCATGTTGTTGGCTGGGGTTTAATCGCATGGCGTATTTTTGCTCACCTGATGGATAAGGACGGCGATTGTAGCAGAAACACCGCCTGAGATTGACTGGCTTTACCCTGCAATTTGTTATCCCGGAGCGCAGGCCGGATTCCACTCAGGTGGTTGCAGATGTTACATTACCCGTCTGGAAACACTCTCGCAAAAAGGTCTTATCATGGCAAAAACTGCCGCAGCAATGCACATCCTGGTAAAGGAAGAAGCACAGGCGCTTGATCTTCTGGAACAACTGAAGAACGGTGGCGATTTTGAGAAACTGGCTAAAAAGCACTCTACCTGCCCGTCAGGTAAGAAAGGCGGCCATTTAGGTGAATTCAAGCAAGGCGCCATGGTGCCGGCTTTCGATAAAGTGGTTTTCTCTGCACCGCTGATCGAGCCACAAGGCCCGCTGCACACTCAGTTCGGTTACCACATCATTAAGATTTTGTACCGCAACTAAGTTCTGCTTCTGCCAGAACCAAAAGAAAGGGCACCGCATTTTCATGCAGTGCCCTTTTTATTTATCTTCCGAAAACCCTAAATAATTCGAGTTGCATGAAGGCGGCAAGTGAATGACAAATCGGTCGGGAACCGATTTGAACAGCGCTCGCGCTGGCCCGCAGGGTGAGCCTCAGGGACGAGGCTCATTAATCCCGATGAGCTTACATAAGTAAGTGATTCGGGTGAACGAACGCAGCCAACGCCCCTGCGGCTTGAAGTATGACGGGTTTAACTGGCGACGGCGATACGCTTCATATCGGTCATATAGCCACGCAGAGTGCGGCCGATTGACTCGATTGGATGATTGCGGATCGCTTCGTTAACGTCGCGCAGTTGCGCGTTATCAACCTGCGTTTCAGCCACTGATTTGCCCAGATCGCCTGCCTGCAGCGTGGTCATGAACTCTTTCAGCAACGGTACGGCAGCGTTAGCGAACAGGTAGTTACCGTATTCAGCGGTATCAGAGATAACCACGTTCATTTCGTACAGACGCTTACGCGCAACGGTGTTGGCGATCAGCGGCAGCTCGTGCAGTGATTCGTAGTAAGCCGATTCTTCGATGATGCCGGACGCCACCATGGTTTCGAAGGCCAGCTCAACGCCCGCTTTCACCATCGCAATCATCACAACGCCGTGGTCGAAGTATTCCTGCTCGGAAATTTTACCGTCGAACTGTGGTGCGTTTTCGAACGCGGTTGCGCCCGTTTCTTCACGCCAGGTCAGCAGGTTTTTGTCGTCGTTCGCCCAGTCAGCCATCATGCCGCTGGAGAATTCGCCGGAGATAATGTCGTCCATGTGTTTCTGGAACAGTGGCGCCATGATCTCTTTCAGTTGTTCGGACAGCGCATAAGCACGCAGTTTCGCCGGGTTGGACAGACGATCCATCATCAGCGTGATGCCGCCTTGTTTCAGCGCTTCGGTGATGGTTTCCCAGCCGAATTGCAGCAGTTTTTCTGCGTAGGCTTCATCAACGCCGTCAGCAACCAGTTTGTCGAAGCACAGCAGAGAACCGGCCTGCAACATACCGCACAGGATAGTCTGCTCGCCCATCAGGTCAGATTTTACTTCAGCCACGAAGGAAGACTGCAGAACGCCCGCACGGTGACCGCCGGTGGCTGCTGCCCAGGCTTTGGCAATCGCCATGCCTTCGCCTTTCGGGTCGTTTTCCGGGTGAACCGCGATCAGTGTTGGTACACCGAAACCGCGTTTGTATTCTTCACGCACTTCAGTGCCCGGGCATTTCGGCGCAACCATCACCACGGTGATGTCTTTACGGATTTGCTCGCCCACTTCAACGATGTTGAAACCGTGGGAATAGCCCAGCGTTGCGCCGTCTTTCATCAGAGGCTGAACCGCTTTAACCACCGCGCTGTGCTGTTTGTCTGGCGTCAGGTTAACCACCAGATCAGCCTGCGGGATCAGTTCTTCGTAGGTGCCGACTTTAAAGCCGTTTTCGGTCGCTTTACGCCATGAAGCACGCTTCTCAGCAATGGCTTCTGCACGCAGGGTGTAAGACACATCCAGACCGGAATCACGCATGTTCAGACCCTGGTTCAGGCCCTGTGCGCCACAGCCTACAATCACCACTTTTTTACCTTTGAGATAGCTGGCTTCGTCCGCGAATTCATCGCGACCCATGAAGCGGCATTTGCCCAGTTGTGCCAGCTGCTGACGCAGGTTCAGTGTGTTGAAATAGTTAGCCATGTGTTGCTCCGTTCTATCGAGGTAAGTGCTGTTATTTTTTGTTTCACCGGTGAGCTGGTGAACGCCGTGAATTCACTATATGTCATGTGACACATTGCTTAAATTGATATATTACGAAGATGACGTTGCAGATTATGCAATACTCTCAATCAGTCATCTTTAACGCCAAAGAGCCGGACATTCTTTATGGACTTACGTGATCTGAAACTGTTTTTACATCTGGCGGAAAGCCGCCATTTCGGGCGTTCGTCGAAGGCGATGCATGTCAGCCCGTCCACGTTATCGCGCCAGATCCAGCGGCTGGAGGAAGAACTCGGCCAGCCGTTGTTTCAGCGTGATAACCGCACGGTGCAGCTGACCAGTGCGGGCGAACAACTCAAAAACTTTGCCCAGCAGACGCTGCTGCATTATCAGCAACTGCGCAGCGGGCTGGACCAGCACGGGCCGACGCTGAGCGGCGAACTGCATCTGTTCTGTTCGGTGACCGCCGCCTACAGCCATTTGCCGCCGATCCTTGACCGTTTCCGCGCGCAACATCCGCTGGTCGAAATTAAACTGACCACCGGCGACGCCGCCGATGCGGTGGAGAAAGTCCAATCCACCGAAGCGGATCTGGCGATCGCCGGTCGTCCGGAAAGTCTGCCGGGCAGCGTCGATTTCACACAGATCGGCGAAATCCCGATGATCCTGATTTCCCCTTCCCTGCCTTGCGCTGTCCGTACGCAGGTCAGCGAGCCGCATCCGGACTGGTCGCAGATTCCGTTTATCCTGCCGGAACACGGTCCCGCACGAAAACGCATCGACGTCTGGTTCAAACGTAACCGCCTGAGCAATCCGCTGATTTACGCCACGGTGTCCGGCCATGAAGCCATTGTGTCGATGGTCGCGCTGGGTTGCGGCATCGCGCTGATCCCCTCCGTGGTGGTGGATAACAGCCCGGAACCGGTGCGCAACCGTATTTCTGTTCTGGATAACGTCACGCTCGGCGCGCCGCTGGAGCTGGGCGTCTGCGTGCAGAAAAAACGTCTGAACGAGCCGCTGATCGACGCGTTCTGGCAGTTACTCTGAGTTTTCAGGCAATAAAAAACGGGACGCTTTTCAGGGTCCCGTTTGTCTTATCAGCCCGCCAGGAAGAAGCGGAACGCCGGATTATCACTTTCGTTGTGACAGTCATAGCCCAGCGCCGACAGGTTCTGTTCGAACTCCGGCTCTTCTTCGTTCAGCTCAAACGCTGCCAGCACGCGACCAAAATCGGTGCCGTGGCTGCGGTAATGGAACAGCGAAATATTCCAGTGCGTGCCCAGCGTGTGCAGGAATTTCAGCAATGCGCCCGGCGATTCCGGGAATTCAAAGCTGTAAAGCCGCTCTTGCAGAGGCTTAGTCGGACGCCCGCCCACCATGTAACGCACATGAAGTTTTGCCATTTCATCGTCGGACAAATCCACAACCTGATAACCGTCATGGTTCAGTTCAGCAATGATTTCCTGCCGCTCTGCATGACCGCGCGTCAGACGCACACCCACAAAAATGCAGGCGTTGTCCGCATCGGCATAACGGTAGTTAAACTCCGTCACCGAACGGCCACCCAGCAGCTGACAGAATTTCAGGAAGCTGCCTTTGCGCTCAGGAATGGTCACCGCCAGCAGTGCTTCGCGTTGCTCGCCCAGCTCGCAGCGTTCTGACACATAACGCAGGCCGTGGAAATTCACGTTCGCGCCGGAAAGCACATGCGCCAGACGTTCGCCCTGGATGTTGTGCTGCTGCACGTATTTTTTCAGCCCCGCCAGCGCCAGCGCACCGGAAGGCTCAGCAATTGCGCGCACATCCTCGAACAAATCTTTCACTGCCGCACAAATGGAATCGCTGTCGACGGTGATCACATCATCCAGATATTCACGGCACAGACGGAAGGTTTCGTTGCCGATACGTTTCACCGCCACGCCTTCGGCAAACAACCCGACACGCGCCAGATCCACCGGTTCACCGGCGTCCATTGCCGCGCGCAGGCAGGCAGAATCTTCGGCTTCGACGCCGATCACCTGAATCTGCGGCATCAGCTGTTTGATCAGCACCGCCACACCGGCAGCCAGACCGCCACCACCGACAGGCACGAAAACGCGATCGAGATGCGCATCCTGTTGCAGCAGTTCCATCGCCAGCGTGCCCTGTCCGGCGATCACCGCCGGATGGTCGAACGGGGGCACAAACGTCATGCCCTGTTCCTGCGACAACGTGATCGCTTTGGCTTTCGCCTCATCGAAATTCGCGCCATGCAGTAACACTTCACCGCCAAAATTACGCACCGCATCGACTTTGATATCGGCTGTCGCCACCGGCATCACAATCAGCGATTTGATGCCTTTTTTGGTGGCCGACAATGCGACGCCCTGCGCGTGGTTGCCCGCTGACGCCGTGACGACGCCGCGTGCGGCCTCGTCTTCGGTCAGGCTGGCGATCATCGAATACGCCCCGCGCAGTTTAAAACTGTGGACAGCCTGGCGGTCCTCCCTCTTCACCAGAATGGTATTACCCAGCCGGGAAGAGATCTTTTCCATGACCTGCAAAGGCGTCACCTGAGCGACTTCATAAACCGGCGCACGCAGCACGGCACGCAGATATTCTGCGCCGCACGGCTGGTCGGGTAGAGGTTGTGATACCGCCATGTCTGTCAGCCTCCCAGCTTAGACTTGTCGCGTACTGCGCCTTTGTCCGCGCTGGTTGCCAGCAATGCGTAAGCACGCAGCGCAAGAGAGACCACACGTTCGCGATTTTTCGGCGTCCAGGCTTTATCACCACGCGCCAGTTCGGCTTCGTGACGCGCTGCCAGTTCCGCCGCAGGCACGTCCAGCACCATGCTGCGGTTTGGAATGTCGATGTCGATGATGTCGCCATCCTGCACCAGCGCAATCAGGCCGCCGCTGCCCGCTTCCGGAGAAACGTGGCCGATGGACAGACCGGAGGTACCGCCGGAGAAACGGCCATCGGTGATCAGCGCACACTCTTTGCCCAGCCCCATGGATTTCAGATAGGTGGTCGGATAGAGCATTTCCTGCATGCCCGGCCCGCCTTTCGGCCCTTCGTAGCGGATCACCACGACATCGCCGGAAACCACTTTGCCGCCGAGAATCGCTTCAACCGCGCTGTCCTGGCTTTCGTACACTTTGGCCGGACCCCGGAAGGTCAGGTTGGATTCATCCACGCCGGCGGTTTTAACGATACTGCCCGCTTCCGCGATGTTGCCGTAAAGCACGGCCAGACCGCCGTCTTTGCTGAACGCATGTTCCAGAGAACGGATACAGCCTTCGGCGCGGTCATCATCGAGCGTGTCCCAGCGACAATCCTGTGAGAACGCCTGGGTGGTACGGATACCCGCCGGACCGGCGCGGAACATTTTTTTCACCGCTTCGTCTTTGGTCAGCATGATGTCGTACTGATCCAGCGTCTGGTTCAGGGTCAGGCCGAGAATGTTTTTCACGTCGCGGTTCAGGAGATTCGCGCGATCCAGTTCGCCCAAAATGGCCAGAACGCCACCGGCACGGTGCACGTCTTCCATGTGATATTTCTGGGTGCTTGGCGCGACTTTACACAGGTGTGGCACTTTGCGGGACAGACGGTCGATGTCGGTCATGTCGAAGTCGATTTCGCCTTCCTGCGCGGCAGCCAGCAGGTGCAGAACGGTGTTAGTCGAGCCGCCCATTGCGATATCCAGGATCATGGCGTTTTCGAATGCGGCTTTGCTGGCGATGTTGCGCGGCAATGCGCTTTCATCGTCTTTTTCGTAATAACGTTTGGTCAGCTCAACAATACGGCGACCGGCGTTGAGGAACAGGTCGCGGCGGTCGGCGTGGGTTGCCAGCAATGAACCGTTGCCCGGCTGAGACAAACCCAGTGCTTCGGTCAGACAGTTCATGGAGTTGGCGGTGAACATACCGGAACAGGAACCGCAGGTCGGACAGGCAGAACGCTCGATTTGTTCGCTGTCGGCATCGCTGACGTTCGGGTTTGCGCCCTGAATCATTGCATCGACCAGGTCGAGTTTGATGATTTTGTCAGACAGTTTGGTTTTACCGGCTTCCATCGGGCCGCCGGACACGAAGATCACCGGAATATTCAGGCGCAGTGACGCCATCAGCATTCCCGGGGTGATCTTGTCGCAGTTGGAGATACACACCATGGCATCGGCGCAGTGCGCGTTCACCATGTATTCCACGGAGTCTGCGATCAGCTCGCGAGAAGGCAGTGAATACAGCATGCCGCCATGACCCATGGCGATCCCGTCATCCACAGCGATGGTGTTGAATTCTTTCGCCACGCCGCCAGACGCTTCGATTTGTTCGGCAACCAGCTTACCCAGATCGCGCAGATGCACGTGACCCGGCACGAACTGGGTAAATGAGTTAACGACAGCAATAATAGGCTTACCGAAATCGTTATCGGTCATGCCGGTGGCGCGCCATAATGCGCGGGCGCCAGCCATGTTACGGCCGTGCGTCGTGGTGTGGGAACGGTACTTAGGCATGCTCTGTTCACTCCAAATCATTTCTGTTTAGCAGGCATCAAAATCGCTGCCTGCTGAATGTCTAATTTATCCTCATCATTACCCTAAATCATTCGGGTTGCAGCAAGGCGGCAACTGAATGAATCCCCGGGAGCTTACTCAGGTAAGTGACCGGGGTGAATAAAGGCAGCCAACGCAGAAGCAGCCTGAAGGATGACGGGTAATTATTGTGGGTTGATTGGATCCAGCCAACCCCATTTATCTTCGGTTTTGCCGGTGAACAGGCCGAAGAACGCATCCTGAATTTGTTTGGTGACCGGGCCACGCTTGCCAATGCCGACCTGAATGCCGTCAACGCTGCGAACTGGCGTGATTTCTGCAGCAGTACCGGACATGAAGACTTCGTCGGCCAGATACAGGGATTCACGGGACAGAACTTGTTCGCGCACTTCCAGACCCATGTCTTTCGCCAGTTTAATAATAGCGTCACGGGTGATACCTGGCAGGGCTGAAGAGGTAAATGGCGGCGTAAACAGAATGCCCTCTTTCACTTCAAACAGGTTTTCGCCTGCGCCTTCAGACACATAACCGTGAACGTCCAGCGCGATACCTTCCTGATAACCGTGACGGCGCGCTTCGCTGCCGACCAGCAATGAGGAAAGGTAGTTACCCCCGGCTTTCGCGGCCGTTGGAATGGTGTTAGCGGCAACGCGGTTCCAGGAAGACACCATCGCGTCGATGCCCTGTTCCAGCGCTTCTTCACCCAGATACGCGCCCCACGGGAAGGCGGCGATGATCACATCAGTTTTGTAGCCATCCGGCGGGTTAACGCCCATACCCACATCGCCGACAAACACCAGCGGACGAATATACGCGCTGACCAGATTGTTTTTGCGCAGCGTCTCGCGGCAAGCTTCCATCAGCTCATCCACGCTCTGAGAAACCGGCATACGGTAGATTTTTGCGGAATCGCGCAGACGCTGCATGTGTTCACGGTGACGGAATACGACTGGGCCTTTGTGGGAGTCGTAGCAGCGCACGCCTTCGAATACGGAAGTGCCGTAATGCAATGCGTGTGACATGACGTGGACTTTCGCTTCTGCCCACGGAACCATCTCGCCATTGAACCAAATGTAATCAGCTTTCTTCGTCATTCTCTCGTTCCTTTACTCACGCATTCGCGCGTATTTGTTGTGATGTGTGTTGCTGGATCTCGACACAAGCGACATCCATAAGTTTGCGTAACTGTGAAGACAGTAAATCTACCGGCCGCTGACTGGCAACGGTCAATTCGATATTTATGTTTTCCGCATTAACCATCGGCGTCATGTTCATCGCGCACACCTGAAAACCACGGTGACGGACAACGCGTAATACGCGCTCCAACATTTCGGGGCGGAAACGGGCCTGAATTGAGACGTTATGTTGCATCATGACATTTTCTCCAGCATGGTTTCGTTGCCTGCGCCCGGTGGAACCAGCGGCCAGACATTCTCATTTTCGTCGATGGAAACCTGAAGCAAATACGGACCTTCGCTGTTGAAGAAGGCGTCCAGAGCGGCATCGACTTGATCTTTACGGTGGATACGTTGGCCGGGGATATTGAAGGCACTGGCCAGCGTGACAAAATCGGGGTTATCGGAGAGGTTGGTTTCACTGAAGCGTCCGTCGAAGAACAATTCCTGCCACTGTCGTACCATCCCTAACCGCTGGTTATCCAGCAACAGGATTTTGACGGGCAACTGTTTTCGCTTGATGGTGCCCAGTTCCTGAACGTTCATCATGAATGAACCATCACCGGAAACGCAGATCACCATGTCGTCGGGACGGGCAACCTGTGCGCCGACAGCAGCCGGAACGCCAAAGCCCATAGTGCCCAGTCCGCTGGAAGTGATGAAGTTTTCCGGACGGGTGAACTGCATGTGTTGCGCGGTCCACATCTGATGCTGGCCGACGTCGGTGGTCACCACGGTGCTGGCAGATTTACGGTCGGAGATTTGTTTCAGTAACAGCGGCGCATAAATCGCTTCGCCCGGATGGTCGTAACGCCATTCGCCCTGCACTTTCAGGGTCATCACTTCATCACGCCATGCGTTGATGTTCAGTGGCTGGTGCAGCGCCGGTAACAGCGTATTCAAATCACCCTGTAATGCCACGTGTGCCTGACGTAATTTATTCAGTTCAGCCGGGTCGATATCCATATGGATAACGGCCGCGTCTGGCGCGAAGGTATTCAGCTTGCCGGTCACGCGGTCATCGAAGCGCGCACCGACGGCAATCAGTAAATCACAAGACTGAACGGCCAGATTCGCCGCTTTGGTGCCATGCATGCCCAGCATACCCAGATAGCACGGGTCGCTGGCATCCGGCGCGCCCAGTCCTTTCAGCGTGGCCACCGCGGGCATACCTGTCGCAGAAATAAACTCACGTAATGCAGGAACCGCCTGCGCGATACCGACACCACCACCGACGTAAACCATCGGCTTTTTCGCGGCGGCAATCATCGCGCGGGCTTGTTGCAGTTCAGCGGCCGGATGCGGGAACGTTTCTTCTACCGCGACCAGATGCGGCGGTAATTCGCCGACGGCCAGCTGGATATCTTTCGGGATGTCGATCAGAACCGGGCCAGGACGGCCGGAGCTGGCGATGGCAAAGGCTTCCGCCATGATTTCCGGCAGTGCTTCCAGCGATTCGACCAGAAAGCTGTGTTTGGTGCAGGCCAGAGACAGCCCTAAAACGTCGATTTCCTGGAAAGCATCGGTGCCGATGAAAGCAGAACCGACCTGACCGGTGATGGCAACCAGCGGAACGGAATCTAACAGCGCGTCGGCCAGACCGGTGATCAGGTTGGTCGCGCCGGGGCCGGAGGTGGCGATACAAACGCCGACTTTTCCGGTAGAACGGGCATAGCCGATGGCAGCCATTGCAGCGCCCTGCTCATGCCGGCACAACAGGTGTTCCACGCCGCCGTCATACAGTGCATCGTATACCGGCATGATTGCCCCGCCAGGATAACCAAATACTGTATTTACACCCTGCGCACGCAACGCTTGTACTACCCATTGTGCTCCGTTCATCTTTATTCTCCTGCCTTTTTGCGACAAGTGCAGAATATTATGCTGTTGCTCATTTTCCGACCCCGCTTCACTGTTCTCTGAAATTCCTGACCCAAAAAAAAACCCCGGACCTTTCGGTGCGGGGTTTCTTTTCAGGTTCAGGCTTGTTTAATAAGCCTTTCTTCGTCCAAGTGCAGCCCCGCACGGTGGGATAATAATCACCACCACGCTAATCACGACTAGGCTAACTACGAGGAGAAGGGCTTTCATTTTTCGGTTTCTAAAATTCATATTGCGAACGATTGCCTACAGAGTTATCACAGTCAGACGTTTAATGACAACACTTTTCTTACGTTATTATTTGCAGCACATAGCAAAATCCACGAAAAATCATCTGAAAAATCAAACCTTAGCGCGGTGATCTGCCGTTTGATTATTTATTGCTCCGGCAATGGCTTTTCCGCGCGTATCCCGGCCAAACGCCACCAGAACAGAAATCAGGATGGCGACAGTACCGGCGACAATTGCCATCGCCAGTCCGTAATTGTGTCCGTGGCTTTCAGCAATGTAAGCCTGAAGTGTCGCATTGACGGATGCGATGAGATTACCGAGCTGGTACACAAACCCCGGCAGAACCGCGCGGGTGTTGGCGGGCACCAGTTCGGTCAGATAAGTCGGCACCACGCCCCAGGCGCCCTGCACCATAAACTGCATCAGAAACGCCCCCAGCCCCAGCATCCACGAACCGCCGGAAAATGCCCATAAAGGAATGACCGGCAGCGAAAGCAGCGCGGCAATAATAATCGCCTTCTTACGGCCAATTTTCTCCGACAGGGAACCGAAGAAGATCCCGCCGATAATTGACGCGATGTTGTAGCTTATGGCGATTAAACTGACGGTATGTGCGTCGAAACCGTGCTGAACTTTCAGGAATGTCGGATAGAGATCCTGCGTGCCGTGACTGAAGAAGTTGAAGCCCGCCATCAGCACCACCAGATAAATACACAGCTTCCAGTTTTTCTTCAGCACCGGCATCAGCGCGGTGCTTTCGTTGCGTTCCCGCGCTGCCAGCCAGACCGGCGATTCCTGCACTTTGAACCAGATAAACGGCAGCAGGAAAACCGGCACAGCGCCAATCACAAACATGCCGCGCCAGCCAACCACATCAAACAGTAAACCGTACACCACCGCCGCCAGCAGATAACCAAACGGATAACCCGCCTGGAAAATCCCTGACATCATGCCGCGTGAGCGGTCAGGAATGGTTTCCATCGCCAGAGAAGACGCCACGCCCCAGACGCCGCCCATCGCAATGCCGTAAATCACACGCAGGATCAGGAAAACAGTCAGTGAAGGTGCCGCCGCAGTACAGAGCTCGAAGAAAGAAAACAGTGCGATATTGACCATCAGCACCGGCTTGCGTCCGTACTTTTCCGCCGCACGACCAAACAACAGCGCGCCTATTGGCCGCACGGCCAGCGTCAGCAGGATCGCCAGGGTGACCTGTTTGATATCCACCTGAAAAGCAGTGGCGATATCACTGAGCAGAAAGACCAGAACGAAAAAATCAAAGGCATCGAGGGTCCAGCTCAGAAAGCTGGCGATGGCAACGTTACGCTGCCGGGAAGTCCAACCAAACATGGGTAAGTCCCTATTCCGGAATCGCTGTAGGCAGTGCACTGACCGGGGCATTCCGGAAAATTCCCGGTCAGGCAGAGAGATGTTAATCGGTGTTTTGTATTTGTTTATTTATTGTTAAATACACCCAGATTAAACACCGCTGCCGCTATGACCGGCAACTTAATTAGCCCGCTAATTTGTTTCCAGAGACCTCAAACTGTTAGGGAGTATTGCGGTCTGTGCGAGGCTTCTCGTAACTTTTCAGGTTAACCCGCTGACTTACAGATTATTTTTCCACGGCATTACGCATTCCGACAAACTTCTTCCCGCAGGGGCTTCAGCCTCAGGCATGCTGCCGTCAGGAGATTTCACAGCAAAGGAAAAAGCATGTCATTAGCCGTGGTGTATACCCGCGCCTCTCTGGGTGTTCAGGCGCCCGGCGTCTCGGTCGAAGTGCATATCAGCAACGGGTTACCGGCGCTGACGCTGGTCGGTTTGCCGGAAACCACCGTCAAGGAAGCCCGGGACAGGGTACGCAGCGCCATCATCAACTGCGGGTTTACCTTTCCGGCGAAACGCATCACCGTCAACCTGGCGCCTGCGGATTTACCCAAGGAAGGCGGCCGGTATGATTTGTCTATCGCGCTGGCGATTCTGGTGGCCTCAGAGCAGCTTCAGGGCGATAAGCTGGAGGAGTACGAGTTTCTGGGTGAACTCGGGCTTTCCGGTTCCCTGCGCAGCGTCAATGGCGCCATTCCGGCGGCACTGGAAGCGCAAAAAGAAGGCAGGGTGCTGATCCTTCCGCAAAATAATCAGACGGAAATGACGTTGCTGGATCCCGGTGTTGCGCGGGTCGCCGGGCATTTGTTGCAGGTCTGCGCCTTTTTGCAGGGCGAAGATAATCTGCCGCCCATTGAATTCCCCGCTCATCCGCCTGAACCCGCGCGTCAACCCGACCTCGCCGACATCATTGGTCAGGAACAGTCAAAACGCGCACTGGAGGTCGCGGCAGCAGGGGGACATAATTTATTGCTGATCGGTCCGCCGGGCACAGGCAAAACCATGCTGGCCAGCCGGTTGCCGGGATTGCTGCCACCGCTGAGTAACGAGGAAAAGCTGGAAACCGCGGCCATCGCCAGTCTGGTGTATAACCCGGAGGAGGACGGTGAATTCTCCCGCGTCCGCCCTTTCCGCGCGCCACATCACAGCACGTCAATGAGTGCGCTGGTCGGGGGTGGCTCGCTGCCAAGGCCGGGGGAGATTTCGCTGGCACATAACGGCGTGTTGTTTCTCGACGAGCTTCCTGAATTTCAGCGGCAGGTTCTGGATGCCCTGCGCCAGCCTATGGAATCCGGCGAAATCACCATTTCCCGCGCCCGCGCGAAAGTGCGCTACCCGGCCAGAGCGCAACTGATCGCAGCGATGAATCCCAGCCCGACCGGACACTATCAGGGCGTGCATAACCGTACGCCACCGCAACAGGTTTTGCGGTATCTGAGCCGGCTTTCCGGCCCGTTTCTCGATCGCTTTGACTTATCCATTGAAGTCCCGCTGTTGCCGCCGGGTATTCTGAGCCAGCAACATCATTCGCCTGCCATCAGGGAAAGCAGTGCGCAGGTACGGGAGCGGGTATTGCTCGCCAGAGAAAGGCAGGTAGCACGTGCGGGGAAAATCAACGCCCATCTGAGCAGCAGTGAAGTTGAACGCTGGTGTGTGTTGACGCCGGGGGATGCGCAATTTCTGGAGGAGGTACTGCAAAAACTGGGATTGTCGGTCAGAGCCTGGCACCGCATTCTGAAAGTCGCGAGAACACTGGCGGATTTAGGGGGCGCAGAATCGATTGAAAGACGGCATATTGCAGAGGCACTGAGCTATCGCAGCATGGATAGGCTATTGTTAACGTTACATAAGAATCTGGCGTAAAAAAACGGGGCAACGCCCCGTTTCATTAGTCATCGCTTTCCGTGTAGTCTTCTACAGCGTCAGCCTGCGGTTTACCGCCAGACAGCGTGTGGAATTTCTTCGGACGACGCGTGCGGACAATGTATTTGTTCCACACTTTTTCTGCATCTGTTACAGGTTCGCGTGTACCGCGGCAAACCTCCAGGAACAGCTTTTCTTCGTCGGTAACGGGCTCACGTTTTCCCAGATCCAGCTCGTTAAAAGCAAAGCCGTAACGTTCTAGCATTTGCGCTTCTTTAATGGTGAAATCGCCATGCCGGGAGAACCCGCGAGGGTAATGTTTATTATCAAAAAAACGATTTGTCGTGGTGAAGCTTTCCGCCATCTGACACGCTCCTAATTCTCTCATGGTCGTGCTGTTATGGCGCGGAGTATTAGTTAGGCTTGACATTGTGTAAAACAAAACATTTAAATCTTAACGACAAAAAATATTGGAGATAGTTTTGGACACGGAATTACTGAAAACCTTTTTGGAGGTCAGTAGAACTCGCCACTTTGGTCGGGCGGCGGAATCCCTTTATCTGACGCAATCCGCTGTCAGCTTTCGTATCCGACAACTGGAAACCCAACTTGGCGCCAATTTATTCACACGGCATCGCAATAACATCCGCTTAACGCCCGCAGGAGAACGTCTGCTGCCTTATGCAGAGAATCTGATGTCGACGTGGCAGATGGCGAAAAAAGAGGTTGTACGCTCGTTACAGCACACAGAATTGTCCATTGGCGCCACGGCGTCGCTGTGGGAAGCCTATCTGACGCCGTGGATGCAGTCTTTGTACACTCAGCGCGGCACACTAAGACTGGAAGCGCGCATCGCCCTTCGTCAGTCGCTGGTGAAACAATTGCATGAAAGACAACTGGATTTACTGATCACCACTGAACCGCCGAAGATGGATGAACTGTCGAGTCAGTTGCTGGGTAATTTCTCGTTACGACTTTTTTCATCGCAGAAAACCGCAAGAGGGGAACATCCGCCCTATGTGAAGCTGGAATGGGGTGCCGATTTTCCGCAGCAGGAAAAACTGCAAAACAGCGATCAGGAACCGGTACTGACCACGACCTCCGCGCATCTGACCCGTCAGTTGCTGGAAAATACCGGCGGCTGCGCCTTCCTGCCCGCGCACTGGGCAAAAGAATATCCGCAACTTGCGGCACATGAGGATGTGCCACCGGTGATCCGACCGTTGTACGCCGTCTGGCTGCAAACCAGCGATCAGCAGGTTCTGATCCGTCAGTTACTCAAAACGCCACTAATCACTAATCTCTGAACCGTCCGGCCTCAGGACGGTTCAGGCCGCGGATGGCGCGCTCTTCTGGCGGTCCAGAACGTGCCCATGCCTTTTTGCAATCCGATGAAGATAAACAACAAAATACCCATCACGATTTTGGTCCACCACGAACTGAGTGTGCCGTCGAAGGTGATGTAGGTCTGAATCAGCCCCTGGATAAGCACGCCAAACAAACTGCCTAACACCGTGCCTACGCCGCCACTCAGCAGTGTTCCGCCAATAACGACAGACGCGATGGCATCGAGTTCCACGCCGCTCGCCGCTAGCGCATAACCTGCCGAGGTGTAGAGTGAGAAAATAATGCCAGACAGCACTGCCAGCGTACTCGACAGCATGTAGATATAAATCGTGGTACGACGGACGGGCACCCCCATCAGCGCAGCCGACACATTGCTTCCGCCGACGGCATAGACGTTGTTACCGAATCGCGTCCGGTGCGCCAGAATAATTCCGCCAAACACCACCAGCAGCATCACCAGAGCCAGTAAGGTGAAACGGCCTCCTCCCGGCATTTTCCAGGCATAATTAGCGAGGAAATCGTAAACCGGATGGTTAATCGGCAACGACTCTTCCGAGACGATAAAACTCATCCCCCGCACGAAGAACATCCCCGCCAGCGTGATAATGAAAGCAGGCAGTTTCAGCGTATCAATGATCCACCCCATCAGGGCACCAAACGTGGCCCCCATCAGCAGCACAATGACAAACGCATAGCCAGGCGCTATACCGTAGGCCCCGATCAGTTTTGCCAGCAATACCCCGGTAAAGGCGATAACCGAGCCGACGGAAAGGTCGATACCGCCGGAGAGGATCACGAAAGTCATACCGACAGCGACAATGCCCAGAAAAGCGTTATCGGTCAGCAAATCAAAAAAGACGCGGGTGGATGCAAACCCCGGAAACTGGGTGAAGCAATAGGCATATCCCGCCAGAAACACCACGATAGTAATCAGCAGCGGCAGATTTCTTTTAAGCATTATCCCTTCCTCCGGAACAGATTACTGAGCGAGACACGGGGTGACTGAACGACCAGTACGGCCAGCACCACCAGCGCTTTCAGCACCAGGTTGAATTCCGGTTTGAAGCCGGAGAGCAGGATGCCGGTATTCATACCCTGAATGATCAGCGCACCCACGACCGAAAGAAGCAGGTTAAAGCGTCCGCCTAACAGGGAACCGCCACCGATGACCACCGCCAGAATGGCGTCGAGTTCCAGCCATAGCCCGGCGTTATTGGCATCTGCGCCCCGGATATCAGCCGTCACGATAACGCCCGCCACCGCCGCACAAATGCCGCAAATCACATAGGTGGATATCAGCACTAAACGGGCGTTTACCCCGGCGTTATACGCAGAACGGATGTTGATCCCCACTGATTCGATAAAAAGACCGAGCGCCGTTTTCCGCGTCAGCGCCCAGACCACAATCAGCATGACGATCGCGATAATTACCGGCATCGGCAGATAGAACAGAGAGCCGCTGCCGAACTGCGATAAACCATTATGTTCAAAGGTGACGATTTGTCCCTCTGTAATCAGCTGTGCAATGCCGCGTCCGGCGACCATCAGCATCAACGTGGCGACAATCGGCTGAATTTGCAGAACCGCCACCAGAAAGCCATTCCACAAACCACAGACAGCACCGACGCCGACCGAGGCGAGCAGCACCATGATCAGCGGATAGCCCTGCACGGTCATAGTCGCAGCCGTCGCACCGGCAATCGCCATGACTGCGCCAACGGAAAGGTCGATGCCGCCGGTGGCGATCACCAGCGTCATCCCGAGAGCCAGTAAGGCAACCGGCGCGCCACGGTTAAAAATATCAACCAGGCTGCCAAACAGGCGGCCATCCTGAATGTGGATAGAGAAAAAGCCCGGTGCGACCAGACTGTCGATGATTAATATGGCGACGAAAGCCCCAATTTGCGTGGCACCTTTGGGAAATACCCATCTTACTTTGCGCGGTTTTCCCGTCATTTGCAGACTCCTGTTGTTCATCGCTATCTCCTCATTGCGCCGCAATGGCTTTCATAATGGCTGGCACGGAGATATCAGCCTGCTCGATTTCGGCAACATGACGACGGTCGCGAAGGACGACAATGCGATCGGCATAACCGGAGAGTTCTTCCAGCTCAGAGGAAATAACCAGTAACGCCAGCCCCTCATCGCACAGTTTTTCTATCAGACGAATAATTTCTGCGTGGGCACCGACGTCAATCCCACGGGTAGGCTCATCGAGTATGAGAAAGCGCGGATTGGTTGCCAGCCAGCGGGACAGCAACACTTTTTGCTGGTTACCGCCGGAAAGATACTGAATTTCCTGCTCAGTGCCGGGCGTACGAATGCCCAGGAGTTTGATAAACTTTTCAGCGATCTGATGCTGTTCTTTCATTGGCAACGGACGCAACCAGCCACGCTGAGCCTGTAAGGCAAGAATGATGTTTTCCCGCACCGTCGCTGCGCCGATAATGCCATCGGTTTTACGATCTTCCGGGCAATACCCAAACCCCAGTTTCGCCGCCTTTCTCGGCGTGCTGATGGTTTCCTCTTTGCCATCCACCCGCGCATTGCCGCTGTCATGGCCTTTAATGCCGAAAATCAGCTGAGCGGTTTCTGTCCGTCCGGATCCCAGCAGGCCGGCCAGACCGACAATTTCGCCGCGCCTGACTTTCAGATCAAAATGTTCGACCACGCCGCGACGGCCATAGTCTTTGAAATCCACTAACGGCTCACCCGTCACATTCCGGTGTTCCGTGCGTTTGAGCAGGCTTTCATCAAAACTGTGACCCAGCATCATGGGGACAAGATCGATACGCGGTAAATCCACTGTCCGTTCTGACCCGACGCGCTTGCCGTTTCGCAAAACGGTGATCCGGTCACTGATCCGATAAACCTGATCGAGGAAATGGGTGACGAAAATCATCCCCACACCTTTATCACGCAACTGAACCAGAATATCGAGCAACATGCTGACTTCTTTGGCATCCAGACTGGCCGTCGGCTCATCAAGGATTAAGACCTGGGCAGAAAGATCGACGGCGCGGGCGATCGCCACGATTTGCTGGATTGCAATGGAATAGGTTGAGAGTGGCTGGCTGACATCCAGATGCAGGCCATACCCCTCCAGAAGCGCGTCAGCCTGTTGTTCCATCTTGCGCTGATTGACCAGACCGAAGCGGGTAGGTTCACGCCCGATGAAAAGGTTAGCCGCAACGGAAATATTCGGCAGGAGGTTAACTTCCTGATAGACCGTACCAATCCCCAGCGACTGGGCATCAGCGGTATTGACAGGCTCGATGGGCTGGCCGTTGAGGAATACCTGGCCTGCTGAGCGTTTATAGACACCGGTGAGGGCTTTAATCATTGTGGACTTACCGGCGCCGTTCTCACCTAAAAGGGCAACAATTTCACCGCGTTCGAGGGTAAAGTCGACATTTTCCAGCGCCTTCACGCCGGGGAATTCTACTGACAGGCCGCGAACTTCAAGCAGCGTTTCTGAACCAGGATTATCCGTCACGTCACTACTCCTGCTGCATTCGCCACAGGCGAAAAGGGAATAATTTTTACCGGCTTGCCCGTGAGACAAGCCGGTAAACCGGCTTAATAACCCATGTTTTTCTTCATGTCATATTCTTTCTGAGCCATGTCCGGCAGGATCAACGCGGATTGAGTCTGAATGAATTTCTTCGGTTGAGTACCGTCCTTTTTCATCGCAATCAGCGCATCAAATGCAGGTCCAGCCATGTTAGGCGTCAGCTCGACAGAAGCATTCGCTTCACCCGCCAGCATAGCTTTGTAGATATCAGGAACACCGTCGATAGAGACGATTTTGATTTGCGAGCCCGGCTTCAGGCCGGCTTCTTTGATGGCCTGAATGGCACCAATCGCCATGTCGTCGTTATGCGCGTAAACGGCACAAATATTTTTGCCGTTTTGCTCTGCCTTGATGAAGCTTTCCATCACTTCTTTCCCTTTACTGCGGGTGAAGTCGCCGGATTGGGAACGGATAATTTTGACGTTTGGCGCAGCTTTCAGGGCATCGGCAAAACCTTGTTTACGGTTTAACGCGACGCTGGCACCGACGGTTCCCTGCAATTCGACAACATTACAAGGTTTGCCCGCAGACTCTTTGACCAGCCAGTCACCTGCCACTTTACCTTCATAAACGCTGTCCGAGGCTACTGCTGCCGTATACAGGGACGGATCACTGACCTCAATCGTGCGGTCTAACAGAAATACCGGGATCTTGGCTTCTTTCGCTTCCGTCAGTACAGGTGCCCAGCCGGTTGCCACAACAGGCGCGATGAATATGGCATCAACACCTTGCGCGATGAATGAACGTATCGCTTTGATTTGGTTCTCTTGTTTTTGCTGAGCATCGGCAATTTTCAGTGTAATGCCACGTTTTTCCGCTTCTGATTTAGATACTTTTGTTTCCGCAGAACGCCACCCAGACTCAGAGCCGATCTGCGAAAAACCAACAACCAGCGGAGCCGCCTGAGCTGCGCCACAAAGTACTGTTGCTACTGCTGCTGCCACAAATAAGCGTTTGTACATGTCTCTTTCCTCGCGTGTAGTCTGAGCTACTTTTTGTTATGACTCGTAGGGTACGGCCAGGACATTCACCCGACATATGCCCTCATCCGCTACGACCTGAGGCCGTCAAAAGGACAAAAACAAGAGTGCCGGGAACTGGTAGTCGTCATAAGACGATGATTAGGTTTAGTACATTGGGAAAAAGCGAGCATGAGCGAGGTCACATACGGGGAGAACAATCAATTAGTGCATGTATTCAGCCAAAACATGACCAAAAATAACCCGTAAAAGAGACGAAATTGAGCGTAAAGGGTGCAAGAAATCACTGACGGATTGTATTAAAGGCAAGAGGATAAGAAGAGGGAGGAGATTTCACAAAATTAAGACGAAAAAAAACCCCTCGCTTTCGCGAAGGGTTTCAATATGGCAGGGGCGGAGAGACTCGAACTCGCGACACCCGGTTTTGGAGACCGGTGCTCTACCAACTGAGCTACGCCCCTAAATTACGCTTACTATTATGCCTGCTAATTTAGCAGGCATAATTTTTAATAAGTGGCGGAACGGACGGGGCTCGAACCCGCGACCCCCTGCGTGACAGGCAGGTATTCTAACCAACTGAACTACCGCTCCACCGGTTCTTTCACAT
>NZ_SOAO01000023.1:0-32951 GCF_004364755.1 Rahnella sp. BIGb0236
TTTTTAATCTTTCCGACCCGGTTACTTCGTGATGTTGTTCACGTTGTTCCCTGTCGATGGAGCGGCATTATAGGGAGTTCTCAGCAGGCCGCAAGGGCTAATTTTAAGAAAAAACACCGTTTGCTGCATTACACAGCAAACACACTGCTTATACCGTGTTTTGCACAGATTTATCCACAGAGCCGCAGGAATCTCAAATTTTGCGAGCGTCGCGCAATCGTTTTCGCTACAATTTCGCGCGTTAGTTTTCTGCTCTCTCTAAGCCAAGGATACAACCACCATGCAACAATCTCGTCCAATCCGCCGCGCCCTGCTCAGTGTTTCTGATAAAGCCGGTATCGTAGAATTCGCCCAGGCCCTGTCTTCGCGTGGCGTTGAATTACTTTCCACTGGCGGAACTGCCAGCCTGTTGGCGAAAGCTGGCCTGCCAGTCACTGAAGTGTCTGACTACACCGGCTTCCCGGAAATGATGGATGGACGCGTCAAAACCCTGCACCCGAAAGTTCACGGTGGCATTCTCGGCCGTCGCGGGAAAGATGATGAAATCATGGCGCAACATTCCATTGCGCCAATCGACATGGTGGTCGTTAACCTTTATCCGTTCGCACAAACTGTCGCGCGCCCGGACTGTTCCCTGGAAGATGCGGTAGAAAATATTGATATCGGTGGCCCGACCATGGTTCGCTCGGCAGCGAAGAACCATAAAGATGTGGCGATCGTGGTTAAGAGCAGTGACTACGCTTCTATTATAGAAGAGATGGATGCCCACAGCGGCTCGCTGACGCTGGCGACCCGTTTCAACCTGGCGATTAAAGCCTTCGAGCACACAGCCTCTTACGATGGCATGATCGCTAACTACTTTGGCACAATGGTACCGGCTTACCATGGTGATACTGAATCCGCATCTGGCCAGTTCCCGCGCACACTGAATCTCAGCTATATAAAGAAACAAGATATGCGTTATGGCGAGAACAGCCATCAGAACGCTGCCTTCTATATAGAAGAAAATGTCAGCGAGGCGTCTGTTGCCACCTCGACCCAGCTTCAGGGCAAAGCACTTTCCTATAACAACATTGCCGATACTGATGCGGCACTGGAATGCGTGAAAGAATTCGCGGAACCCGCCTGCGTCATCGTTAAGCATGCCAACCCTTGCGGTGTGGCTATCGGCGACAGCATTCTGGCTGCTTACGAGCGAGCCTATCAGACGGATCCGACGTCCGCTTTCGGCGGTATCATTGCCTTCAACCGTGAACTGGATGCTGAAACCGCGAAAGCCATCATCAGCCGTCAGTTTGTAGAAGTGATCATTGCGCCATCCGTGAGCGCCGAAGCGCTGGCGTTGACCGCTGCCAAACAAAACGTGCGTGTACTGACCTGCGGACAATGGCAGTCTCGCCACAAAGCACTCGACTTCAAGCGTGTCAACGGCGGCCTGCTGGTTCAGGATCGCGATTTGGGTATGGTTGAAGCGGCTGATCTGCGTGTGGTTTCAGAGCGCCAGCCGACGGAGCAGGAACTGACGGATGCGCTGTTCTGCTGGAAAGTCGCAAAATTCGTGAAATCCAACGCCATTGTGTATGCACGAGACAAAATGACGATCGGTATCGGTGCCGGCCAGATGAGCCGCGTTTACTCTGCCAAAATTGCCGGTATCAAAGCCGCCGATGAAGGTCTGGAAGTTGCCGGTTCCGTGATGGCTTCTGATGCCTTCTTCCCGTTCCGCGACGGTATTGATGCCGCCGCAGCCGTGGGGATTACCTGTGTTATCCAGCCCGGCGGTTCTATTCGTGATGATGAAGTGATTGCCGCCGCCAACGAACATGGCATTGCGATGCTGTTCACCGACATGCGCCACTTCCGTCATTAATTTTCTTTCAGCGGGTGCGATGCGCCCGCTCACCCGGAGTCCTCGAATGAATATTTTAATTATCGGTAACGGCGGGCGTGAACATGCACTGGCATGGAAGGCATCGCAGTCACCTCTGGCTGATAAAGTCTTTGTCGCGCCTGGCAACGCGGGCACCGCGCTGGAACCCTTGCTGGAAAACGTTGAAATTGCCGCCACTGACATCGCCGGTTTGCTGGCTTTCGCCAAAAGTAATGACATCGGCCTGACCATTGTTGGCCCTGAAGCTCCGCTGGTGATTGGCGTGGTTGATGCTTTCCGTGCAGCGGGCCTGAAGATTTTTGGACCGACACAGGAAGCCGCGCAGCTTGAAGGCTCTAAAGCGTTCACCAAGGATTTCCTGGCCCGCCATAACATTCCAAGCGCAGATTATCAGAACTTCACCGAGATCGAGCCGGCGCTGGCCTATCTGCGTAGCAAAGGCGCGCCGATTGTCATCAAAGCTGACGGTCTGGCGGCGGGCAAAGGTGTCATTGTGGCAATGACGCTGAAAGAAGCTGAAGATGCCGTTCACGACATGCTGGCGGGAAATGCGTTCGGCGATGCGGGCCATCGTATCGTTATTGAGGAATTCCTTGATGGCGAAGAAGCGAGTTTCATCGTCATGGTCGACGGCACCAATGTGCTGCCGATGGCGACCAGTCAGGATCACAAGCGCGTAGGTGACGGCGACAGCGGCCCGAATACCGGCGGTATGGGCGCGTATTCCCCGGCACCCGTGGTGACTGACGAAATCCATCAGCGCGTGATGGATCAGGTGATCTGGCCGACTGTGCGCGGGATGGCAGCGGAAAACAACACATACACTGGCTTCCTGTACGCGGGTCTGATGATCTCCGCCGATGGTCAGCCAAAAGTGATCGAATTCAACTGCCGTTTCGGCGATCCGGAAACTCAGCCGATCATGTTGCGTCTGCGTTCGGATCTTGTGGATCTTTGTCTGGCCGGTGCTGAAGGCCGTCTTGCAGATAAAACCTCCGAGTGGGATCCGCGTCCTTCACTGGGCGTGGTGCTGGCCGCCGGTGGCTATCCTGCTGATTATAAAAACGGTGACGTTATCCATGGTCTGCCGCTGGAAGAAGTGCCGGACGGGAAAGTGTTCCATGCGGGTACCCGTCTGCAGGATGAGCGGGTGGTGACGAATGGCGGACGCGTATTGTGTGTGACCGCATTGGGTAAAACCGTCGAAGCGGCTCAGGCCCGTGCGTATGATTTAGCGAAAGATATTCACTGGGATGGCAGCTTCTGTCGCAAAGACATCGGTTACCGTGCCATCGATCGCGAACGCAATCAGTAACCCTGCCTCACCTGACGATCAAAAAAGGCACGCTTCGGCGTGCCTTCTCTTTTGCGAAAACGGGATCAGAGATCAGACTCTTTCGGTTCCCATTTACAGAAGTCTTCATTGGCGACCAGCAACAGTTCATTGCCTTCCGGTGCCGTCAACCAGGCCAGGCCCAGATTATCGTTACTGCGGCTTGCGCGTTTCGCCAGCCAGACCTGAGAACGCACGGTCAGCTCCGGAGTAACCTGTTCGCCCGCGCAGGTGGTGATAATACCTTTATGCCAGCGGGCCTGAATCAACCGAACATTTCCCGCCTTCAACGCACTGCTCAAATCCAGGACTTTTGACGCTTCGTATTTATAGCGCTCAACGTCATCTGAGGACAATTTTTCGCGGCGCTCAGGCAGTTGTCGCTGCATAAAGCTGACATGGCCCTGCTCGTCAAAACGCAACATAACGCCCAAATCTGTTTTGGTCGCATGGGTTTCTTTGACCAGATGCAGTTGGCCCTGCTGGAATTCGTATCGGGTAATGATCGTATCGCCGCCGTAATAGGGGCTGTAGACGTTGAGGATCGTTTGAGGCTCGTTCTGTGCGCTGTCTTCGCGCCAGATCCGGTTGATGCCTTGATCGGCCACATAGCCGCTGGCAAAGAATAATTCGGAAGTGTTTTTAGAACTGCAACCCACCAGACCGAGCACCAGTAAACCTGCTACCAGTCTGGGGGTGATAAACTGAAGGGGCTTAAAGACCCCTTCGCTTATTCTTTTCACTGCAAGCAATTACTTAACAGCGTCTTTCAGAGCTTTACCAGAAACGAACGCAGGCACGTTTGCAGCTGCGATTTTGATTTCTTTACCAGTCTGTGGGTTACGACCAGTACGCTCGTTACGATGATTTACCTTGAAAGTCCCGAAACCAACCAATTGTACAGCATCACCTTCTTTCAGAGACTCGGTAATAGCAGACAGAGTAGATTCAAGAGCAACTTTGGCCTGTGCTTTGGAAAGATCAGCTTTGTCCGCAATTACATCAATCAGTTGAGTCTTGTTCATAAGTTATCCTTTACAGTGTGTTTATCGTTTGCAAAGCATCGAGTGCGACGGATATGCCGATTGACAGCACCCTCCTGCATACACGCACCGATAGCCACTTTTTTTACGCCCCCCAAATGTAGACCAGACAGGGTGCGGATGTGAAGCCTTAAGGCACGACAAATCAGGCGTTAAATCACGTTTTCTCGCCTTATTGCGCTAAATTTATGCCAATGTTACTGACAGCGGCTTCACGCAGGTCAGAACGTAACCCTTTTATTAATTCCAGGTCACGCTCCTCACAGTCAGCCAACAGGCGAAAAATCTCCCATTGGATGTCCCATTCTTCTTCAACAGCAGGAATGACCTTAAGTTCTTCATCGGTCATTTCTTTACCGGCCTGGGTCATTTCCAGCATCGCGACAGTACGAATTGACGTCTCGCTGACGGCAATCGCATGAGACAGCGTTTCGCCACTCAGGCGCGAATGAATCAGTTCGCCTAATGCAATACAGGCGTCGATGGCCGGATACACCCCATAGAGGTCGTAATCGTCGGAAGAAGGCACTGCTTCCTCCAGTTTTTCGAGCTGTGAGTCAAAATTGACCTTGGCGTCTTTTACCACCAGCGTTTCCCAGATTAAATCCAGAATACGGCGGTAAAGCTGTGCTTCGCCAAACCCGGTTTCCAGGCAAAATGCCTGATAGTTCGGGTACATGCGTTCACACAAGCTCGCCATAAACGTCACGTGTTGCCAGCTTTCCAGCTTTTCGAGACGTAAATGAATTGGATTACGTAACATGAGTTGATCTCGTTAACTTTTCTGCGCGGGAGTTTACCTGAAATAAATCAATATCCCTATTCCTTGATTCCTAAAGATCATCACTCAACCGTTGCCAGCGTTGAAACGCCGCCCGGTTTGATGCCACGGCATCAGCCCAACGGGTCGGTTCCGGCAGCCGATATTGCCGCATGCATTGTTCCACCCAATAAAGAGAGGAGTCCATGCTGATCCGATTACCAGGCGAGATGAACAATGGATTACAGCGTAGCTTGCTTCGCCACACCCAGCCAATCTGTTCATCGCCTTCATACAGCCCCTGTCTGCTGTGTAGCGCTTCACCTAACGGCAGGAACTGCCCGCATAAACGGCTTTTCGCCACACCAATGGTCGGCACGTGAATCATCAGGCCAAAATGACTGGCGACACCGAGGCGCCGCGGATGCGCGATCCCCTGCCCGTCAACCAGAACCAGATCAGGGTGCGATGAGATTTGCTGCCAGGCTTGTAAAAGTGCGGGAAGCTCACGGAAAGAAAGGAAACCAGGAATGTAGGGCATGACGGTCGGAATGCGGGCTATCTGATATTCGACCAGCTCCAAAGTTGGATAACTCAGAACAGCGACCGCCGCGCGGGTGACCTCACCGCCCTGCTCAAACCCGACATCCACACCGGCGATCAACGACGGTGTGGTGAATTCAGGCGGATCCTGCAGTTCAATCTGATCTGCAAGGATCCGTTGCTCTTCACGTAACGCGCGCGTGTCGATCATAACGCCATGTTACTCGTGATACTGGCGGGACAAGCTGTGTACCGCTTCCACAAAAGCGCCCGCATTTTCTGGCGGAACGTCCTGGTGGATACCGTGGCCAAGATTAAACACATGGCCATTACCTTTGCCGAAACCAGCCAGAATGGTTTCCACTTCCTGCTCAATCCGCACCGGTGAGGCGTAAAGCATGGAAGGATCCATGTTGCCCTGAATCGCCACTTTGTCGCCAACCCGACGGCGCGCTTGGGCAATATCGGTGGTCCAGTCCAGACCCAGCGCGTCACAACCCGTTGCCGCCATCGCTTCCAGCCACTGGCCTCCGCCTTTGGTAAACAAGGTCACCGGCACACGGCGGCCTTCGTTTTCACGGATCAGGCCATCGACGATTTTGTGCATGTAGTTAAGGGAGAACTCGCGGTAATCGCGAGGTGTCAGTACGCCGCCCCAGGTGTCAAAAATCATCACCGACTGCGCGCCCGCTTTAATCTGAGCATTAAGGTAAAGAATGACGCTGTCGGCCACTTTATCCAGCAACAGGTGCAAGGTAGACGGATCGGCGTACATCATTTTTTTGATTTTGGTAAAGGCTTTGCTGCTACCGCCTTCTATCATATAAGTCGCCAGCGTCCACGGGCTACCGGAGAAACCAATAAGCGGCACTTCACCTTTCAGGTTTTTACGGATGGTACGCACGGCGTTCATCACATAGCCCAGCTCCATTTCAGGATCCGGAACCGGCAGCTTTTCGACATCAGCACGATTGGTCAGTGGCGAAGAAAAACGCGGGCCTTCACCGGCTTCGAAATACAGCCCCAGCCCCATCGCATCAGGAATGGTCAGGATGTCGGAGAACAGGATCGCTGCATCCAGCGGATAGCGACGAAGCGGCTGTAAAGTCACCTCACAAGCCAGTTCGGCATTCTTACACAGCGACATAAAATCGCCGGCTTCAGCGCGGGTTTCTTTGTACTCCGGCAAATAACGGCCAGCCTGACGCATCATCCACACCGGTGTAATGTCCACAGGCTGACGTAACAAAGCACGCAGGTAACGGTCGTTTTTCAACTCATTCATTCTTGCTCTTTCCTTCAATATTCGGGCTGCCCGACAATCATCTGACGGCATTCTATCACGCAAAACTGACGCTAGACGTCGTCGTCTTCGCTTTCTGCGCGGCACTGCGCAACGGTATCTTCAATCAGACGCCGGGCAATCGTCCCCGGCGGCGGCAATTGCGGCAAGGCGTCAAAGCGGTACCAGCCCGCATTCAGCAACTCTTTCGGATCATGCACTATCTCGCCGCTGTCGTAATCAGCCATAAACGCCATCATCAGCGAATTGGGGAACGGCCACGGCTGGGAACTGACATAACGGACATTCTTCACGCGGATGTTGCTTTCTTCCATCACTTCGCGTGCCACGGTTTCTTCCAGCGTTTCGCCGACTTCTACGAACCCCGCCAGCACCGTGTGGATGCCATTACGATGACGGACATGCTGCGCCAGCAAAATCTCATCGCCCTTGCGGATCGCCACAATGATGCAGGGCGCAATTTGCGGGTAATAGCGCTCGCGGCAGTGTCCGCAGAGCGCAGCCCACTCAGTTTTGCTGACGTGCATTTCATGTCCGCAGTAACCACAAAACTGATGAGAACGGTAAAATTCTGACAGCTGCACACCACGGCCGACCAGCTGGAATAATCCGCGATCCTGATCCAGCAACTGACGGGCGGAAACCATATGGTTTGGCATCGCCTGACGAACCAGCCAGACCGGTTCGCCCTGCCATTCGCCAATCTGACGCGCTGTCTTACCGGTCAGAGAAAATTGTGCAGCGCTGCCAAACGGCAGTTCGCCCTCAGGCAGCCACAGCTTGCCTTCCTGACTGATGACCCACCAGCCGTTGTGTTGCTCAGTAATCTGTAATTCCATAATTGTTGTTGCATAACCTCGTCGGGACTGACAATCTGAGAGTGATCTTTACATATTAGTAACGTTTCTTTTCGGTTACTTTTTTTATTGCTCACGGAGTCAACCATGCTAAATCGTCTGGAAAGACTGACCCAACGCGTTGGTGGCAGTAATGAATTAGTCGATCAGTGGCTACACGCGCGTAAAGAATTGCTGGTTTCTTACTGCACACTGGTCGGCCTGAAACCCAATAAAGAAAAACATACACCTTTGAATGAAAAGGCGCTGGACAGTTTTTGCCATCACCTTGTCGACTATCTTTCTGCCGGGCATTTTCATCTTTATCCACGCATCATTGAAGAAGTCGATGGTGCCGACAGCCCGAAGAAAGTGAAGGCGGCAAAAATCTATCCTGCACTGGAACTGAATACTGAAGCTATCATGGCTTTCCATGACAGTTACACAGAAACTGATATTGATGATGACAATGCTTTCGCGTTTCATTATGCATTATCGGATATCGGTGAAGCGTTAGATGCCCGTTTTCAGCTGGAAGATCAATTAATTATCATGGCCTTCGAGCCGCCCGCGGAGGGTGCGTTACCTCCGGCGAATGAACCTGATCTCGCCAGACCGGCTTAACGTGTTACCACCCTAAGACCCTGCTCAGGGTTACAGTTTTACTTGTAGTTTAAAAAAACGCCTCCTATATTGAGGCTTCTTGTCGGAGTGCCTAGCGCATAATTTTCTGTTGAGAATTACGCCAGGCTGAGACCGTTAATTCGGGATCCGCGGAACCTGATCGGGTTAGTACCCGCGAAGGGAACAAGAGTAATGTTATGCGTTCAGCACAATCTGGCATCAGGCCGCCCGTGCTTCACCGCCCATTTTTACTCCTGCCGTAAACCTCCAGACAAGCAATTTTCCATCACGTTTTTTTGCGAGGAATTTGCTATGTCGAGTACCCAAAAACCCGTTACTTCAGAAAAGAAATCGTCAAACCGCCGTGAACAACGCGCGCAGGCTCAGTCATTTATCGACAGCCTGCAGGGCGAAGCCTTTCCAAACTCCCGCCGTATTTATCTGCACGCTGACCGCGACGATATCCGCGTGCCGATGCGTGAAATCCAGCTCAGCCCGACACTGGTCGGCGGCGGCAAAGACAATCCGCAGTTCGAAGATAACGAAGCAATCCCCGTCTATGACACCGCCGGGCCTTATGGTGATCCGTCGGCAGTGATTGATGTACACACCGGTCTGGAAAAATTACGCACCCGATGGATCAACGAGCGGGCGGACACGGAAGAACTTCCGCAGGTCAGTTCCGGCTTTACCCAGCAGCGTCTGGCGGATGAAGGTCTGGACCATCTCCGGTTCGAACACCTGCCACGCCCGCGCAAAGCGATGTCGGGTAAAAATGTCACGCAGTTGCATTACGCACGCAAAGGCATGATTACGCCTGAAATGGAATTCATCGCCATCCGCGAGAATATGGGGCGTGAGCGGATCCGCGGCGAGGTTTTGCGCCAGCAACATCCCGGCGAAAGTTTTGGTGCACATCTGCCCGCCAACATTACGGCGGAATTCGTGCGTCAGGAAGTCGCCGCCGGTCGCGCCATCATTCCTGCCAATATCAATCACCCCGAATCAGAGCCGATGATCATTGGCCGCAATTTTCTGGTGAAAGTGAATGCCAATATCGGCAACTCGGCGGTGACGTCATCCATTGAAGAAGAAGTTGAGAAACTGGTGTGGTCGACGCGCTGGGGCGCGGACACGGTAATGGATCTCTCCACCGGCCGCTATATTCATGAAACCCGTGAATGGATCCTGCGTAACAGCCCGGTGCCGATCGGTACAGTACCGATTTATCAGGCGCTGGAAAAAGTGAATGGCGTGGCCGAAGACCTGAACTGGGAAATGTTCCGCGATACGCTGCTGGAACAGGCAGAGCAAGGCGTCGATTACTTCACCATTCACGCCGGTGTGTTGCTGCGCTACGTACCGATGACCGCCAGACGCCTGACCGGCATTGTGTCGCGCGGCGGTTCAATCATGGCGAAATGGTGTCTTTCTCATCATCGCGAAAGTTTCCTGTATGAGCATTTCCGTGAAATTTGCGAAATCTGCGCCGCTTACGATGTCTCGCTGTCCCTGGGCGACGGCCTGCGTCCTGGCTCGATTCAGGATGCCAATGACGAAGCGCAGTTCGCCGAATTACGCACGCTCGGCGAACTGACTAAAATTGCCTGGGAATACGATGTTCAGGTGATGATCGAAGGGCCGGGGCATGTGCCGATGCAGATGATCCGCCGCAATATGACCGAAGAACTCGAGCATTGCCACGAAGCGCCGTTCTATACCCTCGGCCCGTTGACCACCGATATTGCGCCGGGTTACGACCATTTCACTTCCGGCATCGGTGCCGCGATGATTGGCTGGTTTGGCTGCGCCATGCTCTGTTATGTCACGCCAAAAGAGCATCTCGGCCTGCCGAACAAAGAAGACGTTAAGCAAGGTTTGATTACCTACAAAATCGCAGCCCATGCCGCCGATTTAGCCAAAGGCCATCCGGGGGCACAAATCCGCGATAACGCCATGTCAAAAGCGCGGTTCGAATTCCGCTGGGAAGACCAGTTTAATCTGGCTCTTGATCCGGCCACCGCCCGCGCCTACCACGATGAAACGCTGCCGCAGGAATCCGGCAAAGTCGCACACTTCTGTTCAATGTGTGGCCCGAAATTCTGTTCGATGAAAATTACTCAGGAAGTTCGCGATTACGCCGCCGCGCTGGAAGCCAAAGCCCAGCCAATAGAACTCGTTGAATCCGGTATGGCGCAGATGTCAGCTGAATTCCGTTCACGCGGCAGCGAGCTTTATCATCCTGCCACGGAGATCAACAAATGAATCAGTCATCGCAACCCTTCCCCGCCGTTCCTTTTCACCTCGGTTTATATCCGGTGGTTGATACGGTGGAATGGATCGCCCGCCTGCTGGAAGCGGGCGTTAAAACCTTACAACTGCGCGTGAAAGACTTACCCGATGGGGAAGCCGAACCGGCCATTATTGATGCCATCGCGCTGGGAGCGAAATATCAGGCGCGGTTATTCATCAACGATTACTGGCGTCTGGCGGTAAAACATCAGGCTTATGGCGTGCATCTGGGTCAGGAAGATCTGGATACTGCCGACCTTGAGGCAATCCGTCAGGCCGGTTTACGACTGGGCGTGTCCACCCACGACGATGATGAAATGGCGCGCGCTGTCGCCGTCAATCCTTCGTATATCGCCCTCGGCCATATCTTCCCGACGCAGACCAAAGATATGCCTTCGGCACCGCAGGGGCTGACAGAACTGGCCCGACACATTGAGCAACTCGACGGGAAATTCCCGACGGTGGCTATCGGTGGGATCAGCATTGAACGCGCGGCATCGGTTCTCGACTGCGGCGTCGGCAGCATTGCCGTCGTCAGCGCCATTACACAGGCAACGGACTGGCGCGCTGCCACCGCCGAACTGCTGGCTTTATGCGCCAGCAAGGGGCAGGAAAATGCTTAACGATGCGGCTTTTATGCGCTACAGCCGCCAGCTGATGCTGGAGGAATTTGGCCCGCAGGCGCAGGAAAAGTTACAGGCGGCGAAAGTGCTGATTGTCGGACTCGGCGGGCTGGGTTCTCCCGCCGCGTTATATCTGGCGGCGGCCGGCGTCGGCACGCTGGTTCTGGCCGATGACGATCAGCTGCATATCACCAATCTTCAGCGACAAATCCTCTATCGCACGGCAGACCTTGATCAGAACAAAGCGACGCTGGCAAAGCGCGAACTGCTGCGCCTCAACCCGTTGTGTGAAGCCGTAACCCTGACAGAACGGCTGGCAGGGGAAGCGTTAACCGGAGCCGTGTCGGGTGCCGATATTATTTTGGATTGCAGCGATAACATGGAAACCCGACATGCGATCAATAAAGCCTGCGTGGATGCGGGGAAAACCTTGATCAGCGGCAGCGCCGTCGGATTCAGTGGTCAGCTTCTGGTACTCGACGCTCCCTACGCACACGGTTGTTATGCCTGTCTGTATCCGGATCAGGAAACGGTGCAGCGCAACTGCCGCACATCGGGTGTGCTCGGGCCGGTCGTCGGCACCCTCGGCACACTTCAGGCGCTGGAAGCACTGAAAATTCTGGCCGGATTACCGTCGACACTGAGCGGAAAGTTGCGGCTGTTCGACGGCAAAACACAGAACTGGCGATCGTTGCAACTCACGCGTTCTCCAGCCTGTTCTGTTTGCGGAGGCCATCCGTGAACATTCTGGTTAATGACGAACCGCATCACGTCGCAGAGCCAATTACGCTGCATGCCCTGCTCAATCTGCTGGCGCTGAATCCGGCGGGCAGCGCACTGGCAGTCAATCAGGTCATTATCCCCCGTGATCACTGGGCTGCACATTGGCTGGAAGACGGTGATGAGATCCTGCTTTTTCAGGCGATAGCCGGAGGCTGACATGTTAAAAATTGCTGATACCACATTTACGTCGCACCTTTTTACCGGAACCGGGAAATTCGCCAGCCCTGCGCTGATGCAACAGGCGCTGGCGGCATCCGGTTCTCAACTGGTGACCATGGCGATGAAGCGCGTCGATCTGCGTCGCGGTGGTGATGACATTCTTTCCCCGCTGCAACAACTCGGCGTGCGGTTACTGCCCAATACATCGGGGGCAAAAACGGCGGAAGAAGCAGTGTTCGCCGCACAACTGGCAAGAGAAGCTTTGGGTACCCACTGGGTAAAACTGGAAATTCATCCGGATGTAAAATATCTGCTGCCCGATGCCGTCGAAACGCTGAAAGCCGCAGAGATACTGGTGAAACAGGGTTTTGTTGTTTTGCCGTATTGCAGCGCGGATCCGGTTTTGTGTAAGCGTCTTGAAGAAGCGGGTTGTGCCGCCGTTATGCCGCTGGGTGCGCCGATTGGCTCCAATCAGGGACTGCAAACCCGCGAGTTTCTGCAAATTATCATCGAACAGGCGCGCATTCCGGTGGTTGTTGATGCCGGTATTGGTGCGCCGAGTCAGGCTGCGGAGGCGCTGGAACTGGGTGCTGATGCCGTGCTGGTCAACACCGCGATTGCCGTCGCGGGCGATCCGGTCGCGATGGCCACCGCGTTCCGGCTGGCGGTTCAGGCCGGGGTTATCGCCCGCCAGAGCGGTTTGGGTGGCAGACAACGCCACGCCAGCGCGTCCAGTCCGCTGACCGGTTTCCTTAATACCTCGCAGGCGTTGTCATGAATAATTTTACGGATGTCTGGTCAACGCTGAACTGGGATGACATTTCCCTGCGCATCAATAGCAAAACATCCCGTGATGTGGAAAAGGCGCTCAGCCGCAACAAAATCAGTCGGGAAGATTTCATGGCACTGATTTCTCCGGCTGCGCTGCCTTATCTGGAACCGATGGCGCAGCGTGCGCAACAACTCACGCGCCAGCGGTTCGGCAACACGGTGAATTTCTTCGCACCGCTGTATTTATCCAATCTTTGCGCCAACGAATGTACCTATTGCGGCTTTTCGATGAGCAACAAAATTAAACGTAAAACGCTGGATGAGGATGAAATCAGGCGGGAGTGCGAAGCGCTGAATACGCTGGGCTTCAAACATCTGTTGCTGGTCACCGGCGAACACAAAGGAAAGGTCGGCATGGACTATTTTCGCCGTCACTTCCCGGCGATCAGACGTCATTTTGATTCGCTGATGATTGAGGTTCAGCCGCTGCAACAGGAAGAATATGCCGAGCTGAAAACATTGGGGCTGGATGGCGTGCTGGTTTATCAGGAAACCTATCATGCGCCGACGTATGCTTTGCATCATCTTCGCGGGCAGAAACAGGATTTCTTCTGGCGGCTCGAAACCCCGGACCGGCTCGGGCGTGCGGGAATCGATAAAATCGGGCTGGGTGCGCTGTTCGGCCTCTCAGGAAACTGGCGGACTGACAGTTATATGGTGGCCGAGCATTTGTTGTACCTACAACAAGCTTACTGGCAAAGCCGCTATTCGGTGGCGTTTCCGAGATTACGTCCCTGCACCGGCGGCATCGAACCGGCTTCCCTGCTGGAAGAAAATCAGCTGGTACAACTGATTTGCGCTTTCAGAATGCTGGCGCCGGATGTCGAGCTTTCACTGTCGACACGTGAATCGCCTTATTTTCGGGATCACGTTATTCCGCTGGCGATCAACACCGTCAGTGCCGGATCCAAAACACAGCCCGGCGGCTATGCCGATGATCATCCGGAACTGGAGCAATTTGCGCCGCACGACAACCGTTCGCCTCAACATGTGGCAAACGCGTTAACCCGCGCCGGGCTGCAACCGGTCTGGAAAGACTGGGACAGTTTTTTGGGGCGCGTCTCGCAGGAAAATGTCGCCGGATGGCAAACTGATAAACTCTCAGGAATGCAGATTCCATAAAGTGATTTTGCCCCTCGCGCCAGCACGCAGCGGGCATTACTGTGCTTTTGCCGCTGCACATTCGCAGATGGCCGGCGCCACGCATCCCGGTGCTGCTTCCAAATAGCCGGAACAGGTTATCGTCCAGTTCCCTGTTCCGGCTCCTCTTTCCAGATCGTTTCAACTCGCACACTTCAGGCAAAAAAAAACCGCTCCCGGAGGAGCGGTTCTATGCGTTTCGACAGAAGACGATTAATCGTCGCTGTTACCGAAACCTGCGTTCAGCAGTTCAGCCAGGTTAGCCGTTGCTTCATCCGCGCTGACTTGCGGTACAACTGGCACTTCGCCTTGTGCTTTACGGCGTGCACGATCCTGATGATAAGCGTAACCGGTACCGGCTGGGATCAGACGGCCAACGATAACGTTCTCTTTCAGGCCACGCAGTTCATCACGTTTACCGGCAACAGCCGCTTCGGTAAGAACACGCGTGGTTTCCTGGAACGACGCTGCAGAGATGAAGGATTCGGTCGCCAGGGATGCCTTGGTGATACCGAGCAGGTCACGGCTGAATGTTGCCGTGATTTTGCCTTCAGCTTCCAGCTTACGGTTAGCGATTTTAACGCGAGACATTTCTGCCTGCTCGCCTTCCAGGAAGTCAGTGCCACCAGCGCTAACGATGGTGCCTTTACGCAACATCTGACGAACGATAACTTCGATGTGCTTATCGTTAATCTTAACGCCTTGCAGACGGTAAACTTCCTGCACTTCGTTGGTGATGTAGCGGGTAACCGCGTGAACACCACGTAAACGCAAGATGTCGTGCGGAGACTCAGGGCCGTCGGATACGACGTCACCACGTTCCACAACTTCGCCTTCGAACACGTTCAGCTGACGCCATTTAGGGATCATTTCTTCGTAAGCATCGCTGCCATCTAACGGAGAAATTACCAGACGACGTTTGCCTTTGGTTTCTTTACCGAAGGAGATGATCCCGCTGATTTCAGCAAGGATTGCAGGCTCTTTCGGACGACGTGCTTCGAACAGGTCAGCAACGCGTGGCAGACCACCGGTGATGTCCTTGGTACCGCCGGATTCCTGAGGAATACGCGCCAGGGTGTCACCAGAGTGGATCTGAGTACCATCTTCCAGCTGAACAATCGCTTTACCTGGCAGGAAGTATTGAGCAGGCATATCAGTACCTGGAATCAATACGTCGTCGCCTTTTGCGTCAACGATTTTCAGTGCCGGACGCAGGTCTTTACCGCTACCGGTACGCTCTGCAGAGTCCAGAACAACCAGAGAAGACAAACCGGTCAGGTCGTCGGTCTGGCGTGTGATGGTCTGAGTATCCACCATATCGGCAAAGCGAATGAAACCACTCACTTCACTGATAACTGGCATGGTGTGCGGATCCCAGTTAGCAACGGTTTCGCCGCCGTTAACTGATGCGCCATCGCCTTTGCCCATCACGGAACCGTAAGGCACTTTATAGCTTTCTTTGGTACGACCGAATTCGTCGATCAATTTCAGCTCAGTGTTACGGGAAGTGATCACCAGTTTGCCGTTAGAGTTGCTAACGTGCTTGTGGTTGCTCAGTTTAATGGTACCAGTGTTCTTAACCTGGATGCTGGATTCCGCTGCCGCACGAGATGCCGCACCACCGATGTGGAACGTACGCATCGTCAGCTGGGTACCCGGCTCACCGATGGACTGTGCTGCAATAACACCGATCGCTTCACCTTTGTTGATGATGTGACCACGTGCCAGGTCGCGACCGTAGCAGTTTGCACACACACCAAAGTCGGTTTCGCAACTTACGACTGAACGTACTTTCACGCTGTCGACTGAGTTCTCTTCTAACAGATCACACGTCTTCTCGTGAAGCAGGGTGTTACGTGGAACCAGGATATCCGCCGTACCCGGCTTGAGGATATCTTCTGCAGTCACACGACCCAGTACACGCTCACGCAGTGGTTCTTTAACGTCGCCACCTTCGATGACCGGAGTCATCATGATGCCTTCGTGAGTCCCACAGTCGTCTTCGGTCACAACCAGATCCTGCGCGACGTCAACCAGACGACGGGTCAGATAACCGGAGTTAGCCGTTTTAAGTGCGGTATCCGCCAAACCTTTACGAGCACCGTGAGTAGAGATGAAGTACTGGAGTACGTTCAGACCTTCACGGAAGTTCGCGGTGATTGGCGTTTCAATGATGGAACCATCTGGTTTCGCCATCAGGCCACGCATACCGGCCAGCTGACGAATCTGTGCAGCAGAACCACGCGCACCGGAGTCGGCCATCATAAAGATACTGTTGAAGGAAACCTGCTGTTCAACAACACCGTCACGGTTGACGACGTCTTCAACAGACAAGTTTTCCATCATTGCCTTAGCAACACGTTCGTTAGCCGCAGCCCAGATGTCGATCACTTTGTTATAGCGTTCGCCAGCAGTGACCAGACCAGACTGGAACTGTTCCTGGATTTCAGCAACTTCGGTTTCTGCTTCTTCGATGATCTCTGCTTTCTTCGCAGGGATTACCATGTCATCGATACCTACTGACGCGCCTGAACGGGCTGCGTAAGCAAAACCGGTGTACATGATCTGGTCAGCAAAAATAACGGTCGGCTTCAGGCCCAAAATGCGGTAACAGGTGTTCAGCATTTTGGAGATAGCTTTTTTGCCCAGAGGCTGGTTGACGATAGAGAACGGCAGACCTTTAGGTACGATCATCCAAAGGATGGCGCGACCAACAGTCGTGTCGATAATCGACGTCTTGTGCGTAACTTCGCCTTCGGTATTTTTGATCTCTTCTGTAATACGCACTTTGACACGCGCATGCAGAGAGGCCAAACCGGCGCGGTAAATACGCTCAGCTTCTTTAGGACCGGTCAGAACCATGCCTTCGCCTTTGGCGTTAACACAGTCACGGGTCATGTAGTACAGACCCAATACAACGTCCTGAGAAGGAACGATGATTGGCTCGCCGTTCGCAGGTGACAGGATGTTGTTGGTAGACATCATCAACGCACGCGCTTCCAGCTGGGCTTCCAGCGTCAACGGTACGTGAACAGCCATCTGGTCACCATCGAAGTCGGCGTTATATGCCGCACAAACCAGCGGGTGCAGCTGGATTGCTTTACCTTCGATCAGAACCGGTTCAAACGCCTGGATACCCAAACGGTGCAGGGTTGGTGCACGGTTCAGCAGTACCGGGTGTTCGCGGATAACTTCGTCCAGGATGTCCCAAACGACAGCTTCTTCGCGCTCAACCATTTTCTTCGCGGCTTTGATGGTGGTGGCCAGGCCACGCAGTTCCAGCTTGCCGTAGATGAACGGTTTGAACAGTTCCAGTGCCATTTTCTTCGGCAGACCACACTGGTGCAGACGCAGGTATGGACCTACGGTGATAACGGAACGACCAGAGTAGTCGACACGTTTACCCAGCAAGTTCTGACGGAAACGACCCTGTTTACCTTTAATCATGTCTGCCAGAGATTTCAGCGGACGCTTGTTAGAGCCGGTGATAGCACGACCGCGACGGCCGTTATCCAGCAAAGCATCTACCGCTTCTTGCAGCATACGTTTTTCGTTACGTACGATGATGTCTGGCGCAGCCAGATCCAGCAGGCGTTTCAGACGGTTGTTACGGTTGATCACGCGACGATACAGATCGTTCAGATCCGACGTTGCGAAACGGCCGCCGTCCAACGGAACCAATGGACGCAAGTCTGGTGGCAGTACCGGCAGCACAGTCAGGATCATCCACTCTGGTTTGTTACCAGACTGAACGAACGCTTCCAGCAGCTTGATACGCTTGGTCAGCTTCTTACGTTTGGTTTCGGAGTTGGTTTCGTTCAACTCTTCACGCAGTTGCTCGCACTCTGCTTCCAGATCCATGTTTTTCAACAGGGCCTGAATAGCTTCCGCACCCATCTTCGCGTCGAACTCATCACCAAACTCTTCCAACGCATCCAGATACTGCTCTTCAGTCAGGATCTGGCGTTTTTCGAGGTTAGTCATGCCGCCTTCGATAACCACATAGGATTCGAAGTACAGAACACGTTCGATATCACGCAGTGGCATATCCAGCAGCAAACCGATGCGCGATGGCAGCGATTTCAGGAACCAGATGTGTGCAGTCGGGGAAGCCAGTTCGATGTGGCCCATACGCTCACGGCGTACTTTAGTCTGGGTCACTTCAACGCCGCACTTCTCGCAGATCACGCCGCGATGTTTTAAACGCTTGTACTTACCGCACAGGCATTCGTAGTCTTTTACTGGTCCGAAGATACGGGCACAGAAAAGGCCGTCACGTTCTGGTTTGAACGTACGGTAGTTAATGGTTTCTGGCTTCTTAACTTCACCAAAAGACCAAGAACGGATCATGTCTGGCGATGCCAGAGCAATTTTGATCGCATCAAACTCTTCGGTCTTAGTTTGCGCTTTCAGAAACTTTAGTAAGTCTTTCACGGATTGGCTCCCGTCGGGTTAGACCTGTTAGGCACCTGGTCTGTATTGATTAACAGGCAGGTGCCCCTGTGATCAGTGCGAATTCGAGTACTTACTCGTCTTCCAGCTCGATGTTGATACCCAGAGAACGGATTTCTTTCAACAGTACGTTGAAGGATTCCGGCATGCCTGGTTCCATACGATGATCGCCATCTACGATGTTTTTATACATCTTAGTACGGCCGTTCACGTCATCGGACTTAACAGTCAGCATTTCCTGCAGGGTATACGCGGCACCGTATGCTTCCAGTGCCCACACTTCCATCTCACCGAAGCGCTGACCACCGAACTGAGCTTTACCACCCAGCGGCTGCTGAGTAACAAGGCTGTAAGAACCGGTAGAACGCGCGTGCATCTTATCGTCAACAAGGTGGTTCAGTTTCAGCATGTACATGTAGCCGACGGTAACCTGACGCTCGAATTGCTCGCCGGTACGGCCGTCAAACAGTGTGATCTGGCCAGAGGTTGGGATTCCGCCCATTTCAAGCAGTTGCTTGATCTCTGACTCTTTCGCACCGTCGAAGACTGGTGTTGCGATTGGCATACCTTTTTTCAGGTTCTCAGCCAGACGCAATACTTCGTCATCGGTGAAGGTGGTCAGATCAACTTTCTGACAAACGTCGTCGCCCAGATCATAGGCACGCTGGATGAACTCGCGCAGCTTAGAAACTTCTTCCTGTTTCTTCAGCATGGCATTGATTTTTTCACCAATACCTTTCGCGGCCATACCCAGGTGGGTTTCCAAAATCTGACCAATGTTCATACGTGATGGAACGCCCAGCGGGTTCAGCACGATATCAACAGGTGTCCCGTTTTCATCGTAAGGCATATCTTCGATCGGGTTGATCTTGGAGATAACACCTTTGTTACCGTGGCGACCTGCCATCTTGTCACCAGGCTGGATTTGACGTTTAACGGCCAAATACACTTTAACGATTTTCAGCACGCCCGGTGCCAGATCATCGCCCTGAGTGATTTTACGACGTTTAGCTTCGAGTTTTTTCTCAAACTCGGATTTCAGTTCGTCGTACTGTTCAGCAAGCTGTTCCAACTGATTCTGTTTGTCTTCGTCAGTCAGTGACAGTTCTAACCAACGATCGCGAGGCAATTTGCCCAGCTTGTCAGCTTCAACACCGCCAGCAACCAGCGCAGACTGGATACGTGCAAACAGACCGGCTTCCAGGATCTGCAGCTCTTCAGTCAGGTCTTTCTTAGCCTGCTTCAGCTGCATCTCTTCGATTTCCAACGCACGCTTGTCTTTTTCCACGCCATCGCGGGTGAAGACTTGCACGTCGATAACCGTACCGGAAACGCCGTTTGGTACACGCAGAGAAGAGTCTTTAACATCAGACGCTTTCTCACCGAAGATCGCACGCAGCAGTTTCTCTTCTGGCGTCAGCTGGGTTTCACCTTTAGGCGTTACCTTACCAACCAGAATGTCACCACCGGTCACTTCAGCACCGATATAAACGATACCGGATTCATCCAGTTTGGAGAGCGCAGCTTCACCCACGTTAGGGATGTCAGCGGTGATCTCTTCAGGCCCTAACTTGGTGTCACGGGACACACATGCCAGTTCCTGGATATGGATGGTGGTGAAGCGGTCTTCCTGCACAACACGTTCGGAGACCAAGATGGAGTCTTCGAAGTTGTAACCGTTCCAAGGCATGAACGCGACACGCATGTTCTGACCCAGAGCCAGTTCGCCCAGATCTGTTGACGGACCATCTGCCAGCACGTCGCCGCGCTCGATAGGTTCGCCCAGATTCACACACGGCATCTGGTTGATGCAGGTGTTCTGGTTAGAACGGGTGTATTTGGTCAGGTTATAAATGTCGATACCTGCTTCGCCCGGGTACATCTCTTCTTCGTTAACACGAATAACGATACGGGATGCATCCACGTACTGAACAATACCGCCACGTTTGGCTACGGCAGTAACACCGGAGTCAACCGCTACAGCACGTTCCATACCAGTACCAACCAGCGGCTTATCAGCGCGCAGGGTCGGAACTGCCTGACGTTGCATGTTCGCACCCATCAATGCACGGTTGGCGTCATCGTGTTCCAGGAATGGAATCAGTGAAGCACCAACGGATACAACCTGCTGGGTGGAAACGTCCATGTAGTCAACCTGATCGCGGCTAAACAGGCTTGATTCGCCTTTGCTACGACAAGTGACCAGGTCTTCAATGAAGCGCCCTTCTTCGTCCAGGTTGGAGTTCGCCTGAGCGATAACGAAGTTGCCTTCTTCAATGGCAGACAGATAGTTGATTTCATCAGTCACCAGACCATCACGTACGCGACGGTAAGGGGTTTCCAGGAAACCGTACTCATTGGTCTGTGCATAAACAGACAAGGAGTTGATCAGACCGATGTTTGGACCTTCTGGCGTTTCGATTGGACATACGCGACCGTAGTGAGTCGGGTGTACGTCTCGAACTTCAAAGCCAGCACGTTCACGGGTCAAACCGCCCGGGCCCAATGCAGAGATACGACGTTTGTGCGTAATCTCAGACAACGGGTTGTTCTGGTCCATAAATTGTGACAGCTGGCTTGAACCGAAGAATTCTTTCACCGCAGCCGAAATCGGCTTAGCGTTGATCATATCCTGAGGCATCAATGTGTCGAGGTCGCCCAGAGAGAGACGCTCTTTAACCGCACGCTCAACACGAACCAGACCAACACGGAATTGGTTTTCAGCCATTTCGCCAACAGAACGAATACGACGGTTGCCCAAGTGGTCGATATCATCCACTTCGCCCTGGCCGTTACGAATGCCGATCAGCTTTTTCATCACCTGAATGATGTCGTCTTTGCTCAGGATACCTGAACCTTCGATTTCATCACGCAGCAGAGAACGGTTGAACTTCATACGACCTACAGCAGAGAGGTCGTAACGATCTTCAGAGAAGAACAGGTTCTCGAACAGGCTTTCAGCCGCTTCACGCGTTGGTGGCTCACCAGGACGCATCATTCGGTAGATCTCAACCAGTGCGCTCAGGCGATCGCTGGTTGGGTCGACGCGAATGGTCTCGGACATGTACGCGCCATGATCGAGGTCGTTGGTGAACAGCGTTTCAATGGTTTTGTGACCGGACTGGCTCAGTTTCGCCAGCAGATCCAGAGACAATTCCATGTTAGCCGGGACGATCAGCTCACCGGTATTGGTGTCGATGTAGTCTTTAGAGACCACTTTCCCTGCGATGTACTCAACAGGAACTTCGATGCGCTGAATTTCGTCTTTTTCAAGCTGACGAATATGACGGGCAGTGATGCGGCGGCCTTTTTCTACATAGACTTTGCCGTCAGCTTCAATATCAAAGGAAGCTGTTTCACCGCGCAGGCGCTCAGGTACCAGTTCCATCTGCAACTTGTTGTCGCGGATCTGGTAAGTCACCTTGTCAAAGAACAGGTCAAGGATCTGTTCAGTCGTGTAATTTAATGCACGCAGAATGATGGTCGCAGGCAATTTACGGCGACGGTCAATACGTACAAACAGGTTGTCTTTCGGGTCAAACTCGAAATCCAACCATGAACCGCGGTAAGGGATGATACGTGCGTTATAAAGCACTTTACCCGAGGAGTGGGTTTTACCCTTATCGCTGTCGAAGAATACGCCCGGACTACGGTGCAGCTGAGATACGATAACCCTCTCAGTACCGTTAATCACAAAGGTACCATTTTCGGTCATGAGCGGAATTTCGCCCATATAGACTTCTTGTTCCTTGATGTCTTTGACCGTACCTTCTGGTGCTTCGCGCTCGTAGATTACCAGACGCAGTTTCACGCGCAGTGGCGCGGAGAACGTCACACCACGGATCTGGCATTCTTTAACGTCGAATACAGGCTCACCAAGACGGTAGCTAACGTATTGCAGCTCAGAGTTACCGCTGTAGCTCTTGATAGGGAATACAGAACGGAATGCAGCTTCCAGACCGTACTGGCCTTCCGGATCTTGCTCGATAAACTTCTGGAACGAGTCAAGCTGGATAGAAAGGAGATATGGAATGTCCAGAACTTGTGGACGTTTACCAAAATCCTTACGAATGCGTTTTTTCTCGGTATAGGAGTAAACCATAGGGTTCCTCAGCTCGCTGATCAGTGACCCAATCTTGTCTGCCCTGAGAAGGACAGTTCATGCAACACCGTTTATGTCGACCGGAAAGCAGGAACGCTTTCCGCAATATCTGTTTTCTACCACTCTTAAATCATTTCGTTGTGCGTTATCTGTAGATGAGCTACAGCAAGAGGCAACAATATATTAAGGCGTCTATAGAAAGAGATATTAGAGTAGTTCAGTGCTCAAACAGTGTGAAACACCACTGACACTCTATAGCGCAAAAAGGCTGGTGACTAAAAAGTCACCAGCCATCAGTCTGTTAGGACAGACTGCACTCCGGGAAGTTAAACTTACTTAACTTCAACAGAAGCACCAGCTTCTTCCAGAGATTTTTTCAGAGCTTCAGCGTCGTCTTTGCTGATGCCTTCTTTCAGAGCTGCTGGAGCAGACTCAACCAGGTCTTTAGCTTCTTTCAGACCCAGGCCAGTCGCGGTGCGAACAGCTTTGATAACTGCAACTTTGTTCGCGCCAACAGCGGCCAGAACAACGTCGAACTCAGTTTTTTCTTCAACAGCTTCAGCAGCAGCAGCAGGACCTGCAACAGCAGCAGCAGCAGAAACGCCGAATTTCTCTTCCATAGCGGAGATCAGTTCAACGATTTCCATTACAGACAGAGCTGCAACGCCTTCAATGATTTGTTCTTTAGTGATTGACATTTCAAGTGTTCCTAGAATTCAGAAATAGTGTATACGTAAGCAAATGAACGAGATAAAAAAGGCTGATTAAGCAGCTTCTTTCTGATCGCGTACAGCAGCCAGAGTGCGAACCAATTTGCCTGCAGAGGCTTCTTTCATGGTTGCCATCAGGCGTGCGATTGCTTCTTCGTAAGTAGGCAGAGTTGCCAAGCGGTCGATTTGAGCCGCAGAGATAAACTCACCTTCAAAGGCCGCAGCTTTAACCTCAAATTTTGCATTCGCTTTAGCGAAATCTTTGAACAGACGGGCAGCAGCGCCTGGGTGTTCAGTAGAGAATGCAATCAAGGTTGGACCGACAAACGTGTCTTTCAGGCACTCAAACTGAGTACCTTCTACGACGCGACGCATCAAGGTGTTACGAACAACACGCATGTAAACGCCAGCTTCACGACCTGCTTTACGCAGTTCAGTCATTTTATCTACAGTTACGCCACGGGAATCCGCAACAACCGCAGACAGCGCGCCTTTGGCTACTTCGATGACTTCAGCAACAATCGCTTGTTTGTCTTGAAGATTTAATGCCATTAGCTTTTTGCTCCTGGATTTAGCCGGGGAAAATCCCCGGAACTCACATCACTTGTTATCGAGTATCGATATCAAGCGTTCAAACACGGTGAGCAGAGAATCCAGCAAAGACAAATCTTAATTCTTTATAAAAAAGACAAAGAAATATTTTCTTCAGGCTCTGTCACCGTCTACGCAGGAAGGATTAAGTCCCTTTCAGGACACCTGCGGTCTTGGACGGAGGTCTGGATAGGCCAGACTCCAACCGAAAATTCTTGGTTTCGCATTAACGAAACAACGGGCCATAGATTCTAGACAAATCTATCGCCCGCGTAAAGCGATAAACGTCAGCAGTTAATTAGTTAACTGTTGCGCTCAGGCCGCTTTGATCAACAGAAAGACCTGCGCCCATGGTAGTGGACAGGCTTACTTTCTTGATGAAAACGCCTTTAGCCTGAGAAGGCTTCGCTTTTTTCAGAGCGACCAACAGAGCTTCCAGGTTTTCTTTCAGCTTGTCGGATTCGAAATCAACCTTACCGATAGTGGTATGGATGATGCCGTTTTTGTCGTTACGGTAACGAACCTGACCCGCTTTAGCGTTCTTAACTGCTTCAGCAACGTTAGGAGTTACAGTACCCACTTTCGGGTTAGGCATCAGACCACGTGGGCCCAGTACCTGACCTAATTGGCCAACAACGCGCATTGCATCAGGAGATGCAATAACAACGTCGAAGTTCATTTCGCCTTTCTTGATCATGTCAGCCAGATCTTCCATACCTACCAGCTCAGCGCCTGCAGCTTTAGCAGCTTCAGCGTTTGCACCTTGGGTGAAGACGGCAACGCGAACAGAACGACCGGTGCCGTGTGGCAGTACGGTTGCGCCGCGAACGTTTTGATCAGATTTACGAGCGTCGATGCCGAGGTTAACAGCAACGTCAACGCTTTCTACGAATTTAGCAGTGGCCAGCTCTTTGAGCAGAGCAACGGCTTCGGTGATGTCATACTGTTTAGTAGCATCAACTTTGTCACGGATCACGCGCATGCGCTTGGTCAGCTTAGCCATTTATTAATCCTCCACTACCAGGCCCATGGAACGAGCAGTACCTTCGATGGAGCGAGTCATCGCTTCAACGTCAGAACCAGTCATGTCCGCAGCTTTGGTTTCTGCGATTTCACGAACCTGAGCACTCGTTACTTTACCCACTTTGTCTTTGTTCGGCTTGCCGGAACCAGACTTGATACCAGCCGCTTTCTTCAGCAGTACTGCTGCAGGAGGGGTTTTGGTAACAAAGGTGAAAGAACGGTCAGAGTAAACAGTAATAACAACAGGAATCGGTAAGCCTTTTTCCATGCTATCAGTTTTAGCATTGAACGCTTTACAGAATTCCATGATGTTCACGCCTTGCTGACCCAGAGCTGGACCAACTGGCGGACTTGGGTTTGCCATACCAGCTGCAACTTGCAGCTTAACGTAGGCTTGTACTTTCTTGGCCATGGTAAATATCCTCGTTTGGGTAATATCGCCTGTTTGAAGAGGCTCCCCGTTATTTACAGAACTTTGTTCTTTATCTTTTTATGTGCAGAGACCACACATAAAAACAAAAGGCGCGAAATTATAGTTCAATTTCGCGCCCTGTACAACATCTGTTCTAATGAATATTGAGAACGCTGTTGTTAGCCTTTTTCTACCTGACCGAAGTCCAGTTCAACCGGTGTTGCACGGCCAAAGATGGATACAGACACTTTCAGGCGGCTTTTTTCGTAATCAACTTCTTCGACCACACCATTGAAGTCCGCAAACGGACCGTCGTTAACACGCACCAGTTCGCCTGGTTCAAACAGTGTTTTAGGACGTGGCTTATCACCCACTTGTTGCAGGCGATTCATGATCGCATCAACTTCTTTATCGCTGATTGGTGCAGGACGATCTGACGTTCCGCCAATGAAGCCCATGACACGAGGAACGCTGCGAACTAAGTGCCAGCTGGCGTCATTCATCACCATTTGTACCAGCACATAACCCGGGAAGAATTTACGTTCACTTTTACGGCGTTGGCCACCACGGATCTCAACCACTTCTTCGGTTGGAACCATGACTTCACCAAACAGTTCTTCCATGTCATGTAATTTGATGTGCTCACGCAGCGATTGCGCTACGCGGCCTTCAAAGCCGGAAAACGCCTGAACGACGTACCAACGTTTTTTAGGTGCTTCAGACATTTAGAACCTCAAGCCAGTAATGAAAGATACCAGGCGGACTAAAATACCATCCAGCCCCCACAGAATCAGAGACATAACGGCAGTCACCGCAGCAACGATCAGTGTGGTATGCAATGTTTCCTGGCGCGTTGGCCAAATGACTTTACGTACTTCAGTACGCGCTTCGCGAGCAAACGCGACTGTCGCTTTGCCTTTAGTGGTCAATAATGCCACCGCACCTGCAATTGCGATAATAACTACTACGGCTAACGCGCGTAACGGCAGGCTGTATGCACGGTAATAGTAGTTACCGACAATAGCTACAACCAACAAAACGGCAACAACCAGCCACTTTACCGCTTCCAGGCCGCGCCCGCTCCCTTGAGCCTCGGTATTCGCACTCATAAACCAACCCGTCACAATGATTCAGAACAAACAACTTTGCCTCGCATTGCGAGGCAAACCAAACCGATCGATGCTCTACTAGAGCGCAATTCGGTGTTTTACGCTATATCTCAGAGCCTATCTCACCAGTGATTATGACGTATAAATCGCTGATGAGATAGGTTCTCGCGCCACAGCGTAGAAAAAAGGGCATCGAATGATGCCCTTTTAGGGTGTATTGCGTCAACGAATAGTGACAAAAAATTATCAGCGATTAAGCGATAACTTTAGCAACAACACCAGCGCCTACAGTACGGCCGCCTTCACGGATTGCGAAACGCAGGCCGTCATCCATCGCGATTGGGTGGATCAGGGTAACAACCATGTTCACGTTGTCACCAGGCATTACCATCTCAACGCCTTCTGGCAGTTCGATAGTACCGGTCACGTCAGTTGTACGGAAGTAGAACTGTGGACGGTAGCCTTTGAAGAATGGAGTATGACGACCACCTTCATCTTTGCTCAGGATATACACTTCGGAATCAAACTTGGTGTGTGGTTTGATTGAACCTGGTTTAGCCAGAACCTGACCACGTTCGATGTCTTCACGTTTGATACCACGCAGCAGAACACCAACGTTCTCACCAGCACGGCCTTCGTCCAGCAGTTTGCGGAACATTTCAACGCCGGTACAAGTAGACTTAACAGTGTCCTTGATACCCACGATTTCAACTTCTTCGCCCACTTTAACGATACCGCGCTCTACACGACCGGTAACAACTGTACCACGACCGGAGATGGAGAATACGTCTTCGATTGGCAGCAGGAATGGCTTATCGATAGCACGCTCTGGCAATGGAATGTAGCTGTCCAGTGCTTCTGCCAGTTCGATGATTTTCGCTTCCCAAGTTGCATCGCCTTCCAGTGCTTTCAGCGCTGAACCTTTGATGACCGGGATGTCGTCGCCTGGGAATTCGTAAGCAGACAGAAGTTCACGAACTTCCATTTCTACCAGTTCCAGCAGCTCTTCATCATCAACCATGTCGCATTTGTTCATGAACACGATCATGTATGGAACGCCAACCTGGCGACCCAGCAGGATGTGCTCACGAGTCTGAGGCATAGGGCCGTCAGTTGCAGCAACAACCAGGATAGCGCCGTCCATCTGAGCAGCACCGGTGATCATGTTTTTCACGTAGTCGGCGTGCCCTGGGCAGTCAACGTGCGCGTAGTGACGAGTCGGGGTGTCATATTCAACGTGGGAAGTGTTGATGGTGATACCACGAGCTTTTTCTTCTGGTGCGTTATCGATCTGGTCGAATGCGCGAGCAGAACCGCCGTAGGTTTTAGCCAGAACGGTAGTGATTGCTGCTGTCAGGGTAGTTTTACCGTGGTCGACGTGGCCGATAGTACCAACGTTAACGTGCGGTTTGTTACGTTCAAATTTTTCTTTAGACATCGATTGTCCCTCTAAGACACGGTTAAATCGGTGGTATCACCACATCAACCAAGCATTTGCTTGATGAATTAGTTTACAGAAAGAAGATCAGGAGGGAGGGAGGATTTTGAAGTGGTGCTGATAGGCAGATTCGAACTGCCGACCTCACCCTTACCAAGGGTGCGCTCTACCAACTGAGCTATATCAGCACATACTTGGAGCGGGCAGTGGGAATCGAACCCACATCATCAGCTTGGAAGGCTGAGGTAATAGCCATTATACGATGCCCGCATCCTGGAACTCGGCTACCTGATTGTTCTGAAGAACTTGAAGACGGGGAAAAGGACGTGAGACACTTAATTCCTCACCTTCACTTGAAGCGACTCTTTCACTTCAAGCTGCCTCATTACTAAGGCTTGTATGGTGGTGGGGGAAGGATTCGAACCTTCGAAGTCGATGACGGCAGATTTACAGTCTGCTCCCTTTGGCCGCTCGGGAACCCCACCTAATTGTTAAGTACTTGAATGGTGCCGGCACCAAGAGTCGAACTCGGGACCTACTGATTACAAGTCAGTTGCTCTACCAACTGAGCTATGCCGGCATCAAGTGCTGCGCATTCTATGGAGACTTTACGGCCTATGCAACAAAAAAATTGCATGTTTTGCTCTATCGCTCATGTTTTATTCAAAAAGTAAGCATTTTCCCTTTCTTCGGGGTTTAAAGGCTCAAATTCTATTCAAAATCCCTCTGTCTTCCTGCCTGGCAATGGGCAGGTTGCTCTCTTTCCTTTCAGTCATTCATTGAAAATAATCATTCGCAGAGCGCAATCCTGAGATTTATGCACCGAAAATGGGCTCTTGCTTCATTAATGAACATCAAAAGGCATTTCTTTCCTGGTTGCGCCTGATTTTCCGACCAAAAATTCTGGCGCATATATTGCAACCTCTCTGGCGAACACCCTGGTTTATCAAATGAAGGAGTGCGCAATGAAAATTGTCATGCTCAATGCTGCAACATTACCTGTCTACAGAGATGAACTGGCGCAGTTGCTGGTAGATGCCAACAGTCAAGGTGCCTCCATCGGCTTTCCACATATCACCCGGCATAAAGAGGCCGAAGACGCTTTTCATGACCTGCGCCCTGCGCTATCTCAAAATGAGCGATTACTGTGGATTGCCAGAGATGAACAGGGTGTTATCGGCACAGTCCAGCTTGACTTAGCCCATTCGTCAGAACTGTCCCATCAGGCTGAGGTCGTCACTCTGCTGGTCAGTTCCCGCGCCAAGCGACGTGGTGTAGGCCGTTTGTTGATGCGTGAGCTGGAAAATACCGCCCAGGGGTTGCGTTGCTCTGTATTGTCCTCAGATATGCAGTCCGGCTCAGAGGCAGAAGCCTTCTACCGCGCTCAGGGATACCGATGCGCTGAGCTCAGGCAGGACGCTGTCCGCTACAGCAGAAAAAATGATGTGGTCTATTACAAACAACTTTCGCCTTTCCCATACACATCCCAGCCCCTCTTTTAGTCCTTAAGCAGTGTGGTGAGCGTTCACCGCACTGATACAGGTAACCTGCGTTTACATCATTTTCTTAAAAAATTTTTAACTCAATCAAAGAAATCGATAAGTTATAAGAAAAAGATCTCCCCCAAAAATTAAGGTGTCTATAATATGCTGCTGGTTTACTGTCTGGAGTTGGCGTGATCGCCTTTCCTGACCTGCGCTAACAGGCAGACTTTAACTTATGAAAAAAAGAGACCCATCTTTGGCAACTCCTTATCTGCAATTCGATCGTGCGCAGTGGGCAGCCTTACGTGATTCAGTACCGCTCACGCTTAAAGAAGCGGAAGTGGTGAACCTGAAAGGCATAAACGAGGATTTATCCCTCGAGGAAGTTGCGCAAATCTATCTGCCGCTTTCGCGCCTTCTCAATTTTTACATCAGTTCTAACTTGCGCCGACAAGCCGTGCTGGAACAGTTCCTCGGTACAGATGGACAAAAAATCCCTTATGTCATTGGAATTGCGGGAAGTGTGGCGGTGGGTAAAAGTACCACTGCCCGTGTCCTTCAGGCATTGCTAAGCCGTTGGCCAGAGCACCGTTCCGTAGAACTGATTACCACTGATGGTTTCCTTTATCCCAACAAGACGCTCCAGGAGCGCGGGATAATGAAGAAAAAAGGATTCCCACAGTCTTACGATATGCATCAACTGGTGAATTTCGTATCAGAAGTTAAGTCCGGAGCGAAACATGTGACAGCCCCTGTCTATTCACATCTGATCTACGATGTGATCCCTGATGGCAATAAAGTCATTGAGCAACCCGATATTCTGATCCTGGAAGGGTTGAATGTCTTACAAAGTGGTATGGATTATCCCCATGACCCGCACCATGTATTTGTTTCTGACTTTGTCGATTTCTCTATATACGTTGATGCGCCCGAAGACTTGTTACAAGGCTGGTATATTAACCGGTTCCTTAAATTCAGACAGGGTGCATTTTCAGACCCGGACTCTTATTTCCACCATTATGCAAAACTGCCTGAAGAAGAAGCAGTGAACATTGCAACGCAATTGTGGAATGAGATTAATGGATTGAATTTGCAAGAAAATATCTTACCAACGCGTGAACGAGCCAGCTTAATTCTGACCAAAAGTGCTAACCATGCAGTTGAAAGCGTTCGGTTAAGAAAATAAATAACTCACCTTAATTGAATAAAGGAGAGCAAACGCTCTCCTTTATTTTCATCAGACGCCGCGCAGTGAAATCTCACCACCAATATAAGGTTTTTGCACGCCATCCTGTTCAAGCAACAGTGCTCCCTGGGCATCGATGCCTCGCTCGATACCATGAATTTCCTGATCACCGATGAGTAATTTAACCGGGCGGTCGAGGAAGTTATCTAATCCCCGCCAGCGGGTAATAAATGGCGCCAATCCTTCCTGCTCGAAATGTAATAATGCTGACCGTAGCTCTTTCAGTAAGGTTGCGGTGAGTTCATTGCGATCAATATTAACCCCCGCCTCCTGCAGATTTATCCATCCCTGATTGATCGTGTCTGTCGCGGGTTCTCGCATCTTAAGGTTGATCCCCGCACCAATAACCAGCTGTGCCGCATCTCCGGTTTTGCCGGTTAATTCAACCAGTATCCCTGCCAGCTTGCGGTCATTAAGATAAAGATCATTAGGCCATTTAACGCGTACATCTTTCGCACCCAGTCGCTGCAGAACTTCTGCCATAACAATGCCGATAACCAGGCTCAGCCCCATTGCTGCGGCAGGTCCCTGTTCCAGCTTCCAGTACATAGAAAGATAAAGATTACTTCCAAAAGGTGAGAACCACTTGCGCCCGCGACGTCCCCGACCCGCCTGTTGATATTCTGCTACGCATGCATCTCCAGAACTTAATTCGCCGATTCGGTCCATAAGATACTGGTTAGTAGAATCGATAACGGGCAAAACCCTGACCTGACCTGCCGGGAGCAGTGCAAGAATTTTCTCTTCGTCGAGCAACTGGATAGGATATGGCAGGCTGTAACCTTTACCCGGGACAGTAAAGATATCAACGCCCCAGTCACGTACCGTCTGGATATGTTTATTAATCGCAGCACGGCTCATGCCCATGGCTGTACCTAACTGTTCGCCGGAATGAAATTCACCATCAGCTAAAATAGAAATCAACTGCAGAGGAACGGTAATATCTTTCATGACAGTGCTCCCACAGCGTTTACTTCACCATTACCTGCGATAAAACGAACTTCAGGTTCAAGCCAGATACCAAATTTTTCAGCAACAGTATCACGCACATATTTTGCCAATGCGCGTACATCTGCACTGCTTGCGTGGTCTTTGTTGATCAGTACCAAAGCCTGTTTATCGTGAACGGCAGCCCCACCAATGGCAAAGCCTTTCAGACCGGCCTGTTCAACCAACCAACCGGCTGCCAGCTTTATTTGTCCGTTAGCCTGCGGATAAGAAGGCATAGTGGGATATTCACTGCTGATTTTCTCCGCTACCGATGCATCCACTGCAGGGTTCTTGTAGAAACTTCCGGCATTACCGGTAACGGCAGGATCTGGCAATTTGTTTTGTCGCATCGCGCAAACGGAATCAAAGATTTCACGGGGAGTGACAGTCTCTGGATCTAAGCGGCTCAGATCTCCATATGTTAATTTTGGTTGCCAGTGTTTTTTTAGCTTCAGACCTACAGAGATAATGGCATATCCGTCTTTATAGGCATGTTTAAATATGCTCTCGCGATAACCAAACTGGCATTCTGCAGATGTTAAACGGGTCACTTTCCCTGCCTGAAGATCCAAAACATCAACGTATTCACAAACGCTTTGTAGCTCGATTCCGTATGCACCAATATTTTGAATCGGGGCAGAACCTACACATCCCGGAATTAAAGCAAGATTCTCGAGACCTGCAATATTATGATCTAAGGTGTAACACACCAGATGGTGCCAGTTTTCACCCGCCCCGACATGCAGCAACCACTCATCAGCATTTTCAGTCAGACTGATCCCCTTGATCCGATTCAGGACTACTGACCCTGCAAAATCCTCAAGGAAAAGAACATTACTTCCTTCACCTAAAAGCAAAAATGGCTGCTGTTTTTCCTGCGCTGATTTCCATGCGGCAATCAGTTGTTCAACGTTTTGAGCATGAATAATTTCAGCCGCATCAGCCGCCAGAGAAAATGTATTCAGGGATTGAAGAGAAGTACCGCCAGTCGACATAACAATATTACTCATGAGTGACTTATTTAGGCTTAGTTTAACCGATTCGATATCCGGTTACGTAGCGTTTTACAGGGTGGGCGAAATAGCTGATGTGAGAATGGGATGAATAATATACATGCTGCCTCAAATTCCCCATAGCAAAAAGCCCCACACTTTCGTGCGGGGCTTTTGGCTTTATTTGATGCCTGGCAGTTCCCTACTCTCGCATGGGGAGACCCCACACTACCATCGGCGC
>NZ_SOAO01000024.1:0-27498 GCF_004364755.1 Rahnella sp. BIGb0236
TACGTCTGTTACGTCCGGTCATAATGTCACCTGTTTTGACTATGAGGCGATGATATCACCTCTATTCAGGTGGCCAGATTTAGTATTCCACTTCAGCACTGGCAATGGTTTCTCCAACTCATCTTGAAGAAGGATGCCTGCAATATGATCTGCATGAAAGCCATGCTGTCCCCGATGTGCGTAACCTCGAGAATACAGGTAAAGTGTCATTCGTCTTTATTGAACGCTGGAAGTCTGAAGAAGATTTAAAAAATCACGTGGCAATGCCCTACCACGATGATTTTCTCGATATCTTGAGCGGTAAACTAGAAACCATTAACGTTCAGCGTCTGACTAAGCTGTAATAATTACGCATCGCGGGAGGGGATCGAAATAACCCTTTCGCAAATCTCATTTATTCAGAATGCATCATTAAGTGTTTAAACCCTGCGGTTAATTCACCAAGTCCTTTGTTCCTTCGGTGTATATCCAATATTTCTTTAACCAACCTCTAATTCTCATCCCCTGTACAAGAACCCAACGCAGTCTTCAACAGAACTTCCTAGCTTCATATAATGGGACTTATATAAAGTTAGCCTTCTTCTATATGAGCTGGTAATCTATCCAGTAGTTCAGGTGCAGATGAATTTTCACCGCAGATCGTACAGGTTACGCTACGTGAAATCTGCAAGGTTAATCCCCTGCATTTTTCTCAGAATCCACGTAGCATTGTCAGTGACCGGGAGTGTGCTTTTTAAGCTATATATGGGCAAATTAACACCAATCCACCAGGCGTTACCGGCTATCCAGGCTGAAGAGAATGTTCTGGCCAGGCTTAAGGAATTTGTTCAGGATAAGGAGGCTTTTTCTCCCAATACGTGGCGACAACTAATGAGCGTGATGCGTATTTGCCATAAATGGTCGGCAGAGAATGGGCGTTCGTTTTTGCCTATGCTTCCGGCTGACCTTCGCGATTACCTGAACTGGCTGCAGGATAATGGCCGGGCCTCTTCAACGATTGCGACGCATGGCTCATTGATTTCGATGTTACACCGTAATGCTGGCCTGACTCCTCCTAATTCTTCACCGCTGGTTTTCCGGGCTGTTAAGAAAATAAATCGTGTCGCAGTTGTCACGGGTGAACGTACTGGCCAGGCCGTACCCTTTCGGTTTGAAAATCTGCTTGAGCTTGATGCGCTCTGGTCTGACTCAACATCGCTTCGCCATAAACGTGATTTAGCATTTCTGCACGTAGCTTACAGTACGCTGCTGCGTATCAGTGAATTAGCCCGTCTCCGCGTTCGCGATATCTCCAGGGCAACAGATGGCAGGATCATACTTAATGTGAGTTACACCAAAACAATTGTCCAAACTGGTGGTCTGATCAAGTCCCTAAGTTTTCAGTCCTCCCGCCGGCTAACTGAGTGGCTGTCGGTGTCTGGTATCAATTCAGAACCTGACGCCCTCCTCTTTTGTCCGGTGCACCGATCTGGGAGTGCAACTCTTTCGGTCACCCGTCCGCTGAGCACGCCTGCGATTGAATCTATCTTTGCACAGGCTTGGCATACGATTAGCGCAGGTGAAACCATCATTCCAAACAAAGGGCGTTACTCAGCCTGGACTGGTCACAGCGCCCGCGTAGGAGCTGCGCAGGATATGGCTGGGCGTGGTTATGCTGTCGCTCAGATTATGCAGGAAGGAACTTGGAAAAAGCCTGAAACATTAATGCGTTATATCCGTAATCTTCAGGCTCATGAAGGGGCTATGGTAGATCTGATGGAAAGGAGTAATAAATAAAGATTCCAGACATTAATAATTCATACTTAATAAACATTAATTATTACCTTTTTTGTACTCGCAATGGTTTAGGTTCATCTGGCCAATGCCTTCTCGTTCTTAGCCCGGCCCTCCAGTAGTAAATAACATACCATTGCCAGCAACAACGGCAGGAAGTAGTAGAGCAGGTGGTGGGGTGTGAGGTCTGACTCTGACCCAAAATCCTCTTCCATTCAGAAACAAAATTCCGGCATGATAATCACTCCTCTGAACGGATGTGGTGCCGATGAAGAAATCACGATTCACCGGTCTTTGCCCTCAAGCAGGCCGAGCTGGGGACATCCGTGCCGGATGTCCTGCCGTAAGCTGGGCATTTCTGATCCCACGTTCGATATGTGGCGTAAGAAATACGGCGGAATGTCCCTTCAGCTAAAGACCGGTGCGGTCTGCGCGGGGGATTAACGTCCCCCGCTTTTTAATGCCTGTTATCGGGGTTCGAGGGCCACTCGTGCGCAAAACCACATTAAGGAACTAACAGTCTGGAATATAATAAGTTTTTAGACTGTATATATGGGCCAAAAAATCGGTTCCAAATATCGTGTTTTGGTAATTTTGAGACTGGATCGTATCAAAATCGATTCCTGATACTGCTTAGCGTGGTTTTTTACATCACTGGACTTCAAACCCCATTTCCAATTTCACTCCGCTCATTGAAGATTAAAGTAAAATATACGTAAAAAACCGCCCTGCGGCGGTCTGTATGATTCGTTGCCCGCAAACTATTAATCATGTGTTATAAATAATTTAATCTAACTACCTCCAAGAAAGAGTTTAACTTCACATTATCACAAACATCTTCATTGGTTATGCGAAGAATTGGAATGCCTGCATTCTCTAAAGCCTTGTTTTTGAATTTATCTTTCATTGCGGAATAAAATTTTTTGTGTTCTTCCCCATCAACCTCGATTACGCAACGAGGATAGCCAGTTTTATTTGCAATGACAAAATCAACGCTGAGCAAACTTATTAAATTGAAAAGGGCATGCTCTTCCGACTCTCCTTGAAAGAAAGTAGGGAAATCTATTTTAAACTGGGGGATTTTAGATTTATCTATATCAACCAATCGGATAAGCTGAACCTGGCTAAATATATGATAATTAATAAATTTCTTAGCAAGCGCATCTAAAAAATTCCGTTCTATTTTAGACAAAAAATTCGTTCTCTTTGTCGGTAATGTTTCAACCAGTTTGGTCGGTAAATCACTATAAAGGTTTTCGTATTCTTCCCACTCTGCCGCTGAAGATGGCGTCAATGATATAGCAATATCTTGGCCATTTTTTTGGGGATTAAAAGCCATTATGCTTGCCCTCTACTGTTATAGGTAACTGAATTATTATATATATCCGCCATATATAATACATGCATATTACGCAAAGTGGTTTCTCGGGACATGGTTAGTATAAACGGTAGTTTTTGCTTTTAAAACAGGGGCTGGCTTTTCTGGCTGACGTGCCAGCCCCCCGGTTGGCCCTACTGACCAGCCGCCGCCACCCGGCCCGAAGGGCCGGTAAGTCGTTCAAGGCTTTAGTTCTAATGCTGTAACTACTGGGTTCTTCGTTGCTGTGAGTGTTGCCCCGGGTTCTTTCTTTCGTCTGCGACCGTCTGGCTTCAATGCGCCTGAAAGGTTGCTGCTTAAACGGCGGTCGGGCAGGAACTAGTTACAGATGAAAAACCTCCTGAGCGTTTACAGCAAACTCTCGCTGCCACAATTAGCATTAACACTCTTCATCGCAAACGTCCTAAAAAGAGCCTATCGGAGTTAAAAAGGGTTGTCAGAATTTCTTAGTTGCAGAACGAGTGTAAATCCGGACAAAGGATTGTCAGCTGTAGTCCGGCAAGGAACTATGATTTTGCTTCAGATAAGGTTTCTGCAAGGGTAGCACTTGAAAATTAGAAATTTACGCCTAATTTATCAGGCGCTATCATCTCTTTTGAGTTTAAAGCCTATTTATTTAGGCGTTAAATTTAAAATACAACATGAAAATTTTGGAAGTGGAACTCATACTTAACGCCTAGTTATTTAGGCGCAAAGCCTTTATTTTTAGTTTATGCCTGGTTTTTTTTACATTGCTATTGAAGAAAATAAAACCTATAATTTTAGGCATTGACTAACGATTGTCGCCATAATGCCTAAAATTAAAGGCATTAACGTGTGTTGCAAGGAGACAAAATGCGCCTGACTTCTACAAGTAACGATGTTATCGCTGAAGAGATTGGAGGGCGGATAGAAAGCCTAAGGTTAAAGCATAACATCGGGCAGGAACAGTTAGCCGAAGCGGTAGGGATCTCGCGTGAGACTTACCGTAATCTTGTTAAAGGGCGGGGAACGCTCATCAACCTGATCGCAGTACTTAAAGTATTAGGTGAAACAGAGCGACTCAATTCACTTGTTGAGGAAATCCCTGTAAGTCCATTACTTCTGGCAAAAATCGGGGCTGCGCGCAGGATAAGAGCTTCAAGTGAGACCAAAACGCAAAACGTCAGGGTATCTAACCCTTCAGGCAAACCTATCACGCCCGCTAAGCGGCTGATACAACGTAAAAGAGACTCAGGAAGAGGGGGTTGGTGATGATTGCACAGGTGTACTTATGGGACATGTTCGTTGGAGTTCTTAACTGGGATGACAATTTAAAGGTTGGCCAATTTGAATTTGATCCGGGGTTTGTCGAGAGTGGATTAGAAATTTGTCCTATAAATATGCCTCTGAATAAAAACAGGGTTTACAGCTTCCCAGCTTTGCCCGTTGATACATTCAAAAAGCTGCCGCCTATTTTTGCTGACTCTCTACCTGATGCGTATGGTAGCACATTGATGGATGCATGGCTGGCACGTAGCGGCCGCAATAGAGCCTCATTTACCCCCGTAGAGCGTCTCTTATATCAAAATAATCGTGGTATGGGAGCACTAGAATATCGACCAGCAATTGAGACAACATCGAACACAACTGAAAAAATCCAACTTGATGCATTAGTTAAATTTGCAGAGCAGGTGCTGCAAAGCCGGGAAGCTATGAAGGATCGTATCGAAGCAAACGATCCTTCTCTGGAAGATGAGGCACTTAAGCGTCTCATTCAGGTTGGTACCAGCGCGGGCGGTGCGAGAGCCAAAGCGGTCATTGCCATAAACGAGGAAAATGAAATCCGGTCTGGTCAGGTGAAGGCTCCTCAAGGCTTTAGCTACTGGTTGTTAAAGTTTGATGTGCAGAAGAATTCAGCTGACCTTGCAGACACACTGGGCTATGGCCGTATTGAATACGCCTACCATTTAATGGCGCTGGAAGCGAAGATAGAAATGACTGAATGCCGACTCCTTGAGGAGGGGGGGCGAGCACACTTTATGACGAAGAGATTTGACCGGACTGATGAAGGTGAGAAAATTCATATGGCAACGCTATGTGCATTAGACAGTGCGGATTTCAACATGCCTGGTGCCTACAGCTATGAACTCGCTCTGATAGTCATGCGTCAACTAAACGTTTCCCGTGATGATGCAATTGAATTCTTTCGCAGGATGGTATTTAACGTAATTGCCCGTAATCAGGATGACCATACAAAAAACGTAGGGTTCCTGATGGACACTGATGGTGAATGGTTCTTATCACCAGCCTACGACGTTTCATGGGCCTATAAAAAAGATAGTGAATGGGTCAGTTCCCACCAAATGTCGATAAATGGAAAGCGGGATGATTTGGAACTTAATGATCTACTCGAAGTGGGAAAAAAAATCCAAGGGCTATCAAATAAAGAAATAAAAAAAATAATTCAAGAAGTTTACGACTCGGTTTCTTCATGGGAAATATTCGCTTCTAAAGCTGGTGTAGATGAATACACTATTGAGAAAATAAAAAGCACCCATAGATTATATCTGGGTGAAGACTTATAAAAATAATTAAAGCACTTTTAGGAGTGGAAATGGAACCCGAAAGATTACGCATCACTCAGGATTTAATATCATTTATTAGTGTACTAAGCAATCAAATTAGCCTCTCTACAAGAAAAGGATTAAATGACTTATCTAAAATTCAAGAGCAATCCCTGCTTAGAGTCATAAACAAAGTTTTTGACAAAAAATTCGTTGATCTGAATGATGAAAGCCCTAATTTTCCTGGATATGATTACGGTGATGATACAAACTTAGTCGGTTTGCAAATGACCGCAACCAAAAAAAGTGAAAAAATAACCCACACATTAACAAAAATCAAAAAAAATAAAAATATAACCAGTAAATACACGAGCCTCTGGTTTTTTATTTTAAGTGTAGATTCCCCCAAAAGAAAGTCAATACCTGTTGACGGTTTATCAATCATACACTTAAACCTTAGCAGCATCATCGATGCTATCAGAAAACTTGAAATAAAAGAGCAACAAGAGTGTCTTGATTTAATTAAAGAAGAGTATAAAAAATACTTCCAAAATGAAAAGCAAGATCATGAAGTAGATAGCATTTTTAAAAGAAAAACCCCAGTATCCATTCCAAATGATATGACCTTATTCTGTGATAGTTTAAATATATCGATGTGGTATCCTAATGATATAAATGAGGGGTACATTAAGGTTCATGGGATTTTAACAAGATTTAGAGATAAGCTTCGAGATTGCAGAATAGAATCCCGAGAGGCGCTGGAAGGGATATTAAGAGAAATCCCATACCCACAAGGATTAAATGACAAGATGGAAGTCGATAAAGACAAGCTTTATGGCCGTCTTAATATAAGAATCCAAAATAGTTATATAATGGATGGCTATATTTCCGACTTGGAGATAAACGAACTTTTAGATACTCAGGAAGAACCAGCAGGATGGTATGAAGAAAATGGAGAATCTTATTTAATGATGTTAGAAAAAATAATTCTTAACTACAAATGCTTTGAACCTGAAATGAATTTATATATGGCCTTAATTAAATTCTATGAAAAATATCATTCAATAGAAGAGTTTATGCTGGCGATTTTGAATAGTGATTTTAGTCTGCTTTCTGATGGTGAAATCATGGTTTAATAACTATTAAAGGTTAAAGAAACCCATGGAAGATTAAAAATAAAGTTCTAAAAGCAAGGAGGGAGAGATGTTAGGCACTGTTGCAAATATAAGGACGGTCTAGTCATCTTCCCGGTGAAATAGCCTTACATTTCAAAAACTCTGCTCACCAGACGCATCTCGCCCAGCGGATGACCGAAATAAAACTATTCTGCCTGCCCTTTGCGCAGTGCGCGCATCACCTCAATCCCCTTTATCGTGGCGTAAGCCGTTTTCATCGTTTTAAACCCCAGAGTGGCGCTGATTATCCGTTTCAGCTTAACATGGTCGCATTCGATGACGTTATTCCGGTATTTAATCTGCCGCTGTACAACGTCTTGTGGGCATTTCCCTTCCTGTTTCAGCAGCGACAGCGCACGACCGTATGTCGGGGCCCTATCCGTATTGATATACCGGGGGATCTGCCAGCGCTTCACGTTGTTGAGGATTTCCTCAGAAAACGGTACGCCGCTTTACTGTTTCTGCGGGGTGAGAGATAAAAATTAAGGGTCCGGCCCCGACTGTCGACGGCCCGGTAAAGATAAGCCCACCGGCCGTTCACCTTCACGTACGTTTCATCAATGTGCCACGGGCTGAGGCCGGAAGGATTACGCCAGTACCAGCGCAGGCGCTTTTCCATTTCAGGCGCATAGCGCTGGACCCACCGGTAAATTGTGGTGTGATCAACGTTCACACCGCGTTCAGCCAGCATCTCCTGTAGCTCACGATAGCTGATCCCATATTTACAGTACCAGCGTACCGCCCACAGGATTACATCGCGGGTAAAATGCCGGCCTTTGAAAAGGTTCATGACAGGTCCCTCTGACGAATTCATCACCAGAGCCTATCAGCTGCCGGTTCTTTGCAACAGTGCCTTTCTGTACGGGGTCGCGCCTCTGTCCGCGCCTGGAAGGACAGCTCCCCTATTGGGGAATATCTAATGCGTAATAATAGGGGTCCGCTTGGAAAACGGAATCTATGGTCACTCCCGTTTTTGCAACACCGATTTTGACGATAAGTTGGCTTGCTTGAATCTATCCGGCGTCTGAATGGGATTTTATTCCCGCGCCTCGATGAGTTCCGCGCCTGATGAACCTCCAGAAAATATACGGCTTCAATGAGCCTTTCCGTTTTACAGGTTCCTCAACAGGCCGGTGGGCCGTTAGTATCATCAATATCAGTATTCGCAAAACCAGATCAGTGATTCTTTAAACCGGTGTATTTCTGCCGTTATGCTACATAAGTTTGCTGTCGTGCCGTTAGGGCCCAGGCTATTCTGGCCAGCTTGTTTGCCAGAGCACAAGTGACGACAAAGTTGCTTTTCCTACACAGTAGATCCCTGACCCAATCGGCCAATTTGCCAGACTGGTGTTCCAGTTTTTGTATGAATACCCTGGCACATTGAACTAACTTGGAAAAAATAAAAGAGATCTGCCCTATGTTAATTAACATTCTGTGACGTACCAACCATTCGCTCATGGCTCAAAAATGAGTTGTTGGGGGAAAGTGGACGAGAAACTGATACTCGCAAGGCATTACTTGCATCAAGGTATATTGATCAACGGGGAGCAGATCACCCCATAGTGTATATAGATTTTGAGCGGAGAATTTTGAGTTTTACTCCTCACTCTGTTTATTGCAATATCGCTCAAAGGTATAAAACGTAAGGTTCGTCTGATGCAGAGAACAAAAAATAATAAGGTATTAATCTTTATATTCTTCTTACTCTTCACTCAATTACTGAGCGGGTGCTCACTGACTCGAGTTTCTGAAAAATCGCATGCCAGAGAAGTCGAGAGCCTAAATCTTATCGGAATGAGTCTGGATGCGGCGGAAGAAAAGTTAAGTAAAGAAGGATTTGATTGCAGCGACTATCCTGAGACCAATAGGGTGCAAACCCAATCAGGCGCACGCACTTTAATACAGCTTGATTGTAGCAAACGAAGCTTAGAACTGATTTGTCCGCAAATACGCTATGCGGTACTCAATGTCGATCCCCAAAGCTTAAAAGTGGTATTGGTTGGAAACCGCATAACTCAACAAGCATGTTTTTGATGATTATTGATCCTACGCCAAGCCTGTTTTTTAAGCAGGCATGACGGGCGGTTTTGAGCGAGGAGCAGACGTTATAACGTTCATAAGCTGATTCTGATACAGGATGGCTGTAACTTGATCGGTTGTAAGTCTCCCTTAATATTCTCAAGTATTCTCACTCAATTGGTGCAGTTGCCTAAGCTCCGCCTCACGTTAAGTAGAAAAAAAGATATCCTTGCTTGCAATCGCAGCATAGCTTTCTCTTAAGCTAGCATACGCAACAAGTTAAACTGGTGCAGATGATAAAATTCACCAGATTTTATTTGCTCGTTCTACGAAGCCTGTGAAGCTTCTTACAATATTAAGCTTGGTATGTGCGTTCTTTGGGGGTAATAGCGGTGAGTGAGTTGTTTTTCCGTCTGCAGGCATGGTGTGCTCGTCGTCACGCGAAGCGTAACACTGAAGTGGCAAGGAAGGGACTGCCGGATGGAGGGATCGGAGCGGAGGCACCCATTCGGACAGCATCAGAAGATCGCCTTAGAAGAACAGAATTTGCCGCTCGTATAGCCGACATACTCTCAGAGCTTAGTCTGCGCGAAGGCCGAGTTTTCGCTGTTCGTGGCGGATGGGGTTTCGGTAAATCATCACTAAAAAACCTCATCACCGAACGGCTTGATGCGAAGAGCAGCGGAGCGGACTGGCTCGACTTTAACCCTTGGCAATGGGGAGATGGCGATGCAATTGCACGCGCGCTATTTGGGCAGATAGCAGATCGCTTAGGAGGCGAGCATTCGAAGGCTGCACTCGATCGTGCCGAAGCACTACGGAAATATGGCGCGATCCTTACAGGTGCCAGTAAGCCTCTTAAAGTGGCAGGGAGTTCAGGCCATCTAGTCGCGACGGTGTTAACAAATGCCTCCGTTATCGCAATCGCGTCGGCAATTGGTTTCGACCTTCCTAATATCGCAAAGGTTGCGGCTGTTTTCGCAGTTCTCTCAGTCGGAGTATATCTTGTTGGACGCGTGCTATCTCATTTCGGGCGTGACCATAGCGGCGAGCCTCTCGATAAGGTTCGCACATCGCTTGAAGCTCGTCTTCGTGAACTCGACCGGCCGCTGGTTGTTTTCGTCGACGACATTGACCGACTAGAGCCAGAACAGATCAGGATGCTGCTTCGTCAGGTTAAGGCGAATGCTAATCTACCGAATATTGTTTTTGTGCTCCTGTTCCAGCCCAGTATCGTAGAACGGGCACTCGATCCGGTCGCCGACGGCGACGGCCGAGCCTTCCTTGAGAAGGTCGTGCAGGCTAGCTTTGATCTACCAGCAGTCCCGGCATCGATCGTACATCGTATGTTCGAGGAGGAACTCTCTGAAATAGCCAGCCCCTACGCGATCGAGGCAAACGGGTTCTCTCAAAGACGCTGGGGTAACGCTTGCATTGGTTGCATCCAGCCCCTGCTTCGCAACATGCGCGATGCACGTCGTCTCATCTCATCCATTGCTGTCCACATGCCACTGCATGTGGTTGGGAACGTATTCGAGGTAAACATAGTAGATTTCCTGCTTCTGGAAACACTCAGAGTCTTCGAGCCAGACCTCCACCATGCACTGTTCCGTGAGCGAGGACTTGTTCTCCAGGAAGGGCGTTTCTCCCGTGGTGGCCAGCGGGAGGTAGACCTAACAGCGGCTAAAGAGCTTCTGGAGATCGTGTCGGAGGAGCGCCGCGATATCGTTCGTGTCGCGCTCAAAGACTTATTCCCTCCCCTCGAATGGGCGTATGGGGGGACGAACTATGCAGACGGTTTTCATCGCCAGTGGTTAACGGAGAAACGAGTGTGTACATCGCGCTACTTCCCTCGGTACTTCGAACTCCAGACGACAGACGGAGAAATATCTGAGCGCCGCTTCGTTGATTTTCTTGATGCTACAGCGACAGAGGATGAGCTCTCTGCGGTAATCGCTGCCGTCGAAGCTGATGGCCTTCTGAATTCGCTCGTTGCGAGGCTCGACGAATCCGTCGACCGATTACCGACCGAGAACGCTGCTGTTCTGCTCCCAGGGATGTTCGGACTCGCTGAAAAACTTGCAGGTTCGGACAGCGGCACCTTCAACTCGTCATATGTGGCAGCATGGCGAGCCATACATTGGTTCCTGAAGCGGATTCCAGAGGATGCTAGGGGCGGTTTGGCTCTCGAAGCACTCTGTAAAACCGAAGCGCTTTCAGTCGCTTCACTGCTAATTCATCTCAGCGATCCCGCCGATCGGAATGAGGGTGGATCCTTCGATCCTGCGCTAGATTTAAACACCGTTGCGGCAATGAAGACCGAATGGCTGCGGTTGATAAGGGACCGCGCAGCAGACGGAGACGCGCTGCTTGCCGAGCCGGGTCTCATATCTCAGCTCTATCGCTGGAAAAACTATACAGACTCAATGGACGAACCGCGAGAGTGGATGATGAAAGCAATTCAAACCGACCAGGGCTTCGCAAGAATGGTCACACGGCTGATGAGCAGAGGTATGAGCCATACGTACGGTGATCGTGTCTCCACGCCTTACAACACTTTTAGCAAAGAGACAATTGAAGACTTTATCGGCATTAACGTAGCGAAGGCCAAGTGTGATGCGATTAATCCCGCCCAGTTCCCTGAGCACGAAGAGGCTCTACAAACACTGCTTAGATATCTCGAAAAGTGGCTCGGATTGAGAGAAAACGAAATTTTCGATTTATAGATTATTGGAACAGCAACAGCTCAAGCACGGAGTTCTTCTGTAAATCTCCCACCTAAGCGGACTATGCGTTTTTTGATATCTGACCTAACGTGCCATAGCGTCTGCAATGTCTACACTCCCTCTGCATCGGGCTGCTTAATATAATAGGTGGTTTATCTAAAAAGACCTGTTAATAGGTCTTTTCATCCCTTAGACTAAGAGTTGTCAAAAGGTCTGAGTCAGGAGGCAACATGCCAAATATTATTCTTAGCGACACCAGTGCGAGCATCAGCGAACTAAAAAAAAATCCCATGAAAACTGTAGGGGCAGGTGACGGGTATCCTGTGGCCATCCTGAACCGCAACCAACCTGCATTTTATTGCGTGCCCGCAAAATTATATGAACAAATGCTAGATGCGCTGGATGATCAGGAATTAATTAAGCTGATTAATGAGCGATGCAAAGAGGCGCTGGTTGACGTGGATTTGGACCATTTTGCATGACATACACGATTAAGTTTCGTGAATCTGCAGCCAAAGAATGGGACAAGCTTGATAGGGGTCAGTTTGGATATCGAAAATTATTGTACGTTAAGGTTATTTTTTGTACCTCTGAGCTATGTGAAGCTTGACCACTTTGACAGGCAGCTTTGAGCGAGGAGCAGAAGTTCGCAACTCCAACAACGACATAACTAACATTGGGGTGTCTTAACCAACAGGGAGCAGGTCAGGTGGCCTCATGAATCCATGAATAACTTGACGCCGGAAGAGTATCGGCTAAAGGCTGAAAAACCGGGGATCTCAAAAAGTGTTTGGAAATAAAAGCGGTATGATTACAATATCGGCAGGTGGTTCAAGTCATTGAAAAGATGTTGGTGGTTATATTATCGCCTTTGCTTTATCATCCTCCAAGTAGAGATAACATCGTGCTAAAAGCTGTTTTGACGTTAAGTCGAAACAGTTTTTTTAGTTCAGTGAAAAAGGAAATTAGCCTGATGCAATGGTTTTGCGTGAGAAATAATTAACGTCACACTACGTGTAAGTTAAATGTCTCAAGTGTTATATCAAAAAATTTCTCTCAAACACTAAAATAGTGTTTGTATTGGTTTAGTGAATCGATCAAAAAAACTATTCCTGTTCCTTGCCTCAAATGATGCTGAGATAACCCAGAAGAGCAGCCTCTATCCTGTCAATCAACTGTTCTTGTTGATCATCTCCGTGTCGGCCAGCGGCATCGGTAAGTGAACTTATGATGGCCATTATCTCAGAGGCAGCAATGTTTGCTGAGACTTTTCCTGACATAACCCCTACCTGCAAAAATTCGACTAATTCAGCATGCATAGTCGCTTTGGTCCCTGATTTTGGCATTATTGCTGATAGCCGATGCTCCTCAAAATCGAGCAACATTGCCAGTACAGGTCTTCGTAATTGGTAACGAACTGCGACTTCTATTAACTGGCGCAGCGCCTCACCTCGATCATCACGTAGCAGCGCCTGTTTTGCTTCTTGCACCAACTCCGCCATTTCCCGTTCGATAAGCGCAACGGTCACGGCATCCTTGGTCGGAAAGTATTGATAGAGAGAGCCAATACTCACCCCGGCACGCGCGGCGATTGCATTTGTTGTGTACCCATCGAGTCCATGTTGTTCGAGAATGTGAGCTGCTCCCTCAATTATTGCCTCGACCGTATGCGTGGAACGTGGTTGAGAGGGCATTTTACGTGGGTTTAAGCGACGAGTGGCGGCGGGTTTAGATTGCGAGTTGTTCATATGAGCTAATGCTCATATTATTTTCGCACTGAGTCAAGCGTAATTCTTTCCCCTCGTAAACCGATGAAGGTATCCATGACATCTTTAAATCATTCAGCCGAAAAAAAAGCCAATGACGCGCATTTATTGAGGCTTGTCACTTCAGCCGTGCAGTCAGCCGGCATGGCGTTAAAACAGAGCTTTAGCGCGGACAATCGCCCTAAAGACAGAGAAGATATTGCCAAGAAGATTACTGCTATCGATGTTATCTCACTCGATATTTTACGAAAGTCACTATCTGTTGCCCTTCCTCACGCTCAGTGGGTTGAAGATGAGGAGGGTACTGGTACGTTACCTGCGGGGGAATGGTGGGTTACGGACCCCGTTGAGGGAGCGATAAACTCTATACATGGTTTACAGGACTGGGGTGTAACGGTGACGTTGGTTCGAGACAATGAAATTGTTCTGACTGTGGTGCATTTGCCGATGAGTGGCGATACTTACACTGCTTTGCGCGGTGAGGGTGCATGGCTTAATGACCGCCGCCTGCAGACGTCAACCAAGACCCATTTAAACGCCGCGATGGTCGGCACCGGCCAGGCAATGCCTAATGAGAGCGATGACACATACCGTCGCATGGGAATGTCAGTGATCGCCATGCTGAAAGAGGCGTTGGTGGTCCAGGTATCGGTGCCAGCCACGTTACAACTCATTCAGATTGCTGCAGGCCGTCTGGATATATTTTGGCAATACAGCCAAGTGCGGTCTGGCTTACTGGCCGGAGCATTATTGGTATCTGAAGCCGGTGGCACAGTCACTGATCTGCAGGGTGCACCGTGGCATTTGGGCAGTCGTAGTTTTCTTGCCAGCACCCCGTCACTTGTAGAACAAGCCGCGGCGGTTCTCACCTTAATTGCCTAAAAGTATCACACTAAGGAATACGTATGAAACTTGCTATTTTTGGCGCATCAGGCGCGACCGGCCGCCATTTGGTCAATCAAGCTCTCTCCTCGGGGCATTCTGTTACGGCCTTGGTGCGCACCCCAGACAGTCTGCAGGTTAATCACGTTGGCCTGAAGCTCATCGTCGGTGAACTTTATAATTCGGTTACCGTAGAATCTGTCATACGAGACGCAGATACCGTTATTAGCGTGCTAGGTGCCCGTAAAGGCAAAGATCAGAATATTTGTACTGATGGCCTCAGCAAAATTATACCCGCGATGCAAAAGGTTGGTGTAAAACGCCTTATTGCTTTGAGCGCTTATGGGGCATCGGAAACATACAACGCCTCTTTGTTTATCCGTTTTGTACGCAGCATAATAAGCGAAAAGATGCGTGATAAGGATGACATGGAAGATTTAGTGAGAGCGAGTCATACCGACTGGACGTTGATACGGCCCCCGATGCTGACGAACGGCGATGCTAGCAACAATTATCGTTCAGGTATTGATTTGAGGCCGGGTATTACAGCAAGAATATCGCGTGCCGATCTCGCCTCATTTATTCTTCAAACTGTGGTGAGTGGAAGTTATATCCATGAGGCTGTGATAGTTTTTAAAGAATAATAGGAGAACGTCAAAAATATAATGATTTTATTAAGGCTATAATCTCCAGAATGTTAAATGTATTTAAGAATGCTACCATCTGAATAACCACTAAATAATAACACTAAGTGCGAATAACCATTTCAATAACTTTAATAATGTAGCGTTTTTTTGGGGTTGCATTTTTATAAATATGTAGAAGGTTTAAATTCGGGTGCGAGGGTTAACTTACTATCAACCATTATACAGCAGTTAAAAATTTTCATTATTGCCGAAATACCCTTTTGTTAAGGATAACGTAGGTCGACCTAATGAACTCATAGCGCTAAGCGGATTCAGTATCTAGTGAGTATTTATGTTCAACGACGTCATGTGAAGTTTAAAAACTACTCCACAATATTCAGGTAGGCGATGCACATCACTGCCAATTGTTTGCATATAGCATCTCCTTTATCACTAGGAAGTTCACGTTCAAACACATTGCGCACAGTACCGAAAATTGTGCTGAGAAGAGTAAGCGTCACGATTGGCAGATTGGTAAAAGATGCATTAGAAGCACTCTTGAGCATCGTCGCTGTAGCAATGTCTATGCGCTTCGCGAAGGCCGTAATCAAAGGTTGATTGTCGAGTTCTGCAACAGATTGATAAAGCGCACGCGTGACTTCAGGCCTTTCTGTTTTAGCGCACCAGTACGTCATGACAAGAGAATCCACCATTTTCTCAATGGCTGCACCGTGTTGTGCTTCGCAGGCCGCTTCGATTTTCTCTGCCAGCCTTACCAGGTAACGTTCATTCAAGGCGTAGAATAACGCCTGTTTGTGCGGAAAATACTGGTACATGCTGCCAACGGACACACCGGCCCGGTCGGCTACACGAGTCGTCGTTAATCGGCGCGGACCATCACTTACCAAAACCTGAATGGTTGCCTCAAAAATGGCGTTCACCGTAACTAGCGCACGCTTCTGCCGTGGCTGTTTACGGGGGGTAAGGCTTAGATGTGAGGATGTGGGCATATGCGAATTCTTAAACTGAAGGAAGCTTCATATACTAATGGAAATTATCAATTTAAAACAATCAATTTAGAGGTGTTTATATGACACAAAAACGCATTGCATTTATTACCGGCGCAAATAAAGGTATTGGATTGGAAATAGCCCGTCAGCTGTTGGAGGCTGGAGTGAATGTCATCATCGGTGCCCGGGATGCCAGTCGTGCCGCAGCGGCAATAGAGGGACTGGCAGCTCAAGGTTTAAACGCACAGTTGCTGTCTATTGACCTGAACGACCACTCAAGCATTACAGCGGCAGCAGTGGCAATTGAGGCTGATTATGGTCATCTCGATATCTTGGTCAACAATGCCGGAATTGTCGATTCTGCTGATGGGCCGCCGAGCATATCATCCCCCGACTCAGTACGGCGTATTATGGAAACCAATTTCATTGGAACGCTGGCTGTCACGCAAGCACTGCTACCACTATTGCGCAAAGCGCCTGCCGCGCGTATCGTGAATTTGTCCAGCTCTCTCGGCTCGTTGACGGTCAATAGTGACTCAACTTCCCCCTACTACGATGCCCGCCTGATCGGTTATAACGCATCGAAAGCCGCGGTGAATATGCTGACGGTACAGTTAGCCCAGGAGTTACGCGATACTTCTATTGTCGTTAACTCTGTGAGCCCGGGATATGTCAAAACTGATTTGACTGGGCATAATGGATTTCTTACTCCAGAAGAAGGGGCACGGCTACCTGTGCAATACGCATTACTCCCAGAGAGTGATGCTGTTAGTGGCACATTTGTTGAAGCGAGTGGAACTACACCCTGGTAAGTTGGGTGCACTAAATCGGTGATGTTTTGAAAGAATACTGGCTGCTTATAAGGGCCAGTTTTTCATTAGCCGGCTGGCAAGCCAACTTAAATTTAGAGGGTTAAACAAGGGTGTCAGGCAAAAATTACCGCCAGCAGAAATGTCGGGTAGCATGCCCCTATTTAAATTTGTGGATGCACAAAGAAACTTTCTAATTCAGTAAGTTAAACCTTTATTAAAAGCTATAATTAACGTTTTCATTACGTGTTGCAGTGGCCGTTCCATATTCAGACCTGCACGGGCAGCTTCAGCAACTAATGCAGGATGGACAAATATGGTTACCGCATCACGTACAACACTTGCTGCAATCTCAGCATTCTCAATTTTAAACTCACCACTATTTATGCCTTGCTGAATAATTTGTTGAATGAGGCCCGTCATTCTGTGCGTATAAGATATGACAATGTCTGGACGCTCAGTTACAACACGTTTGTACAATGTGAATAGTTCAGGGTCTTCAGCGTATCGCCTGACCTTAAAGTGATTCAGTGCAGCTACAAATTCTGTAAGGCGGATAGCTGCTGGACTATCGTCATTGCAGTAGGCTGATACCAGTAATTGCTCATGAGTCATCGTTGATAATACCAGAGCATCAAATACATCTGCCTTAGACTTAAAATGGCGATAAATGGTGGTATGGGAAGTGCCTAACGCTCGCGCAATATCGACAATGTTTGTTTTGGACTCCCCAAAACGACGAATCTGTACGCGAGCAGCTTCCAGAATTTTCACAGGCGAAATTGCATCATCCTTACCTTCTGCGTTTGTAATACCCACACGTATTCCTTCTGAAAAAAAAGACCTCAATCTACATGATTATAATAAACAAGAGGTTGGGAAACTCCCATATATGCAATTTAGTATACAGGATCTGTAATCGCGCGCCATAAGAACAAAAAACATAAAATGTTCGTTGTATTTTGTTTGGCGCCGGGGCATATTGTTTTAAACCTTCTGAGGCAGTGGATGAAAACATGACTATTGAACGCACGGCATTTGTTACCGGTGGAACAGGTTTTGTAGGCTCAAGATTGATAATGGAGTTGGTACGAAATGGGTGGAAGGTCAATGCTCTGGCAAGAAGTAGCGCTGCATGCAAAGCCCTGCAACTAATGGGCGCAACGCCAGTAAAGGGCGAACTCAATACATTAAACGCGCTGGAACAAGGGATGAAAGGCTCAGAAATAGTCTTTCACATAGCAGCGCATTTTAAGCTATGGGGTAGACGTGAGGAGTTTGAACGTATCAATATTGGCGGTACACAAGCAGTGGTTGATGCTGCCACTATGACTCCCTCGGTAAAAAAAATCGTGTATGTCAGTGCCGCTGCCGTCATCCTGGGTGATCCTCAGCCAATGTTGGACGTGGATGAAAATCAACCGAAACAAAGCCGCTCATTTGCTCCTTACAGTTCATCGAAAGCCAAAGCTGAGCAACTTTTGCTTGCGGCGAATAACAAACGTCCAGAGTTTGAAACGATAGCTATTCGCCCTCCTCTTATATGGGGAGCTGGAATGCCTATGCTTAAACAGATGGCTGCAACGGTTAAGGCCGGGCAATGGCAGTGGATTGATGGAGGAAATCAGTCAATGTCCACATGTCATGTGGATAATCTTGTTTCAGCACTCTTACTTACAGCCGATAAAGGTACTGGTGGTGAAGCTTACTTTATAACGGATGAAAAAACAGGCACGCTTAAAGTCATTATTAGTGAATTACTTAATACATGTGGCATCACCGTTAAGGATAAATCCGTTTCGTTCAGAGCAGCCTGGCTGCTGGCCGGACTAATGGGCATGACATGGCGGATTTTAAGACTAAAAGGCGAACCGCCTCTAACGCGACAAATGCTGCAGCTGATAGGGAAGACACTTACTCTCAATACAGCTAAGGCAAGGCGAGAATTAGGGTACGCACCGGTAAAAAGCTGGGCCGAAGGCATCCGTGAAATGAAATAAAACGAATAGTAGGATATTTTCAGCTTTCCAAGAAGACCCCTATCTCATCGCTTGCATTTGCTCTCTTGCATTCACCGTGATGATACCAACGAATTTTACTGCAGGCATTAAGTAGCCCCCATTTATTTACTGCTCCGGAAATAAATTTATCAATTTAGTCGTGTTAGGGGTCAGTTTGGATATCGAAAATTATTGTACGTTAAGGTTATTTTTTGTACCTCTGAGCTATGTTTTGCGTTCTGTCCGCGGATCAGGGATCTCCACGACAAAAAGCTGTTTATCAAAGGGAAAGCAGACCAATACCCGGCGCTTCAGTCACTGATATCAACGACCAGCCTGAATCTGAAAGAGATCGAAATTCACTGGCGTGAAGTACTTCGTCTGGCCACTTCAATAAAGCAGGGAACCGTGACGGCATCCCTGATGTTGAAAAAGCTTGCCAGCTACCCCAAACAGGGGTCCGCTTGGAAAACGGAAAATATCCTACGTTAAGGCCGTTTCTTAAGCAGACATGACAGGCAGCTCTGAGCGAAGAACGGAAGTTCTCATTTGTCATGACCGCCGGGATGCAGGACTAACATTCGCGTGTGATAATCAACGGGGAACAAGTCACCCCAGGTGTATATAGGTTTTGAGCGGAGAATTTTGAGTTTTACTCCTCACTCTGTTTATTTCAAAATATAACGATATAGCTCAAAGGTATTAAACCTAAAGGTCAGTCTGATGCAGAAAAAAAATAAAAAGATATTAATCCCTATATTCTTCTTACTCTTCGCTCAATTTCTGAGCGGGTGCTCATTGACTCGAGTTTCTGAAAAATCGCATGCCAGAGAAGTCGAGAGCCTAAATCTTATCGGAATGAGCCTGGATGCGGCGAAAGAAAAGTTAATTAAAGAAGGATTTGATTGCAGCGACTATCCTGAGACCAATAGGGTGCAAACACAATCCGGCGCACGCACTTTAATGCAGCTTGATTGTAGCAAACGAAGCTTAGAACTGATTTGTCCGCAGATACGCTATGCGGTACTCAATGTCGACCCCCAAAGCTTCAAAGTGGTATTGATGGGAAAACGAATAACTCAACAAGCATGTTTTTGATGATTAATGATCCTACCTCTGCTCTTGGCACACAGCAATAAACCTGACGCTAAAGGTCTGCTGAGAGCGAAAAACAGACATTAATTTTCCTGAGCCAAAAATTCATGGAAAGGGTTGCTTTTCCATTAAACGAATTTCTAATTGCGAATAAATTACTATAAATAGCGGAATGTCAGGTATATTTTGATATTACTATCTAACCCAACGAATAAAACTTTTTGTCGTGATGGAATGAGTTAATGAATAAAGTAGATTCAGGGATCGTAATATTTGATATTGATGGCACGCTGACCGACAGCGTTGAGCAACATCAACGTGCATTCGAAATCGCCCTACGCACCTTTTCTTTCCCAAACCTCAGAACAAACTGGGGCGACTACACCCACCACACGGATAGCGCTATTTTCGAAGAAGCCTGGGAAGAGGCGCATTATGAAAGTCGCCCTGATTTATCCGAGCTGGAATACCAGTATCGCTGCGCGCTTGAGCATGAAATTGCATCGAGACCTTTCACTGAAATTACCGGTGCCGCTGTTTTCCTGCAGTGGTTAAAGGATCATTCTTGGAGCGTTGTTTTTGCCACTGGTAGCCTACGGTTTGGTGCCGTGAAAAAACTGGCGGCAGTAGGCGTGGACGCTGAAAAGGTTGATTTGGTTACCGCATCAGAGTTTAGAACTCGCGAAGAGATCGTGCGGGAAGCTATTCGTTTGGGTAGTAAAAAATTTCCGGCTGCACATAAGCATTCGGTGATATCAATAGGTGATGGATTATGGGACTTAAAAGCTGCAAACAATCTCAACCTGCCCTTTATAGGTATTGGACGCGATGCTAAGGCTAAAGTGCTGACGGATTTAGGTGCACCCGTGTTTGATGATTTTATCAACCTGATGAACAATGGAATTGGATTATTTAGATAGATGAAAGTCCTGCGCGCGTGGCAAGGTCCGCTGTGAGCGAGGAGCGGACCTTCATCAGAAACTGCTCACAATAAGCTACAGCTCATCAGACTCAGTTAATTTTAATCAATGCCTGGCTGACCAAGCCAGGCTAACAGAATGCTTTCGATTCAGAAGTTAGTTTGCCGCTTTACAGTCAGCATCGCGGATATTTTCACCGCGGATGATTTTTCCATAGATTTCCGCACTGAGTTTTGGTGTACGCTTCTGGGTATCATAGTCCACGTATATCATGCCAAAGCGGCTTTTATAGCCACTCAACCATTCCAGATTGTCATGACTGGACCAGACGTGATAACCCTGTACATTAGCCCCCCTTGCAATCGACTCCTTCATTGCATGGATGTGGTCTACCAGATACAGGCAGCGGTTTACATCGTTCACTTTTCCATTCGTCAACTGATCTTCACCCTCAAACCCTGCACCATTTTCTGTAATGATGACCGGTGGATTGCCGTACTCATCACGCACGCGCTCAAGCAGGGCGGAAAACTGATCGGGTCTTACTGCGCCATTGAAGGCGAGCTTTTCATTTTTCGGGAAGATTATTTCGGGCGAATAGACTTCTGAAGCATTTTTCTGATGGCGAATAAAGAAAGGTGCATAGTAATTAATGCCCAGAAAACCCAAGCCCGCATCATGAATGCGTTCTGCATCTCCGGGCTGGACGTCAATATTCAGGTGTCGGTCTGCTGCCAGCTTGAGTACATCGGCCGGATAGCTTCCTTTGTACATGGCATCAAGGAACCAGCGATTAAGAATGCCGTCAACAAGTCTGGCATCAGCTTTGTCTTCATCCGATGCGTTCTCTGTCGTCAGTACCGGGAAAAATGGCAGAGCAATTCCCAGCCGGCCTTTGTAGCCTTTTACTTTAAAACTCTCCGCTGCTGCTGCGGAGGCCAGCAGAATATGGTTATAGGACTTCAGGGAAGTTTCGAGATAGGGACCAGCAGGAACAATAGGAGGGAGTGTAAGCTCCTCACCTTTCAGCCGCTTCTCGGCCATGATTTTTGTTGCAACTTCAACGGTTGGTTCATTAATCAGTACAAACTGGTCAACCTGATCGGAGAAGTTAGCAAAGATAACCTCAGCATAACGTTGAAACCATTCCACCGACTCCCGGTTTTCCCATCCTCCCGCAGCAGACAGCGACTCAGGCATATCCCAGTGATACAGAGTTACCAGAGGCTTTATTCCAGCAGCCTCTAAGTCGGTAATGAACTGCCGATAGTGCGCAACCGCACTCAGATTTACGGGCCCCTGCCCGTCCGGGATAATACGTGTCCAGGCGATAGAGAAGCGGTAGCTGTTCAGGCCGAGCTCTTTAAACAGCTGGATATCTTTTAGGTACTGATCACGGTCGTAAAAGTTTATAGCAACGCTCCCCGATATGCCGGGGCCGGCCAGGTGCTTCTCATCAAGATAGTAATCCCATACAGACCGGCCTTTACCGTCTTTATTTGTTGCTCCCTCAACCTGATAGGCAGCAGAAGCTGCCCCCCACAGAAAATTATCAGGAACGTCAGCTGCAGTGGCCATGTTCATCACAGCAGTCATACCTAACGCCAGCATTCCGTTTTTCATCGCTTACTCCTCTTTTGACATAATCAGGCTAACGAAAAATTTTATGATGTCCCGACGGGTAAAACCGGGACGGGCATCATGTATAGCAGCAATATATCATCAACAGATGATATATTGCGTGAGCGTTTTCTTTTTTACGGGTTTGCCTGCATACATCGCCGGTCTCTTTGAGACGCCACCTGCTAAAAGCATGGCGCACTTATGCGACAGGTCAGTGGTTCAGGAATGTTCAGAGACAACGAACAGACGTATAGCCTCATCAGCAATATCAGAGGAAAGAGAGGTGGATTGAGGGGCATCCGGATCGATCAGACCTGGAGTGATCAAAGGCAACGAAATTGCTGAAATCATTAATGCAAAAGTCAGCGAGGGTTGATTACTTCTGATGATGCCTTTCTCCATCGCCAGTCTGATGACGGGCAGACAGCTGTCACGAAACGGCGTAACCAGATGCAGGAGAAGGTATTCAAGCCGTTCGTCGCCCCTCGCCGCCTCGTTCAGCAGCAGCGAGGGAAACTCTGGAATTTCCACGCTGATAGCGGTCAGGTGGCGGATAAACCGGCGAAACCCTTCAGCTGGATTGATACTGAACGAGTGTTCAATTGCACTGATTTCTTCAAGATGATGCCGTTGCTTATCCAGCAGATGTTCAAGAACCGCATTCCAGAGATCGGATTTTGAACCGAAAAGGCGCGCCACCAGAGCCATATCCACACCGGCTTCAGCTGCGATTTTTCGTAAAGATGTACCGTCATAACCATTTTGTGAAAAAAAACGTGTAGCTACGGGAAGAAGCGCATCCCGCCCTGATACTGCCCCGCCGGGGCGGCGACCCCGTACTGAAGGTCTGCTTTCTTGTGAGCTCATGTGATTCCGTTTTTGATAAGCACCGGACCAGGCCGGTGCTTTTTACTGATCAAAATACCATGCCCATTTTACTCACAACCGGGATCTGAAGGTAACTGTCATATTTTCCACCAAAATGAATGATATGCCGGCCTGCATTCCGGCTCACCGGGGTAGCTACCTGCTGTTCACTGACAAATGGCAGAAGCGTCGACGCCGGACCGCCGAGGGAAATACGTTTAATTTTCTCACCTGGCATAAAGGTTCCTCCGGAAGCTGGCAGTTCAATGACGGCAGAGCCAAACCCCATGTCAATACTTGTGGGTATTGGGCGGTGTGCGGCAATGGTCAGCACCAGTTTTTCACCTGCATGATAAAGCATGCTCATCGGCCAGATACCTATTTCCACAGGTACAATCTCCCCAGCGTGCAGCTTCTCTTCACGGGTGTGCGTGTGGAATGGCTCTGTTTCAGTTGACAGCTTGGGATCAAGCGCGCGCTGGGAAACCCTCAGTAGACCGGATGCGACCACCGGACCTTTCACGCCTTCTCCCAGCAGACGTTCAAACGGTTTTCCGTCTTTACTTCGTTTCTCAACGCCAACCTCAAGCTCCATATCATCAGCCCCCTGGGCTTCAACCCAGAGCTTCAGTTTCATGTAGCCTGTGAGCTCTGTATCCTGCGTGAAGGTAAAGTGAAGCTCCGTTTTCCCTTCACCGGAAACGTCATAGGACAGAGACGCCGGTATGTTCTGACCCAGAGGGCTGAGCTGCGCGCCGGAAGTAATAAACATTTTTTTCAGATGAGTATGGGGCAGTGGCCAGCTGTCTTCAGTCCGGTCAACAATATCTGTACCGCCGTCATCCAGGACGCAGATACGCACGCGAGGGGTGTTTTCCCAGCCATTGTTATGGCCCTTGAGATAATGGTCAAAAAATGCCAGAAGCTCCTGCGAATAGGCGGGCGTATAAAAATCCAGCCATTCGTTTGTGTTATTAACCCGCAGCCATTTTTCTTCTGAAGCTATCTGACGGTAACCGGCAAACGATCCGTGGGTATGAGCGTGATTGGTATAGCTTGCGACAACGTACGCCGGGATGCTGATACGCTCAAGCCTTGCCTTTTTGTCTTCCCAGTAGGCATCCATCAGCTGTTTTTCCACTATCATCCGGGGCTGATCTTCGACAAGGTTCTCACCGGCGAAAGATTTCAGTATGACTTCAGGAAATGCTGGCGCAGGTATTCCTCCACGATTGCCCGTCTCTCTGAAATGATCGACAAACCCTTCCCAGGGCGCGATAGCCGTGAGATGAGGAGGCTGCTCGGCTGCAATAAACCACTGCGAGACGGCAAGCCAGGAGTTTCCTGCCATCCCCACTTTTCCACTTGACCAGGACTGCTGCGCGGCCCATTCAATAAAATCATAACCGTCTTCAGCCAGCTGCCGTCCCCAGTAAGAGATATGACCTTCAGATTTATAAGCCCCACGTGGATCTGGATTCAGAATAACGTAGCCTTCGTTGACCCAGAAAGCCGGATCGGGGCCTTCAAACTTCTGAAGTTCTGAGACCCACTCCAGCGGCACGCCGGAGCGCTCGTGTATATCATCCAGCCACTGACCGCCTATCTCTTTTCCATAGGGACTCCATGCTACCAGGGCCGGGTATTTCCCTTCCGCTACCGGGCGGAACACATCCGTATAAATGGTTGTACCGTCACGCATTTTAAGCGCAACGTCCCGCTCAAAAATGATGTCACAGGGCAGTGGTTTTGCCCCCTCACGCCGGATGGTCCCTTTTTTTAGCAGAGTCGTGCCGGGAGAAAATCCGGGATAGCGAGCGCGGGGAGCATTAAGAGGCAGCGGACGCCGATACCAGACAGAATAAGCGCTGTCGCCATAAATTTTTGTATTTTGCACGATACGATTCCCGTTTGTACTGCCGCTCTGAGCAAATGCCAGTCGCGGCATCATCATATGTGTAACGGCCATTCCCACTGCACCCGCCAGTAGCGAGCGTCGTGAAACTTCCGGGCCAGCTGGTTTCACTTTATTCATCACACCCTCTTTAAATCATCAATTGATGATTTAATTCTAAAGCGGATCGTTTACAAGTCAATCTGCTTGTTGCCGGACCACGATCCATGCCGCATTTTGTGCAAAAAAAGCCAGCTTCCGCTGGCCTGACTTGTTAAATCTCTATGACAATTTTACCCGTATGCTTACCGGCAAGCTGATGCCGGAATGCGTCCTGCAGCTCCCCGAGCGGCAAAACTTTATCAATAACGGGACGTACATCAGAGGCTTCAAAAGCGCGGATCATCTCTTTCTGATGCTCACGGCTTCCAACGGTGATGCCCCGGACGGTTAGCTGCTTGCCCATTATTGCCGCCGTAGGGACTTCTCCGGCAATGCCGGTAAATACGCCAATAAGCGTAATCCGGCCGCCTATGCGCGCTGCGGCAATTGACTGAGCCAGCGTGCCGGGGCCGCCAATTTCAATTACATGATCAACCCCCCGTCCACCGGTGAGCTCGAAGATTTTTTTACCCCAATGCGGCTCTTTACGATAATTAACTACACCGGCAACACCCTGATCACGCAGCCAGGCCATTTTTTCTTCAGAGGAAGACGTGCCCCAGACCCGGGCTCCGGTCATTTTTGCCAGCTGCAGGGCAAAAACGGATACGCCCCCGGTGCCCAGGATAAGAACATCTTCCCCCGGGCGCAGATCGCCTTCGGTAATCAAAGCCCGCCAGGCCGTCAGTGCTGCGGTAGGGAGCGTTGACGCCTCGGCATGCGTCCATCCTGCGGGGGAATGCGTGAAGAAACGGGCGGGACGGACAACGTATTCCGTGGCATATCCATCAATGCCGTCTCCGGGCGTTCGGCTGAAACCGGCGAGTGGGCACTCTCCTTTGTCCCAGTCCGGAAAAAATGTTGATACCACCGCATCCCCGGGTTGAAAATCTGTGACGCCTTCTCCGACGCTTTCGACGGTTCCAGCGCCGTCAGACATTAGGATACGACCCGCCTGCGCGGGCAGGGTACCCGCAGCGACGTTGTAATCGTGAAAGTTAAGCGAGACATTATGAATGCGGACGCGTATTTCACCTTTGCCTGGCTGGCCCGGATCGGTAACGTCTGTAAAGGCGATATTATCTACGCCCGCTTCATTGCCAAGGAGTACAGCTTTCATCGTGAAGGTTTTCCCCGTATCCGATAGAGTAAACTATGACTTTAGCCCTCTTTAACGTCCAGGATAAGTACCTACAAAAATGTCTGTATTCTCTGAACCTGCTAATGTAAAAAAAAATGTGCTGGCGACCCGGTTACGCAACGGAGAAACATTTGATGCGACGTGTCCTTCCAGAAGGCTGCTCAGTCACCTGACAAGCCGGTGGGGAACCCTGACGCTGATAACCCTCATGGATGGTACTCATCGTTTTGGAGAGCTGAAACGTAAAATGGGCGGAATTACCGACAGAATGTTGATAAAAACGCTGCAGGAACTCGAAAGCGCGTCCCTGGTCCACAGAAAGGTTTATCCCGTTTTACCGCCTCATACTGAATATGCGCTCACCGCTCCGGGACGTGAGGCGGCGGCACATATTGAAAGGCTGACCGACTGGATCAGTAACCACATTGACGGCACATGAAGCCGGACGGTGAATTATGTATTGGATGCGACTCTGGCCGGCGCGCGAAATTTTATAAACAATGAAAATAACGCACCGATTACCGCAGCGGATAAAAATACGGTTGAAGTGGTACCCGGAAGATAAGCCATGAACGCGGACAAAAACTGCCCAAGAAAGATAGCCATTGATAGCCGTGCCAGATTTCTTCCACGCACAGCGTTACTGCTGAGCTCGACAATAAGGTGATTTACCAGGGGAACGGAAAAACCGAATCCCAGTCCCAGTGCGATTCCCCCGGGGATCAGGAAAGGCATGGAAGACGCAAAAGCAAAGATCAGATGAGCAAGCGCGTAAAAGCCGAAAGCAATGGATAAGGTTGAAAAATCACTGTAACGGCTTACCAGCTTCGGCATCAGCCAGGCCCCACAGACGGCAACCAGAGAAACAAATGAGAGAAAATATCCCGTCTGAGACTCGGTGTTTCCCATTTTATGCAGGTGCAGGGGTAAGACAACAATGGCGGTAAAGAAGACAATCATGGACATCAGCGCGGCTGCCCAGGTCATCAGAACGGCTGGTGAAGTGGTACCCTGGCTGACATCCGTTTTAATCTGTTCAGACTCCGCTCTGTTGTCAGGTCGCGGAACAAACATCAGTACCATCAGCAGCATCAGCCAGGCAAATAA
>NZ_SOAO01000025.1:0-26855 GCF_004364755.1 Rahnella sp. BIGb0236
CATGACGTTCGCCATGTCGCTTTTGGGCGGCACCTCGCGCACGTTGAAGTAAAACAGCGACTCGCGGTCTTTCGGTAAGCCTGCGGTTTCAGGTAGTTGCAGGATGCGGATCTGACTTTTCTCACCGGCGTCAATGCGCTGCATCGGCGGCAGCGCCACCAGCGGCGAGGTGATCTTTTCACCCTGCGCATTCTCCAGCCAGACCTGCGCCAGATACGGCAACGTTTTGCTCTGGTTTTCCAGCATCACGCTGACGGATTTATCACCGGCGTGATAAATGATGCGCGTCCGGTCAAGATTGACGGCGGCCAGCGCGGGCGTTGCCGAGACCATCGTCAGCAGGGCGATGAGATAAAAATGCAGTTTTTTCATGGGATTATTTCCTTATGTACAGGGCAGCAACATCTGCCCGGAACGGGTTTCGGGTTCAGAGGGCACGCGGATCTGACACTGCTGCGCATCGCCCCAGCGCACCGTCAGGGATTTTTCCCCGGACACGCCGGCCAGATAGGCCAGGCCGCCGTCACCGATCAGCCCCGCTTCAAAGCCGGAACTGTTGTCAGTCACCGACGCCCCCAGCGGCGGATGGCTGCCGTCTTTCAGGCGGATCACCGCCATCAGGCGCTCGCCTTTCACGGCGCGGATCTGGCGAAAACCGATCGCCCCTTCGGTCAGCGTTTTGCTGACCACCGAGCTGTAAACCTCGACGTCGTCCGGCAAATTATTCACATCGACGCGGATATCCGAGGTCTGGTAGCTGGACACGCCGTTCACCACCGCGATACCGTAATCGTTGGTCACGGACGCGCCGTCGCTGACCGGAATGCCTTTCACGCCTGCCGACAACATCATGCGCGGCTCGCTGCCGGCGCTGCTCTGATGCAGGGCTGCGCCCGCCGCCGTGGCGGTCAGCGATCCGTACCAGTTGGCATTCACCGAGCGGTAATCGTTATTTTTCACGCTGCCGTTCGCCCCGAACTGGCCGTACGGCGACATGTGCTGGTAATTGGCGCGGAACACGCCGTTGCCTTTTTGCAGATCCGGGCTGCTGCCGCCCGCGCCGACGCGCCAGCTGTTGGCCGGATCCTGACTGTTGTAATACGACGCCGTTTGCGAGAAGCCGCTCTGCGAGTCCTGCTGCGCGTCGTAGCTGATTTGCTGCCCGGAAGCGAGCGGCACACTGAGCGACAGAAACATCTGGTTTTCATCGGTATCGCGGTAGTTCAGCTTGCTGGCGGAAAACGTCGCCGAGACGCCGGTAAAGCGCCCGACATCGAAAATCTTGCTGACCGAGAGGCTGTAGTTGTTACTGGCACGCTCGTTCCAGTAGATTTTGTGGGTGGCCGAGAGGTACAGCGTGATGGCCGGCCACGGCAGGTACTGGTTGGCGGTGACGGTGTAGGTCTGTTTATCGTCGCGGGAATAGCCGTCGCCGTTGACCTTGTCGAGATACTGGCTGAACGACATAAAGGTCTTTTGCGAGAAACGGTATCCGGCAAAGGTGATCTGGCTGCCGGTCGAATCGAACCGTTTGGAGTAGTTGGCGCGGTAACTCAGCCCGGTTTGCCTGCCCGCCACCGGCACGGTGGCCGAGGAGCGCGTGACGTCAAACGACACTGCGCCGAGCTTTTGCAGGTTTTGTCCGACGCCGAGCGCCTGCGCCTGATAGTTGCCGGTGGTGGTGATGACGCCGCCGTAAAGCGAAAAATCATTGAGCGCGCCCCAGGACATTTCGCCGCTGTAAAAACCGGGCTGTAATACATGATTGTTGCTGCCGGTGGTCGGTTTGCCGGTGGCGGTTTTAAAGCGCACCTGCCCTTTGCGGGTCAGAAACGGGATGGTCGCGGTGGTCACCTGATAGGTGGTGACGCTGCCATTTTCTTCCTCGATTTTCACATCCAGCGCGCCCTGCACCGCTTCGGTTAAATCCTGCACCACGAACGGCCCCGGCGACACGTTGGTCTGGTAAATCACCCGGCCGTTCTGGCTGATGCTCACTTTGGCGTTGGTTTTGGCGATGCCGGTCACCTGCGGCGCGTAGCCACGCAGCGACGGCGGCAGCATGCGCTGGTCGCTGTTCAGCGACACGCCGAGAAAGCGGAATGAGTCGAAAATATCCGAACTGAAATAGGTCTGGCCGCCGGTCAGGCGCGCGCCAAGGGACGGTAATGCGCGGTAAATATAGGTTTGCGTCCAGGTGAATTTGTCGCTGGCCGGGGTGCCGGAGGTGCGCGATGAAGCATACTGATAATCGGCACGCGCACGCCACGGCCCGAGGTTGACGCCAGTGGTGCCGTAGCTGCTGAAGCTGGTGGTGCTGTCGCCGGACTGCGGCATGTATTTGCTGCCGAGCAGGTTGTAATCCAGCAGTGCGCCGTTCACGCCCTCATCCCACTGCGACGGCGGTACCCAGTTTTCATCGTGAAACGTCAGCCACGCCTGCGGAATGCTGATGTTAAGGGTCTGTTTTTCCTGATCGTAGCGGGTGGTCACTTCTGTCTGCTGATCGAGCGACGTGCATTCGCCCTGATGCCACAGCGTCAGCTGCTCGCGGGCAGCCGGGGTCAGGTCGAATTTATCCACCAGCGCGGGCGGCAGACAAAGGCGGCTGTCCGGGTTATTTTCAGCGGGAATGTACTTAATCAGGCTTTGATCGCCGAGCGTGCGGCCATTGAGCACCACATCCAGCAGGTATTCACCGGGCGCGATATAATGGGCTACCTGAAATCGTGACAGATCGACATTATTGCGATCGGCAGAATCGATGAAATTAACGTTAAATTCTACCGCAAGGCTTCTGTCGGAAATAAAGCAACCGGAGATAATTATAATAATGCCAGCCGCCTGCCGTTTCCCTGCTGATATTTCTTCCTTTAACAACGCCATAATATTATCACTTGTTTCTTGCACGGTATTACATTGAAAACCCGGTACTGGCAAAGAGAAAAAGGGGGAGAGACTCCCCCCGATAATGACAATACTTATTTGTAATTCAGGGCGTAGGTGGCCTGAGAAACAAGGGTACCGGTCGCGACCGGCTGTGCGTTGGCTTCCACACGCGCGGCAAACACCAGTTCATTATTGCCGGTGACCAGGTTGATATCTTTGGAGGTATCGCCGACTTTCAGCAGATCGCCGTTGGCGTCAATCAGGCGGATGCCCGCGCCTTTTGCGCTGCCGGTGTTTGCCAGCAGTTCCGACGCGCTGCTGTCAGGCGTACCGCTAAAGGACACCGCCACTTTCGACACCACAGGATAAGCCACTGTGCCGACCGTCTGTGCGGTCAGATCGCAGTCCTGCAAATGAATGGTATAACTGACGTTCTGCGAATATTTACTGCCGGTTTCCAGCACCTTATTCGCCACCTGCCCCATATTGACATTAATGTCTTCATCACCCGCGGCCACAGAACAAGGCGCATTAATCACCGTGCCGGTGAAATGAATACGGCCTGAACCCTGATCGGTTCCCACCGGCGGCGTGGGATCGTCAGCGGCAAATGCTGAACCGGATATAAAGATGGCTAACGCGACAGCAGAGGGAATAGTGTTTCCATTAAACATTGGAGATCCTTGAGATATTGACTGGCAAAAAAACGTTAAGCGATATTTTTCGCTATACCTGAGAGAACATGCCTCTCATTCCAGACCAATATACTGACACCCTCCCTGATATCGCTATAATAAGTTGCATAACCAAAACATTAAGATTTTTACGCCAGATTGCGGCGGGAAATATTATTTAAATCATGAAAATTAGCCTGAAACTGAAAAAAATCAGCACAAGATAATAAGGAGGTCACAAAAATAGCGCGGCAGAGCGCGGGAGGTAAGCGGGAAATTAATCATAAATCGGGTCAATTCCGGCGTTTTTAGGAATTTTCTCCGCCATGATGTTTCCCGCTCATTTATTCTGGCGGGGGTAATATTAAAAAATGTTAGTGATTATCCTCGCTGGCCGATAATGCAAACGTCCCCACCGGCATGACAGGCAGGTATTTTTTATAATAATCGTGATAGTTTTTTACCGGATCAATATCCTTAAATAAATCAGGGTAAAGGGATTTCGCGATAAACTGCACCATGGTGAAATCCACAAGGGTACGGGACGCCCCCTGATAAACCCCGAAGAGTCGGTCATTTTGAATGGCCGGTAATGAACTCCAGCCGTTGCGGTGAGCAAATCCGTTGAGTTTCGCTCTGGCCGTGGCTTCATTCACACCGATACCCATTTCAGCCGCCGTATCGACTTTATTGTTTTCCCTGCCGGAAATAAAAATGACATCGGGCTTAGCGACCAGTAATTGCTCAGGATTAATTTCGCCCCACTGTTTCACAAACGGCGCCGCGATATTTTCGCCCCCGGCGAGACGCAGCATCACGCCCCACATATTTTCACCGTAGGTAAATGAATACTCTGCCGGACCTTTATTACCGAACTCAATGTAGACTTTGGGTTTAGGCAGATTTGCCTGTCGGATCCGCTCTTCAATCAGCGTAAGGTTATTTTTATACAGCTGAGCCAGTTCGTGCGCGCGGTCAGTCTGGCCGGTTAATACCCCGATGATTTCCGTTGATTTAACATGGTTTTCCACGGTCTGGTCGTTGTAATCGAGCACGACAACCGGAATGTTGAGGCTCTGAAGTTGCGTGACTTCATACTTCAGGGCGGCGTATTGCCAGCTGGCCAGAATGACCACATCCGGCTTCAGGCTGATCACCTTTTCCAGTGATACGTTGTGCAGGTCTATTTCGCCAATATCCGGAATTTCAGCGATGGACGGACGGTGTTTAATATACATATCCCAGTTCGCCGGTACTTTGCCATGCCAGGCCTCGCGGGAGATGCCGACAATATGGTCAAACGCCTGTTCACCGCCGACCGCCATATAATCTTCAAAATAGAAACCTAATACCGCTCTTTTAACAGGGGTATCTAAGGTTATTTTATTTCCCAGGACATCGGTCAGGGTGGTGCTGGCGGCAGCGGCTTGTCCGGTCATCATGACAGACAACATAAAAAGCAAACCATGAAGTAACTTCATTTAATTCCCTTAGGTATTGTGCGTTTATTTTCACACGCAAAGATAATTTTTATTGTGACGGTCTGATTGCCGTTAAGTGACTGCTTAATAGCCCATTACGGCGGCCTCATCATTGCTCAAATACCGGCGCCAGCACAAGATATTTTCCTGACCGCTAATATCCCGTGGAAAGGCGATTTCACCGGGGGAACACACACTCTGGCAAAGGCGTATCCGCGCGGTCGCGCCCGGCCTGCCCATCCCCGTCCGGCAGGTTGAGCTATAATTAAAATTTACCTGCTGAGAAGGATACTTATATGGCGCCAGTGGCGAGTTTATCGGGTGGTGTAATATTCATTATCGTTGGCATCATGATGTTGTGGTTATTGGTGAAAGCGCATAAAGGCAATGCAAACAAGAAGTTCTTCACCCCGCACAACTGCATGTTGCTGATCGGGACGGTGGTCTCTTTCATTATATCCATCGTGTTTTTCACCTCTTCTTCCTGATATCTGATCAACGCATCCCTCACTGCCCCGGTATTTGCCGGGGCCTGCTGTCAGATAAGATCCCCTCCTGCTCATCCTCGTCTATCATTATTATTCGTTTGCTAACTGCCTGCTTACTCACTCATTTGTTTGGGAGGTAAAGAGATGCCACACACCGCATTTGCGACACGCTGGGGAGCCAGATTCATGGCCGACGGGACGGTGCATTTTCGTGTCTGGGCGCCCGGTCAGCAACAGATCACACTGAGGCTTTCCGGCACCGACCGGGAAATGACCGCGTCGGAGGACGGCTGGTTTGACACGCGGGTGACCGGCGTTTCTGCCGGTGAGGAATATCAGTTTGTGCTGGCCGATGGCACCGCCTTGCCTGATCCGGCCTCCCGCGCGCAAACGGCGGAGGTGAACGGCCCGTCGCGGGTCGTCTATTCCACGCAATATGAATGGCAACACACCCGCTGGCAAGGCCGTCCGTGGGAAGAAAGCGTGATTTATGAGCTGCATATCGGGACATTCACCCCCGAAGGCACTTTTACGGCGGCAGCGGAAAAACTGCCGTATCTGGCTGAAACCGGCATCACCATGATTGAAGTGATGCCGCTGGCGCAGTTCGGCGGCAACCGTGGCTGGGGCTATGACGGCGTGTTGCTCTACGCACCGCACTCAGCGTATGGCACGCCGGAAGAGTTCAAAGCCTTTGTCGATGCCGCGCACGGCGTCGGCATCTCCGTGGTGCTGGATATCGTGCTGAATCATTTCGGGCCGGAAGGCAATTATCTGCCGCGACTGGCACCGGCGTTTTTCGACCCCGAACGCATGACCGCCTGGGGCGCAGGCATCGCTTATCAGGTTGACGGCGCACGGCAGTATATTCTCGACGCCCCGCTTTACTGGTTGCAGGAATACCGGCTGGACGGGCTGCGTTTTGACGCGATCGATCAGATGAAGGATGTCTCAGAACCGCATATCCTGATCGAGATCGCCGAGCGTATCCGCGAAGAAATTACCGACCGCCCGGTGCATCTGACCACCGAAGACAGCCGCAACGTTACGTTTCTGCACCCGCGCAACGCCGACGGCAACGTGCCGCTGTTTACCGCCGAATGGAATGACGATTTCCATAACGCGATCCATGTGCTCAGCACCGGCGAAAGCCATGCCTACTATCAGGATTTCGCCACGCATCCCGAACAACTGGCCGCCCGCGCGCTGGCGGAGGGGTTTGCGTATCAGGGCGAGATGTCACCGCAAACCGGTAAGCCACGCGGTGCCGTCAGCCACAGACAGCCGCCGGTGGCCTTTGTGGATTTCATCCAGAATCACGATCAGATCGGCAACCGTGCGCACGGGGAAAGGCTGATCACGCTGGCTGGCGCGGAGCGTACCCGTCTGCTGCTCGCCGCGTTACTGTTATCGCCGCATATCCCGCTGCTGTTTATGGGCGAAGAATATGGCGAGACCCGGCCGTTCCTGTTCTTCACCGATTTTGAAGGTGAACTGGCGCAGGCAGTGCGCGAAGGTCGCGCCCGTGAATTTGCCGGGCACAGCGGATACGATCAGGACGCGGTGCCGGATCCGAACGCGCTCAGCACTTTTGAACAATCGACACTCCGCTGGCAGACATGTTCAGACCCCGAAGGCCAGCACGCCCTGTCGCTGACCCGCACGCTGCTGGCGCTGCGGCAGAAATATATTGTGCCGTTACTGACGCCCGCGAAGGGCGACGTCGGCGAGATCCTGCAAACGTCTGAGGGTTTTCTTTCCGTCAGATGGACGTTCCCGCGTGGCACCCTGTCAATGACGCTGAATATCGGCAATGACAATCACCTTCTCCCGACGCTGCCGGGTGACACACTTTTTGCCTGGCCGCAGGATGCTGCGACCTCCGCGCCGGGTTCGCTGATTGTCCGTCTTTCTCCGGGAGCTAAAACGTGAAGATACCCACTGCGACCTACCGGCTTCAGTTCCGTAACGGGCTGACGTTTGACACCGCCACGGCGCTGATCCCGTATTTAAAAAAACTCGGCATCAGCCACCTGTACGCCTCGCCGGTGTTTACCGCCACCACCGGGTCTGAGCACGGTTACGATATCACCGACGCCAATGAGATCGACCCGGCGCTCGGCGGGCAGGCCGGGTTTGACCGCCTGTCGCAGGCGCTGAAAGCCGCCGGACTCGGGCTGATCCTCGATATCGTGCCTAATCATATGGCGGCCTCGCTGGAAAACCGCTGGTGGCGCGATGTGGTGCAGCACGGGGAAAACAGCCGTTACGCGCGGCATTTTGACATCGACTGGTCGCAGCCGCTGACCCTGCCTTTTCTCGGCGAATCCTTTGAAGACGCGCTGGAAAAAGGCGATATCCGCTTTGCCCCCGATCCTGAAACCGGTGAGCCTGCCCTCGCCTATTTCGACACCTTTTATCCCGTTGCCCCCGGCACGCTGGAGGCGAATGAAAAAACGCTGAGCAAAACCGGCATCGCTGAACTGCATGCGCGCCAGCCTTACCGCCTGATGTCATGGCGCGATGCGCCGCGTGAACTTTCTTATCGCCGCTTTTTTGAAATCACCGGTCTCGCCGGGGTGCGCGTGGAGGATGACGCGGTGTTTGACGACACCCACCGGCTGATTCTGGAACTGGTGAAATCCGGCAAAGCAGACGGGCTGCGGGTCGATCATGTGGACGGCCTCGCCGATCCCAAAGCCTATCTGATGCGTCTGCGGGAAAAAGCCGGGGCAGACTGCTACATCACCGTGGAGAAGATTTTGGGCAAAGGCGAGCGCCTGCCGCCGGACTGGCCGGTTTCCGGCACCACCGGTTATGAGTTTATTGCCTCGCTGTCCGATGTGCTGGTGAATGACGAACACATTGCCGTATTGCGCGACCATTATGACAACGTGGTCGGTCAGCCCGTCGATATGCAACAGGAATTGCGGGCGGCCAAACTGATGATGACCGATAAGAATTTCGAGGGGGAATTCACCACGCTGCAAAAACTGGCGCTGGAGATTGCCGCCACCGAAGGTGTCAGTACGGATGACAACGCCGTCCGGCTGGCGCTGCGGGAACTGCTGATCGCCTTTCCGGTGTATCGCACCTACGGCACCGCGCAGGGTCTGCCGCCGGAAGATGCGGCGCTGTTGTGCCGGATTATCAGAAAAGTCAAAAGCACGGCGCTGTTTATTGCGCCGGAGACGCTCAGTTTTCTGGCGCGCATTCTCTATGCCCGCACCTCGCCCGCCACGTCCGCACAAGCCACGGTATTCCGCACCCGCTTCCAGCAACTGACCGGCCCGCTGATGGCGAAATCGGTGGAGGACACGCTGTTCTTCCGGCAGAACATGGATCTGGCCCTGAACGAAGTGGGAGCCGAACCGCTGCCGCGCACCTTCTCCCCGGATCGCTTCCATGACGAGATGCGTAAACGCCTTGATGAGCAACCGGACGCGCTTTCCGCCACCTCCACCCACGACACCAAACGCGGCGAGGATGCCCGTGCGCGGCTGTTCACCCTGACCGAAGCGCCGGAACGCTGGGCGGCGTGTGTCAGCCGCTGGCACAAGATGAATGAGACAAACGTGATCATGCTGCCGGACGGTCCGGCACCGCGTCCGGCACTGACCTGGATGCTGTATCAGGCGCTGGCCGGTGCGTGGCCGGTGACGCTTAATCCCGACGATGCGGCCGGTTTACAGGCACTGGATGAACGGTTTCAGGGTTTCGTGGAGAAAGCCCTGCGGGAAGCCAAGCTGCGCACCAACTGGGATAACAGCAACGAAGACTATGAGAAAGCGGTGCTCGATTATGCCCGTCATCTTCTGTCGCCGGAGAACCGGCGTTTTCTGCAAGATTTTCACGACGCGATACAGCCGTTTATCCACGCAGGACTGGTCAACAGCCTGACGCAAACCGCGCTGAAAATGCTGGCTCCCGGCGTGCCGGATATTTATCAGGGCAGCGAAGCGCTGAACTTCAGTCTGGTGGATCCGGATAACCGCCGTCTGCCGGATTTTGCCGGGCTGGAAAGGCTGCTGATTCAGGGAGAAAAACCGGTGTGGGATAACGAAACCGCCTGGACAAGCGGACAACTGAAGCAACATGTGGTTGCGGTACTCGCCCGTTACCGCCAGCAAAAACCTGCGTTGTTTTTGCAGGGTGATTACGTTGCGCTGACCGCAGCGGGAGATCACTCCAAAAACGTGATCGCATTTGCACGAACCTTCAGGAACGATGCGGTGATTTTCGCAGCACCGCGTCAGGTTTTTGATGCGCAAAAAATTCACTTTAATCAGACTGAAGACGGATGGGATATGCAGATACTGCTGCCCGCTTCGCTGGCTAACCGAACCTATTCTGACCTGCACAGTGGCAGGGAACTCCGTGCGACCGACAGGATAGATCTCAGTACCTGGCCGCGTGATGAACCGGTAGTGCTGAGTTTGTCCGGTCTTACTGAAAACAATCCAGATAAATAAATCCCACGACCTGCGCTGGCATTTTCAGATAGAAAAAATGTTAGTGCAGAAATTTCCTACAACTTTTAGCCCCTCCCTGACATATCTCTCTCAGCGATATTGCCATACTCTTGTTTCCAACAAAGTCTGTGTGGTCATTAGCTTCACAGATGAATGTCTCTGTCAGATCGTCAGTTAAGGGCCTCTGTAATGATTATTTATAACGCGCTTCTTTCGCTGGCCGACGTCATTTCCAGAAATAAAAAAAACTTACAGCACGTGGCTGAGGAGAGGGTTTTGCAAAAAACAATTAAGCGCGATGAATTTCATCCGTTTATCCAGCCTGTTTTTAGCGCGGATGGTTTCACGCTGAAAGGATGTGAGATTTTACTGCGGGTGAAGTCTGAGAATAATTATAACTCGCCGGTTTTATATATTCATGAAATGGAAGCCAGTCGCTACAGGGATGATATTATCTGTCATCTGTTTCAGGGAATTGAAAAGTCTTTTGAAAACATAATGAATTATCTGCCAGAGGACTTTTATTTCTCCTTCAATATTACTGCCGGGCAGATATCTTCACACGACGTGATCAACGCAGCGCTTCATTTCAGCAGAACTTTTAAGGATGCCGCCACGCTTGTGCTGGAAGTGGTTGAGAGAACAGCGTTGAATTTCGATGATAAGACGATGCCGGTCATTGAGCACCTGGTCGCAAACGACATCAGGTTAGCCATTGATGACTTTAGCGCGGGCTCCTTATCACTGAAAAATATAGAAAACATCGGCCTTTCTGCCCTTAAGATTGATAAAGACCTCACCCAGGCCATTAACGGACAGCTGGTTTATGAAAATGTCATCGATGCAATTATGACCCTTTCTTCCCGGTTGGGTGTTTCTGTTACCGCTGATGGCATAGAGACATACGAACAAATACCGCTGTTACGCAAGGCAGGAATTAATGGATTGCAGGGCGATTATCTGGCAGAGCCTATGCAGGTCAGCGAGTTTATTCATCGTTATATCGGAATGTAAATCGCATGAATTTATTCCTCTGTTTTTATCCATTTAGGATGAGAGTTTAAAAATGATTTATCTCATTAGCAGAAACCACTATTTAAATTATGGTATTAAATTATTATTTGACTCAGCGGGGCTGGATGTCACTGATATAAACTTCCTGCATGAAGACTGGATTATACCGTTCACTGAAAATGATATCGTCCTCATTGATGCCTCGGAAAGAATACCAGAACCGGTTATCAGGATAATGAAATGTCATGGACACCCAAAAATTATCGCAATGAGTCGCGATGGCAACAATAAAAGCCCTTCTTTATCCTGTATTTATAGTTACCTCGATATTCATGCACCCACGAAAGATGTTTTGGGAAATATTCTGGAAGCTCTTCATACGGTGACCTGTTTGCCAGCACCACCAGTCGTCATTTCAGATAAACAGCACTACATTATAAGTGAGTCATTGAAAGGCAAAAGTGTCAGACATATTGCCAGTGAGTTAGGCGGATCAGCCAAAACTATTTATTCGCAGAGGGGCTACGTGTGCAGAAAATTCGGCGTGAAAAACCTGAAGGAACTCAACAGGTTTGCGGGGTTTTTCACTGTAAAATGAACATCTGATACTGAACGCGCTATTCGTTGTTCTGCTTATATTGGCTCACCCAGGCGTTCAGGGTGTCATCTATATTGCTCATCGCATCACTCAGTAAAGCAATTGCAGATGTCAGGTCTGCTGCGGTGCCGCATTGCAATTCTAATTCCTCGCACCGGCTCACTAAGGGCTGAGCCGTCAGCATATTCGCAATTCCCTTTATACGATGAGTGATTTCAGCCACCTTTTCTCTATCCCCCTGCTCATCCGCGAGCCGGATTTTATTCAGGTCGTCACGATTTGCTTTGATGATCCCATTGATGAGCTGAACCGTGGCGGAACGATTTCCCCCGGTCAGTGCTTCCAGTCCGTCGGGGTCACAGCAGGGAACGGGCAAAGGATCGCTGTGCAGGATTTCGAGTTGCTGGCGTAACTGTTGCAGATTTAACGGTTTAAATAAGCAGGTATCCATTCCCGCCAGCTGACACCGTTCGACTTCTTCGTATTGCGCGTTGGCCGTCAGCCCCAAAATAGCGCAAGTTTTCTGGCCCTGCTCACGCTCAGAATCACGGATCCACCGGGTTAGCTGATAACCGTTTATGCCGGGCATATTGCAGTCCGTGATAACCACGTCGAATGACTGTTTTTTCCAGTGTGAAAACGCTTCCTCCCCTTCCTGCGCCAGCCATACGTGATGCCCGAGGAATTCCAGTTGTTTTCGAAGCAGCAAACGGTTCGCAGGGTGATCATCAACCACCAAGACATTGAGCGGGTAACCATCGGCAGACGCATTGTTCTGCGGAGCTAAAATGGTATTTTCTTCCGCCGGAGATCCAGGACAGTGAGCCTTCAGTGTGACATCGATGCGTGTGCCTTTTCCGGCCTGGCTGGTGAGTTTGATGTCACCCCCCATCATCTCAACGATTTCTTTGCAAATCACCAGCCCCAGCCCCGTGCCGCCGCGATGCTGTTGTGCGCCGGAGTAAAGCTGGCTGTAGGATTTAAAAAGCTTATCCTGATCTTCAACCGCGATACCTGTTCCCGTATCCTGCACGCATAAAGTCAGCAGGGTATTCGCCTCATCAGCTTTCTCAGCTGTTAACGTGACGATGACGCCACCTGTGTCGGTGAATTTTACAGCATTGCTGATCAGATTATTGAGTACCTGCCGAAAACGCTGGGCGTCCAGCAGAACATCATGGCCGACAGACCCTTCAGTGACGAACGCTAATGAAATATTCTTTTCACCGGCCAGCCCGCTAAAGACTTTGATAACTGACTGCGTGAGGTGCAGGGGATTACATCTTTGTGCGGATAAGACCCATTGTCCCGATTCAATTTTGGCCAGATCCAGAACGTCGCCCAATAACACCAGCAACGAATTAGCCGAATCGTAAGCGGTTTCAATCGCCTCTTTTTCCAGATGCCCTTTCTCTGCTTGCCTGAGTGCCAGCTCAAGCATTCCCAGCACGGCACTGACCGGCGTGCGAATTTCATGGCTCATGGTCGCCAGAAATATCCCTTTGGCCTGATTAGCGCGAATAGCCAGTTCACGGGCATCGTCAGCCAGTTGTCTGGCATGTTCCACCTCGTTCAATAGCCGGTAACGCTCGGTGACATCTGTCCAGCCACCTATCATGCCTGAGATTTCACCCTGCGCATTTCTGTAAGGTATGAGCCAGACTTCTGCATCAATGAACTCGTCTTTTATCTTTAACCTGAGGTCTTCCAGAATGTTTTTTCCGTCAGCTAAAGCCTCAAGATACCGGGTCTGATAGAACGGGCCTTCCTCAGCAGAAAACCAACTGACTTCATTGATTTTTTTGCCAAGCAACGTTTCCGGTTGTTCGCCGGTCGCCTGGAAAAAACGACTGTTGGCTGTCACTAAGCCCCCTTCCCGATCACGAACATAAACGGGATGAGGAATAATATTGAAAAACTCTGACTGGAAATTCATTTGCTCTGAAAGTTTACGTTCAGCCTTTTTGCGTAGACGAATTTGTCGCAACAGATAACCGTTCCACAGGACAACGCTGACAAATAATATCAGTGCCAGTGCGAGCCAGATTTCCCAGGGAAAGGACTGTTCAAGGTTTGGCATTACGATCCTATGCAAAATTCATTAAAGGCTGGCGCTGTTTCTGCTGGCAAACTCAATGAGATCTACCAGCGTTCTGGCATTCAGCTTGACCAGAAGGCGGGATTTATAAGTACTGACCGTTTTATCACTGATCAGCATTTCACGGGCAATTTCTTTATTTGTCAGCCCTGCGGTTAAATACTTGAGCACAGTGATTTCCCGCCCGGAAAGGGAATGTATTAATGGTAATTCCTGCGATGCCTCCGTAAATGCGTCAGGCGTAACCCTCGTCGTATCTGGGAAATACCGGAACCCGGAAAGTACAGCATTGGTGGCGCTGGCCAGTTCATTCAGGTTATTAGTTTTACTCACAAAGCCCGACGCGCCCGCTAAGATACAGCGATGCGCATATACCGCCGGACTGAGGGAGGTCAGAACCAGCACTTTAATCGCGGGATTCTGCGCCCGTAAGCGGTCGATGACTTCCAGTCCATTGAGCTTGGGTATACCGATATCAAGGATCACGATATTCGGTTGAATCGTCCGGGCAAGGCTGAGGGCTTCAATACCGTTATCCGTTTCACCGACTACCTTCATACCATGCTGCTCCAGCAGTAACCGGGCGGCGAAACGTATCATGGGGTGGTCATCGACAATCAGAACACTTTTCACCGTCTTTCTCCCGTTTCATGATCCGCTCAGATTTTCTTTAAACATTATAGCTGTGAACCCAGTGCCCGCGCAGATGAGTGAAATCTTGTTCTGACTTAACTGACAGCGCCGTCAGAAATGCCCTACAGCTTTCAGGACAAGCCTGACATACCCCTACAAATAATACTGTCATACTGGTTTTATCAATATTTTTTATGTGGTTTTACTACATAACGTCTCTCCCTGATTAACGCGGGATATCAGGGCAGTATTCTTTTAGAAGATTCACACCGGACGATATCAGTCCTAGCAGGTCAGAAAAATTAATCCAAACCTTAGGAACCATGATGTGTAATATTCTTATTGTAGACGCCCAACCCATTATCCGCCTTGCTCTGAACATATTACTGGAAAAGGAAAAATATCGGGTGGTGGGGGAAACTAACAATGGGATCAATGCACTGGAGTTGACGCGAAAATTGCATCCCGACATCATCGTGCTGGATATCGACCTGCCGGGGTTAGACGGTTTTGAAGTGATTAAGCGTCTTAAGGATTCAAACCTTGACGCAAAGGTGATTGTTCTTACCGGCCTTAACCCGGATATTTACATCGCGCGCTGCATTCGTGTCGGGGCTAATGGCTTCGTCAGTAAAAACAACGATCTGAACAAACTCATTGGGGCCATCAAGGCGGTACAGATGGGGTTCAGCTGTTTTCCGACAACAGACTCTCTTCACTTTCACAGCCCCGGAACAAAACTTCGCGAACAGGAATTATTAACTTTGTTATCCAACCGTGAAGTCACTGTTCTGCGTTACCTTGCCCGTGGCGTAAGCAATAAAGAAATTGCCAGAGACTTATTAATCAGTAATAAAACGGTTAGCACCTATAAAATGCGATTAATGCAAAAACTGAATGCCAAGAATGTGATTGAACTTTCGGGGATTGTGGCGCGAAATTTTTAGGTTGTTGCAAATATTTCATATCCACATGTCATATTAATGACCTCCGAGTGACATCCTTAAAATCTCCTCCAGATAAATATTGAAGCCTTAATAATTAAGCTTCAATATTTATTCTTGCACGCTTTGTATCACCCAGTTTTAGTCATCAATCTTCGAAGGACCGGTTTACTGATAACTCATTGTGTAAGTCGCCACACCATTTGCCGTTCCTCCGACAATCGGCTCTGAGCCTGATTTAATATAGGTCGCCATAAAGGGAATAGACAGACTTCCGCCGGTGGTTGTCGTCACCCTGAATTGCCCGGGATTTCCGACTACCGCGCTATCAGGACCATAACTAACGGGTTGCTGGGTGGCCTGATTGATAATGCGGATCCCAAGACCGGTCGCCTGCTTACCATCATTCGTCAGCGAAAGGATATTACTGGTATTGGCCGGATTGTTATTGTCCGTGAACGTCATATTGACGCTTAAGCCTGACGTGACAGAACAGGAGTCCAGATTAATCGTGAAGGGTGAATGGACCAGAGAACTCCCGCCGGTGGTGATCGCGTTGCTGTTCACTTTGCCTAAGGACACCCCAATGTTTTTAGAGTTCGCGCTCACAGTGCAGGTTTGCGACGTAAATGTCATACTCCCGCTGACCACAAGATTGACCGGAATGATAGTGCTGCTGCCCGCCACATCATTTTTATCGACGATGCGTAAGTAACCGATTGTTCCGGGTAATGTCACCGAGCCTGACTGAATGGTTGTTGTTGTTGAAACCAGCCGTGCTGTAAAACTTCCATCCCAGTAGCTGGTACTTCCTGTAATGATATCAACCCAATCTGTACCTAGCGCTGGCCCCGTGTAGTTACGGTTACGCCCCTGAACAATAATGCCTATCCCATCAACGTTAGTTTTGAAGATGGCATAACCATCAATGCTACTCCCGGCGGGTTGCAATGCAATTTTCCCTTGCAGAGTAATATTTCCTACAACACATCCTGTGTAGAGACTGCTGTAGCCTGATGCGGGTGCAGAAAACCAGTCCGTTAAATAGCGATTCCCCGGGCTGCCGACCGTAACCACGGTGCTGACTGCCGGAATGGTGGCCGTTAAAGTGGCAGTTGCAGGGTTTGACGTACAGGACACACCTGCAATAACGGGCAACGTCCATAAGGATGCCAGTGCCAGCAGCAGGATCCGCAATACTTTCAGAGCCAATAAATCTTTCATGATGACTTATTACCTTTTATTTCCAGAAGAATTAACTCCAGTGTAATCAGTTACAAACGGCATTTATTTTCACCATATTCTTTTTATTCTCATCCTGTGGATTTAAGCGATAAGGAATTATGCAAAGTGGTTTTTCTTTATCTCCCAGGGTAATAAACAGTTTTCCGCTATTTTCTTTCAGGCGGGCAAATATACGCCCACCCTGTCCGACGATGCCGACTTCCTGCCCCGTAGAATCGAAAACGCTGGCACCAAATGGCAACGCCGTACCATCGGCACGACGACTTTGGATCAAAATGGCATGACCGTTGAGGGTGTCATATTGCACAAGCATCACGGCACCGCTGCGAGGTATGACTTCAAGGCTGGTATTTTTCAGTTCGATATCGTCAGACAACCCTTTCGGGTCAAGTGCCACTTCGTTTCGCTGGTAGGCTGAAAGATAAGGCACCACGGCCTGACCACTGCTATCCAGTGACACATTTTGCGCATTCAGAACCTGAGCCCCTTTGGCTCCCGGCGCGCTGATGATCCCGATGGTGTCACCCAGACTTTGCCCGAAGGTCACCCCCATAGGATGCACAACCACAGAACCGCTCATACCCGCTGAAACCTGACGGAAATCAGTCCCTTCACTGAGGGAACCATTGAGTGTGCCGAAAGATGTCCGGTACTGCGCATTACTGCTCAGGCTTTTGCTACGGGTGGCGTCATTGGCTCTGTCGTAGGCGGCACTGAGCCCATAGCTCAGGCGACTATTTTCTCCGGCGTTGGAATTAAAGGACGTTTGCAGATTAGCGCCCCCGTCACTATCCCGACTGACAGAACTGGTCAGGTATCCTGATGCACCAAAGGGAACCGAGACACTCAACATAATGTTGTCATCGTCTTTGCCATAAGGATCCTGAGCACGAGCCACGCTGAGGTTGGTATTTCCCCAGCTCCATGTTCTGGTATAACCGGCCTGCAGCTGATTATCGTAACCGCTGCCATTCCAGTAATCCTGCCGGGAACCGCTGAAATACACATAATCCGTGTCGGTAAGCCGCTGGTTGATCACGACTTCACTGCGGGTTTTCAGACGGCGGATATTGTCAGCCGTATCGTCACCCTGCGCCTTAACCTGATCAACCGCCGTCAGGGCATCACTGAGACCGAAGTAACCATCCGTTGAATAGCGGTAAGCCGCCAGAGTGACGTCGGTGCCCACATCCGTGAGGATCTTGTTATAACTGACACGCACGGACTGGCCAGAGAAACTCTGTTGTCCCAGGTCGGTATGGGCCTGAGTAACGTCCAGCCCCACTGCCCCCCACTCGGTACCCAGCACCATCCCGACCAGGGCGGCTTTATAATCTTCAAATCCTGTCAGCCCGCCGTAGAGCGTCACCATGTTCGTTAAACCGTGTTGCCAGGTGCCCTGAACAAGGTGCGGCTGATTGTTGTACTGAAGGTTGCGGACCACGCCAGCCGTGGTGGTAAAGCGTGAGACGCCGGGACGCAGTGAACGTGCAATAGAAGAAAATGGCACGATAAAGCGTTTTTCTTCACCATTCGCTTCCGTCACCGTGACATCCAGATCGCCATTGTTAGTACCAGGGCTTAAATCTGAAATCTCAAAATTTCCCGGCGGAACCGTCGCTTCGTAAATGACATAACCGCGCTGACGGATAGTGACCCGCGCGTTGGTGGCCGCAATTCCGCGCACCACGGGCGCGTAGCTCGTTTGCGAAGAAGGCAACATCCGGTCATCTGAGGCAAGTCGCACGCCACGGACTGAAACAGAATCAAACAGATCTCCGTCGCTGAATGTGTCACCCATTGTCAGCTGAGCGCGAAGCACGTCGATATCCCGCTGCACATAGGTGCTGATAGCATCGAGCTTGTGACCGCTTTCGTCGTTCCAATTAAGGGAAGAACGCTGACGCAAGCGCCAGGCTCCGAAATTAAGTCCCATATTGGCCGAGGCATACAGGCTCTGGTCAGTGTGGCCTGTCCGGCTATTTTGATAACCATTCAGGGCATAATCGATAAAACCGGCAGTCACCCCATTTTCCCAGCGCGAAGGGCTGACGTAACCATGCGGATCCGTGCGCATATAGATTTGTGGCACGCTGAGTGTCAGCGACTGATCACCCGTGCTGACCTCGTAAGTCGCGTCAGGAATTTTCGTCCAGTCCAGACATCCTTCGCTGTTGATGGAACCCGCGACCGTCGCTAATTTCTCAAGATTGACACCCAAACTGTCCAGCAACGTGGTATTCAGGCAAGGTCTCGCGTGCCCTGGACGATCACCCTCGTTGAATTTGATGTCAAACATGCCAGCCTGGCGCGTATTAATCGTCACGTCGAGCGTCTGGATCCCCTGTTCAACAGGATTTCCTTCGGCATAACGCGTCAGGTCTATGCTGCGAGCTCCCTGACCCCACAGCATAGATTTATCAAAATTAGCGATGAGCATATCGGCACCCGATTGCGCATGAGCACTGAAAGGTATTTGCCAGAGACCTGCCGCCATCAGAACCGCAACTTTCAGAGGATGAAGTTGGCAGTCAGATTTAATACAGCAGTGACTTTTTAAGGTAAAAACTGGCTTATTCATAAGTAACCCGCGCTTTTTCCACCAAGGAAAAATTCTCAGATATTTTGTGAGAGGAATATTATTTTAATTTTTTAATGTTGAATCCCATGCCATAACCGCACCATAGTCATTAATCGTGCTGTAATTAATCAAAGCTCCGGGAGTCGCATTGTTATCCATTTCAAAATGCTGAGTTTGTTTTGGTGCAACCGTGCCATTAGTCATATTTAATTCGACTTTTTTACCCCCCACCTTTACACTATTTAAAGACACGTAATAAGCGCCGGAATTATAACAATCCAGTGTGGTTTTATTTCCGCTGCGCACCATTGTCCATTCCAGATCCCCCGCCATTTTATCCGCATCCCCTTGTAATCCTGATGGGCGGTAAAACATCTTGAGACGTGTACGCACAGCGATTTTAAGTTTATTCGAGCCGTCCTCGACGGAAGGTGGCAACTCTAAAATATTCAACCAATAAATAGATTCTTTATCTTGAGGAAGCGTTTTATCGTCGTCAAAACGAATGCGTAACACCTGACCTTTATGGCTGTCGATGCGCGCGATAGGCGGTGTCAGAATAAAAGGTGAAGTCGCCACATCAGGCGTGGCTTTCGGGTCTCCGTTATCAATCCATGATTGGATTAAAGCAGGAGTACTGCCTTCGTTATTGAGTTTTACCGTCACTTCACGGGCCGATTCAGGATAAATAACCCGGGTTCCTGTCACGACGACAGAGGCCTGCGCGGTCACAGGGAGAATAAAAAAGCTGAAGAGCAGCACGGCAAAGTGCATACGTTTGCCATGAAATAACCTTGTCATGATACAAAATCCTTTTTAATAACAGATCCGCGCGGATAAACCCGCGCGGTTAACTAACAATACTTATGGATAAACAATGGAATAAGTGACGTTGGAAGAAACTAAACCGGAAGTTACAGCAACATCTGTGGAATAATACTTCGCCAGGAAATTCATGGTGGTTGCAGGCGCAGTGCTTGAAATAGTGGAGTACCCCGCAGAAGGGATCTTACCTAATACGAGTGGTGTGGTATTCGCAGAAGCCTGATAGAGCGCAATATCAACGTTGGTTGCGCCACCGGTCGTAACGGTGTTGTTCAAACGCCCGTTCGCATTAACATTGCTACCCGGCTCGAAATACACCGCTACGCTTTTTGGCTGTGCCAGCGCGCCAGCCGTACTCGCACAACCGGTCAAAGAGATAGCAAAAGGCGTTGCGCCCGCGGTGGTATTGGCCAGGCTGCCGAATGCGCTTACCGCAACGGTAGGCAACTTGATAGTAGTATCCGCACCTGTACCCGCAGAAACAGTACAGGTCACGTCAGTAACTTCACCATTAAAAGTAATGGTGCCATCTGCCGCGTATGCCTGCTGACCCAAAATCAGCGCCAATGTGGTCGCTGCGAAAGCAATATTTAATTTTTTCATAATTCTATCATCCATCTGCACATCAATTAAAATAAGCGTCTTTTATTCCTTCCCGTCGGACCCGGATAGCGGTCTCTGAAGGATGAAATAACTATGACGTAAATAAGTGAATAAATATGTCAGGAGGATTACATTCGTTGTAGGAATAATCTCACGGCAACATTATTATTTAACGTAACTTGCGATTATTTATTACCTGCTGATGTTGTATTTGAAATAAAACGGCCCACTAAAAAAACCGCGATCTCCTCAGGGCAGTTAATTAAGAGAAATCCGTATTATTAACATATTCTTACAGCATGGCCGTTTTTTATTCCGTATTAACACCCAGATTTTAAAATCTCGACTACGCTTAATAACGGTTAACTAAAGGAGATAGAGATATGTCCTCACATGATATCGATGCAGATGCAAACCATCTGGCAGATAAGCTCGAAGACAAAGACAACCAGCTTGCCGGTGAAGCGCAGAAACAATTTGGCGATTTTGTTGATTCTCCTAAGCACCAGATTAAAGGCGCAGCACGTAAATACTCGGCTCAGGCCTGTGAAGTCGTGTCTGACGTCGCGGAGAAAATCAAAGAAAATCCCCTGTCAGGTCTGATCGCGGCCGGCGCAATTGGTGTCGTGCTCGGGTTACTGCTGGGTCGTAAGTAAACCGTCTTGTACCGATAAAAAGGCCTTCGGGCTAATGCCGATCGTTTAAGGATCAGTTGACCGATCCGGTGGCTCGTGTAAAAAGGGTTCATGCTCAACATGGACCCTTTTTAAATGGAACTTTCACAAGCTCTCGGTATTATCAATCTTACTGCCCCCGATGAAGTTCAAAGCCTCGCTGACCTCCTGTCTCCTGACCTCATTCAGCAAGCTTTTTCTCTTACTGACACCGTCACCCTACGCAAGCGTAAACTCCCCCTCGAGTCCATGGTCTGGCTGGTTATCGCTATGGCCATATTCAACAATAAGCCTATGAGTCATATCGTTAATCTGATGGATATTGTTGACCGAACCGGACGCTCATTCACCGTACCCAGCTCCGTTATTGCCCGCAGAAAAACGTTAGGTGAAGATGCCATCCGGGTTCTGTTTGATATCACTCAGCAACACTGGCATGCAGAGGTAAAACATCCTCTCTGGCACGGACTGACACTCAATGCCGTCGATGGCGTAGTCTGGCATACGCAGGACACGCCTGAAAATGCAGAGGCCTTCGGTAAGGCTTCTAACCAGCACGGTGAACGCGGATATCCTCAGGTCCGCATGGTATGCCTGATGGAACTGAGCAGCCACCTGCTGCGGGCCAGTGTGATGGACAGTTACGACGTTAACGAGATACGCCTGGCGGCACATCTGGCAGACAGCGCGCCGGATAACAGTATTACGCTGTTTGATAAGGGTTTTTACTCTTTAGGACTGCTACATGACTGGCATAATGCGGGCGAAAATCGCCACTGGCTGACGCCGCTGAAAAAGAACACGCAGTACGAGGTGGTGTGTAAGCTCGGCAAACAGGACGAGCTGATACGGCTGAAAACGTCACCGCAGGCCAGAAAACAGTGGGAAGGACTGCCGGAAGAAATAACCGTGCGGCTTATCCGCCGGAAGGTCAATGGCGTTGAACGGCAGGTTGTGACGTCAATGACGGATGCGATGCGTTATCCGGCCGCCAGCGTGGCGGAGCTTTATAAGCATCGCTGGGAAATCGAGTTAGGATACCGGGAGGCTAAGCAGTTTTTACTGGGGAACCGGTGGGCGTTGAGAAGCAAACTGCCGGAAATGGTCAGGCAGGAACTGTGGGGTATCCTGCTGACTTATAACCTTGTTCGTTACCAGATGATCAAGATGGCATTCAGCCTGAAGGGAGATTATCTGCCTTATCAGCTGAGTTTTAGCGGTGCAGTGTCGGAGATATTACGGTTGTTAATCGGGCTGCCGTGGGCATCAGCGGGAGCCATCCCGGGTCATCTGAAGCATTTTTACAGCAACGCAGCGATGCTAAAACTCCCCCCGAGGCGTGAGCGTGAATATGCAAGGGAAGTGAGAGAAAAAAGGTCGAAATATCCCTTAAAAAACAATGCTGGTCACCTTAAGTGACCAGCATTAGCCTTCGGGCCTTTTTTATTGCCTGAAGAAAGGGCAATTCCCGCGCTCAGGTTGAGTGAGATACAGAATTCTCCTACACAATTTCGTCACACATGACGTGTATAGTGAACCTCTCTGTAGCAACCTACAGATAACTCGCGAGTTCCCCTCGTAACCTACAAAAACCCGTTTCCCCTGACGGGTTTTTTCATGTCTGTTTCTTCCCGCGCCTGTGCAGTCAGTGCTTCAGAAAAATGTAATTCACGTTTTAAAACAACCGTTGTTACGTCCAGATTTAAACAAACTCGCGGTTCAGCCACCCTGTTTTGCCCTGTTAAAATGCGTCGCAACGATTGAAACTCAAAGAACAGACAGGAATACGCGTGAAGAATACCATGATTTTACTGGCATTTATTTTGACAGGATGCAGCTCACCCGAAGCGCAGACAATTCAGTCAATAAATGCGCTCTCTTTTCCGGCGCGCACTTCGGAGCAACCGGTCAGCGTGACAGCAAAAATTTCATCCGGCGATTTAGAAAACCAGTATTTCAGTAATCAGTTAATCATCCTCCGGCTCAGGGCGGAAATTAAAGCCGCCAGAACAGACAAGATCCGAACCGACGAGGTATTTGATACGCATACGGATGTCGCCCAGGCATTTAACGCCCTGTCCCGTCTTGAACAGTTTGACGCGCTGAATACCGTGTATTATTCAGAAAAAGACATCAAAGGGATGGACGAGATACACCAAAAACTCAGCCCGCTGATTTGATATGAAAGACAAAAAAACCCGCCACGGGCGGGTTCTGAAAGACCTACACGACACAGACATTAACCGCGGATAAACGCCAGAATGTCAGCGTTTATCACGTCCGCATGGGTGGTATGCATACCGTGAGGGTAACCCGGATAGATTTTCAGGGTGCTGTCGGCGAGCAGTTTATCCTGCAGCAGTGACGCATCTTTATACGGCACCACCTGATCGTCATCGCCCTGCAACACCAGCACCGGCACCGTGATCGCTTTCAGATCATCTGTCTGATCCGTTTCTGAAAACGCTTTAATGCCTTCGTAATGCGCATTGGCGCTGCCTGTCATGCCCTGACGCCACCAGTTGTTGATGGTGCCCTGCGAGACCTCGGCCCCGTCGCGGTTAAATCCATAAAACGGCCCGGTGGCAACGTCTAAATAAAACTGCGCACGGTTGGCAGCCAGCGCGCTGCGAAAACCGTCAAACACCTCAATCGGCGTCCCCTCAGGATTACTGTCTGTTTTCACCATCAGCGGCGGCACGGCACTGATCAACACCGCCTTCGCCACCCGGCCCTGCGGCTGCCCAAATTTCGCGACATACCGCGCTACCTGCCCGCCACCGGTGGAATGCCCGATATGCACCGCATCGTGCAGATCAAGATGCTCGGCCACGGCGGAAGCATCCGACGCGTAATGATCCATATCGTTGCCTTCGCTGGTCTGATCTGAGCGTCCGTGGCCCCGGCGGTCAATGGCAATCACCCGAAAACCTTCTTTCAGGAAGAACAGCATTTGTGTATCCCAGTCATCGGCGCTTAACGGCCAGCCATGATGAAAAACAACAGGTTGTGCGCTTTTGGAACCCCAGTCTTTGAAGAAAATATTGACGCCGTCTTGGGTTTTAACAAATGGCATAGTATGCACTCCTCAGGTAATTGAAGGGAAAACAGTACGGTATGCAGGGTCAGGCTCAGAAAATTCAATGCTCAGAAAGCGTAGCAAAGCATGGCGGAATTGCCTGAAAACCCTACATCACCCTTCTGCCGCAGGCTGCGACGCCTCCCCCGGCATCCGGGCATCCGGCGTTTTCACAATCATATTTGGCAGTGCCATTTCGATGCCGTTCTCCATTAACTTCTCAATAATCCGGATATTAATTTCCTGCTGAATATCCATATATTTATTGTAATCAGCGGTATTGACGATATGCACCACTTCGAAATTCAGGCGGTCAGTGCCAAATCCCAGCAGATGCGCCCGGTCGAATTTGGTTTCGCCCATCTCGGTAATAATCTCTTTCACCGCTTCACCAATATTGCGCAACTTATCCGGCGGCGTATTCAGCGCCACCCCAAAATTAAACACGATACGACGGGTCTGCATGCGCTTGTAATTGTGCAAGGTCTGCTGAAGTAATATGGCATTGCCGCAGACGATCTGTTCCCCGCTTAAACTGCGGATGCGGGTGGTCTTCAGACCAATATGTTCGACGGTCCCGGCGACATCATTGAACACCACAAAATCACCGATTTCGAAAGGCTTATCAAAGCCGATGGAAAGTGAGGCGAACACATCGCTGAGAATGGTCTGGATAGCCAGTGCAATGGCGATACCGCCGACCCCCAGACTGGCGACCAGCGCGGTAATATTGACGCCCACATTTGCCAGAATCGACAACAGCATCACCGACCAGACCACCGCGCGGAATATCAGTCCGGTGATCACCAGCGTCACCGGATTTTTATTCATTCCCGGCTGATGCATGATATGCCGAAGCCACGAGACAACGCCCTGATCCAGCCACAGCGCCATCTGCAACGCCAGCACCAGGAACCAGGCGTGGCTTATGGTGTTATAGAGATTATCGGGTAAGTTAACGAACCGCAGGCTGAACAGGAATGCCGCGACAAAGATCAGCAGGCTGCTGGTCCGGTCAAGCATATCACCGAGAATAAACCGCATTCTGTCGGTCGCCGGATGCATATCTCCCCATGTCCTGACGCCCTTACGCAGAAACGACAACAACCAGTTAATCAGCCAGTAGGTCACGAACGTCACGACACACATCGTCGCCACCCCGATCCAAAATACCGGCGACATCACTAATGCGATGACATCAAAGCGTGATAAGAAATCCATCATCCCTCCCCGTTTTTTTCACAAACTACCAGTATAGGAAATGAGAGTTCAGAGGACGGCAGAATAGGACAGTTCGGTGCGCGAGGGGCGAACGGATCAACTTGCGGAGATAGTGCTGGGATGACAGGCGAGGACGGCTTAACCGTACGTTGTGCGTTTTCTCAACCGACTGTTCTTGAGGCCATGGTCGATGCCCTTGTCCGTTCATCATTCAGTGACCACGTCGTTAGTTCTGTCTCATGCGCTGCGTAAACAGGTGCCTGTACGCCCGAAGTGACCGGCTCACATTTGACCAACATGGCAGGGATATGAGCGGGGTCCGCATGGGTACTAAGAGGACGAGTGCGTGGCGCTGAAGGTTCGGTATGAGCGAACAGCGGAAGTTCGGAATGTATACTTACATCGAGGCGTCTTGAGCAATGGGGAGCAGGTCATAATGAATGACTGGGGATCGAGTTGTTGCAGAATACCAGGGAAGGCACGAATGACGGTTTCAAGCCTTGATGACCGTTTTATCTACTTATAGCCAAATTCATTCAAATGACCTTGTATTTATTTAATTTTGGAGAATACTATTTCCCTTCCCCCTTTATTAAATCTTAAAATGGACCTATTATGTTGATAACGTTGGAGAATACCCCTACTTGGGTATTTGTCGTTTTCTTTGTCACGCTATATTACTGTTTTAAAGCCCGCCACCGTAGGGACGTTGATATTCATAGCTTTATTTTGTTACCTTGTATCTTCCTGAGCCTTTCTTTATGGTCGATATGGCACCATCCGCTACCATTAACTATGTCAGTATATTGGTTATCGTCCTTTATAATAAGCGCACTCATAATATTCAAATTTACTCAAAAAGCGGCTGTAAGTCTGGGAACTAAAGTTAATACAATTAACATACCTGGTACAATTTCTGTATTGATTGTTTTTTTGTTATATTTTGCGGTGCGTTATTATCTAGGGTACTCCGAGGCGATGGCTAATCCTCATAGTCTATCTCTTATGCAACTAACAATCTTGGCGATTGCATCCGGTCTGAGTGTTGGGTTTTACAGTGGGCGAGCGCTGGGCTTTTACATGAAATATCTTAGACTAGCAGCTCAGATGCTTCGTGGGTGAATTCGCTGACCGGTTTGCCAACCCATCTCACTGACCTGCACCCCTTTGATTAACGCACTTTACTGTTCGTGACTTCCGCTTTTGGCACAAAGCGGACCGTCATACCTGCTTAAGTCACTGGCTTAGCGTAGGATATTTAATGAGATGGTCACTCCCTCCTTCCCGGTACTATGCTGAGGATAGGCTTTCATTCGGAGAACTATCATGGAAAACA
>NZ_SOAO01000026.1:0-8307 GCF_004364755.1 Rahnella sp. BIGb0236
ACCCCATGCCGAACTCAGAAGTGAAACGCCGTAGCGCCGATGGTAGTGTGGGGTCTCCCCATGCGAGAGTAGGGAACTGCCAGGCATCAAATAAGACAAAAGCCCTGCACTATGTGCAGGGCTTTTGTCTTTTCTGCTCTTGATGATTTTCTGAGAGTAGACAACTCCTCTCCAAACAAAAGGCCATCCTCAGGGATGGCCTTTTGCGTTTCTGCTTGCTGAACACTAGTGATTAGAACTCTGGGAAATCCCGATGCCCGTTTGTGATCGTACAAACTGAGGATAGAAGCGCTCTCTCTCTTTCTGTCCTTCCAGTGAGTTATCTGTAATCGAGAAGAACCAGGTGCCAACAAAGGCCACAATCATCGAGAACAGCGCCGGGTATTCATAAGGATAAATAGGTTTAGCATGCCCCAAAATCTGAACCCAGATCGTCGGGCCAAGAATCATCAGTATCACAGCGGTGAGTAAACCAAGCCATCCTCCGATCATTGCCCCGCGTGTCGTCAGTTTTGCCCAGTACATCGAAAGCAAAATAATCGGGAAGTTGCAGCTTGCAGCGATGGAGAACGCAAGTCCAACCATGAACGCAATATTCTGTTTTTCAAAAAGAATACCCAGCGCAATGGCGACGATACCCAGAATTATGACGGTGATCTTCGAGACTCTAAGCTCATCACGCTCTGTCGCTTTGCCATCCTTGATGACACTGGCATACAGGTCATGAGATACCGCTGACGCTCCTGCCAGCGTTAAGCCGGCAACTACCGCTAATATTGTCGCGAAGGCGACTGCGGATATGAAGCCAAGGAAGAAGCTGCCACCAACCGCATCAGCTAAATGCACTGCGGCCATATTATTGCCGCCCAACAATATGCCGCTGGCATCTTTAAATGCCGGATTCGCACTGACCAGAACGATCGCGCCAAAGCCGATAATGAAGGTCAGTATGTAAAAGTAGCCGATAAAACCCGTGGCATAGAACACACTCTTGCGCGCTTCCTTGGCATCATTGACGGTGAAGAACCGCATCAGAATATGTGGCAAGCCTGCGGTACCGAACATCAATGCCAGCCCCAGAGACAGCGCGGATATCGGATCCGATACCAATCCTCCCGGACTCATGATCGCAATGCCTTTTGAGTGTACGGCGACAGCCTGAGTAAAGAGTGTGTTGAAATTGAAACCGACAGATCTCATGACCATAATTGCCATGAACGTCGCACCGGCCAGTAACAGGATAGCTTTGATAATTTGCACCCAGGTCGTTGCCAGCATCCCGCCAAACAACACATAGAGCACCATCAGGATGCCGACGAGGATCACCGCGACGTGATAATTCAGGCCAAACAGCAACTGAATTAGCTTACCGGCGCCAACCATTTGAGCAATCAGATACAGCGCGACGACCACCAGTGAACCGCAGGCAGAAAGCAACCGGATCGGCTTTTGTTTTAACCGGTAAGATGCCACATCCGCAAAGGTATATTTGCCCAGATTACGCAGACGTTCAGCAATCAGGAATAAAATGATTGGCCAGCCGATCAGGAAACCGATGGAATAGATCAACCCGTCGTATCCTGAGGTATATACCAGCGCAGAAATACCCAGGAAAGAAGCGGCAGACATGAAGTCCCCCGCAATAGCCATTCCGTTTTGCAGGCCGGTAATGCGTCCGCCTGCCGTGTAGTAATCCTGGCGGGAGCGCGTACGTTTCGCCGCCCAATAGGTGATATACAGCGTCGCACCCACAAACAGTACGAACATCACGATGGCTTCAATATTAAGAGGCTGGCGTTTAACTTCTCCGCCGATCCCTTCAGCTGCAAACAGACTGAAAGGTAAGCAGAGCGATAACATCAGCAAAAGAAGAGAACTGCAACGAGCCTTCATGGTTGCACCTCACGGATAATATCGGCGGTCAGCCGGTCAAACTCACCGTTGGCACGCACAACATAAATACCGGTCAGCACAAAAGAAATGACGATTAATCCGACGCCCACGGGGATACCACGGGTAATGGTCGCCCCCTCATACAGCGGTGTTCCCAGCCATTGCGGATCGAACGCAATCAGTAAAATAAACGCGACATACAGAACCAGCGTAATGCCTGACAGCAGCCAGGCAAAACGACTGCGTTTTTGCACCAGTTCCCTGAAGCGCGGATTACTTACAACTCTCTGATAAATGAGATCATTCATCTCAGTGACTCCTTTGAGGCATTGATAGAGTTCACCGCGCCAGGGCGGTGAAAATTATGACGGCACTTTCATGGATTGTTTTTCTTCGAGCAATTTATCGACTACGCCCGGATCCGCCAGCGTAGAGGTATCTCCCAGATTGCTTGTGTCACCGGCAGCAATTTTGCGCAAAATACGGCGCATAATTTTGCCGGAACGGGTTTTGGGTAACGAATCTGTCCAGTGAAGAATGTCAGGCGTCGCGATGGACCCTATCTCTTTGCGCACCCAGTTGCGCACTTCGGTATAGAGTTCCGGTGACGGTTCTTCGCCGTGATTCAGTGTGATGTAGGCATAAATGGCCTGACCTTTGATGTTATGCGGAATGCCGACAACCGCGGCTTCAGCAATTTTAGGATGAGACACTAACGCCGATTCAATTTCGGCAGTACCCAGACGGTGACCGGAAATATTCAATACGTCATCAACCCGGCCGGTGATCCAGTAATAACCGTCTTCGTCACGACGGGCGCCATCACCGCTGAAGTACATGTTTTTAAAGGTAGAAAAATAGGTTTGCTCAAAACGTTCATGATCGCCGAATAATGTCCGTGCCTGGCCCGGCCACGAATCGGTGATCACCAGATTGCCTTCGCATGCACCTTCCTGCGGAACGCCTTCGTTATCGACCAGTGCCGGTTGCACGCCAAAGAACGGACGTGTTGCCGAACCGGCTTTCAGTTCTGTGGCACCGGGTAACGGGGTGATCATGAAACCCCCGGTTTCGGTTTGCCACCAGGTGTCGACGATCGGACACGCGCTGTTACCGATAGTTTTGTAGTACCACTCCCAGGCTTCCGGATTGATTGGTTCGCCGACCGAACCCATAATCCGCAGCGATGCCCGGCTGGTGCCCTCAACCGCTTTATCCCCTTCGGCCATTAATGCCCGGATAGCCGTTGGCGCGGTATAGAGAATATTCACCTTATGTTTATCAATCACCTGTGCCATACGGGCGGGAGTCGGATAATTAGGGACACCCTCAAACATCAGACTGATGGCTCCGCAAGCCAGCGGCCCGTAAAGCAGGTAACTGTGGCCGGTAACCCAGCCGACATCGGCGGTACACCAGTAGATATCACCATCGTGATAATCGAAGGTGTATTTGAATGTCAGCGCGGCATACACCAGATAACCGCCAGTGGTATGCAGCACGCCTTTTGGTTTACCGGTTGAGCCGGAGGTATAAAGGATGAAGAGCGGGTCTTCTGCGTTCATTTCCTCTGCCGGGCAATCCGCAGAAACACCTTCAATCGCGTCATGCCACCAGATGTCGCGTCCTTCTTTCCATTCGCCCTGTTTTCCGGTGCGTTTGAAAATAATGGAATGCGTGATGCTGGTAACGGCAGGATTCTTCAGCGCATCATCCACGTTTTGTTTCAGCGGAATGGTTCGTCCGGCGCGAAGCCCTTCATCAGCGGTAATCACCAGTTTGGCGTTGGAATCGATAATACGGCCCGCGACCGCTTCCGGTGAGAAACCGGCAAAGATGACAGAATGCACGGCGCCGATACGGGCACAGGCCAGCATGGCGACAGCAGCTTCCGGCACCATGGGCATATAAATGGCGACAACGTCCCCTTTCTTTACTCCCAGCCCCTTTAAGACGTTAGCGAACTGACATACGTCATGATGAAGTTGTTTATAAGTGACGTGTTTGTTTTCGGCTTTCGGGTCATCGCCTTCCCAAATCAGCGCGGTCTGATCCCCTTTTTCAGCCAGATGGCGATCCAGACAGTTGGCGGCAAGATTGAGAGTGCCGTCCTCAAACCAGCGAATATCAATATTCCCTGGGGCAAAAGAAGTGTTTTTCACCTTTGTGAAAGGCTTGATCCAGTCGAGCACTTTTGCCTGTTCGCCCCAGAAGGCATCGGGGTCTTCAACAGACTGTTGATAATACTGCTGATATTTCTCAGGTGTGATCAGGGTACGTTCTGCCACAGCGGCAGGAATAGGGTGCTTATAAACATGGCTCATGGTTTTTCTCCTTTAATTTGTTAATGATATGTCAACCAAAGGTTAAGTGTAGTTTGCGATATGGCTTTGTTCGTTTTCTGGGGGGCAGATCACGCAAGCGGAGAAAAAACAGCAAGATATAAACACCGGTCATGAGGGACAGACCACAGAAGTGGAGACGGGCGCAGGAGGAAAAAGAAAGGGGGGAAGTTAAAATCTAGGACTAAAAATGTAATTAATTAGTTAATTAAAGCTTAATCACAGAGCAGGGGCGGCGATTTTCTTAACTGAGAGGGCATATTTAATATCAAATATTTTAACCTCTGAGTTAATTTACATTCATAAAGATAATGTTTAAAGATTAATCTGAGATGGAAACTCTTAATATTTGCATTAAGCAAATTATTATAACGTTAAATTAAAAATATCAGTATATTGATCTGGCAAGAGAGGGGTGCTCTCTTCGGTACAGCGAAATATATCGCTTAACAGCTGCTTAATTGCTTATGCAACGCTTAATAGCTACCGTTAAATCTCAAGGACTTATTATGTTTAACGCCAAAAACAAGACACTGGTTATTGCTTTATCTGCCCTTATTTCTTCATCAGCTTTTGCAGATGATACAACGCCTCCGACAGGAACCGATCAGGGTTCCGGCCGTATTCATTTCACCGGTACGGTGATTAATGCACCTTGCTCCATTGCGGCGGGTGATGAAGACATTAACGTGAATATGGGGCAGGTGGCGAATAAGGTGCTGGAGAGTGGCAATAAATACTCTCAAAACGTTAACTACACCATTCACCTGCAGGATTGTGATCTGACTGCACAAACGGCGGGCACGGTTGAATATCCGGCCATGTCTAAAGTTGCCGTCTCCTTTGCCGGCACACCTGACAGCAGTGCAGCGGAACTTCTGGCAAACACCGGCAGTGCAAAAGGCGCAGGTATCCGCCTGATTGACGCCAACGGCGATCTGCTGAAAGTCGGTGACACGTCTAAAGATATCAACCTGGTTACTGGCAACAACGAACTGGTCTTTGCTGCACGCGTTGAAGCCAACTCTCAGCCAGTTTCTACCGGTACGATCGTCTCTCAGGCGACCTACGCCCTTAACTATAAATAATTATTGCTGTGATTAAGGGGAGTTTTCTCCCCTTTATTTTCAGGTGTGAATGCACCGGGGATTTGTGTTTATTACTGCTTAGTCAAAGTGATTTTATTATGTCGTTTGTGATGGATAGAACATCGGCAGACAAGAAAATAACCCTGTGGTTTATTTTCCTTCTGTCGGGATGCTTTATTTCGGTCAGAAGCCTTGCGGTAGAATTTAACGTTAATTTCATCGATTCTGCCGATCGCAATAATGTCGATCTGTCACGATTTCAGGTAGCCCATTATATCGCGCCCGGTGAATACCTGCTGGATGTGGTGCTCAATGGCCGCACGCTCGGCGATCAAAGCCTGATTAAGTACATTTCCGCTGAAAATAACCCGGACAGCCGCCTTTGTCTGCCGCCCGCGCTGGTGGACAAATTCGACCTGACCCCGGCTGCCCGCGAGAAGCTGACGCTGTGGCATCAGGGCGAATGCACGTCGCTCGATCAGCAGACAGAAGTGACCACCCGCTACGATCAGGAAAAACAGACCCTTAACATCAGCATTCCGCAGGCGTGGCTGACGTTTCACGATGAAAACTGGGTGCCGCCGTCGCAGTGGGATGAGGGCGTGAACGGCGCACTGCTGGATTACAACCTGCTCGGCAGCAAATACATGCCGCAGTCCGGCGACAGCACCACCAGCTTCAGCAGCTACGGCACCACCGGCGTTAACCTCGGGCCGTGGCGCGCCCGTGCCGATTATCAGTATGCTTCATCGCGCACTTCCGGCACCCCGGCCAGCGACAAATTCACCTGGACGCAAACCTATGTTTACCGCGCATTACCGTCCCTTGGCGCGCGCCTGACCGGCGGGCAGACCTATTTCAGTTCGGATATTTTCGACTCGTTTCGTTTTCTCGGCGTGTCGCTGAACAGCGACCAGCGCATGCTGCCGCCGTCGCTGCGTGGCTACGCGCCGCAGGTGACCGGCATCGCCAAAACCAACGCCAAAGTGAGCATCAGCCAGAACGGACGGGTGATTTACCAGACCAACGTGTCGCCGGGGCCGTTCGTGGTGCAGGATTTAACCGAAGCGGTACAGGGCGCGCTGGATGTGAAAATCGAGGAAGAAAACGGCAGCGTCACCACCTATCAGGTGACCACCGCGACCATCCCGTTTCTGACCCGCAAAGGGCAGGTGCGCTTTAAAACCGCGACGGGCAAACCGACCACCGGCAGCAACAATCACGTGTTACAGCCCGGTTTTTACAGCGGCGAAATGTCCTGGGGCGCGCTCAATGATTTCTCGCTTTACGGCGGCGTTATCACCACCACCGGCAACTATCAGGCGCAGGCGCTCGGCGTCGGACAAAACCTGCAAAAGCTCGGCGCGGTGTCGTTTGACGTCACGCGATCCTCGGCCACCGTGCCGGTGGCGGGCAGGCAAACCGGGCTGAGTTACCGCGCCAACTACTCCAAACGCTTCGATTCGACCGGCAGCCAGATCACCTTTGCCGGATACCGTTTCTCGCAAAAAACCTTTATGTCGTTCAGCCAGTATCTCGACAAGGTCAACGGCGACGGCTATTCCCGCGACGACAAACAGACCTACACCGTCACCGCCAACCAGTATCTGCCGTGGCCGGCCATCACGCTGTATCTCTCGGCCACCCACAAAATCTACTGGAACGAGCGTGCCAGTAACAACTACAGCCTGTCGGTCAGCAAGATTTTCGATGTCGGGCGCTTTACCGGCGTCTCGGCGACGTTTTCCGCCAGCAAGCTCAATTACCGCGATACCGATGAAAACCAGATGTTTCTGTCGCTCAGTGTGCCGCTCTCTTCCGGGCAGCAAATCAGCTACGACGCGCAGCAGGATTCGCAGAGCGGCTTCTCGCAAACGGCGTCGTATTACAACAGTCAGGATCCGGCCAACAGCTGGCGCGTCGGTGCGGGCGGCGGCAGCCCGGATCTGCAAAAAGGCAATGGCGTGTTCCGCGCCAACTACCAGCACATGTCGCCGTACGGCCAGTTCGGGGCGAACGGCAGCGTGAAAAATAACGATTACCGCTCGGTGAATGCCAGCTGGTACGGATCGCTGACCGCCACGGCGGCGGGCGCGGCCCTGCATCAGAGCAGCGCCGGCAGCGAGCCGCGCATGATGTTGTCGGCGGGTGTGAAAGGCATTCCGGTCAGCGACGGCGCGTCCGTGACCAACGATTACGGCATCGCGGTGGTGAACGGCGTGTCCAGCTACCAGACCTCGGACATCCGCGTTGATGTCAATAATTTGCCGGACGACGTCGAGGTTTACAGCTCGGTGGTCAGCAAAACGCTGACCGAAGGGGCGATCGGTTTTCGCCAGATCCGCGCCGTGAAAGGCGAGCGCCTGATGGCGGTGATCCGCCTGAAAGACGGCAGCCATCCGCCGCTGGGCGCGTCGGTAACTGACAACAGTTCCGGCTTTGAGGCGGGGCTGATCGGCGACGGCGGACTGGCCTATCTGGCCGGTGTGTCAGGGGAAAAATCCCTGACGGTGCGCTGGGGCGATGCGCAGCAGTGTCAGATCCGCGTGCCCGCTGAACCCGAAACCCGTTCCGGGCAGATGTTGCTGCCCTGTACATAAGGAAATAATCCCATGAAAAAACAGCATTTTTATCTCATTGCCCTGCTGACGATGGTCGCGGCGACGCCCGCGCTGGCCGCCGTCAATCTTGACCGGACGCGCATCATTTATCAGGCCGGTGATAAATCCGTCAGCGTGATGCTGGAAAACCAGAGCAAAACGTTGCCGTATCTGGCACAGGTCTGGCTGGAGAATGCGCAGGGCGAAAAAATCACCTCGCCGCTGGTGGCGCTGCCGCCGATGCAGCGCATTGACGCCGGTGAGAAAAGTCAGATCCGCATCCTGCAATTACCTGAAACCGCAGGCTTACCGAAAGACCGCGAGTCGCTGTTTTACTTCAACGTGCGCGAGGTGCCGCCCAAAAGCGACATGGCGAACGTCATG
>NZ_SOAO01000027.1:0-6496 GCF_004364755.1 Rahnella sp. BIGb0236
GTCAGGTCGGTCTCGCCCGGCAGCACCTTGGCGCCGAGCGACGGGTTGACCGGATTGCCCTTTATGAGTCCGCCGGGACAGACCGAGCAGGCAATGCCGGAAGGCGCGCCAATCAGCACGCTGGCGGAGCCCTGAACTATCGGGCCGCCGTACAGCGTGGCATCGCCCTGACGGGCGGCGGGTTGTCCTGCCATTGTTCTCTCCTTGTATTAGATTTTTCTGTCCATGATCCGAGTTTGTCTGCCGCATATCTGAAAACACGTAGAATAGCGTTCAGCCTTTCGGAGTTGCTGGTGCTTTCTGACTCGCACCGCCATTAAGTTGTATTAGCATGCTGTCACCATTCAGGGCTGTCAGGGTCTGCAATTCAATATGTTGCCCGTTAAGATAAATACCGCCGTCACTGGTGAGCACCAGCCGCGCCTTGCCACAGACTAACTCCAGATGTTCACCCGCAGAGTAGACGGCTACCTTCCCCATACTCTCAACCTTACGTTCACCCACTGTCAGCGACATGGTTTTGCCGATATCAGCGCTGTAACTTTCCCCGACAAGAAGTGATTTACTCATTCCCACCTGAGAAGCTTGTACCAGCCCCACAGTGGTGTTCATCGCTACGCCCACACTGGTTTGGGAAAAGATCCCCACGTTCAATGCACGGGCAAGACCCACTGTCTCAACCTTATTCATGCCGATGGTTTCGGTCTGGTTCATGCCAACATTGAGACTTTGATTCATACCCACTGTTTCTTTTTCATTCATCAGTACTGCGATAGTTTGGTTTTTATTGACCGTCACAGACTGATTAGCCTTTACCAGTTCGGTATGATTGTTATCAACCGTCGTACTCCGGTTGTTCAGCACCTCGGTACGCATATCTTTCTGCGCGTGCATGTACAGTTCTTCCGCGCCGGTCGCGTCTTCGAACCGCAGTTCGTTAAACCCCTGACTTTTATAGGACTTCGATTTGATCGACATCTGGGTTTTCTTACCCGGCAGGCCATTGGGCACGATGTTACTGGCGTGATAGGTACGACCGGTCACTATCGGCTGATCGGGGTCGCCGCCCAGAAAATCCACAATGACTTCCTGACCGATGCGGGGAATGGCGATGGCCCCCCATCCCTGTCCGGCCCAGGCCTGGGAGACCCGCACCCAGCAGGAGCTGGTGTCATCCCCTTTGGCCTCGCGGTCCCACGGAAACTGCAAACGCACGCGTCCGTGGTTATCGGTATAGATTTCTTCCCCGGCAGGGCCGACGACTTTGGCTATCTGCGGGCCGTCCATGACCGGTTTATTGCGCGGCGACGGTCGCCAGGTCTGTTTTCCCGGTACAAAATTGAACTGACAGGTGAGCGTGGTGCCCTGTCCCCCTGAAGAAGTCAGCCGGGCCTGCGGCTGCGAACCGGTATGAACAGTGCTTACCGGCTGCCAGCGGGTGTTCAAATCAGGGCGCGGATGCGCCATCAGCGTAAAGCGAACGCCGGGCTGAAGCGCAAATGCGTTGCTCTGCCCCTGCCCCTGCTGGGCATCATTGCGCAGCCCCTCGAGACGGTACTGAGTAAAGTTTTTACCGCTGTTATCCTTGTAACGCCCCGGGTAGTCATAGTGTTCATACGTTTCCTGCTGGTTCTGCAGGTCTTTACCCATCTGGTTAAATCTGGCGTCCCATGCGGGCGTTTTGAAGGTGTAATCCTTGAGTGTCACCGACGCCGTGCGGACGCGGCTGCCGCAGCGGAATGAACTGATGCAGGTGACCGGAGAGGCGGAAGCGTCCGTTGCGTTGTACGGCAATACCGGCCCCGCTCCCAGAGCAGCCACGTCGTCAGCGAATACCAGCGTATGACCGCCTTCATCAAATTCGAAGAAGTAAAAAATCCCTTCTTCCGCCGTGAGTCTCTGAATAAAATTCAAATCCGATTCGGCGAACTGAACACAGAACTCACGCTGCGGATGGGGGTTTTTAAAGGCATAGGCGACTTTGCTGATGCCATTCTCTTTCATCAGTATGCTGAGGATGGTCTGAATATCCTGGAGTTGAAAAATCCGCGAATTATGTCGCAACGTGGCCCGCCACAGCGCGGGGCGTATCACCATATCGTACTGGGTCTGACCTTTACCGGTATCGCCCTGCTCAAATGAAGACACAACGCCGCTGATGCAACGTTGCAAAATGCCAGTATCCATCACGGTGAGCTTTGCCGTGGTGTCCAGGACTGCAGCGAAATCCACCGCAGGATCTGTGCTCACCACACTGACCTGCAGACTAAAAGGCGTAGAAAATGATTCCGTCAGCGTAAAATTCGCGACAGCAAAGGTAGCGGGCGGTAAACCGCCTGCAGTCAGGGAGAAATTAAGTCCGGTTAATGAAGAGAGCATAATCATCCTCTACGATGAACAATATCCATATAAATTAAGAGGACTTTACAACAAAGACATCGGAAGTTCAGACCAGAAAGGCAGTGTTCTCGGTTATAATTTTTGCCAAATCAGCAGGAATTTCTGTGAGTTACCCATTATCCCTTGTTTTACAAGTATAAGGAGTGGCCTGAGGCAAGTTTTTTATGCTCATTTATCGATGGAGTCGCCCCCATAAAGTCATATAAAACCGTAGGTTGAACTGATACATTGCAGGTTGAACATTGAGCAGATTTATAGGATGTAATATGCCCTCTTCAGATACCCCGCTGTTCCCGCCCGCCCTGAAAACCGGCGATACCATTGGTTTTTTCTCTGCTTCTTCCCCCGCTACCGCTACAGCGCCAAACCGTTTTATGCGCGGGAAAAAATTCCTGGAAGAAAAGGGATTTGTCCTGAAAGCGGGTGCACTCACCGGACAATCTGATCACTATCGTTCGGGTTCCATCGCCGGACGCGCGGAGGAACTGAATCAGTTGATCCGTGACCCGAAGGTACGCTGTGTGATGTCGACAATTGGCGGTAATAACTCGAATTCCCTGCTGCCTTATCTCGATTACGATGCACTGCGCGCCGATCCAAAAATTATTGTGGGTTATTCCGATACGACGGCCTTGCTGGCCGGGATTTATGCGCAAACCGGGTTGATCACCTTTTACGGTCCGGCTCTGGTGGCTTCTTTTGGCGAATTTCCGCCGCTGGTGGATGAGACCTATGCCTCTTTTGCTGACATCCTGATGACCCGCCGCAATACGCCTTACCGCTACGCGTTGCCGCCTTTCTGGACAGATGAAAAACTCAACTGGGATGATGTAACCCCGGTCAGAGCGAAAACCTTGTATGCCAACACCTGCCGTTTTCTCGGCAAGGGTCGCGTTGAGGGGCGAGTCATCGGTGGCAATCTGAACACAATGTCAGGCATCTGGGGCAGCCCTTATATGCCGGAAATCCGTCAGGGCGATATTCTTTTGATTGAAGACAGCCTGCTAAATATCGCCACGGTGGAACGTTCTTTTTCGATGCTGAAACTCAATGGCATCTTCGATCGCGTGGGTGCCATTGTGCTCGGTAAACATGAATTATTTAACCCTGCAGGAACAGGCAGACAACCCGCTGATGTGCTGCGGGAAGTCCTCAACGGACAAGATATCCCGCTGGTCGATGGTTTTGACTGCTGCCATACCCATCCGATGTTGACGCTGCCACTGGGCGCCCGTATTGCTGTCGACTTTGATCGCCAGCACGTGGAAATTGTCAGCCCGTATTTGCAATGATCCTCCGTAAATCACGTACTACTAAAAATCCGTACGTGATTTATATCTCTTCAGACCCCACGCGATCTCCCTCATGAAAATGACTTGTCTGTAAACATTTACGACAGGAATCTGTTTTTAAAATAGAACGGTTTATACTGGCGGTCCTGTCATGCGATATATAAATGAAAAATCCGACAGGGTGCGCATTGTTCTAATTACCTGAAGTGATGCGGAAGCAGGATATTCTAAACAGGGAGACGTGAGATGCATATGAATTATCTGATTGAAAATCAAATTATCTTCAATGCGGAGGATAACTCTCTTTCATTACGAGGCGATTCAGAAAGTAAGATCGCAGTATCGAATCCTGCACGTAGGATATTATTATTGCTCATTGAACAGCAGGGTATGGTTGTCGACCGTGAAACATTCTTTAAGAAAGTATGGGATGACTACGGCCTCACGGCAAGTAATAACAACCTCAATCATTGCATCAGTAAATTACGGAAAGTGATGGTTACGTTAGGCTATCTTAATGAGTTTATTGTTACTGTGCCCAAGGTTGGCTTTACCATCCGGAAAGAGATTGTCATTGAACCTTGTATCAGTGACGAGACTGTCCCGACACCGGAAGTCCGGCAGAAAACAGCGCCGTATATTGACGAGATTATTACAGCGGCACCCCGGTTCCCGCGCGCCGATAAGGAACCCGGCTTCCTTCGCGACAAGCATCAGCAAGGCTTTGTGATCATTCTGTTAGTCACTACTGCGCTGACGGCATGGGTCTTTTTGATTCTGCACAATGGCATACGTGACCCGAAAGCGGAACTGAAGATCGCCTGGTCCGGCGCTTGTGATTTGTATTCAACCGCACCGGTGACGTTATCCCGCAGAGGTGAGTTTATTACTCTGGCCAGTCAATTTCTTAAGGACAAGAATATTCCCTGTAAGTCAGGCGATATTTTAATATTCCAAAGCGAGCGTTTTTCATCGCCGATAAACACCGGTTCAGTCCGTGATTTTATGGCGCAATGCAGCACCGACGATAATGACAAGGCTAACATTTGCATAAGCTATTATACAAATGACAGGACCACGCATGACAAGTAATAAGAAAAATATGTTCTATAGCAGGAAGACTATTCTCTTGACTCTTCTTCCGGCGACTGCCCTGTTGCTATTCATTTTATATGAGATTTTATCCCCTGCAGATCAGAATGCGTTTCCGGTAAATATACCGTGCCGGGGAAATATGATCGTAGAAGCACGGTATGATAATCAGAGAGCCAAAATGGTCAGTACATTGTATTTCAGCTTCCTTGATGGAAACAAAATTTTAGTTTCATTAAGTGGAACCGGGTACTTATACGACAAGGATGGCAATCTGATTGCACGTAAAACATTGCTGAGGAACATTTATTATCACTATGTTCACGAAAGCAAAAGTACCAACACGTATTCACTGACCAGTCGCCAGATAAACATCGACAGTGTTGATGATATGGACTGGGGGATTTCATCCCTGCTGCTGATGAACAGCTTTTTCCTCAGTGGTCATACCGATACCCTGGTTCTGAAAAAATATGACGACAATACCTTGCTGATAGAAAGTAATCAGTCGCCATTTGCCCTGTGCGTATTCAAAAAGAGTTTCTGACCCTATTTATTTGTAATAGAGATACAGATGAAATCCGCAGGCCTGTGCATACCGGGAAAGCGTACAGAAACTGGCCTGTGCGGGCCTTTTTTCCAGACGGGTAATGGCTGGCGGCGTGACCCCGAGCCGTCTGGCCAGTTCTGTTTTACTTAATCCGGCATCTTCACGCAGGGTTTGCAGTAGAGCATTGATCTCGGATTCAGCGATAAGTTCGGGTGCCTGTGCGGTATAAACCGGTTCCTCAAGCGCCTGCGCCCGTAATTTTGCCGTTCTTAGCATGTCATTCTCCGTTTCTTATCGGCTGTCAGTAATAATTAATTTTGACGATCACTGACGCATCAAACTGCCCGAGAGACAGCGCCCGGCCGGGGATCGCACTCAGTTTTGCAGTGAAATTTTTGGTCACCTCATTCACGTTATTCAGTTCGGCAAAGTCATCGTAACGGTTAAAGGTAATCGCCTGATCCTGATCGTTATAGAGCATCAGCCTGGCGCCGTTTTGCAGGTCAATCGCGGTGTTATCCAGCAACGGACTGGCGGTGGAAAACTCGGCCTGTAGCGAGAAATTATCCAGACACCCCTGTTTCACCGCTTTGATGGCAAACGGCAGCGAAATGCCGGACGAGCGCGATAAGGTGGTTGACTGGATCGCGCCGAAATCCACAATCTGGGATTCCGGGTACACCTTCAGGTCGGAACCGCAGGCCAGAAAGCGGATCCCCTGCAGCCCTGACAGGTTGTATTTGAGGTTCTTCGCCCCCGGCGTTTTATTGATGCCCCGGCTACCATCGAGCTGAAACACCGTAAACTGGTCGGCTCCCTGATAATGTCCGCTGGAAGGCGCATTGCCGCTGACTTTGATATACAGACGGAACGTGACATTCACCGTCACATTTTGTCCTTTTTTGATCGGCTCGCTGTTGGTGCTCAGGCGCTGCTCGTTTTGTTCCAGATCCTGCCCGTTATAGCTGACGCCCAATAACAACCCTTCGCCAATCGACTGGGATTTGGGGTTGAAGTAGAAATGCACCACGTCAATGATCGACCCCAGCACGTTGTCGCAATAGGCCGTCACGTTGATGTCATTGGATTCCCACACCTTGGTTCCAGGGGGAACATTGGCCGGGATCGCCAGTTGCCCGACCGGGATCGCCGGTTTATCCAC
>NZ_SOAO01000028.1:0-1884 GCF_004364755.1 Rahnella sp. BIGb0236
AAAACACCTTTGGTGTTGTAAGGTTAAGCCTCTCGGGTCATTAGTACTGGTTAGCTCAATGCATCGCTGCACTTACACACCCAGCCTATCAACGTCTTAGTCTTAAACGTCCCTTCAGGTGGCTTAAAGCCACAGGGAAGACTCATCTCGAGGCAAGTTTCGCGCTTAGATGCTTTCAGCGCTTATCTTTTCCGCATTTAGCTACCGGGCAATGCCATTGGCATGACAACCCGAACACCAGTGATGCGTCCACTCCGGTCCTCTCGTACTAGGAGCAGCCCCTCTCAATCTTCCAACGCCCACGGCAGATAGGGACCGAACTGTCTCACGACGTTCTAAACCCAGCTCGCGTACCACTTTAAATGGCGAACAGCCATACCCTTGGGACCTACTTCAGCCCCAGGATGTGATGAGCCGACATCGAGGTGCCAAACACCGCCGTCGATATGAACTCTTGGGCGGTATCAGCCTGTTATCCCCGGAGTACCTTTTATCCGTTGAGCGATGGCCCTTCCATTCAGAACCACCGGATCACTATGACCTACTTTCGTACCTGCTCGAGCCGTCACTCTCGCAGTCAAGCTAGCTTATGCCATTGCACTAACCTCACGATGTCCGACCGTGATTAGCTAACCTTCGTGCTCCTCCGTTACTCTTTAGGAGGAGACCGCCCCAGTCAAACTACCCACCAGACACTGTCCTCACCCCAGATTATGGGGCCGAGTTAGAACATCAAACATTAAAGGGTGGTATTTCAAGGTTGGCTCCACGCAGACTGGCGTCCACGCTTCAAAGCCTCCCACCTATCCTACACATCAAGGCTCAATGTTCAGTGTCAAGCTATAGTAAAGGTTCACGGGGTCTTTCCGTCTTGCCGCGGGTACACTGCATCTTCACAGCGAGTTCAATTTCACTGAGTCTCGGGTGGAGACAGCCTGGCCATCATTACGCCATTCGTGCAGGTCGGAACTTACCCGACAAGGAATTTCGCTACCTTAGGACCGTTATAGTTACGGCCGCCGTTTACCGGGGCTTCGATCAAGAGCTTCTCCTTACGGATAACCCCATCAATTAACCTTCCGGCACCGGGCAGGCGTCACACCGTATACGTCCACTTTCGTGTTTGCACAGTGCTGTGTTTTTATTAAACAGTTGCAGCCAGCTGGTATCTTCGACTGGCTTCAGCTCCGGGAGCAAGTCCCTTCACCTACGCGCCAGCGTGCCTTCTCCCGAAGTTACGGCACCATTTTGCCTAGTTCCTTCACCCGAGTTCTCTCAAGCGCCTGAGTATTCTCTACCTGACCACCTGTGTCGGTTTGGGGTACGATTTCGTGTTACCTGGAGCTTAGAGGCTTTTCCTGGAAGCTTGGCATCAACTACTTCACCACCGTAGTGGCTCGTTATCACGCCTCAGGGTTAAAGTAATCCGGATTTACCAGGACTACACCCCTACACGCTTGAACCGGGACAACCGTCGCCCGGCTAGCCTAGCCTTCTCCGTCCCCCCTTCGCAGTAACACCAAGTGCTGGAATATTAACCAGCTTCCCATCGACTACGCTTTTCAGCCTCGCCTTAGGGGTCGACTCACCCTGCCCCGATTAACGTTGGACAGGAACCCTTGGTCTTCCGGCGTGCGGGTTTTTCACCCGCATTATCGTTACTTATGTCAGCATTCGCACTTCTGATACCTCCAGCAAACCTCACAGTTCACCTTCGACGGCTTACAGAACGCTCCCCTACCCAACAACGCATAAGCGTCGCTGCCGCAGCTTCGGTGCATGGTTTAGCCCCGTTACATCTTCCGCGCAGGCCGACTCGACCAGTGAGCTATTACGCTTTCTTTAAATGATGGCTGCTTCTAAGCCAACATCCTGGCTGTCTAT
>NZ_SOAO01000028.1:1981-5059 GCF_004364755.1 Rahnella sp. BIGb0236
ATGCCTTCCCACATCGTTTCCCACTTAACCATGACTTTGGGACCTTAGCTGGCGGTCTGGGTTGTTTCCCTCTTCACGACGGACGTTAGCACCCGCCGTGTGTCTCCCGTGATAACATTCTTCGGTATTCGTAGTTTGCATCGAGTTGGTAAGCCGGGATGGCCCCCTAGTCGAAACAGTGCTCTACCCCCGAAGATGAGTTCACGAGGCGCTACCTAAATAGCTTTCGGGGAGAACCAGCTATCTCCCGGTTTGATTGGCCTTTCACCCCCAGCCACAAGTCATCCGCTAATTTTTCAACATTAGTCGGTTCGGTCCTCCAGTTAGTGTTACCCAACCTTCAACCTGCCCATGGCTAGATCACCGGGTTTCGGGTCTATACCTTGCAACTTGACGCCCAGTTAAGACTCGGTTTCCCTACGGCTCCCCTATACGGTTAACCTTGCTACAAAATATAAGTCGCTGACCCATTATACAAAAGGTACGCAGTCACCCAACAAAGTAGGCTCCCACTGCTTGTACGTACACGGTTTCAGGTTCTATTTCACTCCCCTCGCCGGGGTTCTTTTCGCCTTTCCCTCACGGTACTGGTTCACTATCGGTCAGTCAGGAGTATTTAGCCTTGGAGGATGGTCCCCCCATATTCAGACAGGATGTCACGTGTCCCGCCCTACTCATCGAACTCACAACGTATGCATTTTTGTGTACGGGACTATCACCCTATACTGTGCGACTTTCCAGACGCTTCCACTAACACATACCCTGATTCAGGTTCTGGGCTCTTCCCCGTTCGCTCGCCGCTACTGGGGGAATCTCGGTTGATTTCTTTTCCTCGGGGTACTTAGATGTTTCAGTTCCCCCGGTTCGCCTCATTACACTATGTATTCATGTAATGATAATGTGTCGAAACACACTGGGTTTCCCCATTCGGGTATCGTCGGGTATAACGGTTCATATCACCTTACCGACGCTTTTCGCAGATTAGCACGCCCTTCATCGCCTCTGACTGCCTAGGCATCCACCGTGTACGCTTAGTCGCTTAACCTCACAACCCGAAGGTGTCTTAAAGACATCATCGCGCTGCGATTATTTGAGAGACTCTGTTACAGACTAATCCACCACTCAGTACTTCTACGGAGAGTGATGTTCAGCTGTAAACTTTCAATTTTCAGCTTGTTCCAGATTGTTAAAGAGCAATATCTTAAACACGACTCATTAAAGTCATCTTTAAGTTATTTTCTGTTCATAAAAGAACAGTTGATAATGTCTTTCACACATTATCGGAGTGGCGTCCCCAAGGGGATTCGAACCCCTGTTACAGCCGTGAAAGGGCAGTGTCCTAGGCCTCTAGACGATGGGGACACGAAAATTCCGTACCAGACCACATACATGGTTTGGCACTTTTCGTATCAGCGTAAGGTTGCCCTCACTGCATCAACAGGTGCTCTTGCTCATTAATTTCATCAGACAATCTGTGTGGACACTGCACAATGCGTATCTTTAGGTAAGGAGGTGATCCAACCGCAGGTTCCCCTACGGTTACCTTGTTACGACTTCACCCCAGTCATGAATCACAAAGTGGTAAGCGCCCTCCCGAAGGTTAAGCTACCTACTTCTTTTGCAACCCACTCCCATGGTGTGACGGGCGGTGTGTACAAGGCCCGGGAACGTATTCACCGTAGCATTCTGATCTACGATTACTAGCGATTCCGACTTCATGGAGTCGAGTTGCAGACTCCAATCCGGACTACGACATACTTTATGAGGTCCGCTTGCTCTCGCGAGTTCGCTTCTCTTTGTATATGCCATTGTAGCACGTGTGTAGCCCTACTCGTAAGGGCCATGATGACTTGACGTCATCCCCACCTTCCTCCGGTTTATCACCGGCAGTCTCCTTTGAGTTCCCGACATTACTCGCTGGCAACAAAGGATAAGGGTTGCGCTCGTTGCGGGACTTAACCCAACATTTCACAACACGAGCTGACGACAGCCATGCAGCACCTGTCTCAGAGTTCCCGAAGGCACTAAGCTATCTCTAGCGAATTCTCTGGATGTCAAGAGTAGGTAAGGTTCTTCGCGTTGCATCGAATTAAACCACATGCTCCACCGCTTGTGCGGGCCCCCGTCAATTCATTTGAGTTTTAACCTTGCGGCCGTACTCCCCAGGCGGTCGACTTAACGCGTTAGCTCCGGAAGCCACGCCTCAAGGGCACAACCTCCAAGTCGACATCGTTTACAGCGTGGACTACCAGGGTATCTAATCCTGTTTGCTCCCCACGCTTTCGCACCTGAGCGTCAGTCTTTGTCCAGGGGGCCGCCTTCGCCACCGGTATTCCTCCAGATCTCTACGCATTTCACCGCTACACCTGGAATTCTACCCCCCTCTACAAGACTCTAGCTTGCCAGTTTCAAATGCAGTTCCCAAGTTAAGCTCGGGGATTTCACATCTGACTTAACAAACCGCCTGCGTGCGCTTTACGCCCAGTAATTCCGATTAACGCTTGCACCCTCCGTATTACCGCGGCTGCTGGCACGGAGTTAGCCGGTGCTTCTTCTGCGAGTAACGTCAATGTTCAGTGCTATTAACACTGAACCCTTCCTCCTCGCTGAAAGTGCTTTACAACCCTAAGGCCTTCTTCACACACGCGGCATGGCTGCATCAGGCTTGCGCCCATTGTGCAATATTCCCCACTGCTGCCTCCCGTAGGAGTCTGGACCGTGTCTCAGTTCCAGTGTGGCTGGTCATCCTCTCAGACCAGCTAGGGATCGTCGCCTAGGTGAGCCATTACCTCACCTACTAGCTAATCCCATCTGGGCACATCCGATGGCGTGAGGCCCGAAGGTCCCCCACTTTGCTCTTACGAGGTCATGCGGTATTAGCTACCGTTTCCAGTAGTTATCCCCCTCCATCAGGCAGTTTCCCAGACATTACTCACCCGTCCGCCGCTCGCCGGCAAAGTAGCAAGCTACTTCCCGCTGCCGCTCGACTTGCATGTGTTAGGCCTGCCGCCAGCGTTCAATCTGAGCCATGATCAAACTCTTCAATTAAAAGTTCGATTTGCTTCAACAAGTGAAGCG
>NZ_SOAO01000029.1:0-1761 GCF_004364755.1 Rahnella sp. BIGb0236
CTGACGGCCACCACGGATGCGGCCGGGCGTAAAACCGAGTTTGACCTCGACGTCGCCAGCGGCAGCCTGTGCGGCATCACCGCCCCCGACGGCAGGCAGACCCTCTACGTCTGGAACCGCCGGCATCAGCTGACCCGCGCCATCGCCCCCGACAAAACCGAAACCACCCGCGAATACGATGCCGCAGGCCGTCTGGCGGCGCAGGCCGACGCGCTGGAGCAGACCACCCGCTACCACTACGCGGACGCGCACGGCGACCGGGTCATGGCCGTGGAACTGCCGGACGGCAGCCGTCAGCAGCTGGCGTGGACGGATTACCATCAGCTGCGCCGCACGACCGACTGCTCCGGCCACGCCACGGATTATGAGTATGACCTGTGGGGGCAGGTGACAAAAATCACCCGTGAGGAGGGGCAGGTGACCCGCTACCGCTACGACCCGCGCGGCCGCCTCACGGCCACGGAAAACGCCGCCGGCGAAGTCACGGCGTATCACTACAACGCCGCCGGTGACCGGGTGCGCACCGTCTTCCCGGGCGGCCGGCAGGAAGACGTGGAATACGACGCGCGCGGTCAGCGTCTGCGCACCCTGCACGGCGGGCTGTCGCAACGGTTCAGCTACGACGCCGCCGGACGCGTACTCAGCCTCATCAACGAAAACGGCGCGCGGACGCAGTTTGTCTATGACGTCATGGACCGCCTGATACGCGAGACCGGCTTTGACGGGCGCATTCAGCAGTATCAGTACGGCGCGGCGGGCGAGCTGATACACCGCCTCGACGGTGAACGGGTGACCCGCTGGCACTATGACGCCGCCGGGCGGGTGATATGCCGCGAAAATCCGCCGCACGGCGACGGCACGCCCGATGACGAACGCCGGACCTATGATACCAACGGCCTGCCGCAGGCGGTGGTGCACCACAGCGGCGGGCATCAGGTCACGGCCGTCTGGCAGCGTGACGCGACCGGGCGCATTGTCGCCGACGGTCAGCAGGTCACCGCGCCGGACGGGCGGGTGCTGTGGTCGCACACGCAGGCCAGCCGCTACGGCCCGCGCGGCGTCCTGACGCAGACGCTGCCCGACGGCTTACCGGCCGTTGACTGGCTGACCTACGGCCCCGGCCACCTGCTGGGCGTGGCGCTGGACGGTAAACCGCTGCTCGAGGTTGAGCGCGATAAGCTTCACCGCGAGCGCACCCGCACCTTCGGGCCGCTCACCCGTGAGACGCGCTACGACAGGGCCGGGCGCCTGTCGCACCTGACCCTCGCCGGGTATCCGGCGCTCAGCCGTGAACACCGCTACGACGAACGCGGGCAGCTGACCGCCATCATCAGCGGCACCCGTGACGACGCCGGCGCCCGCCAGTTTGTCTTTGACGACGCGGGCCGCCTGACCGAAGCCCTGGGGCTGTATCCGGCGCAGTATCAGTACGACCCGGCGGGCAACCGCCTGCCGCCCTTGCATCACGCCGACCCGTTCTCTCCCGCACGGCCTGACCCGCGCGACGCCCCCCGTCCGGCGCTCGCGGATAACCGGATACGCGAGGACGCCACCTTTACGTATCACTACGATGATTACGGCAACCTGACGGAGAAGGTCTGTAAGGCCACGGAGGGCGAGGTATACCGCTACGGCTACGACAGCAGCCACCGCCTGACGCACTACAGCCACACCCTGAGCTGGGGCGACGGCCACAGCACCCGCCACGGCCATTACCTGTATGACCCCCTGGGCAGGCGCGTCGGCAAGCGCACCCTGCGC
>NZ_SOAO01000030.1:0-1425 GCF_004364755.1 Rahnella sp. BIGb0236
GTCAGCATTATGATGAGGAGTCGGGGCTGCACTACAACCGCCACCGGTATTACGACCCGACGCTGGGCAGGTATATCACGCAGGATCCGATTGGGCTGTTGGGGGGATGGAATTTGTATCGTTACACCTCAAATCCGCTGCAAGGTGTGGATCCGTTGGGATTAAGCGAATTTGGAAAATGGGCTGGCTCAGCATTTAACTTGCCAGAGGATCAGATTGCCGCAGCCCTTGATGTTGCAAATGGACCGTTGTATTCCCCACCTGAATTCTCCCTATCTGTGGATGTTGGCATTGCAGGCTATGGCTTTCTTGGTGGGAGTATAGCCGCTGGAATTGTTACAGGTAATAATGGTAAAGGTCTTGACTTGTGCGCCTACTTGATGGCGTGCCAAGGTGCGGGGGTGGGTATTTCTGGCGCTGCGTCAATTTCAGGTACGGTATCAAATGCACCACCCACCTCTGGAGTATCTTATCTGAGCGGTGCGACAACTGATATCGGATTTTTATTAAATGGAACTGCAACTAATTTGCTTGAAATAAATGGAAGTGACAAGCCTTTGAATATTTCCTCAACGTTAGGGGCGGGCCTCGGTGGTGGGAGTTTTACAGGTGGACTTACATGCCAACAATACACCCGATGCGTTCTAAACTAAGGATGGATAAATGAGAGTAATAACCATATCAATACTATTATTATTTCTGCTCGGGATTGTCACGGGGTGCGATAATGATGCCAAATCTGCTATGGATGAGGTGGCTAAATACCATGCCAACTATAACTTAAAACAATTTAACAAGATTTACAAAACACAGCTATCAGAGGAATTTCATCACGCAACCTCTGAGGTGAATTATAATTCCTTTATGAGCAATACATATAACACGTTAGGAGCTTATAAGAATAAAGAACTTAGAAAAACAAATGACGTTAAATCATTAATAGGAGAAGACAAAGTTGAATTAACCTTCCATACTATTTATGGAAATTATGAGCTAGACGAGTTTTTTGTTTTAAAAGTTGAGAGTGGAAATTACAAAATTAAACAAATTGTTTACGATGATATCCATGCAAAAAAGATAAATCATGAGAAGTGAAATTTAGATATCTAAAAAATTACCCGTGGGGGAATCAGGTGGACGGCAGCAACCCGCTGCGCATGTACCAGCCCCTCCGCATGCAGGGGCAGCATTTTGATGAGGAGTCGGGGCTGCACTACAACCGCCACCGCTATTACGACCCGACGCTGGGCAGGTATATCACGCAGGATCCGATTGGGCTGTTGGGGGGATGGAATTTGTATCGTTACACCTCAAATCCGCTGCAAGGGGGGGATCCGTTGGGATTAAGCGAATTTGGAAAATGGGCTGGCTCAGCATTTAACTTGCCAGAGGATCAGATTGCCGCAGCCCTTGATGTTGCAAATG
>NZ_SOAO01000031.1:0-1424 GCF_004364755.1 Rahnella sp. BIGb0236
TAATGCCAGTCAGTTAAGCAACAGACTGGCTTTTTTCTGAGCTTTAGGATACTTCCAGGGCCTTTCCTTTACCACTCGGGGAAAGGCTCTTTCCCTTCTTGTAGGAAGCTTCACCATCAACGCCATACCCTCCAGATTACGCAGCAGCTCTGGGATCCGACCCGGTGAAGCGCCCTGAAGTGTCATTAACATCCTCATCACCAGACTGCATGAGTCTGAGAAGCTAAGCTGATTCGGCCAGTAACCCTTCAGGCTTTTCGCCATCTTAATCATCTGATAACGAACAAGATTATAGGCCAGTAGTGCCCCCCATAGCTCCTGCTCTACAAGCTCCGGCTTTTTGCTTCTCAGCGTTAACCGGCTCAGCAACATCGTCTGTTTAATTTCCCGATAACCCAGTTCGATTTCCCACCGGTGCCGATAGAGATCCGCCATCTCTCCTCCCGGATAACGCATCGCATCCGTCATTGAAGTCAGCAGATGACAGATCTTCCCTTTACGAGTGAACGTCAGAAGACGAGCCGTCATCTCCTCTCCCAACTCCGGCCACTTTTTCCGGGACTGAGGGCTGGTTTTTAACCTCACCAGAGAGTCGCCTTTGCCTAGTTTTCGGACCTCTTCGTACTGCGTCCCTTTTCTCAATGGGATCATCCAGTGACGGTTTTTACCCGCCTGAGTCCAGGCATTCAACAACCCTAATGAGTAATAGCCTTTATCGAGTAAAGTCAGTGTGTTATCGCCAGTCTGTTCTATCAGTTTCTCTGCCAACGTGTATTCGCTGTCTTTCATCGTGCCGAAAGCGGCGGCAGTCAGCAGATGGCTGGTGAGTTCCATCTGACAGACCATTTTCACCTGCGGATAAAGCCCCGGTTGCCCGGCGTGCGTCTGACGCGGGAAGGCGGCATCATTTTCCGGAGTATCTTGTGTACGCCATACGACACCGTCTACCGCCAGCAATGTCAGACCACACCAGTGGGGATGCGTGACGGAGTTATGCCACAGTTGTGCTGTTTGGGTGAAAACACGGCGGACAGCCTCGCTGCCCAGACGTTGGCGAGCTTGAATAACGGCGCTCGGGGCAACGAAAGGCCGTTTGCCGGGCAGCATAATATCCAGCCGGTTAACAATCTGGTGGAGCGGTTCTTCGCGCTCAAGCGCCATGCCGACGATGCACCAGACCATCATCTCGAGCGGGAGGCGACGCTTACGTAAGGTGACGGTGCCGGATTCAGCCAGACAGGAGGAGACGAGCTCGGGATCGAGGAAATCTCCAAGAGAAGTCAGAGGCTTACGAGTAGAGTCATAACAAGAAATGAGATCAAGAGCCTGAGCAATACGCATAAAAAAATCCGGAAACGAAGAACGTTTCCGGATTTTTACACAGCCATAGGATCGTTCAAGTGATCCTTAACTGATCGGCATTA
>NZ_SOAO01000032.1:0-1205 GCF_004364755.1 Rahnella sp. BIGb0236
TTAAAACCCCCTCCCAACCTTGTATGTTCATTTCAATGATTGATTTACGTCGTTGATCATTGAAATCTCTTTCAAGCATCTATTATTTTAACGAGTTCTAAACTGATGTGGCAGCAAGTCCAACCTCTGGGACATCAAGCCCGTGGGGGAGCATCTCTGCGTTACGTCAGCTCATTTTTAACCCGAACAGCTGCCTGGGCGGTGCCTGCACCAGCCCGTATCTACAAGGACGGGAAATAATGAATCAGTCTCAAAAAGCATTTGTCGGCGTCGATATTTCTAAAGAAACCTTCGATGTTTTTATTAACGTTGGCAATTTCTATCAGAAGTTTACTAATAATCAAACTGGCCATGTCGACTTCATTAATTTGCTTAAAAATTATGATGTTGCACAAATAGTCATGGAGGCTACTGGTCGTTATCATTGCGTGTTAGCCGCAAATTTATCCGTGGAAAACTATCCCGTATCGGTCGTAAACCCACGGCAGGTTAAGCATTTTTCCTTGTCGCTCGGTAATCTCGCGAAAACGGACAAGCTTGATGCCATGGTGCTTAGTCGCTTTGCACAAGTCGTGTTGCCGCCGCTGACAGTAGCAAGTGATGAGCAGACCCAGCGGCTTGCGCAAATGGTGACAAGACGGCGTCAGTTGATCGATATGCGGACGATGGAAAAAAACCGCCTTGATGGTGTCCATCTTGATGTTGCGGAACTCATTGACCATCACATCGAGTGGCTGAACAGCCAGATAAAAGATCTCGATGATGACATCGGACGGCAGTTGCGTGTGATGCCACTGTGGCAGGAAAAAGCAAAAATCCTGAGCAGTGTCAAAGGAGTAGGCCCAACAACGACGGCGACGTTATTAGCACTTCTGCCAGAGTTAGGAACACTGAGCCGGAGGAAAATTAGTGCTCTGGTGGGTGTGTGCCCTTATTCACACGACAGCGGAAAGCTCAAAGGGAAGCGAGCTATCTGGGGAGGGCGTTCAGCGGTGCGGGCTGCATTGTATATGGCTGCGCTGGTGGCAAAAAAGAATAATAATGAAATCAAAACGTTTTACGACGGTCTCATCGCTCGTGGAAAGTTAAAGAAAGTTGCGCTAACAGCATGCATCCGGAAACTGGTGACAATCCTGAATGCGATGGTGCGAGATGGTCGTGAATGGGCAGCAAATTAATCGCTGCCGGATTGACATTCGACACAG
>NZ_SOAO01000033.1:0-1174 GCF_004364755.1 Rahnella sp. BIGb0236
GAGGAAAAAAAGGAGTTTCTCATCGTATCTCTGATGAAATGCAAAGCGGAAATTGAAGCTATGATTTCAGGCTGATTATTTTATATAAGAGTGTCCGTAACGTCCGCTTCTGACACATAGCCGCTAGGCTAAACACGTATCAAATGCGTCATCATTTCAAAGTCGCCGACTGATAAATCGACTTTGAAATCATTGAGCTGATGAGTAGCTTTGGTTTTCGATTCCGCACTCATTACTTTTTTAATCTCTGTAAGAATCAGCAAAGAGATCAGATCCCGGCTTCGCGAATATCATGCGCGTTAATGGCACCGATAACCTGTCCGGCATCAGATGTCACGGGTGCTGCGGATATCTTCCGCTCCTGGAAAAAAGCCAACGCTTCGGCTGCATGCTGACCCGCTGAGAGGGCAAAACCAGGCGAGGTCATCGCATCCTGCACCGGCGCGCTGAGCGTGCCGCCTTTAAGGGGTCAGTTTGGAGATCGGAAATTTTTGTACGTCAAGCACATTATTTAAGCAATCCAGATACGTAAGAGATTGATTTAGCGTCAGTGGCTATCGCTCTTGCTGTAACGCATTTAGGTTAACAGCATCACTGATGATGAAAAAGCTGGCAAGCTATCCGAAACAGAATGGTCTGGCAAAGGCGCTAAGAGAGATTGGGCGTATCGAAAGGTCATTGTTTATGCTGGACTGGTTCAGGGATCCTTCACTGCGTCGACGCGTACAGGCGGGACTGAATAAAGGTGAGGCCCGCAATGCCCTTGCCCGAGCGGTCTTTATGCACCGGCTGGGTGAAATCAGAGATAGGGGGCTGGAGAATCAGAGCTATCGAGCCAGCGGTCTGACGTTGCTGACTGCGGCGATCTCACTGTGGAATACGGTATATATAGAAAGAGCGATAGATTCTTTGAGACGTAAAGGGATCCCGATTAATGAGCAACTGATTACCCATCTGTCACCACTGGGATGGGAACATATCAACCTGAGCGGGGATTACGTCTGGCGAACAAACCTCAAACTGGGACAGGGTAAATACCGCGCATTACGCTCAGTGGATAGTAGTCTGTACAAAAAACAGGCTTAGCGTAGGATATTTAATGAGATGGTCACTCCCTCCTTCCCGGTACTATGCTGAGGATAGGCTTTCATTCGGAGAACTATCATGGAAAACA
>NZ_SOAO01000034.1:0-1008 GCF_004364755.1 Rahnella sp. BIGb0236
GGCTTAGCGTAGGATATTTAATGAGATGGTCACTCCCTCCTTCCCGGTACTATGCTGAGGATAGGCTTTCATTCGGAGAACTATCATGGAAAACATTGCGCTCATTGGTATCGATCTGGGTAAAAACTCTTTCCATATTCATTGCCAAGATCGTCGCGGCAAGGCTGTTTACCGTAAAAAATTTACACGGCCAAAGTTAATCGAATTTTTGGCGACATGCCCCGCTACAACCATCGCAATGGAAGCCTGTGGTGGCTCTCACTTTATGGCACGCAAGTTGGAAGAGTTGGGGCATTTTCCTAAGCTGATATCACCACAATTTGTCCGTCCATTCGTTAAAAGTAACAAAAACGACTTTGTCGACGCCGAAGCTATTTGTGAAGCTGCATCGCGTCCGTCTATGCGTTTTGTACAGCCCAGAACTGAATCTCAGCAGGCAATGCGTGCGCTGCATCGTGTCCGTGAATCCTTGGTTCAGGATAAGGTAAAAACAACCAATCAGATGCATGCTTTTCTGCTGGAATTTGGCATCAGCGTTCCACGAGGAGCTGCCGTTATTAGCCGACTGAGTACCCTTCTTGAGGACAATAGTTTGCCTCTATACCTCAGCCAGTTATTGCTGAAATTACAACAGCATTATCACTATCTTGTTGAGCAGATTAAAGATTTGGAATCCCAGTTGAAACGAAAGTTGGACGAAGATGAGATTGGACAGCGCTTGCTGAGCATTCCCTGCGTCGGAACACTGACAGCGAGTACTATTTCAACTGAGATTGGCGACGGGAAGCAGTACGCCAGCAGTCGTGACTTTGCGGCGGCAACAGGGCTAGTGCCTCGACAGTACAGCACGGGAGGTCGGACGACATTGCTGGGAATTAGTAAGCGAGGTAACAAAAAGATCCGAACTTTGTTGGTTCAATGTGCCAGGGTATTCATACAAAAACTGGAACACCAGTCTGGCAAATTGGCCGATTGGGTCAGGGATCTACTGTGTAGGAAAAGCAACTT